>CAZKCG010000022.1:15745-72140 GCA_964551445.1 uncultured bacterium | reverse complement strand
GTTTTTTCGCCAACGGCCACATTCTGCTGGAAGGCGTTCCGGGCCTCGCCAAGACGCTCGCGATAAAGACGCTTTCCTCGGCGATAAAGACGAAGTTCGCCAGGATCCAGTTCACGCCGGACCTTCTGCCTGCCGATCTAGTCGGCACGCGCATATATAACCAGAAAACCTGTGAATTCGAAACGGCCAAAGGGCCCATATTCACTAATTTTCTTCTCGCCGACGAAATAAACCGCACGCCGGCGAAAGTGCAGAGCGCGCTTCTGGAAGGCATGGAGGAGAGGCAGGTCACCATTGAAAAGGAAACTTTCAAGCTTTCCGAGCCGTTCCTTGTAATGGCCACGCAGAACCCGATAGAGACCGAGGGCACTTACCCGCTTTCGGAAGCGCAGGTCGACCGTTTCATGTTCAAAGTGGTCATCGGCTATCCGGGGGTCGAGGATGAAAAAAGCATAATCAGAAAAATGGCCATTGAAAAGAACATCAAAGCCGAAATAAAGGTCGACGCGGTGACGACCCCGGAAGAACTGCTGGCGGCCAGGACCCTCATCGATAGAATATACGTGGATGAGAATATACTTACCTACGTGGTAGATCTGGTCAACGCGACGCGCCAGCCTGAAAAATACGGCATGAAATCGCTCAAGGAATACATCCGTTTCGGCGCATCGCCGCGCGCATCGCTTTATCTTGTGGTCGCCGCGCGCGCCAGGGCATTTCTAATGAAACGCGGCTACGTAATGCCCGAAGATATAAAAGCGGTCGGGTATAACGTTCTGCGGCACAGAATAATGCTTACATACGAGGCCGAGGCCGAGAATCTTACGAGCGAAGACATAATAAGATCGATATTCGACGGCGTCGAGATACCATGATACCGAAAGAGCTCATCAAACAGATAAGAAAAATAGAGATAAAGAGCAAAAGGCTCGTTGATTCGCTTTTTGCCGGAAATTTCAGGTCCGCGTTCAAAGGGCGCGGTCTCGAATTCGAAGGCATAAGGCAATATTACCGCGGCGACGACTACAGAAGCATCGACTGGAAGGTCACCGCCAGGATGAATCGGCCTTATATCAAGATATACCGCGAAGAGCGCGAGCTTATCGTTATGATATTGATCGACGTTTCTTCATCGATATTCTTCGGTTCCACCGGCCAGACGAAACGAGAGCTTGCGGCCGAGTTCGCCGCGACCATAGCTCTTTCGACCGTTTCGTCCAACGATCAGGTCGGCCTTATAATGTTCTCCGACCGCGTCGAAAAATTCATTCCGCCCGCAAAAGGAAAGACGCACGCGCTTCGCGTCATCCGCGAGATCCTTTTTTACAAGCCTGTTTCGAGAAAAACCGATCTGGCCGAAGGACTGGCTTTCATGAACCGCGTCTTGAAACATAAAAGCATTTCCTTCGTGGTGTCGGATTTTATGGACGCGGGAGAGCGGTTTGAAAAGATGATGGCCGTAACCAGGTTAAGGCACGATACCGTCGCTATAATCTTGAACGACGAACTTGACACGCTGCCGTATGACGTTGGATTCGCCGATCTCTACGACATGGAAACGGGCGAAGCGCTTCTGGTGGATACTTCGAACGCCGCTTTCGTAAAAGAGTTCAACGCTGAATGGGACAGGCGGCAGCGCAGAGTGAAAAGTATATTCAGGAAAAACAATATAGACTGTATAAGCCTTTCGACCGGGGTTTCAATACAGAAACCGCTTCTGCAGTTTTTCAGGAAGCGCGAGATGGCGCGCTGATATTTTCGGAGGTGCTTTTTTTGAAGAATGGAACTTTGAACGCCGTCGCCGTTATAGCGGCGCTTACTTTGATATTGAGTTTTTTCAATCTCATGGAATCCAGAAAACTTTCCTCGGGCTACGAGGCGAAAGCTACCGATGCCAGAAAATTCGCCGGAACCCTCGCCGCCCAGAAGCTGCACAGGGAGGCCGCGTCTTTTTTAGAGAGGCATCTTTCCGAGAACCTGGTCAGGCCGGAAGAGCGTGAGGCGACATTGCTTTATCTTGCCAATATGTATCTTGACGGCGTTGGCGATATCGAAAAAGCGATGGCCGCATATATGAGGCTTCTGCATGAATACCCGGCGACTAAATTCGCCGGCGACGCCGGGCGCAGGATAATCGAATGCAAGGAACGCCTGGGCCGCCGCCTGGAGGCTATGACGGACATGGCGGGCCTCGACGGCCGGGAAAAGAATTCGGTCCCCGCCAGACCGGCCCCGTCTACCGCTGAAAACAGCGTCGTGGTGGCTAAGATCGGGGACGAAAAAATGACCATGTCCGATTTCGCAAGATACGCGGATGAATTGAGCGCGCGCGGCGTTTCGTTCAATTTCGAAAAAAAGGACGATAAGATAAGGGTACTCAAGGAGGTCGTGGCGCAGGAAGTTTTGAAAAGGATCGCCGCGATGAAGCGGATAGACATCGACGCGGAGGTCCTGAAAAAGATCGACGCGGCAAGGACGCAGCTGATGATACAGAAACTTCTTGAAACCGAGGTCATCTCGAAGGTCGCAGTCGATGAAATGTCTACGCGGCTATATTACGACGCTCACCGTGAGGAAATGAGAAAACCGGACAGCATAAAGCTTTCATATATAGAAGTGCCCGGCGAGACGGAAGCCGT
This sequence comes from uncultured bacterium, assembly GCA_964551445.1. Classification (GTDB taxonomy): domain Bacteria; phylum Muiribacteriota; class UBA9980; order UBA9980; family UBA9980; genus DAOPXV01. Next base: position 69,501 of record CAZKCG010000022.1, on the reverse strand, counting down.
GGCCATAACTTCCGGAGCAGCGGGGGCTCAAGCTTTTTCATCGCGTTCGCCGAAACAGACCGCAGCGGGCGGTATCATGGAGATCTCGGCCGAGGTCGGCGCCGATCTGACGGCCGTTACTTCGGAGATAGCGCTTGCCAATAACGGCGACATATTGAAAAAATACGTCAGAAAGCCCGGCAGTGATTCTTTTCTCGTATTCCGCCGCGAACATTATATAAAAGGCGAATCATATCCTTTCGAGGCCGTAAAGGACGCCATAAGCCGGAATCTTCTGGCGAAAAAAAGAGAGGAAGAGATCCAGAATTACATACTGAAGAATTTCGGCGGAATGAGCGTCGTGCTCTATGAGGAAGCCTTCAAAGAGGCGGCCGCGGCGACCGGCGAAGTATCGGTAAAATAGCTCTGATAGATGAACTTTCTGGAATTTTGAATAAAAAGATGCGTAAAATGTCATTTAAATTGAATATTCTTTCGGCGGCGCTTCTGATATCGGCCTGCGCGTTTTTTGCCTGCCTGCCTCATCCTGCTTTCGCGACTGCGGCGGCGGAAGTTTCGTCCGTCCGGACGGTAGAGGCGGATATCCGCGATATCGCCGACCCCATGACGCAAAATATTGAAAAAAGATCTCATGCGCCGCAGGCGCTGCTTGCATTCGCCGCTTTGATCTTATTATGGGCTCTTTATCTGAGACTTTCAAAAAAGGTTGCTGAAGAAAAAGAGGCCGCGGCCCCGCCGGAACCCAAAATTCCGCCGCATATAACCGCGCTCGCGGAGCTTGCGGCGCTTTCAGGATCAGGCCTGCTTTCCCGGCGCGAATTCAAGCCATGGTATATGCGCTTGTCCTGGATATGCCGCGTTTATATAGGGGCTTCGCTTGATTTCAACTGCGTGGATTCGGACGCCTGCGAAATAATGTCTAAACTCAGGCTGAAAAAAGTATCGGAACAGTTCATTAACCGTTTTGACGATATACTTTCCGAATGCGATCTGGTAAAATTCGCGAAAGCCGCGCCTTCCGAAACCGACGCGCTCGCGATCCTTGAAAAGTGCGTGGAAGCGGTTAAAAAGAGCCGGGATGTGAATTTCAGATGATGACTTTCCGTTATCCAGAAATGTTCATACTGCTCATCGTTCCATTCGTCATGATCGTCTACAGGATGCTGACCGATTCGAGCCGCAGGACCGGTATCGGGTACGCGAATTTTTCAATATTGAGATCGGTGCACGCCCGCACTTATAAGAACTGGCTGAGCGCTTTACCGGTGATATTAAAGACTTTCGCTCTGTGCCTTCTGGTGACCGCGCTCGCCAGGCCGCAGTTCGGCGAGGAAAAAGAGGACGTTAAGCGGCAGGGCATTGATATATTTATCGCCCTCGACGTTTCAGGGTCCATGTCGGCCGAGGACCTCAAACCCGACAGGATAACCGCTGCCCGGGAACTTACTTCTGAATTCATAAAAAAAATGACCGATCACCGCCTTGGCATGGTTATTTTCGCAGGAAGATCCATGACGCTTTCGCCGCTTACGATCGACATCGGCATAATAATCGACTATCTTTCAAAGGTCAAGGTCGGAGAGATGCCTATTGACGGAACCGCTATCGGCGACGCGATATCCAATTGCGTTTATAAGTTCAAGGATGAAAAATCGAAATCCAGGGTCATAATACTTTTAACGGACGGCGAGAATAACACCGGCAACGTCGAACCGATGCTGGCCGCGAAGATCGCCCGTGAACGAGGCATTAAAATATACACGATAGGCATAGGTTCAAAGGACGGCGCGCCGATACCCGTGATGCAGGGCGGCAGAAAACTTTACGTTAGAAACCCCGACGGAACGCTGGCGATACCCAAGATCGATGAAAAACTTCTGCAGGAGATAGCCGAACTCACTGAAGGCCGATATTTCCGCGCGACCGACGAGAAAAAACTCAAGGAGATATACGAGGTCATCAACAAGCTTGAAAAAAGCGAGATAATAACCTCGAAACTCACTCTTTATTCTGAAAAGGCCCACTTTCCTCTTTTTATAGCTTTTATTGTCATGCTTGCCGCATTTCTTATCGAGCACCGCGTTCTCATTAAAATATAACATACGGCCTCACTTTTGTTTTTGACATAAAACCTTATTTCTGATATAATATAACGACATTTACTGCGTTAATATATTATTAAAATAAATGCTTACAAGTGAGGTTTGCTTATGTTGAGAACAATGCGTTTTTTAATCTTTTTTCTCACTCTTTTATCATTTTTTACATCCATTGCGGCCGGCCCTGTTTTTGCCGTGGCCCCGCCATTTTTCGCGGGCCAGAAACTTCCGGCTCACATTAAAAAGCCGGATCCGTCAGGTTTGGGAAGCATGCTTTCACCGGCGAGAAAAGGTTTTTTCGCTCCGGGTGAAGCGGTGGGGCCGACAAAACTTCAGGACTATTTAAAGACCAACACCGCGGTCAAACTGCTTCTTATTCCGGTCCAGTTCACCGATAAACAGTTCAACCCGGCAAATCAGGCCGCCCTTCAGACCCTCGCCAATAATCTGAAACAATATTTCGCCGATCAGTCCGGCGGCAAATTGAATATTACTCCGGAATTCACCTTTCAGACGATGAACCCGATACCTACGCCTTATACGCTCAATCACACGGAGTCTTATTACGGAACTCCTGATGACGCGGCCAATCTTATCATTGACGCGGTCGCGGCCGCCGATGCGAACGTTAATTTCGCGAATTATCAGTGCGTAATGGTCATTCACGCCGGATACGGAGATGAAACAAGCGGTATCGCAGGCGGCGGCAGCGAAATATGGAGCATGTACTACTGGAGGACTCCGACGCTCGCGTCTACTAATGACGGAGTCAGCGTCAATGGCGCCACGATAGTTCCCGAAATGGAACACGGCACCACCAGTTCTCTGGGCATAATATGCCACGAGTTCGGCCATCAGTTAGGGCTTCCGGACCTGTACGACACTACCGACGCCACCGAGGGCGGCATGGGATACTGGTCGATCATGGCAGCCGGCGGCTATAACGGTTCGCCCGCGGGCACTAAACCCGCTTTTGTCGATCCGTGGTGTCGTGTGAGCCTGCAATGGGCTACCGTTACTAATATCACGGACAACCAGGATTCGCTGAGTTTCGAATCCGGAAAAGTTTACCGCTTTGAAAAGGGCGGCGCGGCTTCCGGAAACGATTATTTTCTGGCCGAAAAAAGAGGGCTGACCGGATTATGGGACTCCGGCCTTCCGGGCGAAGGCCTTCTCATCTTTCATGTCGACAATTCAAAAAGCGCATCTACCACGCCCAACGACGCTCCGGCCGGAACTCCGGACGGAGACGTTAAAATGGCCAGGCTTATCGAGCTTATGGTCGCCAACGGCGGAAATCATCTTATCGTGAAGCCTTCCTCGAATATTCGCGGCTTGTCGAACGATCCGTTTCCGGCGGGGGTCAATAATAAATTTCACAACACCTCCAGCCCTTCTTCGAAAACATGGCCGCCGGGTTCTGCCAATTCTTATATCGGCATCAACAATATAGTTAAAACCGGAACGGGAGCATCGATCGGCATAACCGCCGACGTCGTGGTCAAACCTAAAATGACCAAAGTTTCAGGCGACGGCCAGGCGGCCGCGGTTAATACGATGTTCGCCCTGCCCCTTAAAATAAATCTCGCGGAATCATCAGGCGGCGTGACGAACGGTCCCGTAACCTTTACGGTCGCGTCTGGAAGCGCTACGATAATCGAGGCGCAGCCGGTCCAGACCGACGCGGCCGGCAACGCGCAGATAACTCTCAGGGCCGGCGCCACAGCCGGAGCGGTTACCGTGACCGCCACGGCCACGGTTGCGGGTTCAGGGCTCGCGGCGGTTACCGTGACCTTTAATGCCACCGTTTCAGGCGGTCCGGCCAGCGGGCCGGTGCCGGTCTCGGCCGAGTGGCAGGACGTAAACTCAAACGGCATAGCTGATTCCGGCGACAGGGTCGCCGTGACTTTCGAGAAATCCATAATTATTTCGTCGGTCGCCGCGTCAGATTTCACGCTTGCGGTCACCGGCGATTCTTTCGGAAGCGGCGCGTCATTCGCGATGGGAACGAACGCCGTCCAGCTCGCCATAACGCTTGGCGCAGGAACTAAAATAACTCCCGCCGGGACTTTCAGCGCGGCGTCACTTACATCCGGTTCGCCTTCAGGCATTAACATTTCCGGTTCGATAACCGCGGGGCATATAATGGACGCAAGTTCGAATAATGCCGTCGCCGCAGGGTCGCCGATCGATATCGCCGGAGGCGGAGGCGTTACGCCCGGCACGGGCCCTCAGATAGTGACGGTCGCATGGCAGGATATGAATTCCAACGGCGTCACCGACACCGGCGACCGCCTTTCAGTTGTTTTCGATAAACCCATACTCGTTCCGGGACCCGCCGCGTCAGATTTCACGCTTCCGGTCGCCGGCGATACGCTCGGGACCGCCGCTTCTTTTTCCGCGGGGACGCAGGCCGCCGAATTATGGATCAATTTAGGCTCGGGTTCCAGAATAACGCCGGCCGGCGTATTTAATTCTTCAACTCTTGTTTCGGGGTCGCCTTCAGGCATAAATATTTCGGCGACGATCGCAAACAACCATATAACTGACGCCTCCGCAAATAACGCCCGTTCATCTGCCTCGGCCGTCGATATAGGCTCCGCCGTCAATATCGGTGATATTTCGGAAGTTAATTCGACCGTCGTGCTTAAAAATTCTAACGAACAGCCGTTCATAGCTGATGGGAACGACACCGCCGGGGTCGAGATAACCATCTTCGACGCTTCGTTTAACGCCATCGCCAATTGCGACGTTTATATAAAATCCGACAAAAACCAGTACGCCGGCATAGATATTTTTTCGCCGGTTTCTCCTTCGAAGACGAATTCCTCGGGAAAGGTCCTTTTCATAATAAAGACCTCGCAGTCGGGCATCAGGAACATAACCGTCGAAGCCCAGAAAACGGGCTTTGCTAAAAAAACGCTCGGGAATCCGCTTCCGATAGAATTCAAGTCCGGAACGGCTTCGCCTTCGCTTTCAGTTATGACGGCGACCAGAACGCAGCTTATCGCCGATGGAAACGACAGCGCTGAAGTACTCGTCAATCTTCGCGACGCCAATCAAAATCCCGTTTCGCAGAAAACCGTTTCGCTTAAACCGGAACCGGCCGCCGGCGTAATAATTAATCCGGCCAGCATTCTTACGGACGCTGGTGGAAATGCAAGATTTATAATTAAATCGACGCAGCCGGCTAATAACGTTTCCGTTTCGGCCGTTACCGAAGGCAACATCACTTTGAACCAGGCGATAAATTTCTCTTTCACCACGCCGGTTATAAGCCCGACGCTTTCGAAGGTAGAGGTCGTAGGATCTGACGCCGTTTTTATAGCCAACGGCCAGGTTACCGCCATAATACTTATAACGATAAAAAACCTTTCGGGCCAGCCGATATCCGGCGCCGTTCCAACGGTTGGCGTATCCGGTATGAGTAATACGGTTAAAAACGCCGCGGGACAAACTATTCCGCCGGCAGCCCCGAATCCTACTGATGTTGATGGAAAAACAAGCATTCTTATAACTTCGACCCTCGCGGAACAAAAGAAGGTCACGGTCACCGTGAACGGATTAACTCTGGTTCAGCAGCCGCTCCTTCAGTTCGTTCCCGGCCCATACGATAAAATGGTCTACGTTTCCGGCAACAACCAGATCGGCATAGTAGGCCAGCAGCTTCCGCAGAGTATCAGGGTACAGCTCAGGGACGCGTTCGACAACGGCGTTCCCGGCCAGAGGGTAACTTTTAATTTTTCTTTCTGGCCTTCCGGTTCTGTCGGTTATTCTCTGACCGACCCGAACCCTCTGACCGACGCCAACGGTTACGCCGGCACGAAGGTGTTTTTCGGAAATAAGATAGGTTACTATAAGGTCTCGGCGGAGCTCGCCGGCGCCAACGGTTCGCCCGTGCTCTTCAATCTCGAGGCGAAGGGCGGGCCGCCTTCGGTCATACGCATCGCCGGCGGGGATGCGCAGAACGGCTCCATAAACATGCCGCTTAACAATCCTATCGCGGTTAACGTTTACGACGCCGCGAACAACACTCTCGAGAACGTTATCGTTCATTTTGCCCAGAAACAGGGCGCGGATGGAAAACCTGAAGGCGCATCAGACGTTATTCTGAGCCAGACGGATACTATAACCGATCAGACCGGATACGCCAGAACATCCGTTTTAAAGTTAGGCGACAAAGTAGGGGCATACAAGGTCACGGCTTCCGTAGCCGCGGATCCGCCCGTGGCCCCGGCTGAATTCGTTCTTAACGCGATCGCCGGAACGCCCGGAATATTGAGCAAGGTTTCAGGCGACGCGCAGAGCGCTACGGCCGGCCTTCGTCTGGCCTCGAATTTTAAAGTGAGGGTCCAGGACGCTTCAGGCAACCGCGTGGAAAATTGCATCGTGTCGTTTTATGTTTACCATGGCAACGGAACGCTGGATACCGAATCGGTATATACCAACAGCGACGGCGAAGCGGCCGTTGGATATCTCGCCGGAAAAACGGCCGGAGAAGAGGAAGTATGGGCCGCCGTTGCCGGGAATTACAGCGTTTCAGGCAGCCCCGCCCGTTTCACGGTGAGCGTAGGGCCGGCTCCCGCGGCGAAAATAGTCAACGGAAGTTATTCCACCGTGTTGAACGGGGACGCCGGTACCGAGTTGTCTTCGCCTTTTTCAGCTCAGATAACCGATTCGTATGGAAACGCCGTGAATAATATCGCCGTTACCTACACTATAAAAACAACGCCGGCCGGGTCCGCGGGCCACGCGATATCGCGCACCGATCCGACGAATTCAAAAAGCGACGGCGGCGGGCAGGTCAGATGCTACTTCAAACTCGGCTCCAAGGTCGGCACTTATGAGATCGAAGCCGCATCGGCCGGCCTGATCGGAAGCCCTCTGAAATTTTACGCCGTGGCGTCCACCGGCGTCGTAAGCCCAGACACCAGCACTTCTTCGCTTTCGGGCAATAACAGCCTTGCCGACGGCAATCAGCAGGCCGAACTCGTCGTGAGATGTCTCGATTCTTACGGCAACGCCGTGAATAATTCCAGGGTGATAGTGTCTTCTACGCCGGCCATGCAGAGCATAACCGCGCTTTCACCTTATACCGATAATGACGGTTATTTCAGGGCATCGCTAAAAGCCACCAAAAGCGGAGTTTATAAATTGGCCGTAAACGCCCGCGGCGTCGAGCTGAAAAACGTTCCCGACGCCACGTTCGTGAGCGGGCCTTTCAACGCGTCAAAATCCATGTTCTACGTTCTAAATCCCCCGTCCAGCGTGCTGGCTAATAATTCAGATAAATTTACCGTCGACATACAGGTCCGCGACACCAATTTAAATCCCGTCGCCGGTATAACGCCGGCGAGCGTTTCGATAAGCATCGACGACGACCCGCTTTACACATTCGTGACACCGCCGGCGGCTAATTCCGACGCGCTCGGCATAACTTCCTTCTCGGTTAAGTCGAAGAGGGCGGGCGCGAAACAGGTCAGCGTCTTCATAAACGGGCAGAAGGTGCAGACCAACGATAAAAAAGACACTCTCGAACTTCCTTTTTCCGTTAATTCAATGGATGCGCAAAGATCCAACCTGGAGGCGGGCGCCCTTAGCATAGCTGCAGGAACGGCAGTGAGCATAAAGCTTTCTCCGAAAGGTTCGAACGGGACCATGATAGAAGATCTTGACCGCGACGCGTTCTCCATTAAATTATGGAATGTCCTTCAAAACTCTTATGAACTATCGGATATAACGCCCAGCTCCACTTTTATCGGCGCCGATAAGTCTTATAATTTCACTCTTTTAAACACGCGGGCGGGAGTCTATGAGATCACGGCCGAACTTATCCAGGGACAATCGAAAACAACATTCATTCAACGGCCCGCGATCACTTACAACGCGTCCGGCCCCAAAAAGATAATAACGATGAATTCAGGCGATATCTATTCCGAGGTCGCAAAAACATCAGCCACGCTGATAGGCGTCAAGATCACCGATGAATTCAATAATCCCGTTGTAAACGCGCAGGTGCTTTTCCAGGCTGTCAGTTTTCCGGCCGGTTCGCAGAATACGGGGATAGGAAATAATTCCAGGTTCACCGACGCCGACGGCGTCGCCACTACGAGCGTGAAACTTGGCACCAGATCAGGCATGTACGTGTTCAGGGCACAGGCGTACGATCTTAATTCCGTTCAGCTTCCGGGTTCTCCGGTCAATTTCAACGCTTACGGGACGCCCGCCTCTTTGGCGAAGATCCTTTTGAACAACGTTCCGGCGAGCGTCAATCAGTATCAGCCGATACGCCAGATCGAAGCGGTATTGTACGACGCGTACGACAATATAAAAACCGATTCCGCCGACAAAATATATTTTACTTCAAGCGACGCGGCCGCCGAGCTTCCGTACACGATCCAGAAACCTTATTCCTTCTCGCCGGCCGATCAGGGACGCAAGACGTTTTCAGGCGACGCTGTTATTTTCGCGACCGAAAGCCAGAACAGCACGCTGACGGTTTCGAGTTCTACGGCGTCTAACGTTAAGACCGTTTCGCCGCCCGTCAAGGTTTTAAAACTCGCGGGAGAAGCAGCGTCAAATTTCAAGACGGGTTCTTTCGTCGTTCCGGGGTCTTCCAATTATATAGTCTTCGCGGTCAGATCCAAAACCGATCTCGCCTCGGCTCCTTCCATATCGGCGTCCTTCGACGGCGGATTCCCTGAAAGATATGATTGCGTGGCGTCTTCACAGCCGCGCGTTTATTATAAGGTCGTCAGGGTCGCGTCCATTCCATTCAGGTGCCTGCTTAAAGTTTATGGCAATAACGTTTATGGCGAATCGAACATCGAATATTAGAAAAGAGAGGTGCTTATAAAATGAATAAAAAACTTGTTTTTTCGCTGATATTTTTCATGCTTGTCATGTTATCCGGCGGCTGCGGCGGAGGAGGCGGAGGCGATTCGACCGCGACGGTCACGCCCGGCGGTTCCACTTCCAATACTGGAAACACGAATCTTGACCTCGGCCTCGGCGCGCTGAACGGTTCGACCCCGAATTACGACAGCGCCAAGGTCCAACTTAACCAGGTGCTTTCAAATCCGACGGCTTCCGCCGGGGATAAAACGACCGCGTATTCGGCGCTTGGCTGGGCCAATTTTAAAAGCTCCTCCGGCTCGTCCGATATCGACGCGGCTATCGAAAGTTTTTCGGGCGCGGTAACGGCATCGCAGAACGGAGGAGTTCCGGCGTCATCTTTGAGTCAGGCTTACTTCGGAATGGCCGCGGCCAGGATAGTTAAAAGTTCCGACAGCCAGGATTCCGCGCAGATATCAGAGGCGATAACCGATCTGAACAGCGCGGGCCTTTCGAACGTTTCAAGCGTGTACGCCGACGATCGGATCAAAACCAATATAACAAATGAAGAAGCGCGCGGTTACAAAGCTTTTCTTCATTATATGAGAAACGGCGATAATGATATGAAGGAGTTTTCGGATAACCTTTCAAAGGTCAGCCCCAATACCGATAACCGTAACGCGCAGCTTATGTATGAAACGCTGCAGAACATTTCAAAATAAAATTATAGACAGGATGTTATGAACATGAGCACATTTTTCAAAAAGGTTTTGTTTTTTACAGCGCTTTCATTAATATTACAGGTTTTTCAAAGTTTCGGCGCGCCTTGCGCGGCGGCTAAGACGCCAGTCCAAAGCAGCCTTCAGGAACAGGAAATTTCCGGGATCGACCGTCTTATCCGCGGCTGGAAATTTTCCGACGCTTTCGCCATAGTGACAGAAAAGCTTAATTCACCGGAAAAAATTGAAAAAAAACACAAAAAAGATCTTCTGGAAAGGCTCGGCATAATACTTAAAATGCTCGGAAAAACATATGATTCCATGGCCGGGTTCAACGAAGCTCTCAAGATCGATCCGTCTTCCGAAGACTCTCTTTATTTTCTCGCCATGCTCAACCTTATAACGGGAAATAATTCCGCGGCCAGATCCTTCTGTGATAAACTTAAAGCCGCGTCCCGCGAAAGCGCATGGTACTATTTGATCTCGGGCACCGCTTATTCGTTCGAGGGACAGAGTGAGGCGGCTTATTCGGAAATAAAAAGGTCCGTGAAGATAAATCCTGAAATTTTTGAGAGCCGGGTATTTCTTTTCAACTATTACAAAAAAAACCGTAAATATGACCAGGCCCGCGACGAACTGATCAATTTAATGAAGCTTACCCCTGACTTTGAAAGATCGGTCTTTCTTTCCGCCGGCGCTTTCGGGTCGCGCAGAAAGGCCGAAGAATCGGTGAAAGCTCAAATCCTTTGCGAATACGGTCTTATTACATATAACAACTTTAAAAATCCCAAAACGGCTATGAAATATTACGAAGAGTCTATAAAACTGGCTCCGCGGATGGTAAGGGCGCGGATCGCCCTGGCCCAGTGCCTGATACTTTTCGGCAAAAATCAAAAAGCGCTGGAACTTGTGGAAGAAGCGCTCGCGATCGAACCCGCCTATAAAATGGGGCACGATTTCAAGATGAAGCTCACGGAAGGCGGATCTACTGACGGCCTGATCAATGTTAATATCGATACTCTCGCTCCGACCAATATGCTCGGACTTTACAGGTATTGCTCCAAATGCGGAAAGAGGAACAAACTCAGCCACAGATATTGCGCCGGCTGTTCCAGTTCGCTGCTGCGTAAAAGATCGGAAAAAACCGCTGCTGAAACGCCGGCCCCGCCGCTTAAAGAAAGCGCATCCGTCGACGCTCTGCCGCCCGGAGACGAACCAGGCGAATATGACGAGGGCTTCGAGAAGGGAATAGCCTTTCTTGAAAATAAGGACTACGAAAAGGCCGAAGAAAGTTTTAAAGCGCTCATCGGCGCAGCTCCGAGATCTCCCGAGTTATATAACATGCTTGGAATAACCTGCCTGGGCTTGCGGAAAAATGAAGAAGCGGTCAAAAATTTCAGGAAATCCATATCATTGAATCCGGATTTCGCTGAAGGATATATCAGTCTCGGCAAAGCATACGAACTCATGAAAAAAAACGCGCTCGCGGCTTCGATGTATGAAAAAGCCCTTAAGATAGATTCCGAATACGAGGAGGCCCGCGCCGCGCTTAAAAAGCTTAATTCTTCCGGCATGAACGGCGATTAGACATGAATTTATATTAGTTCTTGCATTATTTTCAGCTTTTATGATATAATTTTGTGACGATTTTTCGAATTCCAGAGAATTTTTAAATAAACTATAAAAAACCAAAAAACAGTAGGAGTATTAATATGACTGAAAATTTTTCCGAATTACTTGAAAATTCAAAGATAACTGAAAAAAAGGTCCGTTTCGGGACGAAGGTCCAGGGCAAAATAGTCGGTTTTGACGATAGTTCAGTATTTTTTGACATAGGCGCGAAGATCGACGCTTACGTTGAAAAAATGGAACTTTCAGATGAGAATGGAAAGTTCAACCATAAGATAGGCGAAGAAATGGAGCTCTACGTCGTTTCGAACAAAGAGAGCGAGATAAGGCTCAGCAAGGCTCTGGGCGGCGACGGCGGATTCAACCTTATAAAGGATGCTTTTGAAAGAAATATACCTGTTTCGGGAAAAGTAAAAGGAGTTATAAAGGGCGGTTTCGAAGTATCGGTAATGGGTAAAAGGTCTTTCTGCCCTTTCAGCCAGATCGATATTAAAAAGGTCGAAAGGCCCGAGGATCATATCGGATGCGTATACAATTTCAAAGTGACGACCTTTGAAGAAAAAGGCAAAAACGTTGTCGTTTCAAGGCAGGCCATCCTTCAGGAAGAACAAAAGGCCGTCGTTGAAAAACTTATGGCCGAACTCGAAAAAGTCGACGTGATAACCGGCAAAGTTACGAAAGTGACCAATTTTGGCGCTTTTGTAGAGATAAAGGGCGGGCTCGAAGGCCTCGTTCACATATCCGAGATCGCATGGACCCACGTAAGCCACGCTTCGGAGATATTGGCCCCGGGAGATATAGTCACGGCGAAAATATTGAAAATAGAGCCGGGCGAAAACAGAAAGCCGCCAAGAATATCCATGAGCATAAAACAGCTCCTTGCTCATCCGTGGCTTTCGGTTGAAAAACTGGTCAAGGTCGGCGACAGGATAAAAGGTAAAGTCACAAGATGCGTCGATTTCGGCGCGTTCATAGAAGTTTTTCCGGGGATCGAAGGCCTCGCGCACATATCCGAACTTTCTGCGGAAAAACGCGTCAACAAGACATCCGAGATACTGGCTCCCGGCGATATCGTTGAGGTCGTCGTAATGGGCATAGACCTCGAGAAAAAGAAGATGTCGCTTAGCATAAAAGAGATAAACCGTGAAGCGGTAGAAGCGGCCAGAAGCGCTGAACGCGATCAGAGAAACGCCGAACGCGAACAGAAGAACACGGAAAGGGCAGAACAGAAAAAGGCCGTAGTAAAAGACGAGAACGACTGGAGAAATTTTTCCGTCGTCGGCGACGCGTCGGTTGACGAGGACGAAAATCCTTTCAGCAAGCTCAAGGGGAAATTCGGCGGAAAGAAATAACGGATCTTAATTAAATAAAATTCTGGAGAGTGATTTTAGAATGGCTGAAAAATGTCCGCGCTGTCTGGCGCTTCTTGTCGAAAAAGAAGTGGACGGCGTAAAATTAGATCAGTGTTCATCGTGTTTCGGAATATTTTTAGATGAGAACGAGCTGTCTAAGATCAAGGGAAATCCGGATTCATTGAAAAAAATAGACACCGCCGTGTCGGGCTCGAGCAGTTCCCATGCGGCTGCCGGCGCGGATAAGCCGATCGCGTGCATAAGGTGCAGGGCTGAAATGGAAAAGGTGAACTTCTCTTATACTTCCGGTATTTTTATCGATTACTGCCCGCTCTGCCGCTCTATATGGTTAGACGACAGCGAGCTTGAAAAAACGGTCTCTTTTCTCAGAGCGAACGAGGTAATATCGGATGAGGACTCGAAAAAGTACGGCGAAGCCCTTAAAAGCGTTAAAGCGGGTTCGCTCGCGCAGCAGGAAAAGGATTTCCGGTCTATATCCTCCGGCGGCGTAATGGGCTCCATAGTTAATTTCGTTTACCGGATGGCGAAAAAGATCAGCGATTAACTTAAATTAAGATCATACAAACGCGGGCATGAGTTATGATATTCATGCCCGCCGCGTTTTTAAAAGCTATGCAGATCTCAAGAATTCACATATTATTAGCGGTCCTGCTCTCCGTTTTGATCATCGTTCCGGTCTATGACCTGAAAAAAGGTTATGAAACCGCGGCCCCGGATGATGAAAATTCGGTGCTTATATACGGCCGCTCCGGCGACGTAATGTCGCTCGACCCGCCCGCGCAGTGGGACGGCACTTCATCTTCCGTCATAAATAACCTTTATGAAAATATAGTGCAGTTCGCCGAAGGATCGTCAAAATTAGAATTCGTTCTCGCTGAAACATGCGAAATATCGGCCGACAGGCTTGAATACTCGTTCACGCTCAGAAAAAACATTTTCTTTCATGATAAAACCCCTTTCAACGCGGACGCGGTCCTTTTCTCGTTTGAAAGACAGATGAAAAAGAATCATCAGTATCGTCCGGAAAAATGTGAATGTTTCGAAAGTAATTTCGAGATACTCCTGGATTCAATACGCAAAAAAGATGAAAATACGGTTGTTTTCAAGCTTAAAAAACCGTTCTCGCCTTTCATGGAAATGCTGGCGATGTCCCCGATGGCGATAGTATCGCCCGCCGCCGTAAAAAAATACGGACACGAATTTTATAAGAATCCGTGCGGGACCGGCCCGTTCAAATTCGTCGCGTGGGCGCTTAACGACAGCGTCATAATAGAGCGCAACGATGAATACTGGAACGGCCCGGCCAGGCTTAAAAAGGTCATATTTAAAACCATACCGGATAATAAACTCAGGCTTATGCAGCTTTATTCGGGCCTCATAGACATGATGGACGATATAAATCCCGACGATCTGGACACCATCAAAAGAAATCCCGATATAACCCTTCTTTCAAAACCAGGCATGAATATAGGCTATATAGCCATGAACACGGAGAAGCCTCCCTTCGACAAAGTAGAGGTCAGGCGCGCCGTGAATCACGCGATAAACAAGAAATCGATAATCAACCTTTTTTACCAGCAGACCGCGACGCTCGCTAAAAACCCCATGCCGCCGACCATGATGGGTTATAATGACGATATCGAGGACTATTCCTACGATACGGCCAAAGCCCGGGAGTATTTGAAACTGGCCGGGCTGGAGAAAGGCTTTACGGCGACTTTTTTCGTGCTGCCCAGGCCCATGAACGCCTTTCCGGAGCCTGAAAAGGTCGCGAACGCGGTCATAGCGAATCTATACGAGGTCGGAATAAAGGTTGAAAAACTCAACGATTATTCCTGGGTGGATTATCAGGAACGCGTACAGAGGGGCGAACACGATATGGCGATGTTCATCTGGAGCGCCGATATTCCAGACCCGGATAATTTTTTATACGTGCTTCTCGACAAAGACAACGCGGTTTCCGGCCAGGCCCAGAATATAGCGTTTTATAAGAACGACATCCTGCATTATACGCTTATGAACGCCCAGAGCGCGATCGACGTTACGGAACGCGAAAAACTTTATAAAAAAGCCCAGGAGATGATCCACGCGGACGCGCCGTGGGTGCCGATGGTTCACGGCAACCTTATCGTGGCTTACAGAAGCTACGTGAAAAATTTGAAGCTTTCGCCAGTCACTTATGAATATTACAAAAATATCGTAGTAGAAAGGTAGATCCGGTGGCACATTAAATGGATAAAAAAGATTTCGTGCTCTATCACGGAGATTTCGACGGAATAGTTTCAGCGGCTCTTCTCATTGAGAAATTCTCTCTTTCAAATTACTTCATATCTTCGGCGGAGCCCTTCACGGTCGACCGCGTTATGAAACGCATGCGCATGGAGGGGGCCGCCGCCGGGACCATTTATATGGTCGATCTGGCTCCGAACAATAAGAGTTTTAAGATGACGAAAAAGTTCGTGGAAGACTGTTCTCAATTTTCCGGAAGCGTTAAAATATACGATCATCACAGCGGGTGGGAGAATTTTTCATTCGGCGGCCGGGTGGAACTTATCCTGGACGCGGGCGCGCCGTCCTGCGCGAGGCATCTCTACGATATATTCGAATATTCTAAAATGCCATCTTCCTTTCTTGAAGCTCTGGCGTCTGACGCTGACATAATAGATACCGGCGGATATGAGGGAGTGTCGCCCGCCGGGACGCTTATATACAGAGCCTTGAAATCCGACATGAAGGCTTCGGGCCCGAAGGCCGCGGCTCTCGAATATATACTGTCGGGGCTGCGCGACGAGCCGTCCCGACGGGCGTTATGCGAAATGGCATCGGGATACGACGCGGTGCTTTCCAATTCCATGGCGCTGCTGGCTGAATGCCGCGAGGTCGCCCCGGGAATATGTTATATAAACGTTGACGACGCCCACTGTGATATTACGGTCATAATCTCGGAGTGTTATAAAAAATTCCGGACGGCCGTCATAGAATATTTTTCGGGCGGCAACCGTTTTTATATAATAGCTACATCTAACGGCGGGATGAATATGCTTGAAAAACTTGGCATACACAGCGGTTCAATACATCGCGTTACCATAGTTAAATGCGATCTCGGGCAGCTGCTCGAAAAACTGAAATAATATTTTATCTAAACGGATAAAGGTGAAAAACATGGCTGAAAAAAAGAGAACCGCCTTAAGATATGGCGCTCATTTATCCCTTGCGGATATCAAATACACGGAGGGCGTGATCGAAAAATGCGGCTGCCGCGCGCTGCAGATATTTATATCCAACCCGCGGTCGTTCCATCCCGTGTTCTCCGAAAGCTCCAGGGCGAATCTTGAAAAACTGAGGTCCGCTTACGAGCTTGAAATATCAGCGCATATGCCTTACGTGGTAAATCTCGCCTCAACTGACGAAAGCCTCCGCGAAAAAAGCGTCGAACACGTTATCGCGGCACTTAACGAGTGTTCGGAACTCAAAATAAAAAATTACGTGGTGCATCCTGGCTCCGGAACCTATGAGCGGCTAGAAGCCTCGGTCGATGAGATCGTTAAAAACACGAAAGGGGTATATTCGAAACTGCTGATAGAAAACACCGAGGGATCCGGGAATAAACTTTTCGCCGCGGCTTGCGAGATAGCCGGTTTCATCGGAAAATATGACGGCGGCATCGGGATTTGCTGGGATACGGCGCACGCGTTCGGCGCCGGAGTGGATACCGCGTCGCTTCCGGGCGGGATAATAAAACACATAAAACTGGTCCATCTCAACGATTCTAAAATGCCTTTCGGCTCAAAAAAGGACAGACATGCCGGCTACGCCGACGGCCTCATCGGCCGGGAAGCGATCGGAAAGATGGTTGAAAAGATCGGGTCTTCGCCCGCCTACATAATAGAACGCGAAGGATACGAGAACACATGCGACGACCTTTTGTTCTTAAGCCGCGTCAGGCTTTAACGCTCTTAATGACCGGCCGGAGGTTGCGTTATGGATGCTATACCGGCAGGGCGTCTGACCTTTTTCGTTCCAAAACCGTCGTTTTTAGACAGTTTATAATATGAGTAAAAAATAACTTGCTTTTTCGGGTCATATGTTATATAATTAACCCACTGTTTTTCAGGATTGGCTACGCGGGTGGTTTTTATTAAAGGTGTCGTCTCGATAATATCGCTAACCGGGTTCATGTTTTCCGGAAAAACTTCCACCGGCCGCGTACTGGCGAAAAAAACCGGGTTCGAGTTTTATGACATTGACGATCTGATAGAAGAAAAATGCTCGATGAGCGTTTCAGATATCTTTGAAAAACGCGGGGAAGCTTATTTTCGCGAAGCGGAACGCAGGGCCGTTAAAGATATCTTTGGAAGCGGTTTGAAAAATACGGTGGTCGCGCTCGGCGGCGGAACGATATGCGACATGGTAAATCTTGAAATTATAAGTGAAAGATCTCTATTGATATATTTGAAGGTCCCTTTCGGGGAAATTTTGAAAAGAAAAAAAGCAGCGGCCGGCGACGGCGTTATTAAAAGGCCCCTGGCGTCGGGCGTGAGCCGCGAAGAATTCGCTGAATTATTTGAGAGACGCTGCGAGGCCTATGAAAAAGCCGGCTTAAAGATCGAGTGCGACGGATTGAATATTTATGAGACCGCCGACCGGATAATAAAATCGGCCAAAATGAAAGAAATTAATTAAATAAAAATATAAATATGCCGATGCATACTTATGTTATTCCAGAATGAAAGGAGGGCGAGATACAATGGCAGTTGAAGTAGGACAAATCGTTGAGGGAACAGTCGAAGAGATAAAACCTTATGGAGCTTTCATTAAACTTGACAGTGGTGAGAAAGGTTTGGTACATGTTTCGGAAATAGCTAATACCTACGTTCAAAATGTGGCCGATCACCTCCAACTAAATGCTAAAATCAAGGTGAAAGTAATAGCCAAGAAAGATCACAACAAAATCGATCTTTCGATCAAACAGATCGACGGCAATTCAGCACCGGTAGTTAAGCATCACGAGTCATCAGGAAGAGGCGACCGCGAACATCACGGCGAAGGACGCGATAAATCTTTCGAAGAGAAGTTAAGTTCTTTTATGAAAGACAGCTCCGAAAGAGCTTCAGAACTGAAAAGACACAATGAAATGCGCAAGAAAAAAGGCAAAAGAAAGTAAGACGGCCTTTGACGCTAATAACTATCTCAAAATCTGATCTCAACATAATCGAGTATCAGTTACAAAGACAATCAATAAGGTTCCTGGGCGTGGCCAGAAGATGCAGATTTGCTAATCCTCTGATCATTACCCAGGATCCTTTTTTTACGCGCGGCCTTATATTTCCCACTTTTTATTATCTGACATGCCCGCGTCTCATCAAGGTCATATCCCGCCTTGAGTCTTCCGGATTTTTTCAAAAATTTAAAAGAGCGGTATTCACCGGGGGAGAATTGAACTCAAAATATCTTGAACTTATTCAAATATATCAAAAACGCCTGGCGGAACATATCGATTCGCTTTATTCGGCGGGTCCGGAAGGTTTTTTGATATCTGATTATTCTCTTTTAATAAAGGATACCGGTCCCTCTTCGGATGAGCAAAATTATGCCGATAATATAGTTAAGGATGAAAAAAAAGTGCCGTTTGAAATGCGGTCGGGTCTTTTGAAAAGAGGACTTGCGGGAAGCGGGAATATTAACGCCGTTAAATGCCTGCACGCGCTTTACTCTTTTCTGCTGTCTTTTAATGACGGGGACGCCGCCGGGCCCGCAAGTTTTTTCAGGGAAATGATAAATTCCGAGGCAGTCTCGGCTTTTCCGGAAGAATTCGCGGACATTTTATAGCGGCGGCAAAATTTATTCCGGTCCACTTTTCATCCGTATTATTTTGCCCGCGGAGTAAAAAAACTCCGACGCGTAAAACCGAAAATATTATCGGGGGAATAAAGAGATGATAAGAGGTATCTATACCGGCGCCTGCGGAATGCTTATAAACGAGATGCGCCAGGGAATAACGGCCAACAATCTCGCTAATATCGATACGACCGGCTTTAAAAAAGACGTGGCCGTATTTTCGATGGAACCGAATAATCAGATACATAGAATGAATGATAAGGAACGCATCGGGAAAGACCGGTTCGTTGAAAGATCCAGGTATATAGGCGATATGGGAACCGGTTCCGTTATTGCCGATATGTACGTCTCTAAAAAAGAGGGAGATCTCAAGGTGACCGACAATCCGACCGACATGGCCATAACCGGCGACGGTTCATTTTCCGTTGAAACGCCTGACGGTGTAAAATTTACCCGCGCGGGAAATTTCGCCGTCAACCGTGAAGGGTTCCTTGTGGACGCGAACGGGAATTTTGTTCTCGGCCTCGATCAGACTGCCGCGAAGGAACTCACGCCCGGGACCGCTATCGTAGAAGGCGTCGGTTACGGCAGGATAAAGGTAGATCCGCAGCTTCCGATGAGCGCCGGAGAAGACGGCGTGATATATCAGGCCAATCAGTTCGTTTCGAAATTGATGATCGGCAAGTTTCAAAATTCAAATCAGATAGTAAAAAGCGGCACTAATTTAATGGGGCCGGTCGGCGAAAATTCCGTGACGATAGCCGGCGAAGTTCGCGTCCATGGCGGCGCGCTCGAGGCGTCAAACGTTAACGCCGTTTATGAGATGGTAAATATGATAGAGCTTCAGAGAAGCTATGAAATGAATCAGAAGGTCATACTTACCCACGATGAGATGCTTCAAAAGTCAATAAACTCGGTCGGAAGGCTCACGGCTTAAACTTATGACTATATGAAGGCGCAAACGCTGAAAATATTAACGGTTGCGAATATTCACGAATTGTAAAATTCAATAAATAATATTTTAAAAATATTTCCGGAGGTGGATCATGATAAACGCTTTATGGACCGGAGCTACGGGAATGATAGCCCAGGAACTCAACATAAACGTTATTTCAAACAATCTTGCAAATACGAATACGACAGGATTTAAAAAAGGGCGCGCGGAATTCGAGGATCTCGTATATTCCAACCTTCGCTCCGCCGGCGCTCCGCTGGCCCAGGGCACCAATAATCCCATAGGCCTTGAGCTCGGCCACGGCGTTAAAAGCGTCGCGACGCAGAAGATATTCTCGCAGGGCGACATAACCAATACGGAGAATCCGCTTGATATGGTCATCGAGGGCGACGGATTTTTCCAGGTGCTCATGCCTGACGGCTCATTCGGATACACCCGCGACGGCTCCTTCAGGAAGGACCGCGACGGCGTTATAGTTACGGCCGCGGGGTATCGCATTCAGCCTGAAATAACCATTCCGCCGGAGGCTACCGCCATCAATATAGGCACTGACGGCCAGGTTTCGGCGACGATCAACGGCCAATCCCAGGCTCTGGGCCAGCAGATCTTGATAGCGCGTTTTTCTAATCCGCCCGGCCTGTATTCAGCGGGAAGCAACGTTTATAAAGAAACCGAGGCATCGGGTCCGCCTATCGGACCCGGCGTTCCGGGCCTCGAGAACAGGGGTTCCATACTTTCGAACTTTTTAGAAAGCAGCAACGTTAAAGCGGTCGAAGAAATTGTCAAGATGATCATCGCACAGCGCGCGTATGAAATGAACTCAAAGTCGATCCAGACTTCGGACCAGATGCTGCAGACGGCAGGGACGCTGAAAAGGTAACGCAGGGAAGCAATAGCGCTTAACTATAAAACCCGGCCCGGGGCTTTTTAAAAGAGGCTCCGGGCTGAGTTTTATTTAGCGACCGTAAAGAGAACAGAGATGAGATGATAGAGAATAGTTGTGGACGACGCGGCTGAGGCGCAAGTGTCGCTGAAGCCAAGGATGGCGAGAAGCGACCGGCGCGCTCTGCGGGCTTTTTATTATTTAAATACGTTTTGAAAAATAAAGCAAAAACGTAAACAACTGACGAAACTATTTAAAATGGCGGCCGGCGGCCGCGACACAAACTATTCTCTGTTCACTATGCTTTATTCACTAACGGATTATAATGTCTTGACATTTTTTAGAAATAGTATTAAAATAAAAAATATCAAGGCACGTAGCTCAGTTGGTTAGAGCACTATCCTCACACGGTAGGGGTCGCCGGTTCAAATCCGGCCGTGCCTATTTTTTATAGCGAACCCGGCCCGTTTTTTTAAAATTATTAATAAAAAAATCTTGACAAATTCAATGAACTGTAGTAATATATTAAACATCACAGGCACGTAGCTCAGTTGGCTAGAGCACTACCTCGACACGGTAGGGGTCAGCGGTTCAAGTCCGCTCGTGCCTATTTTTTATTTTCAGGGTGATATCTTTTTATGTCCATATTCGAGCAGATATCCGAACAAAAGAACGAGCGTTACTGCGTTAAACCGTCAATAGTCATAGGGCTCGGCGGAACCGGCACCGAAATCTGTCTCAAACTCAAAACCCTTGTGAACCAGAAGGTCGGCTCCGACTTTCCTCTCGTGAAATTCCTTCTTTTCGACACCGACGTCGCCGATATCATGAACGTGAAATCTAACCTCCAGAGCGAGGCCGTTGCCCACAATCAGGTTAAAAGCCTTTTTACCCCCAATGAATTCTATCATCTGACCGTTAAGGACGTCGCCGGCATTATTAAAAACGCCGACAAGCATCCGCATATATTTTCGTGGTTCCCAAAAAACCTCGAGATCAGCGATATTTCCAGTGGAGCCAACCAGATCCGCGCCATCGGCCGGCTCGCGCTCTACTGGAACATAGCCCAGGTGGTCGACGCTATAAACCGCGTTAAAAAAGAGGTCTCATCTATCAAGAACAAGGCGCTCGCCAATGAAAAGGGGTTCGAGGTCCAGGACGGATTCGCAGTCTATATACTTACCTCCCTTTGCGGCGGCTCCGGTTCCGGCATGTTCATGGACATGGGTTATCTCATCCGCGATATGGTCGAGAACGCCGAGGTCAACGCGTGCTGCGTCATGCCTTCCGTTTTTCAGATAGAACAGCAGGACAGTATAGAAGCCAACGCCTACGCGGCTTTGAAGGAACTCGACCATCTCATGACGAAGCAGGAATTTACTCTTAACCTCGGCCCGCAGACCGAGCCAAAGATATTTAAATCGAAACCTTTCGACAGATGCTATCTTCTCGACTCGTGGACCGAATCGTGCCTTCATATCGAGAATATTCAAAGCGTTTCAGAGATAGCGGCCAACGTCATTTTCTACGATCTCATGACCGTTTCGGGAAAGCGCCACAGAAGCGTTATCGACAACGTCAAATACAAGCTCAACGCAAAGATATGCGACAGGGTGTCGGCTTATTCGAGCTTCGGCCTCTCGTCCATATTTTTCGACGCGGCCCGCGTGAAACGCTCCTGCGCCGCGAGCCTCGCCGAGGAATTCGCGATAAAATTCATAAAACCGTGCGATAAAAAAGACGTTAAAACCCGCGTCACCGAGTTCGTGCGCGTCAACCACCTCAACGAGGAGATAACCGACGACGTTATAACCTTCATCAGAACCGACGGGAAATCGCCGGTCAAGGCTTATAAGTCGCCTTCTGATTTCGACGCTTTCTCAATGGACAAAATGCTTCCGGAGATCCAGAAATGGTATTCGGAGCTTAAAAATATGCATATGACCGAAAAATACAAGCTCATGGACCAAAATCTTGAGACCCTCGTAACTAAAGTGATCTCGCTAATTGAAAAAGAAACCGAGTCGCTGCTTTCCGACCGCCGCCTGGGTATCGGTTACGCCGAAGCGTATCTTGGCTCGCTCGATATAATCTTCAGATCCTATTCGGATATGCTCGCCCAGGAAGCCAATAAATTGAGGGAACAGAAAAAACAGCTTTTGATCCCGCTTAAAATGAACAAGGTCGCCGAGCTCATGAGCTCGTTCTGGTCCTATCTCATCTATAAGTCAAAGATACTGGAGGCGCGCGACGACCTTGTCTTTGAAATGCTCAAGGATATAAATACCGATATCGAGATCTATATTCGCGAACACGCATGCGTTTTCTACAGGCGCGCGTGCGATAAGATATCCGAGATACTTATTAAACGCGTCACTGAACTCAAAAATTTCATCTCGTATTCCGAAAAAAGCTTTGAAAAGATAGCGTTCGAAATGATAAATCCGCGCACCGCCGTCGATATTCTTACGGAAAAACGCATCAAATGTTCAGCCCATGACGTCGAACAGATCTATAAAAAATATTATCCGCCCGACATGGAAGATGTCATAAACAAGTTTTTAGGCTCCGTCGCCGGCCCCGTCAATATGTGGGACCTTTCAAAAAAAGACGAGATACTCGATAAGCTTTTGAAATACTGTTCTTCGTTCTTCGACGCTCTCGACGAATCGACCATATTTTCGCTTATCAAAGAGGACGGCAGCGCCGCCGACGTGACCGACGATCTTATGCGCTCGGCCGCTCCGCTGTGGTCATATTCCACGGTCGAAATGCCTTCGGGAACCCAGATAGACGAGATAGAAATAATTTCCATGACCGAGCGCGACCGCCAGGATTTTTTCAAATACCTTCGCGATCAAAGTAAAGCGGTCAATAACCCGTCGATAGACAATCACCGCATAACCGTAATGCGTTTCAGGCACGGCCTGCCGCTTTTCGCGCTCACCGCTCTTAAGCGCGACCTGAAGCCGGCGTACGAAATGTTTAAAACGGGAGCGAGCGTCAACACCCCCAAAAAGCCGCTCCATCTTTCGGCCGAGTTCGAAACTCTGCCGGACATACTTATTTCATAAAAAACAAAAAGGACCATGTTGAAAACACTCAGGCAGAAAAAATTAAGTCCGCATCAGCTTTTATCAGCTCTTATCCTATGCCTTGTGATTTTATTGAATCCATTTTTATTGCGCGAGCCTGCCGAATGCGCATCGAAGAAAAAGATCAAAAAAATAGTCTATAAAAAACTCGAAGACGACGGCCTTATATATAAAAAAGGCATAAGTTATTATGAGAACGCCGAGTATGAAAGAGCGATAGAATATTTCAAACGCATCTGCGATGGAATGCCCGATTCTTTTTATTACGATATGTCTTTATATCTCATTGGCGAATCATATTTCAAGCTCGATAAAAAAGACGAGGCGATATCTCAATACGCGCTTCTTATGAAAAAATGCCCGAAGTC
Organism: uncultured bacterium; assembly: GCA_964551445.1. Lineage (GTDB taxonomy): Bacteria > Muiribacteriota > UBA9980 > UBA9980 > UBA9980 > DAOPXV01. Next base: position 45,708 of record CAZKCG010000022.1, on the reverse strand, counting down.
GAACCTGGCTCCCGAAGCCCTTCATAACATAGCCGGAATTTACAGAAAAAAAGGCGTTTCCGGCGAGGCCCTCAAATATTACAAGTATATAGCCGACCTTTATCCTTCGTCCTTCTGGGCCGAGGAAGCGCGCGCCTTCATTAAACATAACCGGATCGACGCCCGGGACGGCGATGCGGACGGCTCCATGCCGGCTAACGCAAAGAACAAAGCCGTGCCGGAAGCCGGTATCAAGGTAGACGGCATAAACGATATCAAAAATATCGATTTTGACAAGCTTACGATGAGTTCTTTCATAAGCGGCAGCAAAACCTATGAACCGGTTGATTATAAGGACGAGGACCTCGACCTTTATCACGACGCGCTTAAATTTCACGAGGCCCGCAATTTCGACCGCGCGAAGATAATCTATCAGAAATTCATAATAAAATATAAAAACTCACTGTGGTATCCGAACGCGTTCTACATGCTCGGAAGCTGCTACCTCGCCACCGGAGATATAAAGGCCGCTATCCGTTTTTATTCCGCGGCCCTCATATATTGCCGCGAGAAAAAGCTCTGGCGGGAGATCACGCAAAATCTGGCCGACCTGCTTTATATTGACGCCCAGTATATGCTCGCTCTCAGAAATTACGAAAGCCTCGCTCTCGACGAAAGCGAAAAAATGAAACTGATGCAGCTTTATTTTCTCATAGGTGAATGCAACTCGAAACTTGGAAATCACGAACTCGCGTCGAAAGCTTACGCCCGTGTCGCTCTGGAAACCGAAGATATGAAAGCCGCGGAAAAAATAGTGAAAACCGCTGCCGAAACGAAACGCCCGCTGATCTTACGCATCGACGAAACGACCCCGGGCACGGCAGAAGTTATAGCCGCGATATCCAATCCACTTAAACCCGTTGAGATCAGCGCCGAAAAAAAAGCCGGGATCGAGCTTAAGAACAGGATCAACGAAGGCATAAGCGAATTCAACGATAAGAATTATATGAAGGCCATATCGGCCCTTGAGAAAGCTCTGGTTCAAAATAACGATGAACCTGATGTTCTGTGGTATCTGTCGCTCTCATATCAGCAGATCGACAAGCTTGAGAAAGCCGCAGAATACATGCAGAAATATATCTCCGTTTCGGAAAAACTCAAGGATGCGCCGCACCCGATGTACGACGCGCATTCAATTCTGGCGTACCTTTTCATCAAACAGAGTAATTTCGACTCGGCCAGGAACGAGTATCTGAAAATAATCAGCCTCGACCCCGGTTCGCGCCCCGCCCAGTCAGCGCATGACGCCCTTAAACGCATAGAGATAATGAAAAAACGCTCGACCGAGGAAGCGGCTGAAAGAAAAGACGATATGAAAAAAGCTTCCGGCGATGACGCGATAAATCTTGAAAAGGAGGAGGAAGAGTAAGCTTTTATGTTCAAACGCCTTTTTATAATTGCCGCGGTTATTTTATTCATTTTAGATCTTTTTTGTTTGACGGCGCTTTCAAAGGATGAGATCGATTACAACCGGCCGCAGAATTTTTTTTACGACGGTTTTTATCCCGACGACGAACCTGAGCTTTCCCGAAACTATGACAGGGCGGTTTCCTGCTTTGAAAAAAAAGATATAAGAAAATCTTTATTTTATTTAAACAATATGATAAAATATTCACAGTTTTCAAAAGAGGGGCTTAATCTATACGGAGTGCTTCTCTTATATTCAAGGGATTACGATAATTCAGCGGAGTTCTTTAGAAAAGCCATAAACGCCGACAAAAAATACAAATTCCCGTATATGAACCTGGGCGTTTTATACGTTAAGAAGCAGCAGTGGCGGGACCTTGAAACGGTTGCCGCGAGTTATTTGAAGATCGACGAGAACGATTTTGACGCGAACCTCGGCATGGGAATAGCCGCTTTCAACCTTTACTGCTACAAAGAGGCTGAAGAGTATTTTGACAGGTCCTGGGAATTTCGTAAGAACTGCCTAAGAAGCGAGTATCTGGAGCTTCTCAACGAATACAGGGCTCGCGCCAGGGCAAGGAACAGAAGGTTATTTTAAAAAAATCAATATAGAAATATAAAATAATAAATTTATTCAGGAGGGATTCTAATGTCAATATTTGCTACAATGATGGGCCTTTCGGGCGAAAGTTATCTCAAGCAGGGCGATGAATTTTTCGCCGCCGGCAGTTTCGGCGAAGCCAAGATGGAATATGAAAAAGCTGATGAACTCTATCCCGCTAATGAGGCAGAAAAAAAAGAATATATCAAAAATAAAATAAGGGAATGCTGCGAAAACCTCTGCACGATGCACGTAGATATGGCGAAAAGATACGAAGAAGCGCAGGAATTCGCTAAAGTTGTTGAAGAATACGATATCGCGCTCGAGCTTTCGGATGAAGCGACCCCGAGAAATAAAGAGATCAGAAGATCCCTCGATCAGTCTAAAGTAAAAATGTATCAGGCAGAATCGGACAAACAGGCTGAGCCGCTTATCACGCGCGCCGATGAATTTTTTAAGGAAGGTTCATACACCGAAGCCATGGTCGAATATCACGAAGCTCTTAAAATGCTCAAATATTACCAGGAATCGGACGATCCTATGAAACGCCACGCGCATGAAAAATTAACCGAATGCGAAAGGCTTATTGCCGAACCTTACATAGAAAGAGCTAAAAATTTCATCGAAACAAGCATGTTCGAAGAAGCTCTCGAAGAACTTTTCGAAGCCCGCGAAATAGTCGAGGACGAAAACAAGACCAGACAGACGATCGACAAACTCATAAACGAAGCGCAGAAAAAACAGGGCCCGACGGTTGAAGCGGCTGAAGAGGACTTCATGTCGAAACAGGAATGGGACGAGGCGATGGGCGATTATAAAGAGCTTTTGAACCTCTACTTCAACTATTCCTACTCCGATTCAGACCCTTTCTATCCCGTGCATCAGAATAAGTACGAAGAAGACTTCAAACAGGCTAAAAAGACGCTCGGCTCATTATATATTAAACGCGCTGACGGCCATTTCAACCAGAAAAAATACGCCGTGGCCCTTAAATATTACGTTGAAAGCGAAAAAATATTCGAAGAGGACGCGCCCGAAGTAAAATATATCGCCGATCAGATACATGTTTGCAAGGCTAATATATAAATCATAAATAACCCGGGAGGTTGCCGCATGAAAGTATGGTGAACTCCCGGGAGATATAAAATCAACCATTGGCATTTCCGCGAAGGATGTGCGATAATTAATATGGTGAATTATAATGGCAATATCTGAAACCCTGCTAAAAAAAATTGAAGCGCTGCCTACCTTGCCGATAGTCGTCACAAGGATCATGCAGCTTGTCGAGAATCCTAAGACCGCCGCCGTCGAGATAAGCAAGGTCGTATCGCTCGATCCCGCTCTCACCGTGAAGATCTTAAAGATAGTCAACTCGGCTTATTATGGTTTTCCCAAACAGATAACCACGATCACACACGCGATAATGATCCTCGGTTTTGAGGATGTTAAAAATATCGCGCTTGGGGTTTCGGTATTCGACATTTTCAAGTCGAAAACCGCGAAGGGCGTCGTAGAAGATTTCGACCGCATCGCATTCTGGCAGCATTCGATAGGCGTCGGATCGTGCACGAAACTTCTCGCCAAAAAACTCCGGTATAAAAACCCTGAAGAAGCCTTTATCTGTGGTATTCTTCACGATATCGGCAAGATCATCCTCGATCAGTATTTTCACGAGGAATTCATGCAGATAATCGCAATAGCAAAAAACGAGAACCTGCTTTTCGTTAACGCCGAAAAAAAGGTCACCGACATAGAACATCCTGAAATTGGAAGGATAGTCGCTAAAAAGTGGGGGCTTCCTCAGACTATCATCGATTCGATAGCGTATCATCATAACCCTTCGCTTTCGGAAGGACACGCGCTTTTAGTATCGCTCGTTCACGCGTCGGACGTTTTCTGCAGGATACAAAAGATCGGCAACGGCGGCGACAATCTCGTGCCGCAGCTTCAAAAGGCAGCCTGGGATAATCTGAAGCTTCAGCCGACGGATCTGGCCAAACTTTATGAAGAGCTTCACGAAGAGGTTAAAAAAGCCGACACTTTCATGGAATTTACGAAGGCTCAATAAAAAATACAGGCTTGTTTTATTTTACTGGAATTTTGGTGATATTAGTAAATGGCCATACAAAATTTAAGAGAGATAGATCTTACGAATGTTTCGGACACTCAAAAGATAGATATCCTGCAGAAAGTCAATACCGATCTTAAGTCGTCGCTCGACGACGTAATATCCATACTCGCTAAATTTTCCGAAGCCATCTCGATCAAATTCGATCTTAAGGCTCTACTCGAGCTTGTTTGCGACATACTCAAAGAAATTATAAAATACAGATCCATCGCCATAACCATTTATGACGAAAAGCGCGAGTCGTTCAATTACATGGCTCTGCGCGACGTGGACGCCGCCACCGACATCAAGATAAAAAATCTCATCAAAGAAGGCCTGGCCCAGTGGGCGGTCACGCAGAAGCGTTCCATCGTCATGCCTGATATGGAAAGCAATATCGAATCCACCTTCATAATAGTGCCTCTTATATCGCAGATGGAAACTATCGGCGTCGTTTTCATGTATTGCAACAAGGCCGCGGAAAGCTTCATGCAGCAGGACCTGGAATTTTTGAACATTCTTGGCGCGCAGTCAGCTATAGCCGTTAAAAACACATTTTTATATCAGGAAATGGGGACCAAGAACAGGGACCTGGATAATCTTAAAAACTATTTGAACGACGTCATAAACCACATGGTCACCGGACTTGTCGTAATGGACCTCGAAGGCGTCATAAAAACTTTCAATCACGTTTCCGAAGGCCTTTTATTTATAAAATCGGCGGCCGTCATCGGGAAAAAATATGAAAGCGTCCTCCCCCGCTCCATTTCCGGAACGATAACGCAGGCGATGAACTTCGTCAGGACCAACAACGTGCGAAATATATCGCATATGCCCGAGTACGAAGTTGATTACGACGAACCCGGAAAAGTAATTCCGCTGCGGATATCCTTCAATTGCCTTAAAGACAACGCTGCGAATATTATCGGCGTGATATTTATGATACAGGATCTTACCGAATCCCGCGAGATAAAGAGATTGAAAGAGATCGACAAGATCAAATCCGAACTTGTGGCCAACGTTTCGCATGAGCTTAGAACGCCTTTGACATCGATAAAGGCATACGCCGAAACACTTTTAGACATAGCAGGCACCGAAGACGTGGATACGCAGAAGGAATTTCTTGGAATAATATGCCAGGAAAGCGAAAGGCTGACAAACCTTATATCGAACCTTCTCGACCTTTCAAGGCTTGAATCGGGCGATTTCAAACTTGACAGATCATCCGTGGACCTGGCTGAAATATTAAAAAAGAGCGCCATGCTTTTAAAGGAACTGGCTTCAAGGACGGCCGTTTCGATCTTGATCGAGCTTCCCCAGGACGTTTCAAAGTTTTCTGGCGACGCTTCAAAGATCGAACAGGTGGTCATAAATCTTATATCCAACGCCATCAAATACAACAAACCCGAAGGCGGGAAGGTCACCGTCAGTCTGCGCGAGCTTCCCAACAAATTCGAGATAATTATAAAAGATACCGGAATAGGCATTCCTCCTGAAGCCGTTGATAAAATATTCGATAAATTTTACAGGGTCGATTCCTCGCTTACCTATCAGGTTTCAGGAACCGGCCTCGGTCTTGCCATAGTCAAGCATATAATCGACCTCCATGGCGGCCAGATCACCGTTGAATCGCAGGTAAATACGGGCTCAAAATTTATTATAACGCTGCCTAAATAATGGAGAATGAAAGAACGCTCAAAATGGATCTGAAGAAATCACCGACTTGTGAAAACACTATGAATGAAGAAATTAAAAATCTCGCGCCGGAATTTGACGAATCTTACGATTCGTCTTTCATAAGATTCATTGGAGACGGTTTTTTTAAAAAGATCGATGAAGTTTTTTATGAGAATTTATCGGACTGCGGGTTTGTCGATCTTATAGATTCGCAGGCATACCGTTATGACCCGCTTTTGAAAAAATATTCGGCCAGCGCGGACGCGGCTTACCGTTCGTGGCTTCTTGAGAACGTAAGGCCGGAACCTTCTGAAACCCAGGGTTTTTTTGTGAAATTCGAAAGGGGCGGATGTCTTGGCCTTGCTTTTCCCATCAGAAGGATCGACGTGCTCGAGATCAGCAGAAAACGCCTCAATCCAACGGATTCAAAGGTAATGGCCGATCCCGGGAATTATTACCATTCGGGATATATCTATTTCGTTCTCAACCGCAGGCCTGAAGATAACTATATAGCCGTATTCGATTTCATGTCGGCTTTTTTAAGGACCATCATAAATCTTTTCACCGACCTTATAACCAGCCGGCATCAGCTTGACTGTAAAACAAGGGAATCCGCCGACTACGAACTTTTAATGAGCGTTTCCGGCAGCATAATTTCTTCACTGGATCTCAACGAGGTGCTTCAGGGGATAGTCAACGGCGCCACCGAGTCGCTTAAAAGCCACAGGGGATCGCTCATGCTTATAGACGAATCGACCGGTGAACTGGTTTTGCGTTACGCGAAAGGCATGAAGCCGGAGCTTATAAATAACGTCCGCGTCAAGGTCGGAGAAGGGATCGCCGGTTCGGTCGCTAAAACTGGCGAGTCGCTTCTTATAACCGACATAGAAAACGCCGACAAATTTAAAAAGAAAAGCGGCAAGGAATTCAATAACAAGTCTCTTCTTTCGGTGCCTTTGAAGGTGAAGAACAGCGTTGTAGGCGTTTTCAATATCAACAACAAATACAGCGGTGACGTTTATGACGAGTTCGACCTTAAGCTTTTAAAGGCTCTCTCCAATCAGGCTGCCATATCGATCCAGAACGCCCGCCACTACCAGGAAGCTCTTCAGCTTCAGATGGAGCTCGAGGAACAGATCGAAGCGTCATCCAACCTTTACGAGGAAGTTCACACATTATACGAGATAGTCCGCGCTTCCACCATGGTCAACGACCCGAAGAGCGACCCGCGCGACAGGATACTCGAACTCGCCACTAAAACCCTGGGAGCGACCGTCGGTTTTCTGTTTCTGCCTCAGGACAACAACTCTATCCAGGCCGTTTCGATAAAGGGCGAGTATAACGACAATTTTCAATTTTCAAGGGTTATGTTTTCCGAGGAGAATATAATCACAAGGACCATAAAATCACTGCAGTCGGTCCTTGTGACGGACGCCGATACGCAAAACATAAATATACAGCCGCCGGTTATGACCGTAAAAGAATTTTCAACCGACGACAAGGTCTCCGAAATTTCGCAGCTTGCCGGACAGCCTGTAAAATCGCTTCTTATCGTTCCGCTGTTCGACGAAAATTCGACTTCGATAGGCGTAATTCTGCTCGTCAATAAGATCAACGTCGGAAATTTTACGGAACCGAACAGAAACCTCCTTCAGATCCTCGGGCAGCAGATCTCGTCCATCATTCGCGATAAGAACCTTCTGAAGGAATACCTTTTGAAACAGACCATCGAAAAAGAGATCGACGTCGCCCGCGGCATACAGCAGAAATTGATACCGAAAACTCCGCCGGTGCTTCCCGGCATAGATACTTACGCGGTTAACAGGGCGGCTAAAACGGTTTCCGGCGATTATTACGATTTTTTGAACCACGACGACGAAGGAAAAAAGATCGGGTTCGTCATCGCCGACGTTTCCGGCAAGGGCGTTCCGGCCGCGCTTATCATGGCCATGACGCGCGCTATATTAAGGACGCAGGTTGTGAACAATTATTCGCCGGCGGACATATTATACAAAACTAATAATTTCCTTATACAGGATATGGAAAACAACCGTTACGTGACAATGTTCTACGGGCTTTTAGATATCGATACCCTCGAATATACGTACGTGAAGGCCGGCCACAATCCGCCGCTTTGGATGCATGGCGATACTCTCGAGATAGACGTTCTTGACGCGATGGGTTTTTTCGTGGGCATGTTCGATTCGGCCAGGTATGAAGAGAAAAAAATAAAACTCGCACCGCGCGATAAATTGATCCTTTTTACTGACGGCGTTATAGAGGCAATGAACGAAGCCAACGAAGAATATGGGCAGGACCGCTTTATCGACATTATAAAAAAATATAATGATTTTGACGCGCGAAGCCTGGTGGACAAGGTGCTGAAGGATATCGAACTTTTCGTGGGGGCCGCGCCTCAGTCGGACGATATAACCTTGATGGTCATAAGCGCTTCTAAATCGGAGTTTTGTGATATACAGATAAAAAGCGAAATTAAATACATCGTCGAAATGACCAATTTTTTCGGAGACATGGTGGAACAGCGCGCGATATCTAATTTCGAGCGCAGCGAAGCCATGATGATAATCGACGAGCTTTTGATGAACGCCGTCGAACACGGCAATAAAAAGGACGAGGAAAAAAAGGTCTATATATCCTACATATTGAATGATTACAAATTTGAAATGGTCATACGCGACGAAGGCGAAGGTTTCGGTATCGGAAAGGTTATGGCCGGGCATGAAAAATTGTCGTTATACGACAGACGCGGCCGCGGCCTTCTGATCGTTAAAAATCTCGTTGAAATATTAGAATATAACAAGGAAGGCAACGAGGTCCGGATCGTAAAATTTTTCAGATAACAGTTTTTGGGGGAATTTCAAAATGGCAAAGAAAATTTTAATAGTGGACGACGAGGCGCATATAGTCAATATTCTAAAATTCAATATAAAAAAGGCGGGCTATGACGTTATCACGGCCGTCAACGGAGAAGAAGCGCTTAACATTATCGCCGCCGAAAAGCCCGATCTTATAATATGCGACGTCATGATGCCCAAGGTGACCGGATTCGAGGTATGCCAGAAGGTGAAAAGCGACGAAAATCTAAAAAATATCCCTTTTATTCTGCTTACCGCCAAGGGCCAGGAGGTCGACAAGGATATCGGGCTCAAATTCGGCGCAGACCATTATCTTACCAAGCCGTTCTCGCCTAAGAGCATCGTCGACAAGGTCGCTGAGATTTTAAAATAATAATTTTTCCTGAAAAATATTTTTTATACTTGGGAGGGTTTGGAATTTGGCATCAAATCGAGGAAAACTTTTGGAGATCATCACCGGGGCCATCGAGGAAAAAAAAGGTTATGACGTCAAAGTGCTCAACGTCGAAGAATTTACTTTTGCCGCCGACCAGTTTATTTTTTGCAGCTGTGATTCTACAAGCCAGTGTCGCGCCATCGCTGATAATATATTGGAGAAGCTCGATGAATTCGGCCTTCACGTCTCATATCGCGAGGGCTACCAGACCGGTGAATGGGTGGCGCTTTCCTCTTCAGGTTTCATAATCCACATATTCCTGCCGGAGATACGCGAACACTACGGCATAGAAAAATTCTGGGAGGACGAGGCCATCTCTATAAGAGAGAGCGAAATGGAATCCCGGCTTTCGGCCGGCCCGCAGGTCAAAGAACGGAAAACCGCTTCAAGGGTTCCCGCGGCCGGCGATAAAGCGTTAGACGCAACGGCCGGCAGGAAGCGCGCCGCGAAGAATGGAAAAACGGCCGACGCGAAAGCGTCCAAAAAGCCGGAAACGTTTGAGCGGCTGCGTGAAAAAGCCGGTGAAACGAAACGGTCTATAAAAGAGATCATCGAGGAACAGATAATGAAAAAAAAAGCGGCCGCGTCGAAGCCGCCGGCTTCGAAATCGGGCCCGGAGGACGCTCCCGCTGACGCGGAAACGAAAAAATCGCCGAAGGAAGCAATCGAGGAAAAACTTTTAGCTATAAAAGCTAAAAAACTCGAGGCCGCTAAGAATAAAACCGACAAAGAAAAATCTAAAAAGGCGGTAAAAAAATGAAGATAAAGTTCATAGGCGCTATAAAATCCGTCACCGGTTCATGCACTCTGCTGTCTTTCAAGATCAACGGCCGTGAAAAATACAGCATCGTCGATTGCGGAATGTATCAGGGCGGTTCGGAAGTCGATAAAAAGAACTTCGAGGCTTTTCCTTTCGATCCCGCGAGTCTTGATTACGTTTTTTTGACGCACGTTCATATCGACCATTCGGGCCTTGTGCCCAAACTCGTTAAAAACGGGTTCAAGGGCCAGATAATAGCTACTTCGGCGACGGCCGATCTGTGCGGGATAATGCTTCGCGATTCGGCGAGGATACAGCAGACCGAGACCGAGCGCTATAACAGGAACCGCCTCCGCCTCGGAAACGCTCCCAAAGAACCGCTTTATACCGAAGACGACGCCAAGGCGGCGCTCGGTTATTTTAAAACCGTCAAGTACCGCGAAGAATTATTCGTTTATCCGGATATATCCGTGTCTTATTACGACGCCGGCCATGTTCTGGGTTCATCATTTTTAAAATTCAAGATCACCGAGGACGGTAAACAGTTCACGGTCGTTTTTTCAGGCGATATAGGAAACGCTCCCGTTCCCATACTTCAGGATCCCGAACAGATCGGCGAGGCCGATTACCTTATAATGGAATCGACCTACGGCGACCGCGTCCGGGAGAACGACGCCAACCGTTCACTGGCACTTGCGCGTGTCGTTAACGAGACGGTGGCCGCCGGCGGAAAAGTTATCATACCGTCCTTCGCCGTGGGACGCACGCAGGAACTTATATATGAGATGCATCAGCTGCGCGCTAAGAATCTCGTGCCGGATATTCCGATCTTCGTGGATTCTCCTCTCGCGTGTTCCGCCACCGAAATATTCCGCAAGCACCTCGAATGTTTCGACAAGGAAATGATCGATTATCTTAATTCTTCCGACGACCCGTTCAATTTTCCGAATCTTTCCTACTCGAGCGCGCCCGAGGAAAGCCGCGCGATAAACGCGGTCGATACGCCTCAGGTCATTATTTCAAGTTCCGGCATGGCGAATAACGGCAGAATACTTCACCATCTTAAATACAACATATTTAAAAAAGAAACCACCATACTTTTCGTCGGATATCAGGCGGCCGGAACTCTCGGACGGCTCATAAGCGAAGGCGTGAAGATCGTCAACATAATGGGCGACAAATATTCGGTCAACGCCCGCATCGAGGCGCTTCATTCATATTCCGCACACGCCGACCAGTCCGGCCTTATAAAATGGGCGCTTTCGGCATCCGGAAAGCTTCGCAACGTGTTCCTGGTGCACGGCGAAGAAAATTCCAAGAAGATACTTCAATCTAAACTTTCAGAGGTCGGCCTGTCTTCAGTTGTTCCGGACATATTGGACGAGTTCGAGATAACCGCGCCGGAGTCTTTCAAACAGACGGCCGACGGCAAGGCTCAGAAACCGGTTTCGGAAGAAACCGGGGCTGCTGTTTTCGCCCCGAGATACGATTTCATGGAAAAGCCGCTCAAAAAGATAGAAGGCGTCAAGGCCCCTCCGGACAGGCTCGATCAGGATCTCGACCGCATGTCCAAAAAAGAGCTTATTAAAACTCTTAAAGAATTCAGAGCGCAGGTCCAGTCGATGGAAAGCCGGATAGATAATCTCATCGCCAGGGTGCGCAAATAATCAGCGTGATAAAGCAGGAAAGAACTAAAAAAATACTGCACGTGATCAGCTCCGCCTCAGTAGGCGGGGCTGAGTCGTGCTATCTGGAAATGATCTCCGGATGCCTGCGGCTGGGCTATGACGTCTTCGCGGTATGTATGCCCGGCGGCGACCTTGCGAAAATGACGCGGGATCTGTTCGATGATGACCATGAAAAAAAGGTGTTCGAAATAGCCATGCGCGATAACGCCGATATACTGGCGTTATGGCGGCTTTATAAACTCATCCGGGAATTGAAGCCGGACCTGTGTCATCTGCACATGAACCGCGCCACGCTCCTGGGGGCGCTGGCGTCCCGCTTTTGCGGCGCGGCGAGCGTCGGCACCATCCAGGGCGAGGTCAGGCCGATCTACGCGTCGTTTCCGGACCATCTCACTTTCTGTTCTAAAAACGTGGCGGACTTCGTGCGTTCCCGTTCGGGAACGGTCGCAGCTAAAAGTTCCTTCTTTCTCTATAATAAGATCGACACCAAAAAGATATTAACGATATCCGCCGGCGGGGGCCGCGCCTTTTTAAAAAACGAATTCGGGATCCCTGAAGACGCTTTCGTATTATGCGAGGTGGCGCGGCTTCATCCCAACAAAGGCCAGCGTTTTTTCATAGACGCCGTCGCCGGAAATATATCGAATATTCCGAATATATATGGCATCGTGGTCGGCGGAGGAGAGGACGTCGGATATCTCGAAGGGCTCAAAAAGCAGGCTGAAAAACTCGGGATCGCCGGGCGTATCGTTTTCGCCGGAACCAGGCATGACGTGCCGAAAATATTGAAAGGCGCGGATCTTTTCGTTCTTCCTTCGCTTCAGGAGGGGATCCCGGTGACCATAATGGAATCGCTCGCTATGGGCCTTCCGGTCCTCGCGTTCGACGTGGGCGGCATATCGGAACTTTGCGCGACGCCCGGCGGCTTCGAGAAATATATCGAATTCGTGGAGCCGGGAGATACGGTTTCGCTTAACGAAAAGGTCGGGCGGATATTCCTTGATTATGATATATACAAAAACACCGCTGAAAAAGCCGCGGTTCATATCAAAACCAATTTTGACGCCGGTTCTTACATACGCGACGTCGACGCCATTTACAGGCATATATTTTCAGGCCGGAAATGACTTGCCTCCGGACTTTTTAAACTGCGCCTCCGTTTCTCTCCGTGAACGGAACCCGGAAAAGCCGTTAAATAATTACTTGCTAAATCATCGGCGTTGGTGTATAATAACTTAAACCGGATAAGATCACTTAAGAATTATGAGGTGCTATAGTGAAAGAAAAAGTTCAGCAGGTAATTGAAAAGATAAGGCCCATGCTTCAGGCTGACGGCGGAGACATAGAACTTGTCGACGTCGTTGACAACGTCGTGAAGGTTAGGCTCAAAGGCGCATGCCATGGCTGCCCCTGCGCCGCCCAGACGCTTCAGATGGGCGTTGAACGCACTATGAAAAAAGAGATACCCGAGATCATAAGAGTGGAAAAGGTAGACTAACAGTTTTTTTCTCTTTTAATATATTAAAAAACAGGCGGCTTTTTAACGGATGCCGCCTGTTTTTTATTTTCCGCCGGTCCCGGGCGCGTTAAGTTTTAATCGAGGCCGATCGCTCCGCGCTCTAATGTTAGTATATAAATAATTAAGTTGAATAATAAAAAGAAATTTGTTATAATAAATTCACGCAAATTCGCGCTTTGGTTTTTCGTGAATGTTTTGAACATAAAAACTAAAATTTTTACCGGTCGTGAAGTTTAATCGGGAGAACGTTAGATGAAAAGAAATTGTTTAAATATTTCATCGCAGATTTTGATCGCCCTTGTTATTATGCTTTCCGCCGCTTCTTTTTCCGCCGCTTCTGAAAAAGAGCCGGGGCCTTCGCCGCGGAGTTCTTATTCGGACGGGATCGTTAGAAAGATCGAGCGCACCGGCCAGAATACTTATAAGTTTTATTTCGAACTTAAAAGCCAGTCGATCATTTCAGCTTATTTATCCGCGCCGAGACCGGGCGGAGGATCGGACCCCAACCTTAAAATGTATGAACTTTTCACGAATAGGGTCCTTATGCCCGCCGATTCCGAATGCGTACAGATCAATTTTACCGACGCTTTTAAAAAATATTCGATAATCGAAAAAAAAGATGAAAATGATCCGGACGCGATATTCAACAGGGAAAAAGCCGGAAAATACGGCCTCATGTTCGAGATAGCCCCGGCGGCGCACATAGAAAAACAAACTATCGGAATGCAGGGCCGCTCTTCGGGCCTGCTTTCGTCGCCGCGCGGCCTGACCTGCGATCAATCCGGCAATATATTCGTCGCGGATTACGGCAACGACCGGATACAGAAGTTCGATCAGTCAGGCCATTTCATTTTTGAATTCGGAAGTTTCGCCTGGGATGAGAAGAGCACTTCGACCAATAACGTCGGCACCAGCAACGCCGTTACTTTCAACGAACCCGTGGGCGTCGCGGTAACCAACAAGAACATATTCGTTTCCGAGCGCGGCAACAACCGGATACAAAAGTTCGACCGTGACGGAAATTTCATTCTTATATTCGGCGGCGAAGGAAATATGCGCGGGCGGTTGAGTTCGCCGGGCGGCCTGGCATGCGATTCGTCGAATTACGTATGGGTCTGCGATACCAAGAACGACCGCGTCCAGAAATTCGATCAGAACGGAAATTTCATGCTTGAAATAGGCGGTTTTGGTTCCGGTGAAGGCAAGTTCAATGAACCTGTCGATCTCGCGATAGATTCTAAAAACAATATATACGTTCTTGACGCCCGCAATAAAAGGGTCGTTATATGCGATGAATATGGAACCATAAAAGCCTCCCTTTCGCTTGAAAAGTTAAAGGGAATGAATGAAGCGACCGGCGTCGGCGTCTTTCTTGACAGAATCGTGCTCGTCAGCGCCGTGTTTGAAAAGAGTTCGAAAATAGCCGCTTTCTCTGTCGAAGGTGATCTTCTGGGTTTTATTGGCGGCGATCATGAACGCTTGTCCGGTATCGCCGCAAGCCGCGACGGCGACATATACGTTTCCGAGACAGCCAGCCACAAAATATTGAAGCTTTCGCTTCCGGACGAAAAAAATATTCATAACATAAATCTTTTGGAGTTTTGTAAATGAAAAAAGGAATTTTTAATTCAAAACCGTTTAAACTAATTATCGTTTTCATTCTGCTCATGATGAGCTCCGGAATGAATTCGGGCTGCAACAACGTATTTGACGCGTTCGTAATGAAAAAATATAAAGCGAAAAGCGAGAAACGGGCTGAAGACGCTCAGAAGAAAGCCGATATGCTCGAGCTTGACAAACTGAAACCCAAATTCATGTTCGAAGACGACGAAAAATATTTCAAGAACTATATGACGCTCAAGGAAGAATTTTTTCTCATGGAACGCTCCTCATACGTAAGTTCCGCGGCCACGAATAGTTTCGTCATGGATGAAGCCGGAAATTTTCTGACCTATGACAAAGCCAACGGCGCGGTCCTTGTGTTCAACAGATACGGAATGCTAACAGAGCGCATAAAACTCAATTTCGGCTCCGAATCAAGGATCCTCGCTCCGACCAATATGCTTCAGGACGTGTCGGGCAATTTAATAATGGCCTGCAGCGTACTCGGCCGCTTTTACCGTTTCGCCAGAACCGGCGCAATGCTTAATTCGAACGATATAATCGAGGACGAGGGGTCGGGTTTTTTAAAACTTAATTTCGCCACGAAGATGTTCGAAAATCACGAATATAGAATATACGCCGACATCCATTCGCGCCGCGTATATTTTTATCGGGGTGCAAAAAAAGCTTTTGAATTTTCTTATGATCAGATATCCGACGAAGCTTATATATATTTTTCGCCGGACAACGGGATTTATCTCGTGGACCCTCCCAATTCAGCCATAATAAGCGTTATTCCAATGATCGATCCAGAAACGAGAACGCCCTATAAATGCGAACTGAAAAAATACTCCGGAAATAAGGTCCTTAAAACGGCCGACGGCACGGTATATATTTTTAAAAAAGCGTCCCGTATAATTGAAAAATACAATTCGCGGGGCGAACTGACATACCAGTACGGCATCTCCGGCGCCGGCAACATCACATACACTAACAACCTCTGCCCCGTTGATTTCGCGGTTGACGCGGAAGATAATCTCTACATTCTCGATGACAAGAATTTCAAGGTCAACGTTTATAATAAAACCGGAGTTTTCAGTTTTTCATTCGGAAGTTTCGGAAGGCGTTCCGGAAAATTTCAATCGCCTTCGCGCATTGTCGTGGACCGGCTTAAAAGGATAATAGTAACGGATTCCGAGCGCAACGAAGCAATGGTTTTTTCGGCGAACGGCGAATATTTCGAGTCTTACGGCGACGTACTCGGGACCAACGCTCTCGTTCATTACGGAATATACGCGGATATGCATGAAAAGATACACATCCTGGACTTTACGGGAAACCAGCACTATTCGGTGCCTTACGAGTTCCAGTTTTTGAAAACGCTGAACGAAATGCTTGCGGCTAAGACCAATTTTCCTCACAACTTCATAACCATAGACCGGCTCGCCAACTTTAATTTTTTTGATTTTAACGGTCAGAAAAACATAGAACTGACGCCGCTGTCTCATATGCGGGCACTGCGCGTGCCGGAAGAGATAAATTTGCGCAAGGCCGAACCTAAAAAGCTTTTCGTCAAAAACATATCGGACGACGGCCAGGGGAACGTGCTGGCTATCGCCAAGGACCAGCCGTACGTTTATAAACTTAACGTGGCGGGCCGCATACTGAAAAAATATAAGGCGCCTAAAAACGGGCAGGCTTATTCCGCTATCGCGGCGGATATGTTCAGAAATTTTTATATGCTGGATTCGGCGGAGAAAAAGATCCTCAAATTCGACGAAGAGGCCCGTTATAAAAATTCTTTCCTTTCGGCGTCTATCGTTTCGCCTCCGTTTAAAAACATCAACATGCTGAATTTTTCGAAAAAAAATATCGCGTTCGTGACCGATTTTGAGACTAAGCGGGTTCTTGTGCTTTCCACGCTGAATGATTTTTCTCTTGATTCGGAGGGCGGTTTCGGGGCGCAGAACGGCCGTGAAGTTAAAATACTCGACGTAGCGGCGGTTGACGATAATTTTTACGCCATGTGCTCCTCGGGCGGTAACCTCATGCTTTTAAAATACAAGCTCGTCAGCTACTACAGGGACGGCGTGCAGTTATTCTCTCAGGGCCTTTATCAGGAAGCTCTTGTCGCGTTTGAAAAATATGCAAGGGGCGATTCATCCAACCCGAACGCCCTTTTTTATATGGCTCAATGCCAGAGAAAACTCGGGAACAGCTATGAAGCTGCTATTATCGAGAATGAACTCACGAAAAAATACCCCGCGTCCATGGCGGCCAAAAAAGTAAATTAGTAAATTATAATATATTTTATCGTTTAAAGGAGAAGATTTAAAAATGAGAAAGATCGTTCCAATAAAGAAATTTTTAATTTTATTCGCGGTTCTTCTGATCGCGTTCGCCGCAACCGGATGCGGTTCCGAACCGAAAAGAGAGGACGTCAACCTTCTGCCAAAGTATCGCACCGCTCAGGAATATAATAATCTCGCAACGATAGCCGGACAGAACGGAAAACTCGACCTGGCCATAAGCAATTATAAACGAGCTATCGAGGTCGATCCGGGCAGCGCTGAAAGTTATTCCGGACTTGGCCTGGCATACGCAAAAAAAGGCGACAGCAAGACCGCCGTGACCCTTTTGAGAAAATCTCTTTCGTTAAAAGAAGACCTCGCTCCGGCGCATTATAACCTTGGAATAATATACGCGAATATGGGCAAATTCGATCTGGCGGAGACCGAACTGAAAAGGGCCGCCGAACTCGATCCCAAGGACCCTCAGATATTCAGCCATTTGAGCAAGATATACGGTAAAACCGGCGATACCCAGAAGTCGTCGATCTATATGAAAAAATACGTGGAACTGGTACCTAACGATCCTTATTCGCATTACAACCTCGGCGTTTATTACCTGGAAAAAGGCCTTAAGGATTCGGCCCTTGAAGAGTTCCTTCTCGTGCTGAAGTTCGATCCGAATTTCAAGGAAGCTATTTTCCAGATCGGCGTGATCTATCATAACGAAAACAATATCGATAAAGCTATCGAAATGTATAAAAAAACGCTGGCGCTTGACAACTCTCACGCTAACGCATGCATAAACCTGGGCGATCTTTATTTCTTCGAAAAGAACGACGCGTCCAACGCGCTTCATTATTACAACAAGGCCCTTTCGGTCGATTTCAACAACCAGTACGCCAGAAAGATGGTCACTAAAGTCCAGGAAGAAGGTAAAAGATAGTGCGCCCAAGCGACGCGATGGTCATAGAAGACCATGGATCAAGGTGGGTTGCGAGGGTTTCGGAGAATATTCCGCTGCGGTCCGTGACCCATCAAATAATAGAAAAAATAAACGAGGTCAATCGCGATACGCCCAAGACCAGCGTGATAATCGATCTTAAGGAACGGTCTTTACATATCTCGGAGATCGAAAAACTTAAAGCCGAGGTCGAGCAAAACTGTAAGATATCGGTTTCTCAGGTTTTTTCAAATACTTCGGATATGCTTCACCAGCGGCGGAAACCTCAAAAACAGGCCGAACTTACGGAATTTTTTTCTTACGACAAGGCTTTTTACATAAGGTCCTCCATACGCTGCGGCCGCGTCGCGGATTTTGAAGGTCCCGTGGTCCTTCTGGGTAATCTCAACGCTGGCGGTTCATTAAAAAGCACCGGTTCAGTGTGCATACTTGGCGAATGTTCAGGCGAGGTCTGGGCGGGTTCGTCGGGTGATCCCAACGCCTTTCTTTTCGTTTTGAATTTCCGGCCCGTCAGGGTCCGCATAGGCGATTGTTTTATCGGAGCTTCAGACGTTCCCGCTGATCTATACGGCGGTCCGGTTATGTGCGGCGTCACCGGCGGCGAAATAACCATGCGGAAACATCCGGAGGAAAATATTTCAAAAGGTTGTGTTACAATTGAGTGATGCGAATGTCGAAATAAAAAACGGTGCAGGAGAGAGATCCGAACCGTTAAAATCACAAAAAGAAAGATACGCGAAAGTTTTCGTTATAACTTCGGGCAAGGGCGGCGTGGGAAAAACCACTATCAGCGCAAATCTGGGCCTCGCCCTTTCGCTTCTCGGCCGCAAGGTCCTTTTGATCGACGGCGACACCGGCCTTAAAAACCTTGATATAATAATGGGGCTTGAAGAGTACGCCATTCATGACATAGCCGAGTGCATCTCCGGCAAGGTCAAATTTTCGGCGGCGGTTATTCAGGATCCCCGCGTTTCTTCGCTTTTTCTCATATCCGCGTCGCAATCGGGCGACAAGAGCCAGCTTTCACCCCAGAAAATGGCCGAGTTCTGCCATGGTCTCATGAAAGATTTCGACTATATCCTCATCGATTCTCCGGCCGGCATAGAGAACGGTTTTTTATGTTCCGTCGCGCCCGCCACGCACGCGATAGTAGTGACGACACCGGAGCATCTGGCGCTTCGAAACGCCGACAGGATCGTCGGCATAATAGAGTCTCTCGGCATACTGCGTAAAAACATCAATTCCATAGTCAACAAGATAGAAACTCACCTTGTAAAAGACTCTTTAGCGCTTGATATCGATGAGATACAGAAGGTTCTTTCCGTTCCGATAATAGGTCAGATACCATTCGATTACGACGTTACCGCTTCTAATTTTAAAAAGCGTCCGGTGGTTTTGAAGGGCCGTTCGCTCGCGGCTTCAATATTTTTGAACATAGCCAAGCTTATAGACGGCGAAAAGATAACGCCGATACACATTAAAAAACTTTCGTTTTTAGACCGCTTTCTGCATATATTTTCAAGGTAGAAAAAAATGATGATAACTTCCGCGCATATGGGAAATCTGCATATAGCCCTTTCCGCGCTTTTTTCAAAGCTCGGTCTGGCCTATACCGCCCCGCCTCCCATCACGGACAGGACCTACGAGATCGGCTTCAGGCTTTCTCCGGAGCAGGTATGCCTTCCGTTCAAGATATGCGTCGGAAATTTCGTGGAGGCTATTGAAAAAGGCGCGGACACTATAGTTATGGCCGGAGGCAACGGCCCGTGCAGATTCGGATTTTACGGCGTGCTTCAGGAAAAAATTTTGAAGGACGCCGGTTACGACGCGAAAATGATCGTTCTCAACCAGGACAACATACCCGGAGTTTTTTCGGAACTTAAGCGCATAACGGGTTTTAAAAGCCGGCTTTCTCTTCTGCCTTCGTTTTATTTCGCTTGGAAGGTCCTGAAACTATCTGAAAGAAACGACAAAACGGCCTGCTTCTATCGCGCGCACTCCAGTGAAAAATCCGCGGTCGAAGCCATTTACATGAACATACGCGAGCGCGTTCTCGCGGTCAAATCGTTCTCCGCGGCGAAAAAACTTTATGGCGAGATCGAAACCATCTATAAGCGCGGGGTTAAAACCGATATACCAGCTTCGGAGGTCCTGAAGATAGGCCTGCTCGGGGAGATATACCTCGTTCTCGATGAAAAAGCGAATATGAACGTCGAGAGGCTGCTCGGGAATCAGAACGTGTGGGTCGATCGTACCATTCACCTTTCCGAATGGATATTGAAACTTATTTCTCTGGACTTCTTTTCAAAAAGATCCCACCGCGCCATGAAACGGCTCGCCAGACCTTACCTCGCGAGTGACGTCGGCGGAAAAGGCATACAGACGATAGCATCGGCGATAATGTACGCGGACGAAAAATTCGACGGCCTGGTCCATATAACGCCTTTTTCCTGCATGCCTGAAACCGTAGCCACCACGATACTTCCGAAGGTGTGCCAGGACCGGGGCATCCCGTGCCTCTATCTGACCTTCGATGAACACACTTCACAGGCGGCGGTCGTCACAAGGCTCGAAGCCTTCGCCGATATGCTGCGCATGAAAAAAGGCGGTTTCTGATATGCCTGTTTCGTCTGATTATAAAGGCGCGGTTTACGCCGGGATAGATATAGGTTCGGTTTCGGTCAACGTCGCAGCTCTCGATGAAGAATTCAACGTGGTCCACAAGCAATATTTAAGGACGGCCGGAGCGCCGATAGCCGCCGTTAAAAAGGGCCTGGCTGAACTCGCCGGTAAGGGCTTGACGATAGCCGGCATAGGCACCACCGGATCCGGCCGGCATCTGGCCGGCCTTCTGATAGGGGCCGACGAGATCAAAAACGAGATAACCGCCCATGCGGCGGCTTCAGTGTACTATTATCCTGAAGTTTCGACCGTGCTCGAGATCGGCGGGCAGGATTCTAAAATAATAATAATCCGCGACAGGGTCGTCGTTGATTTCGCCATGAATACGATATGCGCGGCGGGCACGGGCTCTTTTCTGGACCAGCAGGCTCAGCGGCTCGGCATAGACATTCGAGATTTCGGCTCGCTCGCCGCGGCGGCTGAACGGCCGACCAAGATCGCCGGCAGGTGCGGCGTTTTTGCCGAATCGGATATGATACATAAACAGCAGGTTGGCTATGCCAAGCAAGACATAATAGCGGGGCTCTGCGATGCGCTCGTTCAAAACTATCTCAATAACGTCGGCCATGGAAAGAAAATAGAAAAAAAGATCGTTTTTCAGGGCGGGGTCGCCGCTAATTCAGGCATTGTCAGATCTTTTTCACGGGCTTTAGACGCCGAGATAACGGTTCCCGATCACTATGACGTGATGGGCGCCATAGGCGCGGCAATCATAACAGCCCGCTCCTTCAGAAAAAACAAAACCAAAACGACTTCTTTCAAGGGATTTGAAAGCGTGGAAGGGACCATCGAATCGACGGTCTTCGAGTGTTCGGCCTGTTCCAACTCGTGCGAGATCGTGTCCGTTAAAAAGGACTCGCTTACGCTTTTTAATATCGGCGGCCGTTGCGGCAGATATGACACCGCTTGAGAGATCAAGACCACGCCGCATAACTTTAGTTCAGGAGGATAATGATGCTGAAAAAAGAACTTCTTGATATACTGTGCTGTCCTGTGTGCCGGGGCGACCTGCTTTACCTTAAGGAATATCATCAGCTTTTATGCAAAGGCTGCAGGAGGGCGTATCCGGTAAAGGACGATATTCCCGTTATGCTCGAGGAAGAAGCGGTCATAAGAGAAGATATAAATTTACTCTGAACAGGAAGGTTAAAAAATGTTTACGGATAAGCTTAAAATACCGCTTTTCGCTTCGATGAAATACTCCGATTTCGCGGCGCGCTTTGGATTTTTCAAGGAAATGGGAGTTTTTCCCGAGATCTATTTCGACGCGGATGAGACCGAGAATATAAAAATCGATAATTTGAGAGAGATCGCCGGCGCTGTTTCTCACGCCGGAATGCTTGTAACGGTCCACGCCCCTTTCTGGGACCTTTCGCCAGGTTCGACCGATCATGATATCAGAAAGGTGTCACTTAAGAGGATGACGGCGGCACTGAACATAGCGAACACGCTCAACGCTCAAAACGTTGTGTTCCATTCAGGTTATAACGCGACCTCCGATCTTCCGCGCGGCCGCGGCGAATGGCTGAAAAACATCTGCGACAGTATTGGCTCCATGCTCGAGTACGCGAAAAGTTTCGGCATATCACTTGCGATCGAGAACGTTTATGACGAATCGCCGGTGGTCATCATGCAGATCGTGGAGTCTTTTTCGAAACATGATCTTAATATATGCTTTGACGCGGGGCATTTTAACGTTTTCGGCAGGTCGCCCCTGGAAGAATGGATAGACGCTTTCGCGCCGTACCTTCGCGAGGTTCATCTTCACTCGAACTTCGGCCGCGGGGACGAGCATCTCGCCTTGGATGACGGTAATATCGATTTTGACAGGCTTTTGGGCCGCATGGTTGAAAAACGCGCCAATCCTATAATTACTATCGAGAACAAAAAAAATGAACTTCTCGCGCGCAGCGTTAAAATGCTCAGGTCTGAAAGGTTTTTCCGTATGCTCAATAATTTCAGGGCTCAATATAAGTAAGTTTGATATCTGATTTTTCGGAGGTTGAAATGAATTTTCTCGAGGAAAAAGCAGCCATATTACACGCAAATCTCTTTCGTGAATTCAAGGAAATTGTATTCGTTTCATATTTCGAAGAGCCTTTGACGCCCGGTCCGCTCCCGGCATACGGAAATTGTCCCGCCGAAATATCATTTTCGCCCTTGTCCATGGCTGGCGCGGCCCTTGACAGGGCGCGCGATTTTCACGTCTCGTTTCCGGCTCCGGGGAAAGAGGCGCGCGCGATTTTCAGAGCCGGAAAAGCCGGTGTGGTAATAGCTTTCAGGCGGCTTTCTTCACGGGTGAATCCAAAAGAATACTTCATGCGCGTGGAGACCGCGGTAAGATTGTGCATGGAATTTTTAGACATGGAATATCGCGCCAACCATGACGCGATGACCGGTTTATACAATCACGGTTATTTTCAAAAGACGCTCCGCGTGTGGATGAACTCTTTAATAAAAGATTTCGAGCGCGCCAGAAATTGCGACCTGCCTCTTGAAGAGAATTTCGAGAACATGAATCTGGGGCTTCTGCTTTTCGATATAGATAATTTCAAGAACTTCAATGACGTCTTCGGCCATAAAGCCGGCGACGCCGTTCTTATCGAGGTCGCTTCGGCCGTCGGAAAGATCGTTTCGCAAAACCGGCAGTCGCAGGTCCTCTGCCGTTACGGCGGAGAGGAATTCGCCGTCATAACCACCGGCTTATCCAAAGCGGAAGTTTTAAAAACGGGTGAACTCGTAAGATGCGCCGTTGAAAACATCGACGTTGCCGGCGTAGGCCGGAAGATAAATCTCGCGATGAAGCTTAACAAGGTCACCGTCAGCGTGGGCGCCGCATTTTATGACGTTTATACCGAATTCGCTGATTTTTCAGGTTTTTATGACGTCGAGGCCAACGCTTCGAAGATGATCGAGCGCGCGGACGCCTCGCTTTACAGCGCCAAGCAGCTTGGAAAGAACCGGGTCATGGCTTTTGCTGATATATCTTCACACTGCTGTTCAGTTTATGACAGGATCGGATCGAACGTTCTTATAAACCTCGGAACGCTGCACGGCATAAACTTCTGCGACGGTTTCTTCGTTTTTGATTCCAGATATAACGGACTTTCGGAGGTCAGAAGCCCGGAAACCGGCAAAAAAATAGGCGTGTATCCGAGATTTTTAAAAGGGAGGATAACGGTATCCTGTGATTTCGCGAAATTCGACAATCCTCTTCAGGAAAGGATAGCCGTCTGCCGCGTCGATGAAGAAGGCGAAGTAGCCATAGCGCCTAACGATAAATGCGTTCCGGCACCCCGGGGCGAGAGGATACTTTATAACGATATATTCGTTTCGGGCGATCCGGGAATGAGCTCGTCCTTCGGCGTGCCGGCAAATGTAGATATTTCGGGCTTTGCCTGCGTCGCCATGATTAATTTCGGCGGGGCGCTCAAGCAGTTAAGATACGCCGAAAAGAACTCGCAGGAAAAATTTCTCGAAGCCGTCCGCAGGGAAGATCTCAAAAAAAGCCTTAACGCTTCCGGGCTCTTTTTTCTTTCGTCCGATAAGGCCGTCGTATGTTTTGAAAAAAAGCCCCCGGCAAAGTTCATTGATTCGTTTTCATTATCGGCGGCCGCCTTTATCGAAAAAATATCCGGCCTTAAAATACCCGCGCCGTCGGTTTTTTTAATTCCTGAAAAACGGGATGCGGAAGGATCCGGAAACGATGAATTGCTGAGAAAACTTCGTATCGCCGATTTTTGCCGTCGCTTTTATGAAATGGGGCCTCGCCCCGTTCTTTATTCCGCGAACATTCTTAGAAAATACGCCCTTTTTCAATTTATTTCAGCGGATTACGAAAAGGCGCTTGAAACGCTTTTGAAGTGCAGTGAAGACCCGGCGGGCGTCGAAAAATATAAATTACTTCAAAACGTAGGCATCGCGGCCTTGAAACTTGAAAAATTCGATATCGCTGAAACTTTTCTGAGATCGGCGGAAAAGATCGAACCCGACAATATGCAGGTGAATTCGAACCTTGCCCTGCTGTCTTTAAAAACCGGAAAATACGAGAACGCGGTTAATTTTTATAAAAAACTTATAAAGCTTGATTTTAACAACGCAATATTTTATAATAATGTAGCATACATCATGGCTGCGTCGGGAAAAAAACTAAAAGAAGCCCTGGATTATTCGCTCGCCGCCCTCGATAAATGCGAAGGCGGGCAGAGGCCGAATTTTCTCGATACTCTCGCCATGATATATGAAAAGTCCGGCGAACATGAAAAAGCGGCCGGCGCGTATGAAAAAATAATAGAGATCAATGGAGACGAAGCTGTTGAGGCTCATATAAACCTTGCCCGGATTTACTGCGAGATGGGCCGTTTCAACGACGCGTGGGAGGCCGTTCACAGGGTCAGCGGCCGCGGTTCGTATCAGGCTTACGCCGCCGAGGCGGGCCGTATTTTAGAGACGATAAACAGGGAAAGGCGTTCGGCCAAAAAGACCGCCAAAGATTAATTTGCTTGTATTAAAGGAGAGTTGGTCACAAGGTGTACTTAAAAAACTTAACGATTCACGGTTTTAAATCGTTCGCTAACAAGATAATTCTGGAGTTTCCCGCCAACCTTATCGGTATAGTCGGGCCTAACGGTTCCGGAAAATCGAATATAAGCGACGGGATCAAATGGGTGCTCGGCGAGCAGAGTTCCAAGGCGCTGCGCGGCGACAAAATGGAAGACGTTATATTCGCCGGAACTTCAACCGTCCCGGCCTCCCAGGCCGCCGAAGTAAAACTCATATTCGACAATAAATCCAAGTTTTTCAAAAATATCGATTCCGACGAATTCGTTCTCGTGCGCCGGCTCAACCGCAGCGGCGACAGCGAATACATCATAAACGGCGAGAACAGCAGGCTCAAAGACATCAAGGAAATAATAATGGATACGGGCCTCGGCCGTGACGCTTATTCAATAATAGGCCAGGGCGCCGTCGATAACATCATCACTTCGCGCGGCAACGAGCGCCGGCTTATAATAGAGGAAGCGGCAGGTATAGTTAAATACAAGGCTAAAAAAACCGACGCGCTCAGGAAGGTCTTTGAGGCGCAGGAGAACGTGGAACGCGTAAGCCTTCTGATCGACGAACTTGAAAGAACTCTTACCCCTCTTTCTTTCAAGGCTCAGATCGCCCACCGTTATATCCTTTTAGACGAACAGCTTAAAACGGCCCAGAAGAAAAAATACGTATTCGATTTCGACAAACTTAACGCCGACCTGGCCCAATCCAAGGCCATGGCCCTGGAGTATCACCGCAAGAGGGATGAACACCAGAATAAGATAACCATATTTACCGCTGAAATAGAGGCGGCAAGGGCGAAAGTGATCACGCTCAACGATAAGAACGCCCAGATAAAAAGGGATAACGCCGATGTCCTCATAGAACTCGAAGACCTTTCGGCGGTCGATAAGGACCTTTCCGCCAAAATAACTGGCGTAAACGTGAACCGTGAAAATTACACGCTTAATGCCGATAATACCCGCGAACAGATCGAAAAGCTCGAGAACGCCAACAAAGAATTGGAAGCTCAGATCGCTTCGGCCGAAAATATATTATCCAGCCTCAAGCTCAACGAAAAAAAGACCGAAGAAGATATAATGACGATCGAAGCCAAGCTTCAGAGCAGCGAAACCAACGTCAACACCTCGCAGGAGACCACTATGGATATTCTCAATCAGCGTTCGGTCGCGATAAATATTCTCGGCGGATATGAGAACGAGCTCAAGTTCGCGAAACAGAAAATAAGCGAATTGAAATTCGATATTCAGAACAACGAGCGGAAAATGAAGGACCTCGAGGAAAAGGCAAAAAAAGGCGCCGGCGCGAGTTCTGAAAACGCCGACAAGATAGATAAATTCGAGAAAAAGTTAGCCGACATCGCCACACGCCTCCGGCCCCTGGTCGATGATGAAAACGCTCTCACCGCATCGGTCCAGAATGACTCCACGGAGCTCGTGAAAGTAAAAGCCACGCTGGATGCGCAGGAAAGCTCGAAAAAAAGATTCGACGGGTTCAGATACGGCGTCAAGTTCATACTCCAGCAGCGCCAGGAGAATCCTCAGCGTTTTTCAGGACTTTACGGCGTGGTGTCTGAACTGGTAAAGACGGCTCCCGAATACGAGACCGCTCTCGAAGTGGCTCTCGGCGCGAACATGCAGAGCATTGTCACTGAACACTCGAAGGATACCGAATATTGCATAGAATTATTGAAGCGTAATAACGCCGGGCGCGTGACCTTTCTGCCGTTGAACAACATCCGGCCGCAGCCGCCGCTTTCCGCTCCGAAAAATCTTTACGGGTTTATCGGGATCCTCTCCGATATCGTGAAATTCGACCCTAAATTCAAATCCATATTCGAATATCTTTTAGGCGGCGCCATGCTCGTCGATACGCTTCAGCACGCCAACGAATTCACCGCATTTAACCGCTTCCAGGGGAGAATAGTAACTCTCGACGGCGAGCTTATAAATTCGTCGGGAACGATAACCGGCGGTTCCATGGATAAGAACCAGACCGGAGGCCAGTTCGGCGGCGCCGGAAATTTTGAACAGATGCGTTCGCGCGCCGTCTATCTTGAAGACAAGATAAAGATCAATCATTTAAAGTTAGCCGACTTACGCAGTAAAATATCCGTCCTTCGTTCCGAAGAAGAATACAACAAGACCGAGCTGACGAAGGTCCGGGCCGCTGTCGAAAGCATAGAAGGCTCTTCCATGGAATATTTCCAGGAATATTTAAAGAATTACGAACTCGAGATGTCGGCCATGCGCGACGATCTCAAGAAATATCAGGCCCAGGCGGCCGACCTGGAGTTCAAGGTCCCGTCCGCCCAGAAGATCGTCGATGAACTTTCCGCGAAGTACAGCTCCATTCATGATACCGCTTCCGCTACCAAGGATAAGTTCAAAAAAGAGCGTGAAGCCAAAGACCGCCTGGGCAACGACCTTATGGCGTACAGGGTCGATATCTCGGCCACCGCGCAGAAGCTGAACGGCCTGAATCAGAACCTGATCGGCAATAAGGACGAGATAATAAAATTTGAAAAGCGCCTCAAAATAGAAGAAGCCGAGCTTGAAAAGCTGAACGAAAAATACAGGGAGCTCAGAACGCAGTTAGACGGCATACAGTCTAAACTCGAAAGCATAAGACAGCGCACCGGCGACATAAAAGCCCAGGAAGACGCCATATGCGAAGAGCTCAAGAGCCAGGAGAATCTGATAAGGCTCAAGGAGAACCTCATCGCCGGCCGCACCAAGAATTCTTCGGAGATGCTTTCGAAGATCCACGAGCTCGATATCGCGCAGGCCCAGATAGAGGTCGGCGCCAGAAACGTTCTGAACGTGCTTGAACTGGATTTCAAGATCCGCGAGGACGAATTCTCCCAGTATCGCCCCGAAGGGTTCAACCCTGAGCGCAACATAGAGGAAATAGCCTCTCTTGAACATCAGATACTGTCGCTGGGGTCTCCGGATATCAACGCCATACAGGAACACCAGGACCTCGTCGAGCGCGTCAACGATCTTAAGAACCAGCGCGAGGACCTCGCCGGCGCCCGCGATAATTTTTACAAGATCGTCGAAGAGATAGACGGCACCTGCACGAAGCTTTTCAACGCGACCTTCAACAAGATAAACGAGCATATCGGCGATATATTCCAGATACTTTTCGAAGGCGGCAGCGCGAAGCTTGTGCTTGAAGATCCTGAAAAGCCGCTCGAATGCAATATCGACATCAAAGCTCAGCCGCCCGGAAAAAAACTTCAGAGTATAACGCTCATGAGCGGCGGCGAGAGATCGCTTACCGCGCTGTCGCTTCTGTTCGCGATAATGCGCGTCAAACCTTCGCCATTCTGTATCCTCGACGAGGTCGAAGCGGCGCTTGACGAGGCGAACGTGCTCCGCCTCATCAGGATGCTCAATAAATTCCGCGACAAGACGCAATTTTTAATAATAACCCACAACAAACAGACCATGCAGCATTTGGACCTGCTCTTCGGCGTGACCATGGAGGAACGCGGCATTTCGAAGATAATATCCGTAAGGCTGGAAGAGGCTTACGATATGGTCGATACGATGGCTGAAACCAAGACCGCGGTAACCGTAGCGGGATAGATCCTTCATTTCGCGCTTTTAACATTTTTGCGCAAAAATAAATTCAAAGTAAAAAGGGGTGGTTGGCATTAATAAACACATTTCAAAGTATATGACCCAGAGATGGTCGAACATGTCCAGTTTTATTAAAGTGATAACCCTGTATCCCATCGATACCGTCCGCGAAAAGAGCGAAGAATTCAAAGGACCCGTTATGATCTTAAGCGTGCTTCTTGCCTTATACCTTATAGCCGTTTCAATAGGTTATTACAAGATAGGGCTTTCGGAATATATCATCGGCTGGGAAGGCAAAATAAGTTATATAGAGGCCAGGAACGAAAAATCAGGCCAGGGTGAGATCGCCCGGACCGTCGTCGGGGTCGAGAGACGGGCCGGCGATAAATCGGAAACGATCCAGTATATAATGGGTCCGCAGCAGGCCGCCGCGATGAAAAAAGACATGCCCGTAAGAAAACCGTTCCTTTACAGTGAAACGTTATTCGGCAGCGAGAGCGTCTCGTTTTCGGTCGTGCTGTCCGACTTCCTTTTTTTCCTGATGGGGCTTCTGATATTTTTATTCGCGCTTATATGCGGTTCGTCTTTTCTGACGATAATTTTTGCTTCCGTATTCATGGTCAGGTCTAAATACGCGAAAAACAAGAAATAATACTAACACACGATAAAACCTTTCAGGCCTTCCGCTTCCAGAATTTTTTCAGCCAGCGGAAGGTCTGATCTTTTTATGCGCACGACAATGCCGCATTCAGCTGAAATGAATTCCGGCGTGGGGTCCAGATATGCCTCCATTGCGGTTTCAAGCGCTGAATGATACGATATATTCATGCGCACGCCTCCCTCTGAAAGCCCTGAATAAATATATGCCCATTCATCTTTCATGATATATATGAATCCTTCGGTAAATTGGTTATAAGTTGAGAGTTCAGAGTGGAGAGCGGGTCGCCTTTCACCCGTCGCTTCACGCAAGCCGCTCATTGCCATCCCTGGCATCGCGGCACTTGGGCCTCAGGCCCATCGTCCATGGCTCCAGCGACACTTGGGCCTCAGGCCCGTCGTCCGGAGAATTTCGGCGACACCCGGAACATCGTGTTCCTTGGTCGCCTTTCACCATCCCTGGCTTCGGCGACACCCGGAACATCGTGTTCCTTGGTCGCCTTTCACCATCCCTGGCTT
>CAZKCG010000022.1:0-15645 GCA_964551445.1 uncultured bacterium | reverse complement strand
CGGCGACACCCGGAACATCGTGTTCCTTGAGAACTAAAGGATTTTTTGATATTTAGAACAGCCTTTTAAGCTTCAAAAACTATTTTATTTATAAAGGCTTGCGAAAGCAAGCCGATCCACAACTCTTCACTTTTCACTATACACTCTTCACTCATTATCAAGGCCTTATGACGAACACATCAGGCGACGAAAGTTTTCCGGCAATTAATTTCATGTTGCCGGCCGTTCCGGCCTTCAGGCTCGCCTTCAAATTGTAAAAATCGAGGCACGTGCCGCAGGAGTATATAGCGCAGCCTTTTTTAACGAAGCCTTCCAGCGCGTCGAGCACGTTCGAGCCTTCGCATGCGAGGTTGACTCCAGAGTTCACCAGAAGGATACTAGCGATATCTTTTTCGTTTTCAAGAACCGTAAGCAGGAAATTTCTGATAAGGACCGCCCCGAGTTCCGCCTCGCCGACCCCCATCGAGTCCGAATTTAAATAAATCACTTTTTCCATTGTTTCACTCCCCTGATATTATTATAAAATAAAGCGCCAGCCGCCGAATAAAAAAGGACACGGCCGTTTGCGACTATGTCCTTTTTCGTTTATTAGAATATTATTATTTTAATATATTAGAAATTGCTTATTTTATCTACGAATTCAGGTCTGTCGACGAAAGGATTGCGATTTCCCTGGAAGCTGAATATCTTTTCGTTTCTGTCGCGTTCAGCCTGCGTTACAGGGTATTTCTTGTGCCATTCTTTAACGACTGCTTCCTGTGATTCGGAAATTCCGAGTTTGTATCTGACCGAGAAGTAGAAGTAAGCGCGAGCTACTTTTCCGCGCTGGTCTTCTCTGGGCATGAATAATTTTCCGTCGAAGCTCGATCCGCCCTGTTTCCATTTAGCGTTTGCTTCGTTAACGTTGCCGAAAGGATAGCTCGATCTTGTCGAGTTCGCGAAAGTGTCCGTAGGATAGAGATGGTTAATATCGCTTTTAGCGGGTTCGTTAGCTGCGCCGAGCGATTTAGGCCAAGTGTGTTCGGTGTTCATGGCTTCAGGAGCGTTGGCGTTAGGGATGCCGCTGCAGGATACTTCACGGGCGGTATAAACGCATTTAACCTTGCCGCCGAAGTTGTCTATCTTCGTGAACATCGTTTTTCTTGCTTCGTTGTAGCCGAGGCATCTCTGATTGGCGATGAGTTCGTTGAGTTTGCCCTTGAGTTCTTCGTTCGAAAGGCCGTCGCATGAATCGAAATTGCCGGCGGAAGCGGCGGCTTTATCAACGTCTGATTTGATCACTTCGAGGGTTGCGGCGGAAGCGCTGTTCCTGTTAACTGAGAGAACGCTTTTTATTTCTTCTGAAAGTTTGGAGATCGTTTCACGGTTTTCGTTCAAAGCTGAATCGGATCTCGTGGCGTTATCTTTTTTTGTGATGAGAACATCGAGTTCGTTTAATTTTTTATTTATGGCGAGAGCGTTGATATTCGATATTACGCCTGATTTGGCGGAGGCATCCACCTGTTCGATGGCGTGTCCGATGAGTTCGTGCTGGTGCTGTACGCCGTATGCGGGATCAGGAGCGGGAAAGGTCCCGGTCTCTTCGACATCGACGTCGATTTCGCCGGCCCATGATGGACCGATCGAGAACAATAAGGAGAGAACGATAACAAGATAAAAGAATTTCTTCATACTAAATACCCTCTTTCAACTTTTATTTATTTATAACGACCTATTAATTCGTCAGATAAATTCTACAAAAAAATATGAGTTATGTCAAGGTAATAATGGAATTAATTAAAAATAAAAATCCTGTCTATATTACTTAATCTTTATTTCTTCTGTTTCAGGCGTTGAATTTTTTCCGGCCTCGTTTTTAGTTTCCCCTTTGTCTTTGTATGTTTCCCGGTTTTTTTTGAAGAACGAGCTGTAAAAGAACATGGATTGATGCCCGTTCGGGTATCGATATGCGGAATAGCCGTGCGAACAGTATTTGAAAACCGTCATCGTTAAAGGAAATCCTGCTTTCTCGATCATGTCGGCGAATTTTGAGAGCTCGCCGTCCGGCGTTTTTATTTTATTTCCGGCGGCGTCCTTTTTATAGCTGAACTCATACGAATTGCAGACGTCGTTGCGGTTTGTGTTGAGATTAAAGGACATGCCGTAAGGTTTGATCCTGTCGGCATTCTCCGTAAAAGATTTGAAGATCCCGGGATATGATCCAAGATCCGTCTGCATTCCGCCGGCCGCTCCGAAAAAATCAGGATTTCTGAAGGCTATCATAAGCCCGTTCGCGCCGCCGCCGCATGCTCCGTCTATCGCGCGGAACATCCTGTCGGGGATCGTGCGGTAATTATCATCGAGATATTTCAGAAGTTCGAGCGTTACGAATTTATCAAAATCCGTGTCGCGCGAGGACGACGGATGCCACATATCGACGACGATAAAATCCTCGAAATTGTCTTTCGATAGCTTTTCATTGAAAACCTTTAATTCTTCATCGCTTATCATGTGTTCAAAATCTTTTTTCGTCAGAACGTTTTTGCAGAGATTATCCATCAGCCGCGGCCATTTGCACCACACTGAAAAATAAAGCGGTTCGGAACCGGATCCGCGCCTCGCGCCTGAGGCGCCGCACAGAAGCAATACCACGCCGTATTTTTTCGTTGAATTGATCTCGTAATCCTGCGGTAGTATTACTTTGAAGGGTATCGAATATTTTTTGTGGACGGATTTGATGCGTTTGTAATCTATTTTTCTTTTGGCCGTTATGGGTTTAGTGCGCGCTTCTATCTGGGACCACGGTTCTTCATAAGAAAAAGCGGGTGAGCCGAACGGAGCGAGAAAGAAAAATAAAAGGGCGATGATAAAGAGTCTGGTTTTAGAGCAAGTTATCTGCATATTTCCTCCACTTGAATTCTTAAAATTTAAAGATTTTCAAAAAATTAATTTATAATTTCGGCGTCAGCCGTTTTCCCCCGTGTTAACCACGGATACGGGGTTTTAAGGCAAACGGCAAAGGCAGGTTGAAAAAAATTGCGGTTTAACGGCACATTTATTATAAATAATTAAACTTATATAGTCAAGAAAAATAAATGCAACAAGTTCATCGCCACCTCGAGTGAGAAAAGCCGGTATCAAAAAGAAAAGAGCATGAATTGAAAGAGAGGGAAGCGAAAACAGAACGAGATGATATCGAAAGCGGAAGAACTAAAATGAAGTCATTTTAATGCGTTTCGAGGATTGAACAGATGGCTCGGGTTAATGCGGATAGAGGTCTGGCGAATAAAATGGACCGGGATAATGAGCCTTGAAATTAAACAATATTTGTGATAAGATAATATGGTACCGGATTTTTATAACGAGGTTTTAAAATATGAACGCCGGCTCGAAATTCTTAACAAACCATAAAAACTCAAAGCGCGGAATGTCTCTGCTGCTTTTAGTGCTTCTTATTCTGTTTTTCGTGGCGTTTTACGCGTTCCAGCATATATATAACGCTCAGACGCGCGCCAAGCAGGCATATAAGATGTTTCACGTGAACTCCGCCATGAACCTCGCCGAGGCCGCTATTCAGATCGCCATTTTGAACGTGAACACAGAGATGAATTCCGCCGGAGCCAACAAAGATAAAAATTTCTGGTATTCCAATTTCAGAAAGACCGTTCCCGGTTCGGGCGGCGTGTCGAAAGACCTTCGCAATCTTACCGAGGTCGTCAATCTGGCCGATAAATTCAAGGGAAAAATTAAGGAATTGACCGTTTCGCTCGAAGCGGTCGACAAATTTTACGATTCCGCCGGAAACCCCGAGTCTTTCCGCGATATCGAAAAGTGCGGCGCGATCCAATTCAACTGCGTGGCCGAGATAATGGACGCCGGGGCGAGACTTCGAGCCCGCAAGGACTTCAAGGTCGTTCATACCCGCCACCCGATATTAAATAATTACGCGCTTTTCGTAAAAGACGCATGGGGCGAATATTCCTCACGGAATAATATCGGATATCCGTCTTTTTCTCCCCAAAATTATAAAGCTGATCCAGGCTCATGGGAAGGCTTCAATCCGAGCGATCATAATTTAAAGATCAACGCCAAACCTATAGATACGATGGATAACGGGAAAATACTTTTCGGCGGTCCAATGGACAGCGACAAAAAAATGATCATAAGCCTTTCCGATATGGATACTGACATGATGGACGAGGTCTGGCCGGGCGCGGGTTCGACCAATGTGATAAAGGGCGGGGTTGACGCGGGCAGCCCGAAGATAGAAAACTCCGAACTCGAAAAAATATATAAGAGCCTTGCTTATGACCCTGATGATTCTTCGGTCAATACTCCCGCTCTCTGGAATCCTATCTGGAACGATCTTGTATCAAAGACGGCTTTTCAATTCAGAAAGAAGAACTGTGGATTCACTTCCAAATATCAGTATGGCTTTTATAAGCCTTTCGACCCGCCCGCTTCTAATACATCGAACGCGCTCGCGGCTGAAACTGCTCCTCCCGCGGTCCCGGATTTTACGGCCATGATGGATCAGAACTGGCTCTTCGGTTCGCCCGTCATGAACTACATAGGCGCAATGCGCGAACTTGGCGCCGCTATCAGCAGTCCCACTGATCCGAAATTTAACAACACGCTTTTCGCGTTCAACGATAAAAAAACCGCCGCCGATGCTAAAGGCCTGGATCTTTTCGGCGCCAAGGATGCCCGCAAATTCACCGCGATCGAAGGTAACGTCTGGCATAGATATACCAACCTTTCCGTTCTTGCTATGGAGGTAAAAATTCCCGCGGACAATTCAGCGTCTCCGCCTACGCCTGAAAAAAAATTAAATTTTCGTTTCGCTATTCCCGCCGTATTATCGACGATGGACAAGGAATTTGAGAACGCGTTGTCTGCTCCTAAAGATTTCGCGGCATTTCTGATGTTCATTAACGCGAAATACTCCGCAAAAAAAGCCCTCACAAACATCTTCATAAGCGGCATCGGAAATCGCGCCTGCAACGCTGACGCGGCCAGTTCCACCAAGATCAACTATAATTCAGAGGTCGTCGTAAGGCCATACAACATGGGCCATCCCGACCTTAAAAGCGCGCCGCTTAATATGCCGCACGCCGATATGAAGAAGATCCTCATAGAGCCGGTAAAAGGTTATGACGAATTATCGCCGGTTATTATAGCTAAAACAGCCGTCATATACGAGAACGAACAGGAATTTTTCGATAAGTGCGCGTCGAAGGCCACCGTAGGCGGGAATACCGTCACGCTTTTGAACCTTCACGGGAACGTAATGATAAAAAGCGACCTCCATTTAATAGGTCCGACGATAGTTTACAGAGGTTCGGGCGTCGTGATGGTCGTGCCCGACACAACCGCAAATCCGCCGATACCAAGAAGCATTTATATCGGCACCAATATAAAAAAAGACGACGGCGACCCCGTGGCCATATTGACGCTTTATCCAACCTGGGGAACCATCAATATAATGAGCGACAATCTAGTCATAAACGCTTCGCTTATGGCGCTGCATCCTTTCTATAACCCCGCCCAGGGCCTTGTTTCATTCGTGGCCGGGCCGAATCAAAACGGGCTTTCAGCGAATTCGCTGAAAATAATCGGTAACGTATGCGTGGACAGGCTTAATTTACCCGCTTTTCCTAAATTCACCGAGATAATTTACGATCCATTCTTCAAGGAAATGAATACCGAAGACGATTATTTTGTGAGCCTTTCGACCAAGTTCAATTACTGGGTAAAGGAGCCGCTTTAAAATATGGCCGGAACCGAATTTCCCGCGGGGGATGGTTTAAAAACTCAGCATCTTGATAAATACGGGCTTTTAAGGATCGTATTTTTAAAACTGCTCGAGGACCAGAAGATAGATATGGCTGAAAAAAAACTTTTCGCGAAGTTTCGCGAGGTTTTTGACATACCCGAAAAAAAGAGCGCTGAAATTTTAAGATCGGTGATCGAAGAGATAAAAAGCGCGCCGTCGAAAACTTCTGATCTATTGGACCTGGAGAGCGAAAGCCGTGAATATAAAAAACGCCTCTATTCTGAAATATTATTCAAAACGCTCGTTGACGGGCGCATCACTCCCGAAGAGAACGAACTTATCATTAAAATTTCCGACATACTCGATATAACCGAGGATCTTGAAGGCGAATGCATTGCGCTCGCTCATCAGAAGATA
Organism: uncultured bacterium; assembly: GCA_964551445.1. Lineage (GTDB taxonomy): Bacteria > Muiribacteriota > UBA9980 > UBA9980 > UBA9980 > DAOPXV01. The sequence continues at coordinate 9,473 of CAZKCG010000022.1, read as the reverse complement.
ATCGAAGCCGCCAAAATATTTTCGGCTGATAACGCCCATGATCAGGCTTTCGCCGCGCTTCTTTCATTCAGGCCGGAAAAGAATGAAAAACCGTATTATTATAAAACCGCATTTAAATTGTTTAAAAACTCGAAGCATACTTCGGCAGGCGAAAAATATGAAGAACTCTTCATAAAGTCTTTGCGGGAAGAAGAAATTTGTTTTGAAGCCGTTTTTTATCTCGTCAAACTGACGCCCGATAAAGACCTGGCGCTTAAAGAAAAACGCATCCAGGATCTTTTCGAGAAAGCAGTTACGCCGGAACTTAAATTTCAGGCCTTTTTTGAAGCCGGAAGGTTTTTTCAATCAGGTAATAAACTCGAAAAAGCCTTTGAAAATTATTCGAACGCTTTCAAATTAGACCAGGGTGACGCGGATACCGCCGTAAATCTCCTGTCGTGTCTGATATCTTTGAAAAAATATGAGCCCGCCGAAAAATTCGCGGCCGAAAATCTCGAAAAATTCAAAAAAGACCCCAGATTTTTAAATAATTTTGCGATCATACTCAACAAACTTAAAAAGAACCCGGATTCGGCTTCTCTGCTTATAAAGGCCATCGAATTGAAAAACGATTTTGTCGATGCCCGGAAAAACCTCATAAACCTTTATATATCTGAAAAAAAAACCGGACCCGCCGTGGATGAGATTTCGAAACTCGAAAAACTGGTTCATGACGATCCTGATCTGGATTCGTTTAAAAACAGAATAAGGAAAATTTCGAAATCCGGTTGAGGATTTTTTATCATACAAGCGATATTTTTATTAACCGCTATTCTCATTCCCGTTTCTTTAATTCCGGGCTGAAACATAGAATGCCGCTTTCGGCTTTGCCATTTATTCACTAGCGGTAAAGGTTGTTTCCGGCATCGATTTATGCCGTTTAATTTATGTGAAAAAGTCATCGTTTAAATGTTGGCATACATATTGCTTTTGGTATTTGTGCCGCTTAATGGCGGCTAAAATTCTGGAGGTGTTTTATAATGAAAAAAGTATTAGCAGTAGTATTCTTATTAATGGTCACAGTATATTTCGCGGTTCCGGTAATGGCTGCAGAACCTGTCGTATCGGTTCAGGAAACTGAAAAATCAGCTGCTGAAGCTAAAGAAGTTAAAAAAGAAGAAGCAAAAGACAAGAAAGCCGTCGAACTCGTTGAACTCACAGGAAAATTCGTGAAAGAAGCCGGAAAAAAAGGCGACAAAATATTTTTCGTAACTGAAAAAGGCGACAAATACTATGTCGGCGGCAAAGAAAAAAAATTCGTTGAAGTATCAAAAATAGCTGACTATGCAGGCAAATCATTCACGCTTAAAGTTACGGTAAAAGAATTGTCGGCAAAAGATAAAGGCAAAAAAGATTTTTTCCCTTCGATAAAGATAGATTCATTCGTTGAAGCCGGCGCAGCAGCAGCACCCGCGGCTGAAGTAAAAGCTCCCGAAGCCCCGAAAGAAGAAGTAAAAGCCCCTGAAGCCCCCAAGGCTCCTGAAGCCCCGAAAGAAGAAGTAAAAGCTCCTGAAGCTCCCAAGGCTCCCGAAGCTCCGAAAGAAGAAGTAAAGGCTCCTGAAGCTCCGAAAGAAGAAAAAAAATAATCAGGCCATAACAAAATATCGCAGCCGGCCCGTGTCGTAAGGCGCGGGTCGCTGTTTTTAAAATAAAAGCGAGGTCCAGAGTGAAAGCGTACAGATTTTTAACGATATTGATGATTGTTTTGTTTTGTTTTCCGGCAGCGGTATCGTTCGCTTCAGAGGACCAGGCGGCAGTTCCCGGAATCGTTAAAGAAATAAAACCGTCTTTTGTTTCGAGCGAAGAAAGCGTAATAACCGGCATGGTACAAAAATACGAGCCGCAAAAAAAAATAAAGCCCCAGGCCTATCAGATCGTGAATGAAAAAAAGGAACTGTTCAAGATCATCGGCCCTAAATCGATCACGGATCAGATAATGGCTATTGCAGGATTCGAAAAACTTACATTTAAATTTACCGGAAAGATAATAAGCAAAGACGATAAAAAAGGTGTTTTAATTTCGAAGTTCGAAGTGCTGGCGCAAAAGGCTCCCGAACCCGCAAAACCAACAGCGGCGACATCAGAGGCTGAAATAAAAAAATAAAGGCCGTCTTATGATTTGAAAATGAGCTTAACTATATCGGGTCCGGGGTTCGGGCCCTTTTTGATTTTTTATAATGGTTGAATCCGAAAGAAATAGAATTTAAGAGAAAAAGATTTTCAAGGATAAATTTCGACGCGATTTATCGCTTGCACAAAAACGCTTTTCAAGCCTAAAATATTCTTGACAAATTTTGTTATTAATCATATAATCCCGTGAATCAAAAAAATAAGGAGTTTTTATGAAAAATTATATGCTTGTGGCTATGGCTCTGATACTTTCGTCCGTCGCCGCGTTCTGCCCGATAGCGGCTAACGCTCAGACCGGCGAGGTTTCGACTTCAAAAGACGCTAAAACACCCGATAAGGTCGACGTTGAAAAAATGAACTTCAATTTCGGCGGGGCCGAAGAGGGTAAAGCCGGCGGTACGGTAGAAGTTCCCGTGGTGAACCCGGAAGAAGTCATCGCGAGGCTCGGCAGCGAAGAGATAAAAATGAAGGACCTTCTCGTTAAGCTCGATGAGCTTCCGCCTTACGTTCCGAAGGACCAGATAAAAAAAGAAGATAAAGTAAAAATGGTGGAAAAACTCCTGACCGACAAGATGCTCGAACTCGCCATGAAAGAAAAGAACTATTCCGAAAGCGACAAAATGAAAGAGGTGGCGAAGGAATTCGAAAAGCGCCTCACTCTCCATTTTTTCGTTAACGACGAAGTGAAAAAAAGCGTTCCCGAACCTGTCGAAGCCGACGCGAAGGCGTTCTTCGAGAAAAACAAAGAGCTTTTCCAGAACGCTCAGTTCGAACAGGTAAAACAGAATATCGTTGAAAAACTTAAAAACGACAAGACCGAAGCTTATTTCGAGGAAATGTTCAAAAAGCTCGCGAAAGAATATGAATTAAAGACCGACGAAGCCGTTCTCGCCAAGGTCCAGAGCCTCTACAGCCTCGACTCGAAAGAACTTTCACTGGCGATCTTCAAAATGAAGGATTCAGAATTGACGTTAGGCGACATATATAAGACGCTCAAGCTCGACGAACTTTTAAGCCCCGGAAAACCGCCGGTCGATATAAAAGACGCTCAGACCTGCCATGACGTGATAGCTAACGTTTTAAAGGCCAACGTGCTTATAAAGAACGCTATCGCCAGCGGATACACCGTAGATAAGAACCCCAAGATAAAAGAAGAGCTCGCCCGCGTAAGCTCGGCCCAGATGAAAAGATTCTTCATCGAATACGAGCTGCTCGCCAATATATCCGTAAAAGAAGAAGACAAGAAAAAATTCTACGAGGAACATAAAGCCGAGTTCAAACAGGACGAACAGGTCAAGGCTTCGCATATCCTCGTGAAGGAAGAAAGCCAGGCCAAGGATATCGAGAAACGCCTCAAGGAAAAAGACGGCAAAAATTTCGAGGAGATAGCTAAAGCTGAATCCACATGCCCTTCGAAAGCACAGGGCGGAGATCTCGGAATGTTCGGCCGCGGCCAGATGGTAAAAGAATTCGAGGATTACGCGTTCACCGGCGAGATCGGCAAATTGAGCCCGATCATTAAAACTCAGTTCGGATACCACATCGTTAAGGTCACCGAAAAGAAAGCCGGAAAACAGCTTGAATACGCTGAAGTCGCGGACAAACTCGAAGCGCGCATCAAGAACGATCTTCGTAAGAGCACTTTCGACAAGTATTTCGAAGAACTTAAAAACAAATATAAAATGGAGATATTCAACGACAAAATAAAGTGATTTATTTTTGAAAATGCCTGATATCTTTATCTTATCGTGAAATTTATTGAAAGGGCCGGTCTCAAACGCCGGCCTTTTTAATACTAATTTACTTTTTAATTAAATTTTGATATAATGGCGTGAATAAATATGAATCCGAATATAATAAATCTTTTAATTACATTGCTTGTACTTTGGATGCTTTTCGGGCTTTTCAATTCCATTCTCGCGTTCGCGCTTTCAAAACACGGTATAGGCGTTTTTCTGCTTGTTTTCGTGATGTATCAGTTTTATAAAAGGTCTAAAAGGAGCGTCCGGGGCGGTGGATCCTATTATGATCACATCAACACATATTCGGACTCGCGCGGCGGCGACTTCGAGTATTCGTCGGGTCGGCCAGCCGGCGGAATGGGCGTTTTTGCTTCGATAAAAGCGTGGTTCGGCGAAAAGTACCGTTCGTATTATTACTGGCGTTTTAAGAAGACATGGGAAAAGGTCAAGGAAAGATACCGCGACGATATGCGCTGCCCCGTATGCAGTTCGGAACTCACGGTTTTCAATATAAGCGCCGACGCCCGCTGCAACTACTGTAAAAATAAATTACTTTGATAGGAGAGTCTTTCCAGGATGTTTTTAAAAAAGCTCAGCATTTATTCAGTTTGTTTTTTTATAGTTTTTACTATGTTTTTGACCGCGGCCCAGGCCGAACAATACAAACAATGCCCTAAATGCGGCACGAAGGCCCCGAAGATGGAAGGCGCCGTGAAACTTGAAATGAATTTCTGCCCTTCATGCGGCGCCGACACGAAAAGCGTGGCGTACAGGTCGAAGTCGAATTCCGAAAAAATGGAGGAGCTTTTGAAGCAGCGCCGTTCGGATCTTGGCAGCGCGGGCCAGCTTAAAGCTTTCGAGTGGTTTGAAAAGGGCGAAACGACGGAAGACCGTATAACCCGTATGGCATTCTATATAAACGCACTGGAACTGGACCCGTTAAATGAAAAGGCTTATAACAACCTCGGCGTTTTATACGATGAAAAAATGATGGATACCGAAGCCGTCCACTGTTTCAGAAAGGCCCTTGAAATAAGCCCGGGCTACTCCATCGCCATGAATAATCTCGCCAAGTGCCTCGCCGACTGGGGCAAGTGCGATGACGCCGCCGAATACTATAAAAAGGCCCTCGTATTGGAAGATAAGAACGCCGTCATTCGCAGAAACTACGGCGACCTGCTGTTTAAAATGAAAAAATACGACGAGAGCATAACCGAATATAAACGCGCGCAGGAACTCGACCCCGACGGGATATCGGGCCGCGTCGCCGGCTGGAAGATAGAACTTATAAATCAGCGGTTTAGGGCTTCTGAAAAACCTGCGCCGCCGTCTAACGAAAAAGCGACCCCTGAAAAGGGCGCGGAAAAACAGAAAGTTAAATCGGCTAAATAATAAAAAAACATGAGAGGGTGGTTTTTAAATGGGAAAAATACTTATCAAAAACGCATACGCTCTTGCTCTTTTAGATGACTCGAATACGGTTTTAAGGGACGCTTCGCTATATATAGAGGACGGCCAGATCCAAAAAATATTGAAGAACGGCGAGACCGATATCGATAAATTCGTTTCAGAGAACGGCATTGAAAAGGTCATCGACGGCCGCAACAATATCGTGCTTCCGGGTTTCGTCAACACGCATCACCATTTTTATCAGATATTCACCAGAAATATTCCCAAGATGCAGGATGAGAAGCTGTTCGACTGGCTCGTCGATCTCTACGATATCTGGGCGCTTCTCGACGAAGAATGGGTTTATTACAGCACCCTTGCCGCCATGGGCGAACTCGCCCTTACCGGATGCACCGCGACGACCGACCACCATTACGTTTTCCCGAAAGGCGGCGAAAACTTCATAGACGTTCAGTTCAAGGCCGCGGCCGAATTAGGCATGCGCTTTCACGCAACCCGCGGCTCGATGTCGCGTTCTAAAAAAGACGGCGGCTTACCGCCCGACAGCGTCGTTCAGACGGAAGACCAGATCATGGCCGATTGCGAAAGAGTTATAAATAAATTTCATGACACATCCAGATTTTCAATGAGAAAGGTCGCTCTCGCGCCATGTTCGCCTTTTTCGGTCACTCCGAAGCTGTTAGAACAGACATCTATTTTTGCCCGCGCCAAAAAGGTCAAGATGCACACGCATCTTTGTGAAACGAAGGACGAGGACGATTACTGCCTCAGCGTTTACAAGATGCGCCCTATCGATTTCATGGAATCGGTAGGCTGGCTCGGGCCTGACGTATGGTTCGCGCATTCGATATACGTCAACGACAGCGAGATCGAACGCATGGGCAAGACCGGGACAGGCGTCGCGCACTGCCCGTCGTCGAACCTGCGCCTAGGTTCAGGCATCGCGCCCATCCCTAAAATGCTTAAACATAACGTGCCGGTCGGCATAGCCGTCGACGGCTCCGCCTCGAACGATACTTCCGATATGCTCGGCGAACTCCGCATGGCGCTTCTGGTCCACAGGGTCGGATCCGGCGTCGATCAGATGCCCGCTTTCGACGTTTTTAAAATGGCATCTAAAGGCGGCAATAAAGTTCTCGGTTTTGAGAACAGCGGCGAGATAAAGGAAGGCCTTGCGGCTGACGTAATAATGTACGATCTCAATTCGATAGGCTTCGTCGGATCGCTTCATGATCCCCTTTCATCGCTTCTTTTCGCCGGTTTCGATCACCGCGTTAATTATAATATCATAAACGGAAAGATCGTCGTTGAAAAAGGAAAGCTTGTAAACGTGGACGAACAGAGGATCATCGATAACGGCAACAGGATCGCGAAAAGGATAGTTCACGAAAAATATATAAATCTGAAAAGGTAAGCGTGCATTATATCAGTGAATAGTGTAAAGAGAATAGTGAACAGTTGATGCCGCGGCCTTTGGCCGCCCCTTTGAAATAGTCTCGTCTTTTCACTTTATTTCTCGATAATGTCCTGAAATAATAAGAGCGCGCTAATCCACAACTATTATCTATTCTCTCATCTCTGTTCTCTTCTTTAGATAAGACGGAATCAATATAAAAAAAGACCGGACGCGAGTCCGGCCTTTTTTTATTTGAAGGAAACTTTGTTCTTATGGATTATTTTTTGTATTCTACGCTTTCAAAGCCTTCGGCGGCGGGGTCGGTCGGATTGAGGCCGAGGTTCACTCTTACGAGTTTGCCCTTGAATTTCGCGAATTCCGAAAGGGCGTCTTTTTCTGAAAGTTTGTGGTTGACGCGGATCTCGCGGGTCACGCCGAAATCGGTGACGTAGAGGATGCCGTTCGAATAAGCTTTAGCAATGCCGCGCACGAACATATTCTGTCTGGCGCCTTTCGTTTCAGAGCCCGCGGCGGGGGCCGGAGCCTGCGAAGAGAAAGCCGGCTGTTTCGGGGAAAGCGCTCTTAAAAGCCTCATGTTGAAGATATGAGTGGGCGATGAGAGGTCCTGGGAATAGGACTGATCGGTCATGTGAAAGGAACCCAGGACCGCTATTTTGTCGAATCCGAGCGATGATTTCGAACCGTCTATGATAACGCCGGTCGGTATTTCGTTTCCGGGCAGCGTCGTTATGGTTTCGACCCTGAGTCCGAGTTTTTTCGCCGATTCCATGTCAACCGTTACGGCGGAAGGGTTTTCTCCGTATATTTTCTCGATGCCGTCTAACTTTATAAAACTATTTTCTTTAAGTTTGAATTCTACGGCCTTGCCGCCGTTCGCGGCCGCGCCGGAATGGGCGGCAAGCGTCGCGGGAATGCTGAGCGATCTTAAAAGTTCATTAAGATTCGCGTTGTCTCCCCAGTTCGAATCGGGGCCCGTGCCGCAGATCACAAGGCTTCTGCCTTTTTTGAGATGCGACATGAGGGCGGTTATTTCTTCCGCCGGCGGCAGGAAGCCTTTCTTCGGCGCGGTCATAACTATTATATCCGTCTTTAAGAGCGCCTGATCGGAGAAACCGACCTTCGAGCGCGTATAGAATATTCCTTCTTCCTCGAAGGCGTTCTTGAGCATTTTTATGCGGTTGACGTAGTCGTTTTCGTGAAAGCTGTCAATTAAAACCATCATCGGAACGCCGACCATTATTGAATTAAAACCCTGGATATCGGCGGTTCTGTCGGACTCACATTTTATCGTCGTGTAAAGCGTGAACATCATGCGGTTTTCCTGTTTGAAGGGAAGCGAAATTTTAACTTTTTCGCCGGCGGCGATCTTTTCGACGGTCATGGTGTGGAATTTAGTTTTTTCGTCGAACGGACGGTTCCTGTAGAAATCAAGCGTTATGCCGGTGAGTTCTTTCGAGGACTGGTTCATCATGACTATCGGGAATTCTTTAGCTTCGTTCTCTTTGCAGTTGAGTTTTCCACCCTCGAAGTAAAATTTTATTTTAACCGGATAATCTTTAGGGTCTTTGCGGAGAAGGTAGCACATCGTGTTGACCGCGAGCTGGCGGTGGTCGGCATCTAAAAGGTTGTAACCGTCGGTCAGATCGACCGCGCCCTTATCGCCTGAGCCGTCGTCGAAAGGGGAACTGTCGCCGTAGGCTACTACGCGGCCTTTCTGGTATTCGCTCGTCGCGATATACGCACCTGAACCGTTCGCTTCGGAGACGAAGATGTGTCCGCGCGCGATAGCGGGGTCAAGTATATCGACGGTTGTTCCGCCCCAGGTTCCGCAGAATTTAACGTTTTTCGTTATATCGGTCTGTTCGAATTTTCCTCTTATGGGCATCTCTTTTTTTATCCATTTTTCGGCGAATTTGAGGCCGAAAGGCTGGCTGAAATTGTTGAATATTTTAACAGCGTCCCAGCCGTCGTTGTTTCTGTCGGCGCCCATGTGGTCGGCCACAAGATAAAGCGAACCGCCGTTTTTGACATAGTCAATTATCGCGGCTTCTTCGAGGTCGGTAAATTTAATATTGGGCTCGGGTATTATGAAAACATCGTATTTTTTAAGAAGTTCGGAAGTTATAGCGCCGGTCTTGAATTCGTCGACCCGGTACCCCATGCCTTTTATCGTGTCGGCGAAGTCCGAGAAGCCGCCGGTGATGGTCCAGTTGGCGTTTCCGATGCTTTCTAAATGAGAATTATCGAAAAGAACGGCGCCTGTTCCGGCTGACGCGCCGGAGGCGAAAAATGAAAAAGATAAAATGGAGACCATTAAAAAATAAGCGAGGAACCCTGAATTGAACCTTTTTGAAAAGCCGGTTTTCATTGTTGTTTCCTTCTTTCGTTATGTTTTATTAATAATGTTTCTTGAAAAAGCGCCGCAGAAATTTAAAAGCGCGTCCGGTATTTAAATTCGCAAAAAAATCTGGTTGATATAAAACGCGGTTTTTATTTGATCGTGTATATATTTTAACATACCGTAAACGCAAAGTCCACTATGAAATTATAAAAAAATCTGAAAACATAAGAGCGTCATAAAAAAAGGTCGCTTCCCGCCATCCTTGGCTCCAGCGACACTAGCGCCTCAGGCGCGTCGAGAGCTTAGCTGATCAAACATAAAAGAGAGAGACTCGCGCCCCTCGCCTCCTTGCCTTCTCTGGTATCGGCGACACCGCGGCGTTCATGGCTCCAAC
>CAZKCG010000021.1:24737-72712 GCA_964551445.1 uncultured bacterium | reverse complement strand
GCTCTTCGTCCAGATGAACGCTTTCAGCGTAGGCGTAATGGTTATCGTCGAGGGCTTCCACCCAGTTTTTAAATAACGGGACCTTGAATTCATCGTTTAAAACGGCTGACGCTTCCCGTGAGGTCCATAAAAAATGAGGTTTGATGACGCTCTCATCACAGGCCTGTGAAATAACTTCGGAGCCGATCAGAAACGCTCTGTCGGCGTGAGCCGCTTCGCCTATGCTTCTTAATATGAATTCAAAGTTATCTTCTATGTTGGTTATTTTGAATAGCTGTTCGGACACCCTGCTGACCGTTTCCAGGAGAGAGTCCCTTTGTTTAAGGCCTTCTTCAGCCCTTTTGCGGTCGGTTATATCGCGGATGATGCTGACCGTATGGTCGCGGCCGTTTATTTTAAATGATGAAATGGACATTTCGATCGGAAACTCTTTTTTTTCCTTGTTCCGGACGATAAATTCAAACGCGTTGCCGGTGTCGATATTTTGAGCGGAACTGATAAAAAGATCGACTTCCGGTATGGAAACATTTTCATATTTCGGAGCCGAAACAAGATCATAAAAATTTTCGCCCGCAGCTTCAAATGAAGAATATCCAAAAATTTTTTCCGCCGCCGGATTCCAGATGATTATGCGGTCGCTTTCGTCGCAGACTATTATCGCGTCGGAAGTTATGGTACAGATGCCCCTGAATTTTACTTCGCTTTCGATCAAAGCTTCCTCGGCGCGTTTTCTTTCAAGAGCGTTGCCGAAAATATCAACGGTCGCGTACAACACGGATAATTCGACATTGCTCCACACTTTTTTGTTCTCGAAATCTTCGAATACTATAGCGCCCCAATATTCTTTGGATATTTTTATCGGGGCGATCAATATAGATTTTATGTGGCGCTTCTTTAAATATTCGTTCTCTTCGCCTGAAAATTCTTCGGCCAGGCCTCTTACAGGCACTCCGGCCGCTAAAAGTTCGTGCCAGCGGTTGAAAATTTTACTTGTGGAAGGAAAACTCGTTTTTTTATCGCGCCATGAAAAAATGAAATTTATTTTATGTTCGAAAGCCTCAGCCGACCTTATGTTTTCGAAAATATAGATGTTGCCGACGCCGAAATTCGTTCCAAGAAGTTCGAAAATTTTAAATATGGCGTTATTGATGTTATCTTCCGTCAAAAGTAAATTCGAGCATTTAGAGACTATTTCAAGGGTTTTTTCCTTGTCGGAAATTTCATTTTCTATCTGTTTGCGCCGTGTGATATCGCGGGCGATCCCGAGAACTATCGTTCTGTCCGGAAGTTTAACGGGATAGGTCATGATCTCCGCTACGACGCGGCCGCCGTCGCTTCTGTTTATGATAAATTCATCCGGCCCCGTAGGGAGCCCGATCGCGCTTTTACCGAGAAGCCATAGCGCTTTTGGAATTTGGTCGATAGAAAGAAGGTTCGCCTCGAGATAATTACGGCCTATCATTTCTTCTTTTTTGCGGCCTATCATATTTTCAGCGGCGCGGTTGCCGTCGATAAGAACGCCGGTCAGATCGCTTAAATAATAAGCGTCGGGAGCGTAATCAAAAATTATTTTCAGCGTCTCGATATCATCGAACGCGCTTTCAGCTTTATCCGAAGAATGAACATCGCCGCCGGAGATCCGTTTCCGTTTTATTTTCGGACGGGATAAGACCGAACCGGCCAGAACGCCATATAAGACGAGCGCCGCATAAACGAAAGCGGGGGTTGACAAATTCATTCCAAAAACGGCGTTTATGGGAATATTGATAAGACGGGCCAGAGCGCCGGCATTTATAAGCGCGATAATAAAAAAAAACGATAATAAAATAATTATTACGATCGTTTTTTGGAACGGCTTATGATCAGGCATGACGCCTTTTTCATTTTTTTCAGAATTTATCATTGCGCAAGTTTCAGAACTTTTAATTTTATAAGTTTACTGAATATGATCTTCCAGTTGAAAGGTTTGACGATATATTCGTTACAGCCGCCGTTCATGCTGGATAAGACGCTTTCTTTGTCGGATCTGGAGGTCACCATTATTATTTTAACGCTTTCTTCTAAAGAAAGATTTCTTGTTTTTTCGATCTCGCGGACCTTTTCGAGAACTCCGAGGCCGCCGAGATCCGGCATTGAAATATCAAGCGCGATAACGTCAAAAGGGCGGTTGGATTCAAGCGCGCCTTCAAACAATCGGACCGCTTCATCGCCGCTTTTCGCCGTTTCGCAAAAGCCGAAATTCTGCATAATCACTTCCAGCTTTTTCCGGCTGATAAATTCGTCATCCACTACAAGTATCTTCATAAATATCACCGAATTTTTTTAATGCCGCAAGTTGAGGAAAACCCGTTAAACGACTCTTGATAGATCTTCCAAAGACGATCCTTAACAATTAGTTTCAAGTAAAAAGAAATGTTATTGCAATTTCATTGTGGTTTATAAAATGGCGCCTTCGCGATAGAATTTTTCGCGGCGATAAAAATGATCTTCAAATAAAAAAGAAAAAAATATAAAACTCCTAATTACATTATAACATATTAAAGCGCAAATTTCCTGAAAAAATATCAGATTATTTTTATATGCTTCATAACGGTCTTAAAAAATTGCGCGTCATCGGTGATCGGTTTCGTTACGTAATCGTCCATTCCGGCCGCTATGAACCGCGCGCGGTCTTCGGGCATGGCGTAAGCGGTCAGCGCTATTATAGGAATATGCGCGCCGGATGAAATTTCAATATTCCTTATTTGTCTGGCGGCTTCAAAACCATTCATTTCAGGCATTTGTCCGTCCATCAATATCGCGTCGAATTTATTGTTTTTATAAAATTCGACCGCTTCCGTTCCATTTTCAACTATTTTTATATTCCAGTTAAATTTTTTCGACATGGCTTTTATCAGCGCGCAGCTTGTCACATCATCTTCGGCAAGAAGAATATCGACGGTTTTTATAGCTTTTGACCCGGTTTGATCCGGTTTTTTATCAATAATTTCACCGGCGGGTTCGCAATAGATCTCAAACGGGATCTCAACCGTGAAGCAGCTGCCTTTTCCAACTTCACTTTTGACGCTTATGGTTCCGCCCATAAGTTCGACAAGGCCTTTAACGATGGAGAGCCCCAGTCCCGCGCCGCCGTGCCTTTTAGACACCGATTCGTCAAGCTGGTGAAACATTTCAAAAACCTCATCTATCCGGTCGGCCGGTATGCCTATTCCCTCGTCGCTAACGGACAATGATATTCCGGCGATATTCCCTTTCTCAAAAGTCTGTAACAATAAAACTCTTATGGTTCCCGACTGAGAGAATTTAACGGCGTTGGTCAAAAGGTTTAATAATATCTGCTTCAGCCGGAGTTGATCGCCTATTAATATACGCTGTATCTGCGCGTCGATCTCGCATTTAAGAATTAAATTTTTATTGTTAAGCTGTCTGCATATGAGCGAACCGGCATTTCTCACCATATCGCAAATATCGAAAGGCTTTTTATCGAGTTTGATCTTTCTTACTTCGAGCCTTGAAAAATCAAGCATATCGTTTATAAGATCCAGAAGGTGCATTGAAGATGATTTTATTATCCGGTTGAATTCATCCTGTTCCTCGTTCAAACCGCTTATTGAAAGCAGGCTGGAAAAACCTATAATGCCGTTCATCGGCGTGCGAAGTTCATGGCTCATGTTGGCCAGAAACATGCTTTTGGCTTTATTCGCTTCTTCCGCCTGTTCTTTGGCGCGAATAAATTCCGCGGTCCTTTTTTCTATTATATTTTCTAAATTTTCATATTGCAGCGAGTTTTTAAGCACGAGCGCGATGATATGCGTCATCGTTTCGAGCGTATCCAGAAGGTTTCGAACGTTGTTAAGATCCATCAGGCCGAAAACGAATAAAGCTCCAAACCTGTTTTTCCCGAAGGTCAAGGGAAGCACGATCGTGTTATCCCAGCCTTTTTCTTTGAGAATGGCGCGAGCGCGATCGGGAGCGCTTTCAGTACTCCACAATTCGGCATGGTCAAAATCGTGAGATATCTCCGATAGTATTTTAAGTTCAGGACAGTCCACTATGTTTTTCTGCCGCTCGGGGCACACGCTGACTATGCGGTGTTCATTAGTCCCGGAACCGCTTCTGCATTCCACCAGAACGACGATCCTGCCGCAGAGCAGTTCCCTCATCTGATCCGTCAGATATTTCGAAAGCGCTCCCGGATTATCGGCGTTCAACATGATCTTTTCAAGCATGTCTTTCATCAGTAACTGTATGGCTGCGGCGTTATTCAAGCTGTTTTGGTCGTTATTCATTTCCATTAAAATTTCAGCCTTTCAATTGCTTCATTTATGATATTAAAAAAGTGGTCGAGCGTCACCGGTTTAATTTCAACGGGAAGCCCGGTATATTCAGATATTTGATCGATAATTTCAATTGGTACCGGAACCGAGCCGGTATCGACATAAATAAGTTTAGTATGCATTTCTTTCATGAGGTCTTTAGCGTTCTCATCGGAAAGCCCCAGCTCTTTCTGAAAAATCGTCTTCCAGCGGACGGCCCATTCCGGCATGAGAAAAAAAGCGCCTTCTTTTCTCAGGATCCGATAAGTTTCTCTGCCGAGCAGTGTTTCGACGCAGTTGATTCCCGATACGCGAGCTATATTTGGATCATCCAGATGGGTATTTATAAAAGCGTGACATTCGCCGTATATCAAAACTACTTTCCGGCCCTGCCGGATCTGTTCTTCAATGGCTCTTTTCATGTTCCAGTGCAATTTTTCCGGAACCATGTGCTGCATCGAATCCAGATAAACTACCGGGATACTGAGTTTATTCTCTTTTTGTAATATTTCGATCTCTCTGCGAAAGATCGAACAGGCTATGGCGGTTATTTTATTATCGGTTTCGTTCATACCCGTTCTTCCTTTTCAAAATCTTTTACGGTCCGGACGATAGTCGAAATATTTTCAGGCGGCGTATCCAGCGCGATATCGGGTCCGGAAGAAGTCAGAATAAAATGCGGGTCGCCGCGGCGGTTATCAAGTATTTTCATGCACTGTTCGCGTATCTTGTCCGGCGTCTTTTTATTAAGCGTCGGGCCGTCTATATTTCCGAGCAGTACTTTTTCAGCCCCTGCTGCCGTCCTGGCCGTATCGAATTTATCCATCTGATCGATCACGAATCCGATAACATTAGGAAGCGATCTCAGCGAAGGCAGGAAAGCGTTCATGGGCGCGCCGCCATGATGTAAGACGACCGGCCCGTTAAGCCGTGAAAAACTTTCCTTTAAAACCGGAAGCGCGATCTCAGCGACTATTCTTTGATCAATAATGGCAGGGTTGCAGAAAACGCTCGGAAGCGCGACAAAATGCGAACCGGACGAAAAAAATTCGTTGGCCATCTTAATGAAAAATCCGTTCATCATTTCCAGTATTTTTTTAGCTTCATCTTCTTTGAAAAGGAGTGTTTCGAGCCATTCGTCGATCCCTAAAATGATCGCCGGCAGGTCGATCGGACTTATGAATATCGCGGCGCACGCGGTATCACTTGCGGCGCACACGGCGAGTTTCCGGGCGGCGGAAATGAGATAGGCCATTCTGGGATGTTTTTCAATATTGGAAATATCGAATTTAATAAGAGCCGCGGAAGATGTGAACGCGGGCTTGACCATATTTGGGGGAGCGTTCTTGAAATATTTAACTTCTCCGCCGAATGCCTCCGTTATAGCGGTCAGAACGAACGGCGTAAAAAGGATGTCGGTATCGAACATTTTTTTAACGGCGAGCTGCCCTTCGACGAATTTATCAGCGTTCGTATAAAACTCGGCAAGCCCGCAATCTATCAGCCGTGATCCATATAGCGAAAGCGTAAGCCCGACAGGCCTTCGATCAACTTCTTTACCCGTGACGGCGGCAAAAACCCTTTCAAGGCTGTTCATACGGCACCCGCGGCGGATCTTAATTCAAGCAATAATTTATCGAAAATAGCGGGGGCCAAAATGGCGTTGCCGGCCGTTCCGTCAGCTCCGACCTCATTAACAAGTTCCGGGCGGATCCTGAACACCGCGCCGCCGGCCACAAGTTTTATCTTTCCGGAAAGTCCGCGTTTGTCGAGCTCCTGGCGGACCTTTTTAATATTTATCGCAGTCGTGTACATCATCGCCGATACGCCGATGAATTGCGCGCCGGTTTTAACCGCTTCATCTACAAATGCTTCGGCCAGTATGTCATTGCCCAGATCATGAACTTGCCAGCCGGAAGATCTTAAAAAAATAGACACCATTTTTCTGCCGAGCGAGTGAAAATCATCTTCAATATTACCCAGAACGACAACGCCTTTTTTTTCGACGGGCGCTGATGATCCGGAATATTTTTCCGCGACGCGCGTCATAAAATCTTCCGATATCTTGCCAGCGACAAAAGCCTGTGCCAGCGAAACGTTCTGAGTCGTCTCCCATATGTTCCCTATCTTTTCGAGCGTCGGTTCAAGGATATTGATAACGGCATCGTCATATCCATTTTTTTCAGCCCACTCTTCGAGAATTTTATTAGCTTCGGGCCTGCGGGCCGCTAAAATCGCTGTCAATAATTTTTCCTGCGCATCCTTCATTTTTATCAACCTCTCGATCAAAGATCCGGGATCAGAGTTTGATCCACTTCAAAAAACAACATTAAAAATTATACCACAATTTAAAAATGTTGTCTATTTCAATCTTGAATTGAATATAATAAATCTTGAATGTTATAGATTATTATGATAAACTATAATCTCGAGTTTTTTAAAATATCGTCAGGCAATGCAAAAAGAAACGGGGCCTTACTATAGTGAGTTACATCTCCTTCTTTTCTTTTATAGCATATCTTTTTTTCGGCGCTTATGTGCTCTATCTTGACCGCGGGTCGAGGTTGAACCGCATATTCGCTTATCTTTGCGGCTGTCTCGCCGTCAAAAGCATTTTTTCGATCTTCGTATATAACGCGCAAAGCGAAGCGGCGGCGCTCTACTGGTACAAATTCGGTTTTCTGGGCTGGAGCGCTTTTCCGCCTGCGATACTCATGTTTTTCATAGCGCTGACCAATTCCGAAAGGTTCATAAGATCTTTATGGGTGAGAAATTTAATTTTTGCGCCATGGATATATTATCTTTACAAGATCTTTACCTGTGAACTCGACCGCAACATCAATTTTTCTTTAAAAACAACCGGCGTTTACGAGGTGGCCAAATTCAATCTTTTCGGCTCCTTCGATATATATTTCACCCTCTACCCGCTTGTGTGCATCTATCTTTTGTTTAAATGGCATAGCGCCCGCCGTTCCAGCCGCGAAAAAAAACTGTCCACTACTCTTTTAATATCAGCGGTTTTAACGCTTTTAACCTGTTTCACCACCGACGTTATCTTACCCGCGATGGAACTCAACCATTTCCCACTGATGGCTCATAACCTCATATTGATATGGCTTCTGGGTGTCTGGCAGGCGGTTAATAAATATAAGTTCATGACGATAACTCCGGCGGTCGCATCCGGCGAGATCTTTTCAAAAATATCCGATATTTTAATTCTTACCTCCATGGATGGGCGGATCTTAAAGGTCAATAACGCTTTTACGGATTTTACCGGTTTTTCAGAAAGCGAAGTTTTATCGAAACCGATAGACGAAATAGTAGAAGGATTTTCAATTCCAAAAACGATCGAATCCATCAAAAAACACGAAAGTTTTTCCAACGATTTTAAAATAACCGGGGAAAATAAAACCGTTATCCCGGTAAAAGTCTTATTATCCGAGATCAAGGACGAATGGCGGGACGCAGTGGGATATCTTATATGCTGCTACGATCAAAGGCTTACGATGCGGCTCGAAAATGAGATCAAAGAAAGAAAGGACGCGCAGGATGAACTCCAAAAAGCCCGGGACGCGCTGGATATTAAAGTCCGGGAACGGACCTCGGAACTGGCCCTGGCAAATAAAGAACTCAAGAACGAGATAATCGAACGGAAAAAAATGGAATCGGAGCTTATAAAAATGAGCAAGTTCGAATCCCTCGGAATACTCGCCGGCGGGATCGCGCACGATTTCAATAATTTCTTGACGGGCATAGTCTGTAATATTTCGCTCGCAAAAAATAACGCACACAACAAAGAGCATCTTCTCGAAGTGCTCACGCGCGCGGAAAGCGTGGCGTTCAAGGCCCGCGATCTTACTTTTCAATTCCTTACCTTCTCAAAGGGCGGAAAGCCCATCAAAAAAACGGCCGATATGGCTGAAATTCTTATGAATTCGGCCACTTTTACGCTGAAAGGCTCCAACGTGAACAGCAAATTGAATATCGCCGAAGGCCTCTGGAAAATAAAGGCCGATGAAGGCCAGATAAACCAGGTCATGACCAACATACTCATAAACGCCATGCAGGCCATGCCTGAAGGCGGCACCATAGAGATAAACGCGGAGAACTGCCGGCTGGAAACGGGCGTCATAAGCGGTTTGGCTCAGGGCGATTTCGTCAGGATATCCATAAAAGATCAGGGATACGGTATCCCCGCCGAACACAAAGATAAGATTTTCGACCCTTATTTCACCACAAAGTCCGCAGGAAACGGACTCGGACTCACTTCGGCCTATTCCATCATCAAAAACCATGACGGCGCGCTGACCTTCGATTCGTCCTCAAATAACGGAACGATTTTTTATATCCATATTCCCGCGGAACTCGCGGCCGCGTCAGAGGAAGACAAAAAGCCTGAACCGGCGGTTTACAGGGACCGAAAGATCAAAGTGCTATTAATGGATGATGAAAAATTCATATTAGACACTCTCGGGGAGCTGCTTGAGGAGATCGGGATCACCGTCGAATGCGCGAGCGAAGGGATGGGCGCCATCGAAAAATATCTGAACGCGAAACGGCTTGGCGAACCTTTCGATGTGCTGATAATCGATCTTACCGTGCCGGGCGGAATGGGTGGCGTTGAAATGATGCATAAACTTTCCGCTATGAATGAGAATATCAGGGCGATAGCTTCAAGCGGATATTTTAACGGGCCTGTGGCGTCTAACTTCAGAGATTTCGGTTTCAGCGCTTTCCTTGCGAAGCCCTACGAAATAGAAGTTTTAAAAAGCACCATATATGAAGTGCTTGAAACATCTCAACCCGTTTAGACCCCGCCGGGATATCTTTTTCACCGGTCATATGAAATTTTAAATTCAATTTTCGATATCTGAAAGCAATTTTTCAAGAATAGCGACAGCATTTTTTTCGGCTATTTCATCGACTCGAAGCGATGCCAGGCATAAAACTGCGGCGGTCGTAAAATCACGGCCCTTGAAATTCTGTCTGTTTCGCCTGTCGAATATTTCCGCGTTCAGCGCGGCGTCATATAAAACGCCGCACATTTTTTGAAATGCTTCGTCTGAAAGCGGCGGCTTGCCTTTATAATTATTGATCCGGCCGCCCTGTCTGATCTCCGGAAAATTTTCGATCCCGCAAAATTTCAAGAAAAGCGCGCTGCTGTATGAGCCGAACGCCTCGCATATTCCGGCGTAATCGGCGATCAGTTCGTCATGCGCGTAATTTCTCATGGAACCGAAACATCTTTTCGTCAGGTAATGGGCCGATTCATGCCCCAGCCTTATTTTAAGAGACGCCTCACGCCACTTTGCGTCCTCAAACCCGAGTTCGCAGGCCGGAACTCCGCTGTAAGGGCCGTCGCTCAAAAGAAGGAAACTGTCCTGATATAATTCCTTTCGGGCGGACAGTTTTTCAAACTCCAGCTCCCATGATCCAAAAGGGTTTTCTGATATCCATTTTTGTTTATAGCTTCTCAGCCTTTCCACGTTATTAAACCCTTTTACGGCGCACGCGCCGGTTGAAGCGGGTATCTCGGCCGGTTCATTTTTACAGGCGAGCGCGCGGAAAAAATTCACGAAATCTTCACGCTCGTGAACTATAATGACCGGAATGGATCCGGCCGGGGTCTGGCGTATAAGAAGTTTAACCTCATCGGGGCGGTTTATCCGAAGATCATTTCTGCCCGAAGTTTTTTCGACGATCTTTTCGGAAAGCGTGGCCGCTCTATATTCCGGGTCCTGACCCATTCCTTTTTCGACAGCGAAATTCAACTGCGGCAAATGTTTTTTCAGCGTATTAAAAACCCCGGCTTCCAGCGACTCATTCGCGTATCCGCGCCATACCGAAACGAACTCCTCGTCCATCAAAGGAAACTCATTCATCGATCTCAAATTCACCAAAAAAAGGTTTTTAAAATATTCTTCAAGTTCCGGCATGTTAGATCTACTCCCGAAAAATTTATTTTTAGACATTTAACCCGTTAGTTTCATTATATTTATAAAAGGTTTATTTGTCAATTAATTTAACTCATACGCCGCGAGATCCAAAAATACCGATCATAAAAAAAATTGTATTAAATTGAATTTTGTGATATTATTTCATAAATTTTTTTACTTACATTACTTGCATTCATTGAAAAAATTTTTAAAAAACTAAATGCTGATATATGTGATTTAAATATGTGCGACTTCAAAAAAATCAATAACATAGACGATATCTACGAAAATTATTTTTCTAAAATATATAATTATATTTTTTACCGGCTTTTGAATCGCGAACAAACCGAAGACATAGTAAGCGAGATCTTTTTAAAACTCATTTCAAATCTCGATAAATTCGATCCCCGAAAAGCTTCCTTTTCCACCTGGCTCTTCACTATAGCCAGAAACTCCGTCGTCGATTTTTACAGAAAACAAAAAAACATCCTTTATATCGATAACGGCGACTTCGATTTTGACCCCGCTATGTCGGTTAATTTCGACGAACAATATGAAAAAATAACGAATGAGGATCGAAAGCTTTTATACAAAGCGATCTCTGAATTAAACGAAAAACAAAGAAATATAATAGCCTTAAAATTTTTCGGCGAGTTCAATAATCGTCAGATATCCGAAATGACGGGAATAAACGAAAGCACCGTTTCGACCCTTTGCGCCCGCGCGCTTGATAAGTTAAAAGCCGCGCTGGAGATCTCATATTGCCTCGTATAACTTTTTTATAAAATTCCGAGACAGTTTAAAGATCCGGGCGTATATAATCGACAAGAGGAATAAAAATTATGTTAAGCGGCGAAAAATACGACTTTTCAAAAGAAACCGATCTAAAGGAAAAGTTGCGCGTAAAATTACAGCTTAAATCATTATTTGAAAAACATATAAACTCAGATGATAGAGAATTAAGCGATGACGAGTTATCGCTTGCGGCCGGAGGGGCTGGACGGATCCAACTGCCCCCCGGCTGGACGGTCAAGTACACTCAGGACGGATTTCCAGTTTACGAAAACATCGCTACCGGAGAAAGATACGATTTCCGAAATAATTAGACGCGGTGTCGTCCGTTGTTAACTTTAAAAGGCGGCAGAGAATATTAAAAAAATCAGACTTTCAATAAATCGGGCAGGATTCATCCAATGACATCAGATAACAATAGAATACTTTAACCAAAGCATGAATAATAAATACGAGATCAAATTACTGACCTCGAAAGAGGCGGAAAACTTCAAAACCATGACATACGGCCAATATAAGCCGTTTTTGGCATGGATGGATAACGTGCTGGGAAAGTTGTTTCCGGTCGGCCTTTTCCACGGCGGCGAGCCGGCGGGACTTCTGCTCGGACTGAAACTCGACGCGAAGGAACATCTGGATATATTGTCGCTCTTTATAGAAAAACCGCATCGCGGCCAAAAGCTTTCAATTGAAATGATGGAGTTTTTAGAAGAGCGCTGCCGCGAATTCGGGATCGGAAATGTACAGGCGTTTTATTTCAATAATCGTCCGTTCGTGCCGCTTATAAATAAAATATTCGATAAATGCGGTTACGGCCCCGTCGAGCCTTCGGTCTTCTTCTGCAAATGCGACAGAAGTTTCGCGAATATGCCAATGATCGAATATACCGGCCTTCCCGACGGATTTGAAACTTTCAGATGGTCTGATCTGGGCCGTTCTCATAAAGAAAAACTTAGAAATGAATGGGAAAAAAAGGAATGGTTCGACGAAGTGCTGTCGCCTTTTAAAACGGAAGAGACCATCGTCCCCGATATCAGCCTGGGCCTGAAAAAAGACGGCAGTATAGTCGGCTGGACCATTTGTAATTATATTGAAAATGAAAGAACCATATTATATACTTCTATTTTCATCATGCCCGAACATCAGGGCGCGGCTCTTGGAATAGCGCTTCAGATGCGTTCGATAAGGGGGCACCTGCTCACGGATCTCGCTGAAAAATACCCGTTTGCGCTCTTCGAGGTAAAATACGATAATCACGCAAGATTAAAAATGGTCAAGAAAAAATTCGCGAAATACGCAGTGGAACAATATGATCAGGTGATAAGGAAAAAATCTTTAGTGTAAAAAGGAATAAAAAAATAATCATGAAATTAAAGCCTGAAGATAAAAAAGCATTAGCGGCTAACGCTTCTTTTATTGACGAGAGGCTGGCCGGATACGCTATACCGGTCGGCACCGATACCATAACGGAAAGTTCGAACGAGCTTCTCGAAAGATGGAAAGCGCTGGTATCGACCGATTCTGAATTTGAAGGTTTTGCCCGAAGGCTTGAAATAGCCGGGAAAAATATCGAAGAGATAAAACCGCTGCTGGGCGAAATTTCGTGGAACGATGAAAAACCTCTCCCTGAATGGATAAAAGTTATAGAAGAATTTACCGGCCAGTTCCCATTCTCTTATGAGAACCAAATTAAAACGCTGCCGGCAGGCGTTATTTCCGAAGAAGATCCGCGGCCTTTTCAACATTCTTTACTGCCTTTAATAACTTTATGCCATAAATTATTTCTCGAAAAAACTGAAAAACCGCCCGAATTATTCATGGAAACAGCCGTCGCCGGATGGCTGCGCTATCTTTTGAATTTCTTCGAAAAACATTTCTGCCTTTCTTTGCTTTCGGCCTTCGACCTTCAAAGGTGCAAAGATTTCATGCCGTTCGCGAGCCCTTCCATATCATCGATACCGGCCGGAAGCCGCTCAGATTATGACAACTTCACGAAACATATGCTCGCGGGAGGATGGCTCGAACATTTGAAACGCTACCCTGTGGCCGCCCGGCTCATAGCCGTTTTTTGCGAACAGCAGTCTTCTTTCTTCGCAAAAGCTTTAAAAGACATGGAAAACGATATTTCACGCATACGCGAATCCTTTAACGGCGGCAAAGAAACAGGGAGGATCAGCCGCGTCGAATCGGGGATCTCGGACCAGCATAACGGCGGTAAAAGCGTTATTAAATATGAATTTGAACACGGATTGAAGCTCTTATACAAACCACGCTCTTCCATGATCGATCTTCTGTGGGAAAAAACGCTCGAATGGTGCGGCGCGAAAACGCCGGATTTCAAGTTCAAAACTCCGGTCCATCTCGAAGGCGAAAACTGCTGCTGGGCGGAGAATATCGAAAATGATCCGCTCGATTCAAAAGCGGATGCCGCGGATTTTTATTACCGGGCCGGCGGCATTCTGGCTTTGATCTACATTCTTGGCGGCACTGATTTTCATCAGGAAAATCTCATCGCGCAGGGGGCGTACCCTGTGCTGATCGATCTGGAGACTATATTGCGCCCGCTTGTAAGGCCTTTTTCTTATGAAGAACTTACGGATGAACATAAAAAGTTATGCGAAAGCCTCGAAGGCGATTCAGTTATAAGAACCTGTATCGTGCCCATGTGGATGCCTGTTTCAAAAGAAGTTTCAAGAGATTACGGCGCGCTCACTCCGGACGACAACTCGGCCTATTCGACCCGCGAATGGCTGGATATAAACACCGACAGGATGAGGCGCGGCCGTGTAGACCGTAAAACCAACCCTTCGCCCAACGCTGCTCACTTTAACGGCGAACTTATGATCGTTTCAAATTTTAAAAAAGAACTGATAAAAGGCTTTTGCGATATTTACGGACTGGTCTCGAATAACCGCGCTGAATTTACCGGCGCAAACGGCCCGCTCAAACACTTTTCGGAAACGACGATGAGATTTCTTCCAAGAAATTCACAGGTTTACGCCGATATGATCGACAGGCTCAGATCTCCTTCTCTTTTACGCTCAGGCGCCGCGTTTTCGATCGAAGTGGAAGGCCTCTCCAAATCTTTTCTCAACGGCGTCCCGGCGAAGGACATCGAAAAATTATGGAAGATCTTCGACGCCGAGCGGCGTTCATTATTATTTTTGAATATTCCGCTGTTTGAATTCAACGCTTCGAATGAGCAGATATTCGACCACACCGGCGAGATCTGCCCTGATTATTATCTTAAAACGGCCATCGAAGAAGCCGAAAGAAGGGCCGCTAAACTTTCCGCCGAAGACATGAGTTTTCAATGCGATCTCATAGAGGCCTCCATCTCGTGCAGATATCCGAAAGACCAGAAAGTTACGGCCGCCGTTACCCGAAAAACCGGAGAAGAAAACAGACCGGCCCCGGCGCTCGCGGCCGGACAATATCTGGAAGAAGCGGGAAGGATCGCGAAAAATATCGCCGATCGTTCCGTTATCAGAAGCGGAAAGCCTCAATGGCTTACCATTAAATTCGATCCGGTCAAAAATCACAGCTATATTGGGCCCGTCGATTACACGCTTTATGAAGGCACCGCCGGCATCGGCCTTTTCCTGGCCGCGTATGAACACGCCTCGGGGGATAAGACCCATCACGGCCTCGCGTTAAATTGTTTTTCGGAACTGGAAGAACTTATCGAAAATAAAAAAGCCGCCGAAATGTCCGAAAGCGTTTCGGTCGGATACGCCGGCGGATTCATGGGGGCGCTTACGGCTTTATATAACGCCGGATTCTACATGGCGGAAGAAAAGTTATGCGTCACTGCCAGAAAGGGACTTGCGTTGCTATCGGTAAAGGCGATCGAAAAAGATCCGGTATTTGATATCATCGGCGGCGCAGCCGGCGGTTTAATGACCGCGCTCGCGTTCAATGAAGTTCACGGGGACGGCCGGCTTATCGAATTCGCCGATAAATGCGGACATCATCTGTTGAACAGCAGGTTCGATTTCGAGAAAAGAAAACTCTGGCCTTCGAGCCACGCTTATAAACCGCTTACCGGCTTCGCTCACGGCTCGGCGGGTTACGCGGCGGCGTTATTGAAATTATACGGCCTCACAGGTAACGGCTCTTTCAAGGAAGCGGCTGTGGCTGCTGTCGATTATGAAAAAACATGCTTTGTTCAATCGCAGTGCAACTGGCCTGATTTCAGGATCAACCGGGATCTTGCGCCCGGCGAGACAGCCTATATGGGCGGCTGGTGTTCCGGAGCTCCGGGGATCGGCATGGCAAGGCTCGCTACTCTCAATATAATCGATAACGACGAAATAAAAAAAGACATCGGGAACGCAGTATCATTCACCGAGAATTTCAGGGATTTTCCGGGCGCGCGCGACCATCTGTGCTGCGGGTACGCCGGAAGGATAGATTTTCTCATCGAAGCTTCGCGGAAACTCGAAAAACCGGAGCTGATATCTGAAGCGGGGCGGCAGATGTCCTTCGTAATATCCCGCGCGGAAGCTCGCGGAAAATATACTTTCTCCGTTGACGACACAAGGACCGTTTTCACGCCGGGTCTTTTCACCGGGCTTTCAGGGATAGGTTACACCGCTCTCAGGATGGCGGCGCCGGAAAAGATTTTAACGGTGCTCGCGCCGGAAGTTAAGCGGTGAATTTTACTATTGACTTTACAGTTAAGTTAATATAAAATGCATTAAAATAATCAACTTGCGGGGGACGGAAAATGTTTAAATTGAAATGTCATCAAATTTGCCCATTGTTGATAGTTTTTTTTCTTTTTTGTTGTCCCGCTTTATGCTTTTCACTGGATCTGAATAATTCTACGAACACTCTTGCCGATCGCGGTTCTAACGAAATATCGCTTGTTGAAGCGGTGAAACTTACGATACAAAATAATCCGAACATCAAGATATATGAAATGCAGCAGGAAATGGCCAGAGCAGGCGTCCGATCGGCCAAAAGCGCTTTTGACAGAACTATCAACGCGTCGTTCGCGAGGTCCCATGATTATATTCCCATGCCGGAAATACAGAAAAACGGTTATAGAAACGCCGGAAGCGACATCACAAAAATCAGCCAGGGAAGCATGGTTTACAGCACAAATTATCAAAAGCGCTTTAGAAACGGAATAACGATCACGCCGGGCATCAGCGTTACTTCAACCGAGGCCAACACTTCGGGTTTAACGCCGAGCACGAGCGGAAAGATACAATTTGTGGTCACGAAACCTCTCGGACGCGGTAAAAGCGTTCTTGTCAACACCGCGTCGGAAAAAATGGCGCAGATAGAGTTAGACGCCACGGAGCTTGATAAACTCCAAACCATTTCTCAAAGCATTTACAACACCTGCTCCGCCTATTGGAACTATGTTTACTCATTCAGATCCCTCCAGATACTTAAAGACTCCCAGAAGCGTTCCGAAAAACTGCTTGAAGACATGAGAACGCTTGTCGAAAGCCAGGAAACGCCGGCCGCCGATCTCGACCAAATTGTGGCCGACCTGAATCAGCGCAAAGCAGACACTTCCAAGGCCCAAAACACGCTTGTCCAGGCAAGATCAGCTCTGTTAAACGCTATCGGCCTCCCCGCCGGCTCAATTATAGGAACGCCGGCCAATGATTTCCCGGACGAGATCATAAAACTTTCAAGCCGGGAAGTTTCACTCCCCGCCGCGGTATTTATAGATCAGGCACTTTTAAACCGTAAGGACTATAAGGCGGCGGAAAAACGCATTCGATCGTTTGATTACTTATTGCCGTCCATAAAAGATAATCTTAAACCTCAAAAAGATCTTCAATTTTCAATAGGTTACAACGGCCTTAAAGAAAAAAAAGGAATAGACGCCGTAGTATCATCGATCTCAAATAATATTCCCGGAGCGAGCGTAAGCGCGACCATGAGCTATTCATTCCCGGTCGACAACAATTCCGCGAAAGCGGAAATATCAAAACAAGAGGCTTTTATGAGCCAATCGATGACCAAAACCAGAGATCTTGCAAGAACCATTTCGCTTAACGTTCAAACCGACGTCGATGATATAATAAACGTTATCAGCCGTTATCATCTGCTCAGCGAATCGGATAAACTTTATGAAAAAGCCCTTCAAAACGAAAAAGAAAAGCGCACAATGGGAATGTCGACCGTAATGGACATCATAAACATAGAAAGCCGTCTTACTCAGGCCGAAATGAGCCGCGCCGGAGCGCTTTATGAATATTCGAACGCCCTTTCAAAACTCCGCTATGATATGGGAATTCTCGGAGCGCTTGGAACGAGCGAGTGCGTCATTGAAATGGAAGATCTTATCACTTTGCCGGATTTAAAAGGTGTTGATAAAAAGTAATGGAATATAAACTTATCAAACATTTAAAAATGTTTTTTTTAATTTCAGCTATTTCACTTACCATGCTTTCCGGATGCGACCTTAATAAACCCGTTGATAAATTAAGAGCCGAACGCGCGCGCGATAGCCGCGGCGATATAAGCGTTGCCGTTGTATGGCCTTCAGAGCCTGAATACTCCTCTTTTTCAAAAGGCGTCGACCTGGCGTCCGACGAGATAAATTTATCCGGCGGCGTTTTGGGCCGTAAGATCGCTCTTATAAAAAAAGACGACGAATCATCGGTCACAAAGGGGATGGTGATCGCCGACGAACTTAGCGCAGATCTTAATATTGTGGCGGTTATCGGACATTACGATTCATACGTTACAATTCCGGCTTCCAACATTTATAACTCCGCGGGGATCCTGCTCATAAATCCCGCTTCCACTTCACCTAATTACAACAAGAACGGCTACGATCTATTATTTAGAACGATCTCGAATGGAACCGAAATAGCGGCGCGCCTGGTAGATTTGATCAACGCGAACGGCTGTAAAAAGATCATGATCTGCTATGTCAGAAACGATTACGGACTGGGCCTTGCGAACGCATGCGAGGACAGCTGCATTAAAAACTCCATAAGCGTCGTGGACCGGAAATCCTACATGGTCGGAACGCCGCAGGAATTTAAAAGCATAACCGAACAGTGGAAACAGTTCGAATATGACTGCATCCTTTTTTTCGGCGACATCAATAACGGGGCCAATTTTTTGAAAAGCATACGCGATGAAGGGATCTTAGTTCCAATAGTTTGCGGCGACGCCATGAATTCCACGAAACTTTTAGAGCTCGATAAAAAATATTCAGAAAATATAATATTGCCCGCTTTCTTTTCACACTCGGCATTCGACACGGCAGCCTGTGAATTCAGACAAAATTTTGAAAAAAAATATAAAACGCATCCCGACAGCCTGGCGGCGCTCGGTTATGACTCCCTGAAATTATTCGCAGAAGCGGTTAAAAAAGCGGGAAGCCCCGAACCTCAAAAAATAGCCGCGGCCATGAGAAGTTTTAAGAACGAGCCGGGAGCGACCGGATCGTTTAATTTTGACCGGCGCGGAAACGCCATAGGTAAAAACATCATTATTAAGATCATTCGCGACCGCAAATTCGTGTATATCGATAAAACCGAAGAAAACACTATCATGAAAAAAACCGTTATCAATCATTAGAAAGCCGGTGATATAAAATGCAGGAAGGTCTTTTTCGAAAGAGCGCCCTTGAAAAACTTTCAACGCCTGATCAGCTCGATAAGCTCATAGTTATAACAAAGGCGAGGGGCTGGCTGGCGTTACTCGCCATTGGGCTCGCGATCACGGCAGGCGTGTTCTGGGGTATATTCGGCACTATATCTTATAAGGTCACCGGCACCGGCATTTTAATAAAAACCGGCGGTTTATTCAACATCAGTCATGGTTCAGGCGGAAAACTCGTCGATCTCAAAGTCAGCGTCGGCGATATGGTACATAACGGAGAGGTCATAGCCAGGGTAAATCAGAAAGACATATTGGAACAGATAGCGGAACAGAAAGAAAAACTCAAAAATCTCAACGAGCAAAAAGAAAAAAGCTTATCATTTGATACCGACAGCGCAAAAAAACAAAAAGAATATATCGATGATCAAATAAAACAATTGAACGAAACAATAAAAGCGAACAAAAACACGCTTGGTTTTTTGAAGGAAAAAATAGAAAATCAAAGATCTCTTTTACAGAAAGGGCTTATAACGAAGGACACCGTTTTAAACACTCAGCAGCAGATAAACGGCGCCGAAGATGCGATCCTCTCAAGCATGAACCAGTTGAAGGGCCTTGACGTAAAACAGGTGGATACCGATAAATCCAGAAGCCAGGAGCTGTTCCAGATAAACAGCCAGATCAGTGATATGACCGACCAGCTCAATCAGCTTCAAAGCAAATACGAAAGCGGTTCCAAAGTCACGAGCCCTTATACCGGAAGAGTGGTCAATATTATGTCCTCGATAGGAAGAACTCTTCAGCCCGGCGAAACCATAGCAAGCATTGAACTTGTCGGAAAACAGATAAAAGACCTTGAAGCCATCGTTTACATCCCGGTCACCGACGGAAAACTCATTCACGCCGGAATGGACGTTCAGATATCTCCTACAATAGTTAAAAAAGAGGAATTCGGCTTCATGCTCGGAAAGGTCGTTTCGGTTTCCGAATATCCCGCCACGCAGGCTCAGATCATGGATCTTCTGGGGAACGAACAGCTCGTCTCCGAACTTACAAAGGCGGGAGCGATGACGGAAGTTTACGTTGACCTGATAACCGATCCCTCGACCAAAAGCAGGTTCAAATGGTCAACCAGGGAAGGCCCGCCCATGTCGATACAAAGCGGAACGCTGTGTGAAACGATGATAACCCATAAGAGCGAAAGGCCCATCAATCTCGTGATACCGCTTTTACGCAACTGGACCGGGATCTATTGATCATGTTAACTTTAGATGGGATCACTTTTCTCGCGCCCGTCCGCTTGTTGCATTTTAAAATAAATTTTTATTTGAAACGGAATTAATATGGCTCCGACCGAAACAAAAAAAACATACAAACGCGTTAAAACTCCGACCCTGATACAGATGGAAGCCGTCGAGTGCGGGGCCGCCGCTCTGGGTATAGTTCTCGGATATTACGGCCTTTATATCACGCTCGAAGAGCTGCGCGCTAAATGCGGCGTTTCAAGAGACGGCAGCAAGGCCAGCAACGTTTTAAAAGCGGCCCGCGGTTATAATATGGAAGCGAAAGGCTATAAATATGAGTCGCAGCTTCTGAGAAACGTTCCGGTGCCGGCGATAATTCACTGGAACTTCAATCACTTTCTCGTTCTGGAAGGATTTAGCGGCGGCAAAGTATATTTGAACGATCCCGCCGAAGGCCCGCGCACCGTCACAGAAGAAGAATTTAACGAATCATATACAGGAATAGTCTTAACGTTTCAGAAAACCGCCGGTTTCAAAAAAGGCGGCAACCCGAAAAGAATGATGGCCGCGCTTTTAAAGAGGCTGCCCGGCGCGAAACTGGCGCTCACATATTCGATACTGGCCGGACTTTTCCTTGTCATACCCGGACTTGTTATTCCGATCTTTTCAAAGGTCTTCATCGACAACATACTCATCGGAAAAATGGAAGGATGGCTCAGGCCGCTTTTAATAGGAATGACCGTGACCGCCATACTTCGGGCTATACTCACGGCCCTTCAGCAGCACTATCTGGCCATGCTCGAAATAAAACTCGCCATCACCACGTCATCGAAATTTTTCTGGCATGTCCTTCACCTTCCCGTCGAATTTTTCGCGCAGCGGTACGCGGGCGATCTGAGTTCCCGGTTAAGTTCGAACGAACAGGTAGCTTCGCTTTTATCCGGCCAGCTCGCGACCAACGCGCTAAATTGCGTGCTTATTATTTTTTACGCGGCGCTTATGTTTCAATATGACGTAACGCTTACGCTCGTCGGAGTAACGATAGCGCTTTTAAATATTATCACGCTGAAGATCGTATCAAGGCAGCGCGTAGACCAGAACCAGAAAATGCTTCAGACAAACGGTAAATTTTACAGCGACGCCATGAGCGGGCTTTCAATAATCGAAACGCTCAAAGCTTCCGGCGCGGAATCGGACTTTTTCGCCAGATGGGCCGGGCTTCACGCGAATGTCGTCTGCGCCGAACAGGATATGCAGTCTTCAAACCAGATACTTTCGAATCTGCCTCCGCTTTTGAGTACGATAAACAATGCCCTGATACTTGGCATAGGCGGCTTCAAGGTCATGGAAGGCCAGATAACCATGGGTATGCTCGTGGCGTTTCAAAGCCTTATGTCGAGTTTTATCGGACCGGTAAATACCCTTTTGAGCCTCGGTTCTTCGCTTCAGGAGCTCGAAGGCAGCATGAACAGGCTTGACGACGTTTCAAACTATCCCCGGGACAAACGTTTTAAAGATGAGGATAATATCTCGGCTTCAAATACCGCCAAGCTCAGCGGCCACATTGAATTACGCGGCGTGACGTTCGGTTACAGCCGTCTTGAAGCGCCGCTTATCGAAAATTTCAATTTGAAACTTCTGCCCGGAATGCGCGTCGCTCTCGTCGGAAGCTCGGGCTCGGGTAAATCGACCGTCGCGAAGCTGGTCTCGGGCCTTTACGAACCGTGGTCGGGCGAGATACTTTTTGACGGCAAAACGCGAAATGAGATCCCGAACACTATTGTTACAAACTCCGTGGCCATGGTCGATCAGGACATAACCATATTTAACGGAACGATAACTGAAAACATAACTTTATGGGATGAGACCATTCCTGCGAGCGAGGTCATACGCGCCGCGAAAGACGCCTCCATCCACGAAGATCTCGTTACGCGCCATTCTTCTTATGACTCGAATGTTGAAGAAGGCGGTAAAAATTTCAGCGGCGGACAGAGGCAGCGGCTTGAAATATCCAGAGCTCTTGCGATAAACCCCACCACGCTGGTTCTGGACGAGGCGACGAGCGCGCTCGATCCGCAGACCGAAAAACTCGTCGACGAATGTATCAGAGGGCGCGGATGCACCTGCGTTATCGTGGCGCACAGGCTTTCAACGATCCGTGACTGCGATGAAATAATAGTAATGGAATACGGCAAGATAGTCGAACGCGGAACGCACGAAGAATTAAAGAACGCGGAAGGCGCATACTCCCGGTTAATAAACATGAGCTAGATCTTAAGATCGGTTATAAATTATTTGAGGGGAAAAATGTCGGAGATCGCAACCAATAACCAAACGATAGTATTAAGCGGCAACAATCCATTCGTCCTGGACGGTCGTGACCGTGTATGGAACATAACGGAAGGAAAAGTGGCCGTTTTTTTCATGAAAATAAACCCGGACGGATCTTTTGGAAGAAGGTTCCATCTTTTCACCGTCAACGCCGGCGACATAGCCATCGGAATGAATTATGCCGCCTCAAGCGGTTTCAAGCTTTTAATGAGCGGAAGCCCGTCCGCGGTCGTTTGCGAACAAACAAGCGGCGAATTCATTAAAAAAATGAACGGCGACCCTGACAATATAGAATATTCCGCTATCGTGGAGCGATGGATCGATAATCTCACGTTCGCTCTGCTGGGCTGGCAGATGGCTCCTCGAAGCATAAAATTCATCGAGGCCGGGAGCGGCATAGAATTTTCCGGCCGTGAAATATGCGGAGCGAAACATGGCGAAATGCTCTGGATGGAACTGACAAAAGGCGAGATCGAACTTCTCTCAAAATATCGTATTCTATGCGCCGGACACAAAGCCTTTTTTCCCGTAACCAATAATTTCTGGTTTCAGGTATTCGATGACCGCCCTGCGGAAAGTTATACGGAAGGCGATCCTGCTCTTATATTGAACGCTTATTCTACCGCGCAATTTTTCAGACGCGGCAATTGGTTTGAGACTTTCGAAACCTTTCACAAAATAATATTATGGCTGCTCGAGGAAAAAGTAGAGAGCACCGAATATGAAGAAAAGCTCAGGCTCGATAAAAAAATATTGAAGGACGAGCAGCTTCTTTCCAACTCTTTGCTCGACTTCGCGTCGATCGCGGACAAAAGATTTCATGTCGAAACATTAGAAAATTATTCTTCCGACGAGCTCATCGCCGCGTGCCAGATAGTGGGCGCTTTCCAGAACATTACTATCGTGATCCCGCCGTCTTTAAAGGACGCGTCGCGAAAGATCGACCCTGTCGCGGATATAGCGAGAGCGTCGCGCGTTCGTCACAGAAAGCTTCTTTTGAGGGAAAACTGGTGGTCCCAGGACGCCGGTCCCATGCTCGCGTTTTACGAGAAGGATTCCAAACCGGTCGCTCTCATTCCCACATCTTCCGCGAGTTATGACATACACGACCCCGTTTCGAAAACGCATAAACCGGCAGGACCGGACGACGCCAAACTTTTTTCCGGCTCGGCTTACATGTTTTACAGGCCTCTGCCTCACGGAATTTTAAACATCTTCGATATCATGAGATATTGTTATACCCCTTCGATTATGCGTGATATCACCCTTGTAATAATCGTCGGCCTCGCCCTCGGCCTTATAAATATGATAACGCCAATGGCTTCCGCCATGATCTTTGACACGATAATTCCGCAGGTTGAACGAGGCCAGATGTTATGGCTTTTGATGATCCTGATAACGTCCGCCTTCTCGGTTTCTTTATTTCAGGCGGCGCGTTCGTTCGCCATGCTCAGATTCGAAAGCAGGATCGACGCCTCGCTTCAGGCCGCTATATGGGACAGGCTTCTCGCTCTTCCCGTCCCGTTTTTCAGGCTGTTCTCGACCGGCGATCTTACCATGCGCGCCATGAGCATAATAAGCATCAGAAGAACTCTTTCAAGCACGGTTATGAGTTCAATGATGACCTGCGTCTTCTCGATCTTCAATTTTTTCCTTATGTTCTATTACGACATGAAACTTGCCGGGATCGCGTGTGTTATGGTTTTTATCGCCGTATGTTTTTACACGGCGATATTTTATTTTCAGTCGACTTACACGAAACTCAATATTACCATCGACGGAAAACTTTCCGGCCTCGTTTTCGGCATTTTGAACGGAATAGCGAAGTTTCGCGTGGCCGGAGCTGAAAGCCGCGCGTTTGGCTTATGGGCAAAGCTCTTCAAACAAAAAAAGGCCATACCTATTTATGTGCTTACAAACGTCACTTCGATCTTCAATTCTATTTATTCGGTTATCTGTACCGGTATCTTCTTCTGGTGGATAGGTTCGCAGGGAAAGGAGGCCGCGTTAATGTCGGCCGGTTCGTTTTTAGCGTTCAACTCGGCCTTCTCGACATTTTTTTCCGGAATGGTAGAACTTTCCTCCACCATGACATCGCTTTTGAACGTAGTTACGTTATACGAAAGAGCCAAACCGATACTTGAAACGCTTCCCGAATTCGACGAAAACAGGGACGATCCCGGCGAACTTTCGGGCCGTATCGAGTTAAGCCATGTGACATTCCGTTACCAGAAAGACCTTCCGGAGGTCCTTACCGATATTTCGATAAACATAACGCCAGGTTCATTCGTCGCTTTCGTCGGGCCTTCAGGCAGCGGCAAATCCACTCTTTTAAGACTTTTACTTGGTTTCGACAAACCCGAAGCGGGTTCGATCTTATATGACGGCCAGGAACTTTCAAAGATAGACGTGAGGTCCGTCCGCCAGCAGATGGGCGTCGTTCTTCAAAACGGCCAGCTTACGTCAGGCACTATTATGTCAAATATAATAGGTTCTTCCACGCTCACGATCGACGACGCATGGGAAGCGGCTGAAATGGCGGGACTAGCCAATGATATTCGCGAAATGCCGATGAACATGTTCACTATGATAAGCGAAGGCGCCGGAACGATATCGGGCGGCCAAAAACAGAGACTTCTGATCGCGCGCGCGCTCGTAAAAAAACCGAGGATCATACTTTTCGACGAAGCGACAAGCGCGCTGGATAATCAGACGCAGTCGATAGTCTCAAAAAGCCTCGAAGGCCTTTTAGCGACGAGGATAGTCATCGCGCACCGCCTGAGCACGATCATAAAAGCCGACAAAATATATGTCATCGAAAAAGGCATACTGGTACAGTCCGGAACTTTTGACGAACTTATCAAACAGGACGGGCTCTTCGCGGAACTCGCGAAAAGGCAGATGGTTTAAATGACCGCGCCGGGATCGACAGATCTGAAAGATATTCCGGCGCATCTGACGCTCTAATAAAAACGGCATTTTTCGCTAAAATAAAAAACTATTGACACGAAACCATGTTTTATGTTAGTATAATTTCTTCATCAAAAATTTCACCGGAGGTATTTTAATATCATGAAAAAACATTTAGTGGTTATCGTCGTTTTAATGTTTCTCATAGCGAGCGTGAACGGAGCCATGGCTGCCGGCGCCGAAGTTAAAAAACCCAAACCTTCATCGAACGCGGCCCAGACGAATAATACCAATAACGGGAACGGTAATTCAAACAACCACGGAAACTGCCCCGGACACAATGGAAATAACGATTCATGCAGCCATAGCGGAAACACGGGCCACAATTCAGGCGAAAACTGCAGCTCGAACAACCACGGGAACTGCTCGAACCATAACGGAAATACCGGCCACTCGAACGGAACGGGAAATTCATCAAACCATCAGACCGGCCACAGCAACAATTCGAACGGCTCTTCGAGCAGCACAACGCCGTCTAACGATAATTCAAATTCGAATTCGAATGACGGAACCGACAGCGGTTGCGGAACACCGGCGAACACCGGCGGATGCGGAGACACGGACAACGGTTCGAACCAGAACGATAACGGACCTGACGGAACCGGCGGATACAGCGGATGCGGAGACACGAATTCCGGCGGAAACAGCGGCGGATTCGACGGTTCCGGTTCGGTGGAATTCTAATCACGCCCCGCGTTAACCGCTAAAGCGGAAATCAAACATCACCATATATTTCACGAAATAAAAAAAGCCCCCGGAAATTAATCCGGAAGGCTTTTTTTAATTAAAGACCGTTGTACAATTCGGAGCCGTTCATATTTGAAGATATTGGCGGCTTGAATTCATGCGCCCGAAAACATCTTATAATTTTGAAAGAGCTTCTTCATCGTTCGCGAATATTTTTAAAAGGTTTTGAAAACCGGTAAGTTTGAAGATCTCTTCGACTGAAGGGCGAAGTCCCGTGATATATGCCTCGCCGCCGGCCGTTTTAGAGTTCTTGGCGATGGTAAGGACCACGCGGAGCCCGGCGCTGCTTATATAATCGATATTTTCCATATTCAAAATTATGAATTTTTCACCTTTCGATATTATATCCACCACGGTTTTTTCAACTTCCGGCGAGCTTATGGCGTCCATTCTGCCGTTCGGCGTTACGATCATCGCTTTTGATTCTTTACGCGTTTTTATTTCCAATTGAAGCCTCCATTTATAATTAAGTTATATTAATGCCTCAATTCTAATTTATTACTATGGCTTTTGTCAAGAAACTTTTGGTAAACTTTCAATAAAGTATTGCAAAATAACAGTAATTATGATAAAAGATTTAATTAACAATATAAAAAGGTGCTGATCTTAATGATCTCTATTAGGTCTTTTTTCATTCCGGATTCCGCCTTTGCTTCGGCTGATATCGATGAGGCGGCTTTATATATGAAAGGTATCGAACTTATAAAGGCAGCGGATTATAACGGGGCGCTGATATGTTTCGATAAAATTTTAAAGCACAGCTTTAATAACGCGAAGATAAAAGCCGTCCGCGAAAAACTCCTTGAAAAAATAGAAAAAATAAAGGCAGCGGAAGCGGGAAGCACCGTTAACGAGAAAGAGGTCGAAGAAAATTTTAACGAAGGCAACGCCCTCATGGAAATAGAAATGTTCGAAGACGCCCTGCAATGCTTCGATAAAGCTATCAGGGGAAACGGCAAAAATTCATTGCTGTGGTTCTCGCGGGCGATGGCCTTAAAAAAACTCTCCAGATTCGAACTGGCCTTAAAATCCTTCGATCAGGCGCTCGCCATAAATCCCGCTTTTTCGGACGCCTGGTACAACAAAGCGGCCTGCCTCTCAAAACTGAACAAACTCGAAGACGCTCTAGATTGTTTCAATGAGATCGTCGATATAGACCCCGACCATATGCCGGATAAAAACCTTTAAAGCAAATGAAAAAAACTATTATTTTAATAACGGCCATATTCTCGCTGATACTTATTGCGTCTAACGCTTGCGCCGCCGAAGCACCTCTTAAAAAGATCGTTTTCATGCCGCAATGGCTTCCGCAAAGCCAGTTCGCCGGGTACTTCATGGCGAAGGAGACCGGCATCTATAAAAAGTTCGGCCTCGACGTCACGATAATAAACGGCGGCCCCGGCGCTCCCACGATCAAAGCGCTGGAAGACGGAAAAGCCGTTTTCGTTACCGCGGCCCTTCCCTCGGCGATCGAAAAAAGATCCGCCGGATCGAAGATAGTCAATATCGCCCAGATAATATGCCGCTCCGCGCTTATGTTCGTCACCAAAAAGAAAAACGGCATAAATTCCCCGAAAGATATGAACGGAAAAAAGATCGGATACTGGAAGAACGATTTTACGGGCATACCGATGGCGTTTTTTAAAAAATACGATATCAAGGCGAAATTTTACCCCATAAATAATTCCGTCGAAATGTTTCTGGCTGAAGGCGTCGACGCCATGACCGTCATGTGGTATAACGAATATCATAAAATCATAAACTCCGGGATCAACCCCGAAGAATTAAACACCTTCTTTTTTTCCGAGCACGACCTCAACTTCCCCGAAGACGGCATATACGTTCTTGAGGACACTTTCAATAAAGACCCCGAACTATGCAAAAAATTCGTCGCGGCCTCGATCGAAGGCTGGCGTTATGCTTTCGATAACGAGGAACAGACGCTCGATATAGTCATAAAATATATAAAAGAAGCCCGCGTGATGGCCAACAAGGCTAATCAGAGATGGATGCTCAATAGAATGCGCGACGTGATAATTCCGAAAGACGCGAACCAGGCGATTGGCGAACTTATCGAAAAAGATTATTTGAGAACGGTCAACGTGCTTATCGAATCGGGCTCGATAAAAACCGCGCCGGAATATGGATCTTTTTATAAAAGCTGCGTGAAAAATGTTTCAAAATAAAGGGCTCGCTTTCAAGATAACCTTTTTTATCATGACCTGCTGTACGGTGATATTCGCCGTTATGCTGTTTTATAATTATAAGATATCCAGGCAGCTTATACTTGACAAGGTCAAGGAAAACGCTGAAAACGTAACGTTCTCGAGCTCCCGTCAGATCGAAAAAGCTATAATCGCGGCCGAAAAGATACCTTCCAACGTGACCATATTTCTTGAAAATTTAAAATACACTGAAAATGATATCAATAATCTTCTCAAATCGCTGCTGCAAAAAAACAAAGAAATATATGGCATCTGCGTGGCTTATGAGCCTTACGCATTCAAAAGCGAAAATAAATATTTTTCGCCTTACGCTCATAAAACCGGGGATACGGTTGAAATAATAAACATCGGAAAAAAGACGTACGAATATTTTTATATGGACTGGTACCAGATACCTCGCGAAACCGGCAGGGCGTTCTGGAGCGAACCTTACTTTGACGAGGGCGGCGGAAATATCGTAATGTCGACTTACTCCGCGCCTTTTTACGATGATAAAGACGGCTATAAAGTTTTCAAAGGCGTCGTTTCAGTTGATATTTCGCTCGAATGGCTTGAAAAGATAGTCTCATCCATAAAGATATTCAACGCCGGATACGGATTTTTAATATCTCATAACGGGACCATATTGACCCATCCGCAAAAAGATCTGGTAATGAATGAAAGCATATTCAGCATCGCCGAAGAAATGAAATATCCGGAGTTACGCGAAATAGGCCAGAAAATGATAAAAGGCGAAAGCGGACTTTATCGTTTTAAAAGCATTCTTGGGACTCAGGATTCCTGGCTTTTTTTCGCGCCTCTTCCGTCGTGCGGGTGGTCGCTCGCTTCCGTTTATCCTGAGGGCGAACTTTTTTCAGACCTTCAAATGCTTAACGCTGCGCTTGTTATAATCGCAGCGGTTGGCTTTTTCGCTCTTTTTACGATAATACGCTTTATTTCAAATAAAATAACGAGTCCGCTTCGCGAGCTTGCCGGGATCACGAAACTGATCGGTTCCGGAGATTTTGACGCAGTATTGCCGGTCCTTCACAGTCATGATGAAATAGGCCATCTCAACAGCGCTTTCTCATCGATGCAAAACGCGTTGAAGGAATATATAAAAAACCTTAAAACCACCACTCTGATCAAGGAACGCATTGAAAGCGAACTTAAAGTAGCTCACGACATTCAGATGAGCATCATACCAAAAACCTTTCCGCCCTATCCCCACAGGCCCGAATTCGATATTTACGCCGTTCTCGAGCCCGCGAAAGAGGTCGGCGGAGATCTTTACGATTTCTTTTTAATAGACGATTCCAGGTTCTGCTTCGCCATCGGCGACGTCGCCGGAAAGGGAGTTCCCGCATCGCTTTTCATGGCTATAACCAGGACGCTTCTGCACGCTAAGTTTTCAAGGTCCTTAA
This sequence comes from uncultured bacterium, assembly GCA_964551445.1. Taxonomy (GTDB): domain Bacteria; phylum Muiribacteriota; class UBA9980; order UBA9980; family UBA9980; genus DAOPXV01. The sequence goes on along the minus strand of CAZKCG010000021.1, from coordinate 43,164 downwards.
AACTCGCGCGGATAGTCGAAAGTATCAACGAAGACCTTTCCACGAATAATGAGAACATGATGTTCGTAACCTTTTTCGTCGGAATACTCGACACTTCTAACGGCTCGATAGAATACTGCAATGCCGGCCATAATCCGCCTTACATCGTAAGAGCGAACGGCGAGGTCGAAGAAACGCCTAAAACGAAGGACACGCCGCTTGGAATAATGCCGAGAACTTTTTCCGTTGGAAACATCTCGCTTGGTTTAGGCGATTCGATATTTTTATTTACCGACGGCGTTACCGAGGCGATAAGCTCCGACAATAAATTTTATGGCGAAGACAGGCTTAAGGGAATTTTGAAAAATACTGCCGGCAAAAAATCAAAAGAAGTCGTTTGCGAGGTCCTGGCGGATATTAAAACTTTCGCCAAAGACGCCGAACAATCCGATGACATTACTGAACTTCAGATCAAATTCATAAATAAAACGGTTAAAAAAGCGGTCGAAAATAAAGAGGCAAAAAAAATGATAATAAAGAATAAACTGCCGGAACTCGCTAAAGTGGCTGAACTTATTGAAGAGATCGGAGAAAAATGGGGAGTTTCACAAAAAACCGTGATCGATATAAACGTCTGCATGGAAGAACTTATCGTAAACACCATATCTTACGGTTATTCCGGAGATGTTGAGCGCGAGATCGAAATATCCGTCACGCGCGAAGAGCGGGCAATTAAAATAAGGATCGAAGACGACGGACTCGAATTCGATCCTTTGAAAGCCGCTGCGCCGGTGGATATAGACAAACCCCTCATGGAGCGGAACATAGGCGGCCTCGGAATTCATTTCGTTAAAAATCTCATGGATGATTTTGAATACGAAAGGACCGACGGCAAAAATATCGTGACGCTCACCAAAAATATCTGATAACAAGCCTTCACGCGGTTTTCCGCAGTATCCTGGCCCGGCCGGGCCCTATATTTATCGGATCTTTTCCGCGCAATTCAAATTCGCGTCCGTTATCCAGAAGATCAGCGTATTTACCTTCGGGAATATTCAAATTATTTAATATAACTTCTTCACACGAAGAATTGAGAATAACCGCCACTTTTTCGCCGTCGTGCTCCCGCATGAACCCGAATTGTTCAGATCTCACGAAAAGTTCCTCATAACCGCCGCTTTTAATAGCGCCTGAAGTTCTTCTCAAATGCGATAATATTGAGATATGCCTGACCAGATCGTCCGGCATCGTCCTATTCATTTCATCAACGTCAAGTTCCGGCCTTAAAGCTTTGTCGCATCCGTTCACCTTGCGCCCTTCTATCTCCCATTCGCTCCCGTAATAGACCGACGGAACGCCGGGCATCGTAAAAAGCAGCGTATAAAGCGGGTATAAGTGCTTTTTGTTTTTGACCGTAGACGCCACTCTTTCAACGTCGTGATTATCGGCGAAATTATAGAGGGTCATATTTTTATAAATTCCATCCTTCGAGAACTGCCGTTTTAGAGAATGGGCTATCTCAAAGTAGTTCTTATCGTTATGAGACGAATATAAACCCTTATAGCACTCATAGTTCGTCGTAGAATCGATTTTCCCTTCATTGATCCAGCGCCCGTAATTTCCGTGAACGACCTCGCCCATAAGCCAGAAATCGGGTTTTATGCTTTTAGTGACCCCGGCGAGCGTTCTCATAAAATCAAAGTCAAGCGAATCGGCGGCGTCAAGCCTTATGCCGTCTATATTAAATTCTTCGATCCAGTATTTAGCTGCGTTTAAAAGGTGTTCTCTCACTTCGTTATTTTTTAAATTCAGTTTTACCAGATCGTAATGCCCGGCCCATGTGTTATAAGTGAACCAGTCGTTATAAGGACTTCTGCGGGCAAAATCCACGCCGTCGAACCAGTCGATATATTTTGAGTCATGGCCGGAATACATAAGATCGCGAAAGGCGAAAAAATCCCTTCCTACATGGTTGAATACTCCGTCGAACACGACATCGATACTGTTTTCGTGAAGAACTTTCACCAGAATTTTCAGCGTATCATTTTTCCCAAGCCTCCTGTCCACTTCAAAATAATTGATCGTATCGTAACCGTGTTTGACCGATTCGAAAACAGGCCCCAGATAAAGCGCGTTAATTCCCAGATCTTTCATATGAGGTATCCAGCCCGTTATTTTATTTAACCTCTCTACAGGTTCCGAGCCCTGATCGTTTTTTTCCGGCGCGCCGCAAAAACCAAGCGGATAAATGTGATAAAACACTTTTTCGTTGATAGATCTCATTTTATTCTCCTTTTATATACATACCGTTAGGTATAGTTAGTTTTGTTTTAAAATAAAAAGATACAACCGTATCTTTAAAGTTCTTCTATATCGTAAAAACGGGCCGGTATTGATCGACCGTGAGCTTTTTATGAAGATCGTTAACAAAAGCGGCCGTTTAACTCAAACATATTTTTGTTTCCCGGCGCAAAGATTCAAAACATACACGGGCCGTCTTAGCAGAATATCCCGTACATGAACTGCCTGCATAATTTTCCGGCGCTGTCGCGGTCTATATCCCTGTCGTTTTTAGTATATAAGTAAAACGATATATTCGAATTGATTATTCCTATGAAAGTGTATGTGAGCATATGGCTTTTGCCCTTCATATTGCCGTGGTGGTTAGCGGCTTCCGAGAACATGTTCTCTATTATTTTATGCTGCGCCACGGCGTATTTTATTATCGAATTATATGTAAGGCTTTTTTCCGGAGCAAAGGAAAGATTTAAAACCATTTTATAAAAAGAAAGATTTTCCTTCGCAAATTTCAAGTAGTGAAATATGATCTTTTCGAGCGTCAGAACCATATCGCCTTTATATTCGCTTAATTTCAACAGTTCCTCGATAAAAGGCGTGAAATTTTGCTCGAGCAATTCCTCCAGAAGCCCTTCTTTACTTCCGAAGTAATGATAAAGAGTGGGCTTTTTAACGTCGGCGGCGTCGACTATCTTCTGAACGCCGGTGTTGTCATAGCCTTCTTCGGCGAATAACGCCAGCGCGAGTTCGAGTATCTCTTCTTTTTTAGACATTCACATTTTCTCCATTGGAATATAATTTCATTATACCACTCGGTACATAAAATTGCAAGAGATTTTTTTAGTTTGAAGATTTTTAAAAAAATATCGACTTTATTTAACGATGTTATCGCCCGGCCAGGTAATGTTCTCTTCCTGAATGGGCGATCTTGACAGGAGGGCGGCCGAAGCGGCTGACAATGATGAATCAAGGTCTTCGTATATATTTAATACGCTTTCGAAATTGACCATGCCAAAAATCTTTTTAACGTCTTCGTTGAGACGGCAAAGAGCCATGAAACCTTTTTTGATACTGACCATTTTTGCGGCCACCAGCAGGCTTCGAAGGCCCGCGCTTGTGATGTAATCCATATCGGACATATCGATGACGATAAAAAGGTCGCCCGACGACATAAGCTCCAAAAGATCGTTCTCGAGCGTGTATGAGGAAAGGGCGTCAACGGTTCCGTTAACGGTTATTATGGATATTCCATTTTCGTGTTTTTTCGCTAGCTGCATAATATACTCAATTCTAATACATTTTAATGTTTTTTTCAAGATAAATTATTATGAACCTGGCCACAAATAATTATCCGCGGATATTATCTAAACCGGCGAACAAAAAAACGGCCAGTGAAAACCTAAGTTTTACAAGCCGTTAAATATATTTAGTGTTTTAAGCGCAGAAGTTTCTTTTTAAACGAAAACGTCGCGTTCTCCGCTTTCAAGCCGTTTGGTATATTTTTCGAAATCCGCCCGTTTATCTTCAGGCAGTATCTGTTTTTTAAGCTTGTCTATCAATTTAAAGCCGATCTCTTTCGTTTCGGGCGAAGCGAAATCGATCAAATATTCGTAAAAGGTGATAAGCCCGTTTATATCGCAAAATTCATGGATATGCCCGGTTTTTGACAGCGCCATGAAAGATTCGCCGGTTCTCAAGCTTCTATAGCATGAAGTGCAGAACGACGGCAGAAAGCCTTTTTCAGCCAGCTGGTGAATGACCTCGTCAAGCGATCTTTCATCGGATACGACGAACTGCCCCGCTGCTTCCTCCGGCCTGCTGTAACCGCCAGGCTCGGTCTTGGAACCGGCTGAAAGTTGAGAAACGCCAAGTTCCACTAGTTCTTCACGAAGTATGGCGCTTTCGCGCGTCGATAAAATTATTCCGGTATAAGGAACCGCGAGCCTTAATATCGCGACGACCTTTTTAAAATCCTCATCGGGCACAAGATATTGCGACTGACCGTTAAATTCGCAGCCGGCCGCGGGTTCAAGCCTTGGCACCGATATGGTGTGAGGCCCTACCTTGAATTTTTCATCAAGGAATTTAGCGTATGATAAAAGGGCGAGCGTCTCGAACTTGTAATCGTACAGGCCGTATAGAACGCCTATTCCCACGTCGTCGATCCCGGCCTCGAAAGCCTTCGGAAATAAAGCGAGCCTTTTATCGATGTCTTTTTTTGGGCCGGCGGTATGAAGCTTCGCGTAGGTCTCGCGGTGAAACACTTCCTGAAAGAGTTGAAAAGTACCGATATCGGCGAAACGAAGTTTTTTAAGGTCGGATACTTCACACGGCGCGAGATTGACGTTGACGCGCCTTATTTTATTGCCTTTATAATCGACTTTATATATAGTTTTGATGGCCTCGACTATATAATCTATGCTGCATTTTTTAAGGTCCTCGCCGGCAACGAGAAGTATCCTTTTATGTCCGCTTTTTAAGATCGAAAGCGTTTCTTCTGCAATTTCGTCTAACGATAAAGTCTTCCTGTGTATATCTTTATTCGAACGCTTGAACCCGCAGTACAGACAGTTATTGACGCATTCGTTAGACATGTACAGCGGGGCGAAAAGCACCATGCGCTTTCCGTATATCTTTTCCTTAACCGCTCGCGCGGCCGTCTTTATTTTCGCGACAAGCTCCGGATCCTCGCAGTTTAAAAGAAGCGCCGCTTCGCGAAGTTCAAGCGGCTTAAGGTCCGCCGTCTTTTCAATTATTCTTTCGATCTCTTCTTTTTTCGGGGTTTTAGTTTCCTCGAGTAAATTAAATAGGCTTTTTTCGTCTATCATCGTTCTTTCCCTTTCTAATATAAAACCAGCCGCTCAAATACTAATTCGCGTTAAGCGGCAATCTGACGGTGAATATGCTTCCTTTTTGATATTCACTTTCAACGCTAACGGTGCCTTTTTGCGCCGTGACGAATTTTTTAACGACCGATAAACCGAGACCGGTTCCGGGTATCTTCGAGGTCTCTTTGGATTTGCATCTGTAAAATTCCGTGAAAAGTTTCGGAAGATCTTCCTGTTTCATCCCTATCCCTGTGTCTTTTACGCGGATGACCCCGTAGTTTCCTTCGTTATATACCGAAACTTCTATATTTCCGCCGTCGGGAGTATATTTTATCGCGTTCGAGATAAGATTGTTCAAAATAATGTCGAGCGCTTTCTCATCAGAGAGTATTTCAACGGCGCCTTCGTAATAATTTTTGTTCAATACCTGGTTTTTCTTGGAGACCTCGGAAGAATAAAATTCCAGAGCGCTTTCCATTTTTTCCTTTAAATTTACAGGCTTTATCTCGAGGTTGAGCCTGTTGCTCTGGCACCGGGATATCTGCAGCAGGTCATTTACCATTTCTAAAAGAGTTTCCGAGCGCTCTTTGCATCTTCCGAGTTTTTCGAGAATCTTGTCCTTGTCAGTGATATATCCGTCAAGTATCAGGTAAATATATCCGAGCGTGGCCGATATCGGAGCTTTTATCTCATGCGCGACCATCGAGATGAACTGATTTTTCATATTCTCGACTTCCTTGAGAGTGGTTATATCGTCTAAGACAACGCAAAACCCTTCCGCTTCACGGTTCGTCACGACGGCTGCGCAGGTCATCTGATAGAATTTCTCTCCGACCTTGATCTCCTTTTGTATCATCGTCAGGGACTTTTTCTCGCGGATCTCCGAAATAAGCCCCTTCAAATGCGACATCATTTCGCAGTTGTAGTCCTCGATATTAGAGAAAAGTCTTATCGAAACGCCGGCGATGTTCTCAAAATTCGGGTTGAAAAGAACTATCTCGAGACTGCTGTTGAAAACTATCAGAGGATTTGCCATACATTGAACGACGGTATGTAATTTCGATGTTTCCTGACCTAAAACTTTAAGCGACCTGTCGGCCTCCGATTTCAATTTTTTGTTCTGAACGATGAGACCGCGCCTTGTAAGCGCTTTCTGGACGGCGTATAATATCTGGTCGGGACTGAATGGCTTCGAGATAAAATCAAAAGCTCCGTGTTTGATGGAACTTACGGCGGTGTCTATGGATGAGTAGGCGGTCACCATTATCGGGACGACCTCGGCGTGAAATTCATTGAGCATGGTGATAAATTCCATGCCGTCCATGCCGTCCATTTTCATGTCCACGATAGCTATATCGACGTCGTTATTCGTCTCGAGATAATCGAGGGCGGCGTACGCGGAAGGAAATTGCACAACTTCATAGCCGTGCCTTTGAATTACTTTAGCCAGGGCTATTCTGAACTGTTCCTCGTCGTCTATGACCAATATCTTCGCCATCTGTTTTTCCATGTCAACTCCTCAAAATTCAGAAAACTTTTGAACGGTTTATCCTAAAAGCCCCGAAACGCTCATAGAATTCCTCAGCGGAAGCGTTATGCGAAATACCGTGTTCTCGCCGCAAACGCTTTCAACGGCTATCTTTCCACGGTGCATCTTGATTATTCCGTACGCGACCGGGAGGCCGAGCCCCGTGCCTTTTCCATAACCCTTGGTCGTGAAGAAAGGCGTGAAAAGCTTGGGTATCTTTTCTTTTTCGATGCCGGTCCCGTTGTCGGTAACGGAGATGGAAATATCCTCGTCGGTTTTCAAAACGTTAATAAGAATTTTTCCAATGGGCCTTCTGGCTTCGACTATAGCGTCCTTGGCGTTGGAAAGAAGGTTCGAAAAGACCTGGCCCATGGCGCTCTGATCGGCCTCGAGCATTAAATTGTCCGGACAGTTGATATCTATGCTTACGCTCACGCCGAGAGAACTGAAGTCTCTCTGATATTTTTCGACCATTTCGTTGAGGAATATCGAAAAATTAAAACTCGAGATCGTAAGCTTGTTCTCGCGGGCGAAACTCAACATTCCCGTTATAATTTCCTTGGTCCTGTTTATCTCGCATATGATGGTTTTCACGTCGTCTTTCATATCGTCGCTCTTCACCTGCTCGATAAGCATGTGGGCGTATAAAAGAACCGTCCCGAGAGGGTTATTTATTTCATGAGCGACGCCGGCGGCCATCTGGCCTAAAGACGCGAGCTTTTCTTTTTGAATGAGTTCATTCTGGGTCGATTTGAGCATATCGTTCGAATTTTCCAGAAGGTTTAAATTTTCTTCAAGTTTTTCGATAAGGTATGGAAGGCACATTTCCTTTTCGGCGAGTCCGGCTATTATGGCGCGTGCATTGGCGCGGCATGTAGGATATCCGCAAGCTCCGCAATTTAATTCATCCTGCGGCTGGTTCTTACCCATTTCCATAAGCACTTTTTTGATCTCGGCGGGGATCGCCTCACGAATTTCATTTACGGGTTCAGACCTGAAAACGGTCCTTAAATTAATATATTTGAATTTTTCGATGTACTCGATCCACTCTTCCTTGTTGGAATCGCCAAGGCGTGACCTCACATATTCGGAGATCCTGGATTTTTTTTCGAAATAATTAAGTTCGGAGCAAATCTTCGGCCCTTCGATACATCCGAGGCAGAAAAGCATGTCGATAAATTTACCTTTAATGGAGCCTTTTTTCAGGGAATCAATAACGTTATGCACCCTGTGGCGGCCTTCCGTGACTATGGTATCAAATTCTATAACGTCGTCGCGCAGGTTCGAACATTTCAAAAGAACGCCCGTGACGGGATAAATAGCGCCCAGATGAGCGCGCGGCGGATCGAAATCCTCTTCACAAAGTTCGGCGAAATCAATTTTATTATCTACGATCCAGAGTTTAAGTTCTTCGAAGGTCATGGCATAGTCGACGTCGTCGTATCCGAAATTATCGGTCTCGTCGATCTTGGCAACGCAGGGCCCGATGAAAGCCACCTTTGAAGCCGGATGCATAGCTTTGGCCACCCGGGCGCTGGCGATCATGGGGCTTACTATGGGCGCGAGCATTTCAATAAGGGACGGCTCATATTTCTGTATGTATTTCACGATGGCGGGACAGGGCGTCGCTATTATTGTTTTCCCAATATTTTCAGACAGAAGTTTCTGATATTCGAGAGATACCAGGTCGGCGCCGAATCCGACCTCGCAGACGTTTTTGAATCCGAGTTTTTTAAGGGCGGTAACGACCTTCAACCCGAACTCTGGAAAACTGATTATAAAAGAAGGCGCGACTATAGCCGTTATTTCGGTGTTTAAAATATCTTTGCGAAGCGGTTCAAAATCGGATTTTACGATCTTGGCGTTCTGCGAACATACGGTCGTGCAATGGCCGCATGAAATGCAGCGCTCTTCTATGACGCTTGCCTTTCCGTCACAGACCTTGATGGCTCTCGCCGGACAGCTTTTGATGCAGGCGTAGCATTTTTTACATTTTTTTCCTATAGTCGATACTATTGACATATCAGTTCACCCTTTTTATAGTGAATAGATTAAAGAGAAGAGAGAATAGTTGAGGTGGGCGCTTCGCGCTCATATTTTTTAAAAAAGCTTCCATGTTAAATTATAAAACATAATTGTCATCAGCGAAAGCATTCTTTTGTCAAAAAATTATTGATACTTTTTTAAAAAGAGCCAGCAATGCGCGCCCGGCACGGAGGCCGCAGTGTCGCTGGAGCCACGGATGGCGAGAAGCGACAGCCTTCCAAAACTATTCTCTTTTCTCTATTCGTTATTCACTGATCTTAAAAAGGGCGCGGCGCCCGCGCCCTTTTTAAATCAGTGATTGTTATTTCCTGAATGGGGCATTAGAACGTTGTTTATTTTTTCAAGCAGAACGCCCGGATTTATTGGTTTATCCAGGAACATATCGGCTTTTATCCACTGTCTTTCCTTTGCTTCATTGAGATCGAACTGAACTTCCGAATCGCGGTTGACGGAGGTCGCCATTATTATTGGAATATCAGGGCATTTCTTTTTCAATTTATAAGCGAGTATGAATCCGGCGTCATAGGATTCCATTATGAGATCGAGTATAACGAGGTCCGGCTTGAAAGACTCGAATTTTTCCCAGCCTTCCTCGCCGCTTTCGGCCTGATCCACTTCGTAACCGTTAGACGAAAGCGTCTCGGTTATTATTTCCCTTACGTCTATGTCGTCATCGACAATTAAAACCTTTTTCATTATTTATCCCCCTTGTACCTGGTATGGAGTAATTCATGCGCGTCGTGCTCGTTAATATGTTTCGCGTAAAGCTCTTTCACTTCTTCATTCTGATGTGAGCAGCGGATGGCGGCTTTTTCGTCATTCTTATATGTCGTCTTCATTCTCGATCTTATAGCTTCCACGTCGGTGCCGTACGGCTGGCCCGCGCCGCCGATACAGCCTGAAGGGCAGCTCATTACCTCGACGAAATGAAGATCGGATTTTCCTGAAATTATATCTTCAAGTATATCGACGACATTTCCAAGTCCGTTGACGACGGCGACATTCACTTTGTTTCCGCTGATCTCGACGGATGCGCGCTTGACCTCGGCCATACCGCGAACGCCCTTGAAATCTATATTCTCAAGTTCAGTATTGGTTATATAAAAATACGCGGAACGAAGAGCGGCTTCCATAACGCCGCCGCTGGATCCGAATATCTTGCCGGCGCCGGACGCGGTCGAGAAAGGACGGTCGTAATCAGAGTCTTCGATCTTTTCAAACTGTATTCCGAATTCGTCTAAAAGCGAGAAAAGTTCGCGCGTGGTTAAAACGGCGTCGACGTTCTCGAGGTTATCGTTATTAAGCTGAGGCCTTCCGGTCTCTGACTTTTTAGCGACGCACGGCATTACCGATACGACAAAAAGGTCTTTAGCGTCTATATCGAGAAGCTTCTTCGAAAGATGTTTCAAAAGAGCGCCTTCCATGATATGAGGCGATTTGCAGCTGGAAAGATGGCCGATGAGTTTCGGGTAGAACGTTTCGATGAAGTTGATCCACGCGGGACAGCACGAAGTGAACATCGGGAGCGGCCTGTCTTTTTTCGTGAATCTGGATATAAATTCATGCGCTTCTTCGACTATCGTTATATCGGCGGCGGTGCATGTGTCTAAAACCAGAGCTACGCCTATATGGCGGAGCGATCCTATGATCTTTTTGGTCGCGTCATCAACCGATATGGTTTTTTTGAAATATTCAGGAAATGTCATCTGGCATGCGGGCGCGAACTGGAAAGCGACCTTTTTCTTTTTGCCGACTATCGCGTCTATGACGAGTTTTTTGTGTGATATTTCCTTCAATGCGCCGACCGGGCAGGCCATTATGCACTGTCCGCACGAAACGCATTTGCCTTCATTCAGCGATTTGTGATTGCCCGGAGTTATCTGCGTAGCAAATCCTCTGTACGCGAAATCAATAGCGGAAACTTTCTGTTTCTCGCCGCAGACGGTTACGCATCTTCCGCAGAGTATGCATTTTGCCATGTCGCGCTCGACCGAAGGGGAAGCCTTATCGATCGTATTCTTCTTCTTCGCGCCGCCTTTATATGTTATCTCGCTTATTCCGTGCTGTTTCGAAAGGTCCTGCAGTAGACAGTGACCGCTTTTTTCACAGATAAGGCATTCCTGAGGGTGGTTCGAAAGCAGAAGCTCGATGGTTTTCTTTCTTGATCCGCGGACTTTCGGGGAATCGGTTTTAACTTCCATTCCGTTATCGGCTGGATACGAGCACGAAGCTATAAGCCTTCCGCTTTTCGCGTCCTCGACGACGCATATCCTGCATGATCCGGAGGGTTTGAAACCTTCCATATAGCAGAGCGTCGGAATGAAGAATCCGGCTTTTTTAGCTATCTCGTATATAGTTTCGCCTTTTTTAAATTCAACTTCTTTATCGTTTATTTTCATTTTTAACTTCACGAAAGATCACTACTCCTTTATTATCGCGCCGAACTTGCAAGAGGATATGCATACAAGGCATCCGGTGCATTTATCATGCGCCACGATGTAGGGGCTGCCGGGTTTGCCGTATATCGCGCCCTGCGGACATTTTTTCGCGCAGAGGCTGCAGCCTTTACATTTTTCCTGCACAACCGAGCATTTGACCATTGACGAACAAACATGCGTCGGGCATTTTTTTTCAAAAATGTGAGCTTCGTATTCGTCCCTGAAGTGTTTTAAAGACGAGAGAACGGGGTTACTCGCCGTCTGACCGAGACCGCAAAGCGAACTGTCTTTTATTACCGTGCAGAGCTCTTCGAGTTCAAGAACGCTTTTAAATCTTAAAAGTTCGTCCGGCGAATTTTTTCTATTGGAGGTATTAAGGACTATTCTATCTAAAATCTCATAGAGCCTTTTTGTGCCTTCACGGCAGGGGATACATTTCCCGCATGATTCATTCTGGATGAAATTCATGAAAAAGCGAGCTACGTCAACCATGCAAGCGGTATCATCCATGACGACCAAGCCGCCTGATCCCATCATAGCTCCGTTTTCTTTAAGAGCCTCATAAGTTATCTTGGTGTCGAGAAGTTTCGTGGGCATACATGCGCCTGAAGGCCCGCCTATCTGAACGGCTTTGAATGTTCTTCCATTCGGAATTCCGCCGGCGATATCATAGATGAGTTCACGAAGTGTAACCCCCATTGGGACTTCGATAAGACCTGAGTACTTCACGTTTCCGGTAACGGCAAAAACCTTGGTTCCTCTGGAATTCTGTTCGCCGAACGCGTAGAATTTTTCAGCGCCTTCACGGATGATCCAGGGAACGTTCGCGAAAGTTTCAACGTTGTTTATGACGGTCGGTTTTCCGAAAAGGCCTTTTTCAGCAGGATACGGCGGTCTCGGAGTGGGCATTCCGCGTTTTCCTTCGATCGAACCGAGAAGAGCGGTTTCTTCGCCGCAAACGAAAGCGCCAGCGCCTTTTTTTATTTTAAGTTCGAATGAAAATTTCGAACCGAGTATGTTTTTTCCGAGATAGCCTTTCTTTTTAGCTATTTCAATAGCGTTTTCAAGCCTTTCGATAGCGAGAGGATATTCGGCGCGAGCGTAAATATATCCGAAAGACGCGCCGATAGCGTATGCGCCGATAGTTATTCCCTCGATGACTCTAAAAGGATCGCTTTCAAGGACGGCTCTGTCCATGAACGCGCCCGGATCTCCCTCATCGGCGTTCATAACCATATATTTTTTATTCGATTTCTGTTTAGCAGCGAGCTCCCATTTGGTAGCCGTTGGGAAACCGCCGCCGCCGCGCCCGCGAAGCCCGGATTTTTTTATCTGTTCGATGACTTCTTCAGGTTTCATGGCAAGCGTTCTCTGAAGCGCCTGAAATCCTTTTGCTTCAACATATTCTTCAACCGAATAAGGATTGATTATTCCGCAATTTTCAAGAGCGACCCTTTTTTGTTTCACGAAATAAGGCGTTTCAAAAATATATGGATAATTAGCCGTTTTTTTGTATGTTCCAAGCAGCCATTTATTGTTTATGTTATTATTATCTATTACTTCAACCATTAATTCTTTTACGTTTTCGGGTGTTATCTCGCAAAAGGAAATTCTCGGCATATTTTCAAGTTCTATATCAACCATTACCTCGCGCGAACAGTATCCGATGCATCCAACCGGAACTATCTCGTAAGGCATTTTTTTCTGGCTCAAAAAGTCTTCTATCGCCTTCTGTATCTCTACGGCGCCCTGAGCAAGACCGCAAGTGCCCATTCCTATATAAACCTTCGTTTTACTCATAGTCTCCTCCCGTGGAATAAATAATTAATTTTAAATTATGCTTTGACTGCGGCCGATTCCGGCGCTGTGACAGCGGTTTTCTTTTCGCCGTATTCGGCTCTGAGTTTATCTATTATAGCCAGGCTCTTGCTAACGTCAAGATGGCCGTAAAATTTATCGTTTATCATGATGACCGGAGCAATTGAACATGCTCCGAGGCACGCGACCTGCTGAAGAGAAAAAACCTTATCTCTCGTGGTCTGGCCGATATCTACCTTCAGATGATCTTTTACGGCATTGAGAATATTCAAGGAGCCCTTTACGTGGCACGCGGTGCCGCGGCATACCGATATCTGATAATGGCCGGGAGCCGTAAGTTTAAACTGATTGTAAAAGGTCGCCACTCCGAAAACTTTAGAATCAGGAACTTCAAGATATTCGGCCACTTTTATAATGTCGTCTTTCGAAATATAACCGCGAACGTCCTGAACGTCCTGAAGAATCGGTATTAAATTTTCGCGCGTTTTGGTGTACCTGTTCAACGCTTCCTCGATCCGTTTTTCGATATCCATTTCAAAACCTCCGTCTTTACTATTGTTTAAATTTATTAAATATGAGAGCACCATATATTTGGCGGCCATGTTCTCACTTTTAATTATCGCGTCATCCGCAAGTTTTATTGGAACGGGAGCGAAATTCCAGAAATACCTTATACCTACTTCGTACAGTCTGTTCGCCACCTCGTTCGCGAATTTAGCGGGAACCGCCAGAATTGCCAACTTCACCCCGAATCTAGCTATTATTTCCTCAAGGTCGGACATCTTATGAACCATAAGATTTCCAACGCTTTTATTAACTTTATCAGCATCGTTATCAAAAAGAGCCACTATCTCAAGGCCGTAATCTATAAAAGCCGGGTATGTCCCGACCGCTTTGCCGAGATTTCCAGCTCCAATTATAACGGCGCGATTCTTCTTACGCGTGCCCAGAACCGTCTTCAGCGAAGAGATGAATTCGTTTATTTCGTATCCTTTGTTTGGTATGCCGTTGAGCTTAAGAAGAGAAAGGTCTTTTTTGATGTTGTTCTGATCGATAAAAAAGTTTTCAGAGAGCAAAGATGAGCTGATGAATTTGTGGCCGGACTCTTTTAGTTCACAAGCCAGTTGAAGATACTTAGGGAGTCGCTCGATACTTCTGAGGCTTAAATCCATAATTCATGTTTCATCCTTCATTAGTTATTTTTTTCTCCAATTCAATGATACAACTTTTTCAAAAACATGTCAAGTATTTTCGAATTTTTTTATTTTTTAATAAAATCGGCATAAAAAGAGAATTAATTATCCAACACAGGATATTTCTGTGAAAAAAGACCGAAACTTGATTTTAGAATATTAAAATAAAAAAAGAGGCTTATAAAGCCTCCAGAAATAAGTTTGTATATTTATGATTTACAGTTCCAAAAAGTCTTTTTTTATTGTTAATTATTCTTTTTCTTGCTCGCTTCTTCTCTTTCCTTAAAACTTTTAAGAACGGAATTAATTTTTTTTATGTGTTCTTTTTCTTCGAATAAGATCTGATGGATGGTTTTCTTTCCTTCATCCTCGAACAACGGAAGCATCTCCGAATAAAACATTATTACCGAAAGTTCCATTTCGCGAGCTATAGCGAAAGCTTCCTGGACGTCGCCTATTTTAAAAAGATCAGTTACCCTGCTTAATAATTCGCTGGATCTGCCCTCGATCTTATTGAGGATGAAATTAAATTCAGTGTAATATCTGCTTTCGGATATAAGTTTTGAAAAAACCATTTTAGAATAGTTGTCGAGATATTTTCCGTATTCGCCGGCATATTTAAATTGCGGGTGATAGTCGGCAATGCCGTCCAGCAAATGAACGTAAGTGCCTATATGCTTTTCTTCCTCGGACGCAAGGAAGCTGAAAATATCATGAACTTCCTCATTAGCCTGCGCATCGCTCATCTTATGATAAAAATCACGGCTCTGGCGTTCAAGCCTTATAGCGACTTCTATTACATCGGTTATCCTGACATCTTCGTTCATCGTTTTCTCCATTAAAAATTGAGGCTAATATTTTTTTTAAAATCACGGAATTTAAGCGGAATTCATTTTCAAAAGTATTTCACGCAGTTTATCCTGATGAGCCAGGGTTTCTTTCATAACCCGCGACAATTTGTTGGTAAATTCAGGATCATTAGTTATAAAAGCCTTGTGAAATTGGGTCTCAACAAGCGAATGTTCAATATCGGTTATAAAACTGATGACCCTTTGAGGGTTAACCGAGTCCGAAAGAATTTCTTCCATTTTCAAACGGATCTCTTCACCCATAACAATTGCGGCTTTAATATTGATCGTACCCATATACCAATTATTAGGATTAACCAGAACTGATTTTTTGATATCCTTGAAAAATTCCGCGTGCTCTTTTTCCTGCCTGCTTAATTCAGTAAAATCGGCCGCGTGATCAATAAATAAAGTGATGCAGAGGCTGTAATATTGCGAAAGCAGCGTCTCATTTTTTATGTATATATCGACCGCTTCATTAATTTCATCAAAACTGCCCATCAAATCACCCTTTTAAAAAAAATATAACTTTTAATTATACTTCTTTTTTTAAAAAGTGTCAATTACAATTTTTCCTTTACGGATCTTCTATCTGAACTCGTCCCGCTTCTTTGACGCGTACTTCTTAGATCCGAAACCCTTTAACTTGAACATAAAAGCCCTTAAGTTACAGGTCATACGGCCCCAGAACGGACTGTTGTAAGAAGAGCAGTCATTATGTAAAAAACAAAAATCAGCGCATTTGACCGCCATCAGCTTTTCGGAGAATTCTTCCGGCGTATATGTTTTTTCATCGAGAAAATAATTAGAAACTGAGTAGCCGAGCGCCGAATAAGTATCGGAATGTTTTCCTGAATGAATGTTGTAAAAATCCATGAAAGTTCTTCTGTCGGTGATAACATTATAAGCGGAAGGGTTTTCAAACATCGGAGAACCGGGTTCCATCTGGATCCCCCATGTCATCATTCGGCCGATATTCTTATAGTTCGCGCTTATCCTGCCGATCATTTTTTTAGTATCGTAAAGCGTTTCGATATTTTCAAAAGAAAGCTCCAGGAATACGGCGGCGTTATTCTTGCCAACATCATTCAGAGTATAATAGACGCCGGAAGCATCGGAAATGTTCCGGCCGTCGCCGAACTGTCCTCGCTGGTCGCTTTCAATTCTTTATGCGGCATCGCGTTTGCGGCGACCGGGCCCGTGACAGGCGCGGCGAATACCGGTAATATTGAAATTATGGAACCGCTTCTGAAAAAAAAGCCGGATATAAACGCCAGAAGCGGAAAAGGATTAACGGCCCTTATTATCGCCGCGGGACGCGGTCATAGCCAAATAGTAGAACTGCTTCTAAAAGAGGGCGCCGATGCATCGATTGCGCTTGAAACGGACTGACCGCGTTAAAACTTGACCAGAGCTGCGGACATGAAACCACGGTCGAAATATTCAAGAAATTTTAAAATTTCTTACCGCGTCATTGCTGTGTTCTTGCTACATCATTTCAACAAACTTGACAAAAAGCATGTATAGTGTTAGCATGAGTTGCAAGTAAATATTTGGTGCTTGACAATTAAATATCGTAACGGAGGTTTTAGATGATGAAATTTAAGAACAGATTTGCCGCGTCGGCCGTTTTAATTATACTGATATTAGGTGTTTCATTTATGGCAGGATGTATCGGCTCAAGTGAAGACACTACAACACCCGCTACTTCCAGTTCTCAGAAGCTCCTTCAGATAGAAGGCGGCCTGCCGGCAGAACTTTCGTCCTCTCCGATGCTCGGAGCTCCTAAATACGCTACGGATTATAGCAACGGCAAATATTCGGTAGCGGCCGTCAACAAGGATAACTACAGCGAAGAGATCGGAACCGTTACGATTACAGACACGACTTATACGGCATCTCTGGCGATAACCACGGTCAGCAAATATGCCGTTTTGATCATAAGAGATAAAGTCTCCAATAAAATTCTTTATCAAAACCTTCTTGGAAAAACTCCCGTTTTAAACGATATGCCCGCAGGCGTTAATTCCTTCAAGGTAACGGGCATTTCCATCAATTCCGAAACGACGGCCAGGACACTTCTGGCTATAGAAAAAAACGTCGTTCCTGATCTGCCCATAGTAACCACTTCCGAACTCAGCTCGGGAGTCACAAAAGATGTTACCGGCCAGAAGAGCCAGTTTGATACGGCGGTCGAAGTAGCAGTCGGCGGAGCGGATGTTGTCACGAATGTGAAAAACGCCATTCAGACCGTAAATTCCATATTGACCTCAACTTTAAGCCAGAGCGTTAAAGATTCGCTGGTTTCCGCAACCGCGGCTACAAGCGTCACTCAAATGTTGAAGGATTTCGTAAACATTGTCAGCACAACCGATACATCGGTTAAATCAGTCATCACATCTAATAATCTTGTTACTTCAGTAACTGTCGGCACTACCGATATAAATTCGCAAACGAATACAAACACTTTAAATACAGTTGTCACTACTATTGTAACTCCGCCCGCCGATACGACTTCTCCGATGATGCTGTCCGTTTCAATATCCCCGGCATCAGTTAAGTCGGGCGAAACGGTCACTATTACATTTACGGCAAGCGAAACGCTTTACGCGGCGCCGGCTGTTTCGATAATGGGAAGGTCCGCTTCAGTATCCAAAATAACCGGAAATACTTATTCGGCCGCTATCCAGATCTCTCAAAGCGATTTGGGCGCAGTAACTTTTTCAATCAACTCTTATTCAGATCTTTCCGGAAACGTCGGTGCAGCGGTTAATTCGACCACTGACGGCACGGGCGCGAGCATAACACCAACCGGCGCCGTTTCGGCTCCAGAATTCAATCAGCTGTCAGGAATTTATACTTCCACCCAGAGCGTTACCATCACTTCCGCCACGGCAGACGCAATTATTCGTTATACGACTGACGGTTCTACGCCTTCCGCAACCGTCGGAACTATTTATAGTTCAGCTATTTCAGTAAGCGCTACCACGACGATAAAAGCCATAGCCACAAAAACCGGCTTAACGGATTCAACCGTTTCAAGCGCAACATATACGATAACTATCAATCCCGCCCAGGTTGCGGCTCCTGAATTTAATCCTCTGGCCGGAACTTATACTTCAACTCAGAGCGTGACGCTCACATCTTCAACCGCGGACGCAGTTATCCGTTATACGACAGACGGTTCAACGCCATCTGCAACCGTTGGAACCGTTTATAGTTCAGCTATTTCAGTAAGCGCTACCACGACGATAAAAGCGATCGCTACAAAGACAGCGATGACCGATTCCGCTGTTTCAAGCGCAATGTATGTCATAAATATTTCGGCAACGCAGGTTGCGGCTCCCGAATTCAATCCGCTGTCTGGAACTTATACAACGACTCAGAGCGTTGTTTTGACATCAGCTACACCTGAAGCGGTTATTCGTTATACGACAGACGGATCAACGCC
>CAZKCG010000021.1:0-24637 GCA_964551445.1 uncultured bacterium | reverse complement strand
GTTATTCGTTATACGACAGACGGATCAACGCCATCTGCTATAATTGGAACGATATATAGTTCAACTATTTCGGTTACTTTAACCACGACGATAAAAGCGATAGCCACAAAAACCGGTATGACTGATTCCGCCGTTTCAAGCGCGCTATACACGATCAACGTTCCTCTGCAGGTCGAAACGCCTGTTTTAACGCCTTCGGCCACAAATTATACGAATAAGACCGTTACAATTACTTGCGCTACCACCGACGCTGTCATACTTTATACGACAAACGGTTCCGATCCTACCGCGGCGGCCGGAACGGTTTACAGCGCGCCTTTTACTGTGAATTCTACCAGGACGGTAAAAGCGATAGCGACGAAGACTGGTATGACCGATTCCGCGATAGCCAGCGCGACATATACGATATTATATTTACCGCCGGCGATCACGGACGTAACTTCACCGGCATTTACAACTGCGATAGGCAACAATACCATAACCATAACACTAACCGGCGGAACATTTAAATCCGGCGCAATAGTTGCAAGCGACTTCACTTTCGCAGGCACGGATAATTTAGTTTTAGCGGCAGCGACAACATTTACCAGAACAAGCGACACCGTAGTGACCGTCACAGGAATGGGAGCATTAGCGGGCGGAGCGGATAATACAATAATTGTCAAAGCAGCGACACAGGCGACACAGGCATCCTCAGTTGCAGCAGTGGCAAGTTCGGCATTATCCAACGGCTTATACACATTCGCCGCAGCGGCAGCCGCAAATTCAGTTGTATACACAAACACGGGCGGCGCCGAAAAACTCAGTTTCTATGTGACCGGCCTTGAAACAAGCCCCGCTACCATGAGCGCTATCGGCAATGCCGATCTTAAAGCCCTTTCCGCCGCATTGATTGCCGGAGATAAGATAACACTGGCAAGCAGCGCAATAACTAAAGTTGAATTAATTCGCAGTGGAGCTGGTGCTCTGGCGGTGCCTTTCGGCGCACTTGCATACGCTGTTGACGTAACCGGCCATGCTACAAATCTAACCACAGTCACAGGTACCGCTTTAACCACAGTTAATGTGATCGGCGGCACAGTTAGCGTATCCGGCGTAACGGCAACAATAATTAATGTTACCGCCCCTGCCGCTGCGACAGTAGCTGCCGGCGCAAAAGCTGTTACAGTTCCATCACTTGTAACCGCTTCGACGATCAGTACAACCGGCGCATTAACTATCGGCGGAGATCTGACCACAAAACTTACTTTAGGCGCGGCTCCTTCCGGAATCACGGCTAACGGCACCGCGACGATCGACCCTGTGGCGAATAATGTAACCGTAACTTCGGTAACCGCCCTCAAAACTTTAACGCTTGATGACAGCAACGCGACCGGCACGTTAACAATTACAGCGGCGGCCGGCACGGTTAAACTTGCAACGACGGCGCCGTCCGGAATTACCGTAAACGGCGATGCAAATGTTGATATGAACGGTATTGCCGCTACAATAACCGATGTTCTGGCTACAAAGATCTTAACGGTGACAAGTTCCAGCGGAACGCCTGCCTTAACGGTAACTGCGGCTGCCGGAACGATCAAAATGGGGACCGCATCCATACCTGTTACGGTAAACGGCAATGCGGCGCTTGATATGAACGGTATTGCCGCTACAATAACCGATGTTCTGGCTACAAAGATCTTAACGGTGACAAGTTCCAGCGGAACGCCTGCCTTAACTGTGACCGCGGCAGCCGGCACTATCAAAATGGGAACCGCATCCATACCTGTCACGGCAAACGGCGATGCAAACATCGACTCAAATGGAGTTATTCCGGTAATATCCAATGTCGCCAATACCAAGACTCTGACATTGAGTAATACCGGTGCGGCGACGACATTATCAATGGCCGCGGCTTCAGGCGGCACGGTTAAAATCGCAGCTACCGCTCCTACCGCTATAACGGCAACCGCCAGCGGCATACTTGATATAAACAATATAAATACTACGATAACTAACATTACCGGAACGCTTACATTGACAAACTCCGGCAACGGCTCGGCCGGCGACGTAACGGTTACTAACGGCGGCGTAATTGCGGGCACATTAGCGACAACCGCAGCAGTTAAAGTATTTAAGAGCATAACTATTTCGAGCGGTACGACTCTTACAGCTTTAAATGTTGGCGCTACCGGCACTGTTAATACTCTAACCAATAATGGCGTTATCACAACTCTTACGGCTGCCGGTAAGATCATGACGTTTAATGTAGCCGGCACTGTTACGGATAGTACAATAGCGTTTAACGCGGCTACGGCGCAAACCGTTGCCGTTACAGCCGGCGGTTCTTTAAATAAAGGATCAGGCACCGGTATAACCGTATCCGATGTTACTCAATCGCATACGATCACCGTCGCCAATACCGGTATAATCGGCGCGGCATATCCCCTTGTTCTCGGCGTCGGTTCAGGCAAAACCATAACAGGCGGAACTGTGAGCGCTATAACGCTTGCTGGTTTGACCCCGAATGCTACGATTGCCGGAACGTGCGACAATGCGGCCGGCGCAAAAGTCACCGTGGCTGCAGTAACGGGCAATGCGACCATCGGTACGTCAGATTCATTGCCGGCTGGTACTTACACTAAAAAAACATCTTCGTCCAATGCTTTAAACGAAGCATATTTAAGCGGCATGACCCTTTCCGTTGGAACAGGCACGACGACCAATACGTATGATTTAACCAACAATGCAACGGTAACGAGCATTATGACGAACATAGCCGCAAACGATACATTTACGATTGACGGCGCCAGTAAAGTAAGTGATATAGTCGCAAGTGTCGCGGGTAATAAATCAGTCGCCATTACGGCTTCTCAATGCGCGGCATCGGTCAACGTAACCGGCCCTGCGGCTACTACGTTAACGCTCACTGGTTCGGCTGCGACACAAGGTACAAACTTTGCGGTTCTGGGCGGTCTGGTAGATTTAAGCAATACTAACTTGACCGGAACGGTTTCCGCATCGACAGCAAATTCAACGATCACCGCTGGTACAAAAGCAATTTCGACAACCGGCGCGTTCACATTTACAGTAACCGGTACAGGCCTTGTAACAATCGGCAATGGCGGCACTGTGGTAATAAGCGGCGTAACGGTTCCCGGCACGGCAAGCGCGACAGTCCAACAGACTGGCACATCATTAACGATTGCCGGTACAACTGTCGGCACAGTGCTTGTGAATTCCGCTTCTACGATAACTGACATAGTATTGGACGCAACCACTACGGGAGCATTAACCAATAGCAAGGCGCTTCTTGCATCGTTAACCGTTAATGCAAGTAAAACTTTGACATTACTGACAGTTGATGCGGCCACGACAATAACCACACTTACCAATAATGGAACAATTACGACACTTACCGACAATGGTACGATCACTACGTTAGGCGGCACCGGCACATACGCGACTTTAACCATAGGCGCGGCCGGCACAATCTTTACCGCACTGACAAATACAATGACAATAACCAATATCACCGCAACGGCTTCCAGCCGCAGTATTGATCTTGGAACACACGCCAAGGCGATTAACGTAACCGGACCCGCTAATGGAAGCGGTTTTACTTTAACATTAACAAGCGGCGCGGGCGCGGCTACAATAAATGTTAAGGGCGGCGTAGTTGATCTGAGCGGAACTCTCACAGACGATGTACTTAATATAGCCGCAACATTTAACACGACGGTAACCGCAGGCACAAAAGATGTAACAATTGCATCTCTAGTAGCAGGCACTAACACTTTAACCACAACAGGCGCATTAACGCTCGGCACAACGGCAGACATAGTAGGACCAATTACACTGGGCGCGGTTCCTTCGGGAATCACGTCTGCCTGGAATGCGACTGTTAATCCTGTAGCAAATAACATAACAGTTGCTGCTGTAACCGGCGGCAAAACTTTAACGCTTGATGACACTAATGCGGCTGGCACGTTAACAATCACAGCGGCTGCCGGGACAGTTAAACTTGCGACGAACGCTCCTACAGGTGCAATCACAGTTAACGGCACTGCAAATCTTGACATGAACAATTTAGCATCTACGATAGCAGATGTAACAGCCGGTGTTTTAACGGTAACAAGCACTGGTGGAGTGACAGGCACTTTAACGATAACGGCATCAACCGGCACGATCAAAATGGGAACCGCATCAATACCTGTTATAGCGAACGGCACTGCAAATCTTGACATTAACAACTTAGCATCTACGATAACAAATGTAACAGCCGGTGTTTTAACGGTAACAAGCACTGGCGGAGTGACCGGCGCTTTAACGATAACAGCATCAACCGGCACGATCAAAATGGGAACCGCATCAATACCTGTTATAGTAAATGGCGCAGCTACCGTTGACGCAAACGCTCTTGCGACTGCGATAACAAACGTTACTGACGCAACTTTAACATTAAATAATGCGACATCAACTCTCGCAATCGCCGCGACTACCGGCACCGGTAACATAACTTTAGGCAACGCTTCATCAGGAATTACTGCTAGTGGAAATGCATCCATAGGCGGCACGATTGCCATGACAATATCGGATGTTACCGCCGGCACGCTTAAAATTGTTGATATCGCTGGCACAGCTCCGACAAACGTAACGGTAACGACAACAGCCGGCGGCGCCAAGGTTGCAATAATCGATGCGATAACAGGCAACCTTATTGTTAACGGCGGTACTGTAGATATAGGCGATGGAGTGACCGCCGGATCAGTCGGTGGCACAACCACTCTTGCAACATCTGCAAATGTGACAGTAACGTCAACCGGTACTATTACCGGTACTGTTTCTATACCGGCAGCTTACGCCGGGACCTGGTCATCGGTTCAGTCTTCTAACATTGGCGCTGTGACAATCGGCGGCAACGTAGCTTCCGGTGCTTCAATTACGTTTAAAGGCGTTGTAGCAGCGGCTTTCGCTCCTACATTTACAATTACCGGCGCAACCGGTCCTTCGACAACTACTATAGCTGGCGGCACTGCTGGTTATATTAACGTTGATGGCGCTGGACTTGTAGCTATACAGGCTGCAACACTGACTGCTGTAAATGCATCTGATGAAACCATTCCCTTAGCTGGTGCTCTAAATACAAAGGTAAAAGTAACAAATAATCAGGGCACGGGCGCTATAACACAGATCCAGGTATTATCCGTTCTTTAATCTAACATAGATTTCAAGCCGCATGCCGCCTAACTACGGAGAGCGGCTCAATCAAATATAACGCAAGCCGGGGCGAAAGCCTCGCTTGCGGAACCTAAGAAAAACTTAATATCAAAATAAATTAACTTCCCCGGCTCTTTAAAATGGCCGCTCGCCATGCTATCCCTGGCGCTCGCGGCATATACCCGACTCCCTTCGGTCGCCGGGCAAGGGCTTCTAAAATTCGGCTTTGCCGAATTTTGAATCCCTATGACGCTCCTTGCGGGGCAGGCCGGGGAAAACTGTTTCTAGTGAAAAGAGAGTAAAGATGATGTGGCGGCGGCCAAGAAAAAACTAACCCCATATGGCGAATTTTCCTTGTTTGCGGCATTTTTTCAGCTTATCAAGCTCAAAAAAAATTTGTGGTAAGCGGTATCCAAAAAACAGGCCCTTCGCGATATGCAGTCAACTCTGCTCTCCGAGGGGCCATTTTTGTTTCTATCTGAACTCGTCCCGCTTCTTTGACGCGTACTTCTTAGATCCGAACCCTTTTAACCTGAACATGAATGCTCTTGTTTTACACGTCACCCGCCCCCAGAAAGGACTGTTGTAAGAGGAACAATCATTATGTAAAAAACAAAAATCGGCGCATTTGACCGCCATCAGCTTTTCGGAGAATTCTTCCGGCGTATATGTTTTTTCATCGAGAAAATAATTAGAAACTGAGTAGCCGAGCGCCGAATAAGTATCGGAATGTTTTCCTGAATGAATGTTGTAAAAATCCATGAAAGTTCTTCTGTCGGTGATAACATTATAAGCGGAAGGGTTTTCAAACATCGGAGAACCGGGTTCCATCTGGATCCCCCATGTCATCATTCGGCCGATATTCTTATAGTTCGCGCTTATCCTGCCGATCATTTTTTTAGTATCGTAAAGCGTTTCGATATTTTCGTGCGGTATTCCCAGCGTAAAGAATATATCGGTCTTTATACGCTCTTTTGACAGAATGTCGAGAATTTTATAAAGATCATCGTTCGAAAAGTAAAATCCTTTATTTTTACGCCGGACCTCTTCATTGCCGCATTCGGGCGAGATGGCGATGACCGACTTATCGAGTTCGAAGGTATTTTTGAAGCTTTCGATAAATTCAGCGGTCGGAAGGGCGTAACATTCGAAATAAAGTCCGCATTTCAAACCGCGCTTTCGTATAACGCTGAAAAGATCCAGATAATATTGCTGTTTTTCCGGCTCCGAATCGAAACACACCGCGAAAGTTTTATAGCCAAAAAGCATTGCTTCTTCTATCGTATCGGCTACTTTTTCCGGATCGCGCCACATGACGACCGCTTCGAAATTCATTCTTATCTGGTTCTGTTTAGCGCCCGCGCACCATGAGCACGCCGTAGGGCAGCCGCGCCCGACCTCTATCGGAAACATAGTAAGCCCCATATTCGTAAGCCTTATATTTTCAGTTCTCGACAGATTCTTCGAATACGCGAGCGGAAAAGAAAAAAGCTTTATATAATGTTTAAAGTTCTTTAAAAGCGCGAGATTCGAAAATCTTAGCGAATTAAAGGTTTTGTCCGAGGTCATATAATAATTTCTCTCGGCGGCGGCTTTTTTCGTTTTAAAAGCATTCAATTTAGATAGTTTTGAAAGCACTATATTTTCTACATCGATGTCCGTTTCTTCGTTTTTAACCACACGCCTGCATATGGCCTTTACCGGTTCTTCCGCATAACCTTTGACAACGCCGTCTATGAAAGGAAAATTTTCGACTATCTGATCCGCGAAATAGGAAGATGTGAAACCGCCCAGAAATATGTATATATGCGGAAATTCTTTTTTTATCTTCTCCGCGACCGATATCACGTCGTATGATTGATAATGCCAGAAAAGCGGCATAAAAACTATCTTGATATTACTTCTGCTTCTGATATATTCGATGATCGAAAATTCTTTATCGAGTATCCATTCGAGGCCCGCGTGCAGCATCTGAACGGATATTTTCTCGCGCGTTATCATATCGGCGAGAGCGAAAACTCCCATCGGAATATAGGTTATATTCATGAACTCGTCGAGCGGTTTATAAAAATTTGAAAATTTAGGGACGTGAAGAAATAATATATCAGGATTTGATGACATTTTTGGAAAAACCCTCCATATCGCAATATCTGACCATAGCCGAAAGCGCGTTAATTCCGTCGTGATGCCACATCATCGAAGGCGTTGGCATTTCACCCGCGCGGCATATTCTTGAAACGCCAAGTTTCGCGAGGCGTCCGGCCCACATTTCAAGTTCATCGCCGCTGACGTTAAGCGAAACATTCTGGAAATAGCCTTCCAGATGGGATATTATATTAAAAATTTCTTCCGTGCCGCCGAAAGGCACAAGATGGATCAGCCTGTTCAAAGGCGACACCGGAAACTCTTTTGAATTCATGGTTATAACGGCGCTCTTTTTGCTTTTCGTCTCGAATATCTCAGCGTTCCTGTCCGAAAAAAGAAGACTGTCCATATACGAACGCCTGGCGTAAGATTCGCCGGCACTAAGCCTTGCAGCGGGAATTTCAGCCTCCGCCGTTTCAAGAGCTTCGATCATCTTCGCCGCGAATTCCGCGACCGGCATATTTTCGTCGACACTATAAAAATAAGCGTGAGGCGCAAGGCATGCCCGCTGTTCAAAAGTTATCGTATCAAAAGCGATCTTCGCCGCCAGATCTTTTATTTCAGCGCCGTTCATATCTTTCATAAAAGACCGGCCGATCACGCCGAACCCCATTTTGTGCGAGTGCAGAATAAGCGTTTTAGGCCAGGACACGGCTTTTTTAAAATACGCTTCAGATCTTATACCGCCGTAAACTATTACGGTGTTCGACCGTTCTATCAATTTTTCGGTTATTTCTTTTTTTTCGCTTTCATAACATACCGCGACCGCGCATTCAGCAAGCGGCGATCCCGTTTCGGCCAGCGCCTCCATATAAAGCGGAGTGAAAACAGGCTCTTCGCGTGATGTTTTAAGAACTACCGGATTTTTGGTAAGAAAAGAACGCATTATAGAAAGATGCGGCAATGCCGGAATATTCGACGAAGACACCGCGAAAACCGGCGCTCTTGGAACTATCTTCGTATATCCGCCAAGCTTCCGGTTATAGACGAATCCGTCGAGGGCACGATGATCAGAAAATTCATTTTCAAGCGCCAGCCGCATTTCAGGAGCACGCGAAGATAAAAATTCAAGATCGATGGAGCGTTCCACCGACTCCGGCGAAAAACCTGACAAATCAGATATAGCGCCGATAGCGGATATCCTTTTCGCATAACTTTTATCGAGGAATTTAACTGATGCCGCGTCAAGATGTGATATTATTTCGTCAATGCCCATTTTTTCAAAAATTTCAGAAGACCGCTTTAAGAACGCGTCAAAACCTTCGCCGAAGAATTCTTCCCTGAAAGAAGCATTCTCAAGACTTAAGTTTCCGTTTTTTTCAGCGGTTGAAAAATCGAAGTGCTTCTTTAAATATTCGGGCACATAATATGTTTTAAAGTTCATAAAATCACGGAGTTTTTGTTCTTTCATTATTCAAACGGTAATGATCATAGCCGCTTCCCTGAAGCGCGATACAATGCACAACTTTTTTTAGGGCAAAGCGAATAACTATTCTATGACCTTGGTTTCACACAGTTTATCGTACAGCGTTCTCTTCTCTCCGGTCAAAAGCATAAGCGAACCGGCGCCCAGCAAAACATTCGAAAAAACGAATATTACCGCGCGCTTGAACGACACTATGAGATCCAGCTTTTCATCATTATCCATCACCACGGCCGTTTTAGAAGCTATCTGACCGGGCGACGCGCCTTTTATCATCCAGAAAAGGCCGAAATATAATATCAGAGGAATGAAAGGATAATCCATATTAAAGGAAAAAAACCACTCTATAAACCCCATAGGACGGTAGTAACGAAGATTTCCGTTCACGAATTTCTTCTTGTAGTTATTGAAATTCGCGAAAGACTCCTTGTAATTTTTAATATTCATATTCATCTCGTTGAATTCATCCTGAGTAATGAATTCCTTTCCCCAGACCATGGACTGAACCGGCCACCACAGCGCGCAGGAAACTATAAGCCACGCGAAAGCGATTATCACGGCGTCTATGATGAAAGATCTTATCCTTGAGACTATCGGGGCTTCGTTGAAATCGCCGGCGCTTTTAGACTCGATGACGGTTTTTTGCGAAAATGTCTGCGTGAGCTGTTTTTGAACGTTAGCCACGCCTTCCTTGGTAAGCGTTTTAGAAATATTCTCTTTTGTGAATGTTTTAGAAAGCTCGCCCTGTATGCCGGCTATGCTTTCCTTGATCTTGTTATCATCCATGAAGGCGCTTATATTCTCGCCCCATTTTTTCTCTTTCAAAAATCCGCCGAGCGCGCTGCTCCATTCGCTTATCTGTTCCGGCGACACGATCTCACCGCCGCCTGAAGGACTTTTTTCATTCACAGTCCTTTCAACTATCTGGGAAAGTCTTTGCGGTATCGATGTTATCTTCTGTTTTTCAAGCGGCACCTTATATACGGTAATGGGTTCGGGTATGCCCTTTAATGTCTGAGGCCCTATTTTTTCAGCGGCTATCTCATTTCTGTTCATGAGAAGATATGTCGATTCGCTTATGCCGATGGTTCCTCCCGGGAAACATGAAAGGCCTTCCATGCGGGCGGTAACGTTAACGGCGTCGCCGTATATATCGCTTTTTTCCAATGTCACGTCGCCGGTATTTATAACGACGCGAAGATTCATCTTCTTTACTTTATCAGCCTGTTTTTCGTTATATTCTTTCAATAACAGCTGAATTATGATGGAACATACGACCGCGTCCGTGGCGCTTCGGAAAGTGCATAAAAAAGCGTCGCCGATGGACTTTATGATCCTTCCGCCGTAAAAAGTTATGACCGGGACCATCAACTGATTGTGGCGCCGGATAAGATTTATTATCTCCTCGCGGGACGAGCCCGAACTCGCGTCGGTATAACCTTGAATATCGGTCATCATTATGGATAAATTCTGAGATCTTAGATTACCGTTCATAGTAACCACCCTTTTCTATGTTCTTTTTAAAAGCATTTCTTCAACGGTCAGCGAACAGCCCTTGATATCGTCGGCTGAAAGCCTGCCGCATATTTCGAAACCCGATCCGGCGTATCTTCCGGCGTCATCGGATAATATAGCTACCGCCCTGTCTATGTTAGTAAGGTCGAAATGAAGAAGAGCGCCTGTTTTTCCATAAGTTTTCGGCGCAAGTATCTTGAAATCGTCTTCGATATCGACCACAAAGGTCTTTGCCCAGTGAGGATTTTCCTTAGCTGCCGGGGCTTTTATCCCTTCAATAAAATTTTTAAGGTTATTATCATAATATTGAGTGCCTAATTCGCTCATTCCAAGTGCGTTCACGCAATAAACGGGATCGACGCCGAGAAATTCCGCGGCGGATCTTATCATTTCGGCGCGGCTTACCTCGCGGCTTCTGCCTTTGAACCCGCCGGCGTCTAAAATGCGCGAGCCTTTTGGAAGTTTAATCCTCATATTTTCGGCCGCCATCTTATCGAGCATAAAAACCATGGCAAATGAAGGCGCTATGATCGTCGCGGCGATGTTTTTTTCAACGCATTCGAGAAGGCCTGAAAAGAGAGCGGTCCAGTCTATGCCGTCTTTGCCGATGTAATGCCTGCCGCCGTAGGTCCCTATATTTTTCATGACCTCGGTTATGCCGAAAGCCATGGTAAGGCTCGGCGCAGCTTCGGGCGGGGGCGCTATCAAAAAAAACTTCGTGTCAAAATTATCCGGAAAAAGATATGTTCCGGCGTTCTTCACTATGGCAAGCGAAGTTATTTCCGCGCCTGACACGCTGAAATAAGCCGATCCCTGACTGGTTTTACTCGTGCCGGAAGTTTTAAAATTCTTATATATTTCTTCTTTTGAATATATGAAAATATCAGAAGTTTTAAAAGCCTGAACGGGGACCGGCGGGATCTCCAAAAAATCTTTTACGGCGTCTATGTCGATCTTTTTTTGAGCGCATAATTTAGCGTATCCCGGAATATTTTTGGCCTGAACTTTAAAACACGCGACGCAAAGGTTATTGAAATCCTTTTCGCGTTCGTGTTTCGAAAGCTTATCGCCTTCCGATATGAACTTTTTGATCTTCTCAGTCAGGCGGATCATTTCCGCAGAATTTTTATCCATTACCATTTTATTATCTCAAATATTCAAATTTTATTTAATAATTATAAAGGCAGTTCAACATCTTACCGTGGCCCCTTTCCGAACGAATGGCGGAATGCGCAGTCGCAACAAAAGCCATGGATGCCCGGCGATAAAAAGACAAAGTTATGGTTATGATCTTATCAATTCACGCGATAGTGATAAGTTTATTATTGACCATGTCCGACAACATTTCGTAAAGATCTGCGCCTTCAAAACCGGTTATTTGTTTTATCATCTCGTGCGAATCAAAACTAATTATATAATACAAGCCGAAAATATTCAATAAATTTTTAACACAGCTTTTTTTCAAGCCTTTTCGCTCTTGAAAATACGCCGCGATTTTTTTCTCCCCCGATAAAACGATGAGATCTCTTTTTAAATGCGAGGCGTTTATCTCGCGATATCCATTTTTAATAAAGCGGTCGGAAGCCTTATACGCAAACAGGCTGTAGTCCTTTACGCTTTTTTGCGACATGACCTCGCGGTATGCCGAAAATCCGGCGATCACGCCTTCGGACATGGCGCGGCTCGCGCAAAAATAAGACCCCGTGATATCTCCGGCGGCGTATAATCCGCGGACGGAAGTTTTCATATCGCGGTCGACCGCAATAAAACCACGATCGTCAAAAACATTTTTATCCGGTTCAATTTTGATTGAAATATCAGGTTTTGTCTCGAACGAATTATAGTCCAGCAAAAGCGAATCAAGTTTTATTTCAAAGTTTTTACCGTCACAAACGCATACTGCGGCCTCAAGTTTTCCGTTCCCTATATATTTTTGGATCCCGCCGAATTTAAAAAGCGACGGATATTTTTTGAAGCATCTTTCTTTTCCGAAACTTTCGGCGTCAGTATCCAGTAAAAATATCGGCCCTGCGGTTTTTATATCGATATTATTCTTTTTAAGCGCTGCTATGACAAGATCTATTAAATTTTTCGAATATTCATTTCCGTAGATCATGAATTTTTTTTCATGCATGCGTTCAATTTCAGAGTTTATCATTGATCTTATGAAATCATAGCCCATATAGGTTATCTTAACGCCTTTTCCAAAATATGAGACCTCATTGGAAAGTTTTCTCATTCCGGCGCAGATCGCCACGGTCCTGGACCTGTAAACGGAACCGTCAACGGCCTCGATCAAAAAAAGGCCGTTTTTTTTATCCCTTGATATCTTTGAAATTCCCGTTCTTACTATAGGGATCTCATATTCGCCGATATCTTTTAAAAGTTTGGCGGCAACTTCTTTTCCGGGCATTGAAAACCCGGGACCGGTGAGTTTTATATTTCCGAGCGAAGCGAGTCCGCCTTCCATCTCCGAAGCCTCGAATAAAACCGTCGCCATCGAGTAACTTCCGACCGATTTGACAAAGCGCCCCCTTACCGCGCAAGCCAGACCGGAAAGACCGGCGCCGATAACGGCAAGATCTATAATTTCAGGTAATTTGTTCTTCATATTAATTCACATTCAACGCATTTCACATTATATTAAAATTCGCCAGTCACAATACTTTTTTATAATTATCTTCCTTTTTAATATATTCAACCATTCCGCCGGATAAAGCTATGTCAAAAAGATATCCGTCAACGGTCCCTGACAAAAAATGCTCTTTTTCACCTTTCAGATATAAACGCGCGATATGTTTTCCGTCTTCATGAACGAGATTTATTAAAATTCCGGAATATTCTATTTTCTTTATATTTTTTGATAGTCCCGCTTCATCGAGTTTCACCGGAAATATCCCCGCGCACGCCAGATTTCTTTCGAAAATGCGCGATATGGAAGGCGCGGCGACGGCGACCACCCCTGAATTTTTAAGCGCAACAACGGTCGAAAAGCGCGAGGAACCGATGCCTATATTTCTGCCGGCGATGATCACTATATTTTTACCGGAAGTTTCAGCGCACGTCAAAGCCGCTATGCCAAGGCTTTTTTTATCGATAGTGAATTTCTGCGGATTATGTATCGTATCCGTGTTTATATTATCTCCAAGAAGTTTTATAACGCCGGCCAATTTAATGATCTTACTCGTTTTTTTCGATATCGTCATGAATAAAACTCCTCAGGCGCCGTTATAGTTCCGGTATAAGCCGTAAAAACAGCCGTAAGATGTGACGCTATATAAATTTCAGAATTCATCGAACCCATCCTGCCGCGGAAATTTCGCGTCGAGGTCGAAAGGCAGACCTCGCCCGAACCTATAAGGCCCTTGTCTATGCCGCCGCACGGCCCGCACGAAGGGTTGGTTATGACCGCTCCGAATCCGATGAGTTTTTCGATATATCCAAGTTTTATCGCCGCAAGATATACCTTTTGAGACGACGGCGTAACTATAAGCCTGACCCTCGGATCTTTTTTAATATTTTTCCGGCGCGTTTTTTTAGATATCGCGTCTATCGCTTCACACATATTTTTAAAATCTGATATTCTACCGGACGCGCAAGACCCTACGAAAACCTGGTCGGCGCGGACATTCGAAACGGCCGAAACGTCGACTATTTTCGAAAAATTATGAGGCACGGCTATTTTAGAATTCATCGAGCCGGTGTCGATATGAATATTAACTTCATGGTCCGGTTCAATATCGGCCGTGAATTCGTCGAAAAGTTTTTCATAAGAAGCTTTTGAACCACGGCCGTCGCGAGTTATGAGATGCCAAAGCAGCGATCCGTCCGGCGAAAATATCCCGGCCGAGGCTCCGCATTCGATGGAAGCGTTCGCTATCGCGTAACGATCGTCCATGCATATGTTTCCCGATGTATTGTCTGAATATTCTAAAACGGTGTTATTACCTTCACCCTCGCCTATTTGCCTTATCACTTCCAGGCCCATGTCGCGGCCGGTTATGAAAGGCGGCGTATCGCCGAAAAAATTAACGCCTTTTACAGGAAATTTCTTTTCGTAAATGATCCCGCTGACCATTGCGGATAATATGTCCATCGAGCCGTAACCCGAAGCGATAGACGAAAGCGCCCCCGCGGTGACGGTATGTGAATCGGACCCTGCTATAAATGAGAACGGCCGGGCCATCTCGCTTTCAACCATCAGCTGGTGGCAGATGCCTTCGAAAACTTTTACATTTTCGATCTTTTCGCCATAGGAAAAATCGAGGAATTTTTTCAGTATATCGGCGCGTTCCGCCGTGGAAGGCGGCGCGAAATGATCGGCCGCGAATAAAAGGCGTGACCTCATATTTTTATCGATCTTAAAACCTGCTTTTTTAAAATCATCGACAATCATGGCTATCAAAGGGTCGTGACCTAATATCAAAGAAGGCGCGAGCGGATAATATTCGCCGTTTTTTTTATAGCCGCGCGCGATCGACGATTCAAATATTTTTTCGTAAACCGAGGAATATATCTTTTTCATATTCATTTAACCGTCTCTTTGACTATTTTGACGAATTCCTTTGCCGAAAGCCCGCCGAGCGCCGTCGAATAAAATTTTTTCATTTCCGCCAGCATTTTAATATTGCGCTTTTTATTTTTTTTAACGTAACTCGCCTTAACGGCCGAAAGTATCTTCTTTTTTTCTCCGGCGCCAAAGGTCCTGCCTTTAAATAATTCGTCCAGAAGCTTATCTATGATCGAAAGTCCGGAATGTTTTCCCGCGACGAATTCATTTTTGCGTCCTATATCCTCGGGCCTGTGCTCTTCGTATATTTTACGGTTTTTCAAAAGCCCCGAAACGTGTATCCCGCTTTCATGGCGGAACGCGTTGAACCCGACCACTGGCTCTGTCGGCGGCATAAATATCGCCGACATTTTTTCCGTTTTTTCAGAAAGTTCGCCAAGCAGATCCAGGGCGCATCCCGTTTTTATCTTTTCGATCTTTTCAAGATACATTACAAGCTCATGAAATTTAGCGTTTCCGGCGCGCTCTCCGATCCCGTTCTGCGTAAAAGTTACGAATCTTCCTCCCGCCTTGAAAGCCGTGACCGTATTTGCCAGAGCGAATCCGAAATCATTGTGGCAGTGAACGCCTATTCCCGGCTTTTTATTTTTCGGCGAAAGAAAAATGAGCCTTTCAACGAGGTCCTTCATAAGTTCCGGCGTAGCCACGCCTATCGTATCGCAGATATAAAACGCCTCGATCCCAAAACTACAAAGCTCAGAGAACATCTTTTCGATAAAGGATCTTTCCGCCCGCGTGGCGTCCTCGAAAACAACGTGGATATGTTTAACGCCTATGGTTTGAGCATGTTTTATTACATCTTTCACATACTCAATATATCTGGAATGCGTCATGTGAAATTTTTCAGAGATGTGAATGTCCGAAACCGGCGTGATCACGAAACAGTCGGTGGCGCCGGTTTCTTTGAAAAGCGAGACCTCTTCCGCGAGACATCTGACCGACGCTCCCACCCTTATTTTAAGCCCCGGAAGCGACGCCAGTTTTTTCAGCGTCATAAATTCCTGTCGCGAGACCGCCGGCATGCCGCAGTCGGCGATATGTATCCCCGCGCGGTCCATGAGTTTTAAAAGCGAGACCTTTTCGGCGGGCGTGAAAAAAACGCCGGCCGACTGTTCGCCTTCGCGGAGCGTTCCGTCTATTAAAACGATGCTGTCATTTTTCTTTTTCAACGCAAATTACTCCATTATGATCAATTCTTAGTCTTCGTTTTAAGTTCTAAAGCAGCTTTATGAGCGGGATCGATCTTCAGCGCCTCGTCTATATGCATCAGACAATTCTTTCTGCCGGGCTCGCCCCGCGAGATATGGCAGCGCGCCATGTAATAATGCGCGTCCGCGCTTTTAAAATCCTGCGAAAGAGCGTTCGCCAGAAATATCATGGCTGCGTCGAACTCGCCTGAATCTATTTTACCGACCGCGTTTTTCATATTATCCGAAAACGACGGGACGGCTTTTGATATCCTGAGGGAAGATAAAATTTTCGACGCGAGATCCGGCGCGGGGCCGCCGTCTTTGAAGAAGAACGAGATCTCGAGCCTCGCTCCGGCCTCCGGATCGTCGCTCCAGATATTGAAGTTTTTCGCAAAATACCTGCCGTCATGAAGAAGCGGGCCTCTTTCTATATATCCGCGCCAGCCGTCCGCTTTGAAACCGCGGTATTCATATTGCCCCAGGGCTTTGACCGTCATCCAGACTATGCCGTATCTGTCGTTGATATAATTAGTGAAATACTCATAACTGTCTTTAACGTCAAATGTCGCCGTCATTAAATAAAGTTGTTCGATGAGAATACCGTTTTTCGTGGTAAGCAGGATCTGATCGCTTCCGCTTGCGAAAAGGAC
This sequence comes from uncultured bacterium, assembly GCA_964551445.1. Taxonomy (GTDB): domain Bacteria; phylum Muiribacteriota; class UBA9980; order UBA9980; family UBA9980; genus DAOPXV01. The sequence goes on along the minus strand of CAZKCG010000021.1, from coordinate 7,945 downwards.
TTTGTCGTAAGCCCCGCAATTATCGGACGCTTCCCCGCGGCTTACGCCGCTTAACGAAAACCCTTGCGGGATCATGACCTTAAAACCGTATATTTCGGTCGTGCCCGCCGTATCGGTGTTTCCAGCGAACAGCGCCGTCGCGCGATAATCTTCGGTAACTCCGGCGGGTGAGAACGCGTAAGGATAATTCATGGCAAAATATGTCATATAAAGACCATAAATAATGACGATAAATATAAACAAACGCGCCAGAACCTTATATTGGCGCTTATACTCAGGCGTGTCGGAATCGAACGCCGAGCGGATCTTTCCAACCCCCGAAAGCGCCGTTATTACGGCCGCGAAAACAAGCTGAGGCAGCGCGCCGGCGGGGCCGCAGAAGATCCCGAAAGCCATGAAACCTACCGCGAAAAGTATCAATTGGGCCCACGCTATATAAGTGAAAAGAAGGAACGATCTTTTCAGCATGCCGCGAAATAAAAAAAGAGCCGCAGCCAGATGGAAAAGCCCGACGGCCGCGAGCATTTTTTTTGAAACGGCGAAGAGAGAAAAGACCCTCATCACGGTCGGCCCGCCGCCTGAAAAAAACAGATCGTATAAAACGGCCAGAAACTGTACCAAAGAAAATAAGCCAAGCGAAAGTATTAAATACTTCGCTGCTTTTATTATGGTTTTATCTTCGAACCTGTTTAGAAACATAAAATATTTTACCCGCTTTTTTAAAACTATTGATCTTAATCGATCACAAATAATTTTATATCATAAAAAGCTCTTATTGTAAAGCGTTTGAATTATAAGCATCCGGTTGCGCGCGCTTAAATCATGCGGCTGAAAAGATCGCGCCTGTGAAAAGGCCGGAACGCTATTTACGTTCCGGCGCTTTTTATTTAAATTTATGCATTATTAAATTTGATCCGGCACACATCCAGTCCGGCAGGCCCCATGGTCGAATTACGGTTGAACGATTACTCCACGGTTGCTGCGCGTCGCCCACTGGGCCTTAAAGGACGCGAATGAATAAGTTCTCTGGCCGCCGGCCCACGGGTCGTTGACATATACCTTTCCGTCCTTCACGCCGGTCACTACCATGTAATGGCCTTTGCTCCAGTATCCTTGAGTATCAACGTTTACGACTACCGGCTTTCCGCTGGCGGTGATATCTTTAAGAGTATCTATGCTCATATTCGATTTCATATAGCTTCCGGGAAGGTTCTTTTTAGCGGCCGCGAGAATGTTCTCACAGCAGGTTCCCTGCCATGCGCCGCTGCTGCTGAGGGTTTTGGTTTCTTTCGAAACGTTTATTGTGGACTTATTTATCCCGTAAAAATCAAGCGCCATTGCAAGAGAAGTCGGCCCGCAAAGCGAGCTTCCGATCGAGCCGTTCTCGCGTGCTCTCTGTGCGCGCTCGGGAACGTTCAACAATCCGCCGGCTTCAAAACCTTTCGAACCGGTTATTCCATCTTTGGCCGTTTTATCGTCGTCCGAAGCTTTTGCTGAAGTTTCCTCAGGTTTAGCCGCTTCAGAGGGTTTTTCATCGCCTTTTTTTGCGTCTTCGCCCGCCGGCGCTTTAGAGCCTTTGTCAAAAGAGGCTTTTATATAGTTCTTATAAACGAATCCGGTCTTTCCGTTGAATTTTATCTTGTACCAGTCGCCTTCCTGGCCGATTATATCGATCTTGTCGCCGTCCTTAAGTTTTCCGATCTTATCGCCCCACGCGCCGTCGCGCACGTTAAGGCCGAATGAAGGATTGACGTTGACGGTTCCTTCTCCCTCCGTCTTCTTGAGTTTCGACTTGTCGCCGATATTGGTCAGAAGCGCCTGTTTGAGGACATAACCCTTTTTGCCTTCGTGGTCGATTATATACCAGTCGCCCTCGGTCCCCTTGATATCGACGAATTTCCCTGAAAAGAGAGTTCCTATGACCGGGCCCCAGGCGGACGATCTGACCTTCGCGTTGTCTAATCCCGGAACGACTATTCCGCTCATATCTTCTTTATCTTTTTCTTCGGCGTCTTTTTTATCCTGGTCTTTTTCATTTTCTTTGTCTTTATTATCATCAGCGGTAACTTTTGCGAATTTATGCTTAAAGGTCCTCTCGTATTTTTTCAGCCACTCTTTTTTCTGGCAGTCGTATGTTTTAACGATGACATGATCCGGCATAAGAGTGAGAGTGTTTATCCAGCCGCCTTTTTCGGTAAGATTAGGGTTATGGACCACATGTATCTGTTTTTTCCAGAAATTTGAGGAAGACATGAAATTTTCACTGCCGGGCTTCGTGTGTGTATGACCGGAAGCCCACATAAAAACCTGTTCATGAGCCTCAAGTATCTTTTCTACGCGGCCGGCCGGATGAACGAATGAACCGGTGCCGAGTTCTCCGACCTTTTCAAGCGATCCTTCGAGCGGGGCATGGCAGAATATTATCGTGGGAACGCTCCTGTTCTTATCGAGCGTTTTATCAAGCCAGTCGAGAGCGTTATCAGAAAGCGTTACGATATGTTTTCCGTCCAGTTCGTCGGCGCATAAGAAAACAAGAAGGTAGCCGCCAGCCTTAACAGCGTAGTGAGGCGATTTAAGGCCGTATGCCTTCATGAATCTTTCGAGTTTTTCCTTTTTTTCTTTGGGCTCGCCGCGGTCCTTCTTTCCGTTTTCCTTGAGTTTATCTTCGTAGATATAATCGTGATTTCCGGTTACGCAATATTTTTTGTGATGGAGGCCGTCGAGGAATTTTTTTGATCTGGCGAATTCGGACGGCGAGGCGATCTGCTGGCTGATATCGCCGAGTATCGCTACGGCGTCGATATTGCTCCAGCCGTTGAGTATCTTTATCACTTTTTCTTTGGCGTCATAATCTTTAGCGTTAACGTGAAGGTCGGTAATAATAGCGAGTTCATAGTTTTCAGCCTTTTTCACGGCGGCTTCGACCGCTTCGGATTCGGAAACGGCGGTCTGCGTGCCTTCATTGGATGTCGTGACCGTGCCGGCCTCGAGAGCGTTCTGGACGTCATTTATGCCGGCCGACGCGGAATGCGAAAACAGAGGCATAAAAGCCAGGCACGCTATAAAAACCGCTAAGACGAATAGACTTGATGCATTAAAAGCGGCGTTCATCTTTAATTTTCTCATAAAAAATTCACCCCATTATATATATTTAAAACAATTCCGGGTAAGTATACTGATATTTCACAAAAATTGTTCACTATTTTTTCACCGCGGCAAGATGCTTAACAGGTTCTGAAAGTTCAAAACGATCTTTTTTTGAACATGTCGGGATCGATCCTTTCAAATTTCCAACCGCTATATTTGGTCATTGAAATTTTGACGTTATTTTTTGAGTAACTTTCACTTCTGATAAAACAACCGTTTTTATTGTCTAAATAATGAATGTATATGTTGCCCGCGCGGTCGAATATAGAATATTTCCTTTCCTCGGCGTTTTTTTCTTCGATTATTTTCACCGCTTTTGAACATTGAAAGTTGATATGACCGGATAGCGTCATTATCTTATTGTTGCCGTCCTCGGCGATCGGGAAAAATTTATTTTCTTTGCGATCGAACATCTGGGATCCTTCGGGGGAAATAACCGTCACGCAGGTAATATTTCCCGCTCCGTCGAGTTCTTCGATCCGAAATGTTTCCGGATCGAGACAATAATATTTATTGCGGCTTTTGGGGATGCCTTCCGGATAAGTATATTCCATTTCATAACTGCAATTTCTGGATGGTTTATCCGCAAATTTTTTTAACATTTCCAGTTCCGGAGCCGCCGAAACGGCAGTATTGAAAACCGGACCGGTCCGGACAACGGCCAGGGTAACATAAACCGCCGCCAATGCTATAAAGATGACCGTTATCGGAAAACGTTTGATCGTATCGAACACGGTTCCAGCTCCTTTTTCAGTTCAATTCAGTTCGGTAACTTCGAATTTAAAGAACTGGATCTTTTTCATGTCATCGCTTTTTTTCATGTAGAAAACCGAGCCGCCGGCGTCCACGTATATGAAGCGGTTTGAAAGCATCTCAGGTGATTTCGGGATCTGAACGCGGCCCGCGAAACGACCGTTTTTGGTGAATTTATAGATGAAAGCCTCAGTTATGGCGTCCTCCGCGTTTCCGTAGAGCGCTTCGATGTAAACATTATTTCTGGAGTCGGTTCCGGCGACGCGGATGTTTTTGAAGCCTTTTCCTGTCTTTGGCGCGAGTTCGTTCAAAAGGACGACCCAGTCGGATTCACCAGACGCGAATTCCTGCGAGATCATGACGGCTTCGGAATCGCGAATCTCGACGGCGACGGCGGCGCGTTTTCCCTGAAAGGCACCGGGGGCGGCAAACTCAGCGGGCAGTTCGGTCAGCCTTTTAAGTTCGTCAGTTCTGAAAGCAAACGCGAGATCTTTCACGGCGTTTGAATTAACGTTGAGCAGGAAAGTGCTTTCAACTGTGTTGAGACTGTCAGCCGGCCATATCCTCTGGACGCTGAAATCTTCGGGAACCGATCCGCCGGTGAGCGCGGGCGCGTTGAAAAATTTGAAGGACTCGAATTCGTTATTTTTTAAAATGTCACCTTTCAAAAGGCCTATCTCGCGGCTTTCCTGGAATACGAAAAAGGCAGTTCTCGTGCCGGGGAACCAGGCAAAATCGATGGCGTGCTTTTTGAACGGGAGTTTTACGGCGCCCGTGAATTTGCCGGAAAGGTCGTATTTACAGATCCTGTCTTTATATGAATCAAGCACCATTATGACGCCGGACGCTTCAAAAGCGGCAAAAGACGCCGGAAAATAAAACTTGTCATAATTTGTGATCTCTTCTTCGTTTATGTCTTTACCGAGTTTTTCGGGAGAATTCTCGCCGACGGCTACCTCAAAGAGCGGTTTCGGAGAAAAAACCATTTCGGAACGGGCCGCGACGATAGTTGAAAATAATATGATCACCGTTATTATGAAAATAGACAACCTGTTTTTTAAGAACACTTTTTGCAATTTATTCACCCCGTAATTAAATTTCGTTAATGTAAAAAACGCTTTAATGGTTCTGAATATTTCACCTTTGAAACATACCTGTTTCATTGATCTTTTGTTTTCGTTTCAGCGCTCTTACCTGTACCGCACATATAATAACCAAAAATCAGAATGAATGCAAGCACCCATTCCGATTTATTTTGTTAGTTTCATTGTTCGCCGTCAGGCACGTTCTGACCGGAAGACGGGATACCCATATTGCGGCCGACCCTTATCCCACGGCGCGTAACTGCGGTTGAAGGATTTCCGGCGGTGTCTATTTCGAATTCCGCGCAGGGCGTGATAGCATCGAACTTCATATCCATCGGAATGACCTTGCTGGCCAAAACCCAATAGTTATCGGCGGTATTTTTAGGCTTGATGTAAGTTGAATAAAGGCTGATGTTAACCTCCAGGCGCGCGTTCGATGAATGTATAATTCTTGCTTTGAGTAATTTAGGCGGTTTAGCAGCTCTTATCTCAGGCGATGACGAAACCGGCTTTCCTTCCGAGTCGCATATCTCGAAATGAAGGTCTTTTATTTTGTTCATTTTGGCGAGCTCATATACCGTTTCATCTCCCATGGTATTTTCGTCCTTCATCAAATGAAACTTTTTATATAAAGCTTTTTTATCGAAATAATAAAGGATCTGAGAGTAAAGGACGACGCCCTGATCACTCACGCCGCTAACAGCAGTAAATTTAAGGCTTTTAGATGCCTTATCGAATATGATGTAAGATTCTTTGTCTTCGTTGAATTCTATCAGCGTTCGAAGATCGCTTCGAAGATTATGGATGATAAAGGCCATGTCCTGTATCGCGTCGATATTTTTTATGCCCTTTTCATTGGAGGAAACGCCGTGTATAAGAAAGCCGTACACCATCGACATTACAAGGCCGAATATTGCCGTGGCCACGATCATCTCCACTACCGTGAAGGCTTTTTTGTTTAATTTCATTGTATGTCCTCCGCTGTCACGCCGCATGTGCGAAACCTTTCACAAATTTTCGCAACGGCGGCCGTTACCCATGTATAAGCCTGGCGGCAGCCGCTAATCCGCGGTTGAAAACGCGCAAATCTCTAATTTTCTTGGCCTTCCGGACACCGGAAGGGACCTTATCGCTACTTTGATGAGCTTAAAACTCTTTATTTTGTTGAATTTTTCCTGGGTATAAATGTCGAGGTTCTGAAAGAGGCTCGGATCGAAATTAACCGGCTCGGTTTTAATTTCGACGCCTCTTTTATATCCGGGCTTCATTTCGGAAAGCTTGGATCTGAGGCCGATAAAAAATTTATCATTTGACGAAGAAATATCTTCGGAAGAAAAACCGCCCGGTATCTCATCGTAATTATGGTTGATAACGGCGTCTATAAGTTCGTTGGCGTAGCCCGTCAGAATTATTTCGTCTATGGTCGCCGAGATCTCGGATGAAGTTGAACCGAAAATGGAAAAGACAGGAATAAGGCCGACCGATATAAGGGCTATCGCCACAATAAGTTCGACCATCGAAAAAGCGTATTTATTTTTGACCGCTGTATCTTTATTTTTCATTCTTTCTCACTCGTCGTTTTCCAGTATGTTTGTTTCGACGCTACCGAATATTTATAATGCGCCTGGTAGTTATCGATATCGCAAGGGTCTAACGCGGGATCGTACGTGACGGAAATTCTGTTGAATCCTTTCGTTGAAGGCTGGTTTATGTGCCTTTGGCTGATTATTTCCGTCATATCCGGGGACAATGAGGCAACCTTGAATATACTGCCGCTTTCTTCCGGATCAAAACAAAGCTCGTCGGCATAAATATTTCCGAATATCTGAAAGTAATCGACATTTTTAGTGATCCTGGCGCGGTCTCCAAACGCCGAGAGCGAAGCTTCGATCCGCTCGCCCGATATGACGATATCGCCGTCGACCGCGACAACGCTCATAGTGCATTTATTTTTGACGGCGAAATCGCTTTTAATGATGTTAGGGATCTTTACGCCTTTTTTACAGACCAAAATAAGATTCTGATAGAATTTTATCTCGCCGATCTTGTTTCCAAGCGTCAGATCCACCTGCGCGTCGGAGTCGATATAAAAGATGCCGCCTTCGGTTATATTGAGTAATCCAGGATTTTTATCTGCGATATCGGAAAAATTCTTTTTGAATTCTTCAAAATTATTGAAAATATATGAAGCTTTCTGACGGATATCGTAACCGGTCAGGGGTTTAGTGCTGTCAGACTTCATAGGGTTCTGAAAATCTTTTGATATGAGCGTCAGAGCGGAAAGCGATCCGGCGAACATTCCGTTGTTTCCGAAAATTTCGATGCTGCGCTCGCCTTTTTTTTGCTGGTGTATCCTTAATTTGTTTCCGTCATGACATCCGCCTGTCTTGCCATAGAAAAACCTGTCATCCCCCTCGCCCGTGGCGCTTTCAAGTACCTTTATGTTATTTTGTTTCATTGTGTATTTACTTCCGGGTTCGAGCACGTATTCGCTTTCCTCGTCGGGATAAGAATTAGAGGTGATCCAGTTATAGCCTTTATTATAAGATTCGTTGATTATCTTTGACATGAAAACTTTATAAGTGGCGAGATGCTGATCCGGCAGGCCGGAAGGAACATCGGGACAATTGAAAACGTCTTCTTTGACGTCATAGGAGGCGGCGGCGAATATTGATTTATCGGTCGGGCCGGAATCGGTCACCTTTCTCGGGCCCTTCCAGGTAGGATGATCAAAACCCATGGTAACGTTCATTACTCCAAGCTTCCCTGTTTTATCATCGATGTTGAAATAAGGAATATATGCCGTTTTCGGATGAGGCCCGTTCGGCCATATCTCGTATGGAAGAATATGCCTGCTGATATTGGCCGCGTCGGTCTCCATGGATGTTTTCCACGGCGATCCATCCGGGTGCATGCAATTCTGAGTTACCGTTCCTAGCTGCATATACCACCCCCCGACC
>CAZKCG010000020.1:0-75525 GCA_964551445.1 uncultured bacterium | reverse complement strand
AAAGCCCGTTATATCTTCGGCGGCCCTGTTCCAGCCGGTCAGGATCTTTTGAGTATCGACGGTAAAGGTGCCGCATCGAACGAACTTGTAAAACATCTCAAATTTGTTCTTTTCCTCTAAAAGTTTGGCGGTCCTCTCATTAACTTTAATTTCAAGTTCACGGTTGGTTTTATTTAGAAGTAAGAACGCAATAGCAGATATATTAAGCGTTATAAGAGACAAAAAAAAGAAATTAAACTTCGCGGCGAAGGCTTCGGCAGCCTGAGGAAAAAAAGCGTAAAAAACAACGTAAGAAATCACGGCGATAAAACACACCGTGATGAAAGCCGAAAATACTCTCTTATTAAAGTTCTTCATAATAAAAACCATCGGATCTATAAATACTCACATGGCCGTTTTCAAATTTTTTAGAACTGTTAAGCCGGTAATGGATTCCAGGCTGTGACGAAGAAAATGTTTTTAAAAAGAGACGGATGTCATATTTTTCATCGCTTCGTCCATTAATTGTATAGCCAAACATGATAAATGTCAAATAATTCAGATCCTTTGTTCCGATAAATAGAACCGCTATTCAATCAAAACCTCGACAAAACGGGGCCAGTATATTCTGAGATCGTTTATAGGATCCGAAACGTCGAAAGAATTTGAAAAATATACCAGCACGATGCGGCCTCGGGCGCATAAAGCCTTAACCGCCTTGGCCGAATAAGTGAAAATGTTTTTCGTAAGGCCGTTTTCGGGACAGGAATAGATCACGCGCGCCAGGTCTTTTTCTTTGAATACGGGAGAGGCCGAGCTCCTCATAACGATATCAGCGCCCATGCTGTTTTTAGTGTATATAAGCCTGACCGAAGCGTCGGAGGGAAGAGAGAGAACTGAAAATTCATTGGATATCCCTTTTAAAAGAAGCGACGGCGGGAGTTTTTTATGAAAACCTCCGCCCGAATAAAACTCCCATGAATTAAAATCACATAACCCTTCTTCGGCGGCTCTTGCCGTGACAAGCCATTTTTCAACGCCGTCCGAATAGACGCCGTAAATATAAATATAACCGTCCTTTGAAAGAAGCGAAGATCCCCAGATAATATAACTTTTACCTGAAAATTTAGCGTGCGGGACATTTAGTATCGACTTCTTCCAGAGGCGGGGCGGATCATCGGGATTATCGATGACAAAAATATGGTTCCCGCATTCTTTGAAACCGAAAGCGTCCGAATCGGAGGTTTTTTTGATCTGGGCTCCGAAAAGATAAAGCCTCCCGCCCGATAGTATGCCGTCTAACGGCCAGAAAAATCTTCCGGGATCGGAATTTTTCAGAAAGGGAGCCATTTTATCGTCAAGAAAGAACCTGACGCCGAAATTTTTATTTCCCGTATTTTTGTATAACATCGCGATGGTGTTATTAGGCATGCCGTCAATTTTTCTTTTCCCGCCTTCGACCGAGCCCGTGAGAGTATCGCCGAAAATGACGAGCGTCCGCTCCGGTGAAAGCGAAACGGTATAAAAACCGTCTCCGCCCAGAAATCCTTCGCCGCGCTTAAAAAGCGAGTTCATTTCATCGAGAGACCTTGAAACGGGAAGCGCGTCTTTGGCCGAAACCATATCCGGACCCATAAAGAAAAACGAACCTGTCAGCGCCAGCGCCATAAAAAGCGTTTTTATAATTTTCATGAAAGATTCCGTCCTTTATTCGACTTTTACTATATTGTCGCGCGGAGCCCTGCACACGGGGCAGTTCCGGGGCGCGGTTTCAGAATGAAAGGTATGGCCGCAGAAGACGCGCGTTTGATATTGCGGAACCGCGATATCCGCTCCTCCGGCGTTATCCGCCATGGCTTTTTCAAAAAGGGTTCTATGTATCTTTTCCGCCTCGAGCGCGTCCATGAAGGAATATGCGGCAAGTCCGAACTTATTGTCCCTGGCGTATTGCAGATATTCGCGGCACATTGCCGCCACCTCGCGGTCCTCGCCGGAAAAATAATCCATGAGATTTTCAATTACGATCACGAAATTAGTCTTGCGGACAAACGGTTCTCATAGTTTTTTCATTTTCAACGAGGAGTTGCGGCAATATTTTTGATCCGGCCGCGAATGCTTATGAAATATTAACTTATTTGGGCTCAAATGTCAAATTTATATTCGAACGCTGATATTTTAATATTTATATTTGACAAGCGCGGCCAAGTCTGATAAATTTATAGCGCGCATCAGGCATTATTTTTTGAAAATGCCAGATGGAAAAAACGGTCCGGTAAAATATTTAAAACCGCGTGAGGCCCTCAGGACCGCTGCCATATAACCGTCAATAAAAATGACCATAAAGGATCAAAAATGAATAACGCCGAAACAAAAGAGAAAAAGACGATCTCCATAAAAAATCTGTATCAGATACTTGTAATACCCTTTTATATACTCGGCATAGACAGCATTTTCACAATTTTTTTCTATATGGCTTTCACCGGCTCCGACAAAAAAGAAGATATGCTGGCCATTATGAATTATGGATCGGGTGTATCGTTCAACTGGATCCTTTTTAATTTCGTCTTCATGATGATCATTTTCACTTTGTGGTTCATCCCGCTCCGTAAATATTCTCAAAACCCCTGCGATGAGAACAGAAAGACGGCGCGCCGCAAATTCACTTTCATCTATCGCGATATATTTGCGATATTCATCTCGGCTTTCGCCGCCAAGGTCGTAAGCCATTTAGTGATCTATCAAAAATTCATCGTCTGGAAATACTTTTTCCTATATAATCTGCCGGCGATGACCATATCGGTAGCGATCCAATTCTGCTTCGCCATAGTCTTTCTGGATAATATGCTTTTCAAGGGCTCAGACGAATTTATGAGCGGGATCTACGAAAACGGCGAACTTTACAGGATAAAAGAGGGCTATCACATCTCGCTTTCGGCAAAGATAATCATGCTGTTCATGTCGACCGCGGTGATCCCGATGGCGCTGATATACGTATTCGTCGTGAATTCGTTCAAGATCAGCAACGACCAGGTAAGCGCGCTGTATAATCTCTTGATCGTCGGGTCTCTTACGCCGATGATCCTGGGAGTGGCATTTTTTTCAAAGAACATTCAGGGGCCGGTGAACGAACTTATCGGCAAAATGAAAAAACTTTCAGACGGCGATTTCGAAGTTAAAACGCGGATATACTTCACCGACGAGATCGCAAGACTGAAGGCTAATTTCAATATCATGGCCGATCAGCTAAGAGAGCGCGAACTTCTTCGCGAAACTTTCGGAAAATACGTTTCGATAGAGGTCGTAAAAGAACTTTTAAAAAGCGGAAAAATGAATCTGGGCGGCGAAGAGATCGAAGCAACGGTCTTATTCTGCGATATAAGAAATTTTACGACGCTTTCTGAAAAAATGAGCGCCGGCGAGGTCGTCGACATGCTCAATTCCTATTTTTCATTTATAACCGTCCCTATAACCGAGAACCACGGGGTCGTCAATAAATTCATAGGCGACGCCGTGATGGCGATATATATGCCGGCCTTCGGATCCGACGACCACGCGATGGACGCGGTAAGATCGGCCTTAAAAATGCGCGAGGCTTTGAAGGAATTTAACGCGCAGGGAAAGAACTTCGGCGGAATAAACTTCGGCATCGGCATACATACGGGAGTTCTCGTCGCCGGAAATATCGGGACCTCTCAAAGACTTGAATATACGGTCATAGGCGACACGGTAAATATAGCTTCCAGGGTCGAATCCAAAACGAAGGAACTCGCGACCGACATCATCATAACGGGCGCGGTCCATAAAAAGATCGCCGGAACTCCCGAAGACGCGAAGTTTAAAAACGCAGGTTTCGCAGATCTTAAAGGCAAGAACGAAGCGATCGAACTTTATAAAATCTGAATATAGCTTATATAAAAAATAATGCCGGCTGTAAAACAAAATTAAAAAGGAGCATCCAATTGAAAAAAAATGATATAAAAGCCGTGATCTTCGATATGGGCGGAACCCTTCTGGATTACGACCCGGTTCCGTGGGAAGACATGAAAAATATACGCGCCGGAAAAATAAAGGATTTTCTTCTGGCCAAAGGTTATTCTTTTTCGTTAGACGACATAGAAAAGAAGATGCTCGACGGATACTATGAAATGAATTCGATACACGCCGAACGGACCCTCGTAGAAGTGAACCTGGGCGAATGCGTTAAGACCGGGCTGCGGGCTCTCGGAGTTTCCGAAGATTATTCGCTGTGGATAATAAAACTCATTCACAGGTCGCTTAAAGACAACCTTGTCATCTTCGATGATTCCATGAATACCTTGAAACAGCTTTCGTCCAGATACGCGCTGGGACTGATATCCAACACCACGATCCCGGGCGTTTATTTCGCCGAGGACCTCGATGAAATAGGTATGTCGGCTTACTTTAAACATATGCTTTTCACAGCCGATCTGGGTATGAGAAAGCCTCATTCCTCGGTCTTTGAAAGGATGCTGGGCCTTCTCGGAATTCCGGCGGAAAATTCTTTATACGTGGGCGATTCTTTTAAGAACGATATTTACGGGCCGTCACTATTAGGAATGAAAACAGCGTGGATAAATCCGGGCGGAAAAGATGCGCCGGCTGAATTTCCAGGAGTGCGGCCGGACTTTGAAATTAAAAGCGTCGGCGGGCTTCTTTCGCTTATCTGATATCCTCGATCATTTAAATGAAATATTTAAAAACCTTGATCCGTTAACCGTTTTCCGGCTATGGTTCAATAGCTCGTGGTGCGGTCGATAATGCCTTTGGAGCGGGCCAGAGCGCTTAAATAATTAAACGTGAGAATCGACGCAAAAAATAAAACGATAGTCGAAATAGAGAGGCTGTATAAAAGAGAGCCGGTCGTTCGCCCGAGCCATACCGTATCGGATGAACATTCGACGTTCTGCATTAACCTGCGGGTTATCTCGAACCAGTACGATATCGGGATATGGACGGTTACGGCCTGAACCGCGAGCGGAAGAGTTTTTATCGGAAAAATGGTTCCGCACGCTATGAAGAATATGCCTGAAATGCTCTCGGCCATCATGTTTCCGTGCCTTGCCATAACGAGCGTCAGCGCGCACATTATTATCCCGAGTGAGAACACCGAGAAAACGCCGAGAAAAAAAGAGGCGGCGAGCGGCAGCAGCGCGCCGGGTAATATGCTGATCTTCAGAGGAAGAAAGACCAATCCGAAAACGATCGAAACCGCTACCGATATAGTAGCGATAATAAATCGGGCGAGGCCGCGCCCCATGAAATAAACATACCAGTTGACCGGTGAAATATATATATATTTGATGACCTCGTAATGTTCTCGGTCTTCGAAAACGACCTGGCTGACGCCAAAGAGTATATTATAAACATAAAGATAAAGTATATTTCCTATAAAGAAAAAATTGAACATCTCATCGTTGAATCTCGCGCCCAGAGCGAAACGAAACATGAAAGTTATTATCAATATGGACGAGAGCGGCCGGATCATGGAAAATATTAGGAACGAGAACGGCTCGGCCCAGTTGGATTCGAGCTGCCAGCCGAGCCACGCGGAATTTTTGGCCACGAGCCACATGTTTTTTAAATTTTTCAGATTTATTGCCATCTGAGCGTCAGCCGTCCTTCGCGCCTGCCGAGATATTCCATTTTAGCCAGAAGATAACGGGCGGCTAAAAGATAGACGACACAGAGTATGACGAGCCCGGCAACCTCCGCCTGAACCGATAAAAAAGCGGTTTCAGGGCCGAGTTTGAAGGCGAGCTGCCTCATCGCGTCAAGGCCTAAGGTGATCGGCATCAGAGACGCTATCGAGGCCGTGAAACTTCCGAGCGTTCTAACGGGAAAATAAAAGCCGCTCAGAAAAAATACCGGTTCCATAAAAACGGTAAGCACGTTCCATGCGTCACGGCCGTATAAAAGAAAAAACGAAGCCATCATCATCCCGAGGCAGAAGACCGATATTATAGTCAGAATAAAAGTGACGAAAAGCCAGGGCCACGAAACCACATGAAGCGTTATGCCGAAGAGGAATTTTCCGATAAGGAAAGTGATTATGACCCTGAAGAAAGTCGAGAACCCCGACCCGAGCGCCATCCCGATAAGAACGGCCATAGTGCTCATCGGGCAGAGCATATAAAGCGTGAGGTTTCCCGACTCGCGCTCCCAGAAGAACTGTGCGGCCATTCCCCACAGAACGTTCATCCAGATAGCCGTCATCGCGCCGCCGAGTATTACGAAACCGATATAGTCGTCGGGCGCGTTCATCGATTTATAAGCGAGGCCGAAAGTGCACATCGGAAAAAGCGGGAAAAGGATCTCGAAAAATATCCAGGACGGCTCACGGTTGACTCCGACGATGCGGACATAGGCGCGCGCCCATATCCCGCGTAGGTTAGTGACGAGTTCTTCCCTAGTCATCGTTTTTTTTCTCCCCCGCGTCAAGCCGCCTTCCGACAAGTTTTATGAAAGCGTCCTCGAGAGTGAATTCGTTTTTTTGAATATTATTTATCGATAATCCTGAAGAATTGATCTTTTCGATGACCGCCGAAAGAGCCCTGTCGGATTCAAGATTAAAGACCATTTCGATAATGGCGCTCTCGTCGGCGATCGAATAAGCGAATGAACTAACGCCGGGAACCTTTTTAAAAGATTCGAGATCGGCTTCGCGAAACGATACGCTGATCTTATAAATAATTCCGCCGGATTCCTGTTTTTTCAGGTTGGCTGGCGTGTCCAGCGCGAGTATTTTGCCGTGATCGATGATAGCTATCTTCTCGCACATGTCGTCGGCTTCCTGCATGTAATGCGTCGTGAGTATCACGGTCTTGGGTTCGTCCGCATTTTTCACCCAGTCAATGACGAATTTTCTGGTGTCGCGGGCGGCGTTGACGTCAAGGCCGAGCGTCGGTTCGTCAAGAAATAATATTTTGGGATCGGTGACGAAACCGCGTATGAAATTCATCTTCTGGCGCATGCCGGTGGAAAGTTTATTGATCTTGGTGTTCGCCTTATCGGTTAATCCCATAACGTCGAGAAGCGTTTTGATCCGGGGAAGGGCGACGCTTGAAGCGATCCCATAGAACTGCGTGAACATCCAGAGATTTTCGGTTACGTTCAATATACCGTAACCGCAATTCTCGCCGCCTGAAACCATATTTATTATGGGACGGATCTTTTTATATTCGTTATCGACGTTGAATCCGGCGACCTTCGCCACTCCGGAAGTTGGAAGTAAAAGCGTTGAAAGCACCTTTATAAGAGTGGTCTTCCCGGCGCCGTTGGGTCCTAAAAGCCCGAATATCATCCCTTCCGGTATTTGAAGATCGACGCCTTTCAGCGCCCACAGGTCGCTCTTATCGCCTTTAGTGTCTTTTTCGTTGAACGATCTCGAAAGTTCTTTCGTTTCAATAGCAATATTCATTTTTTTCCCGCTTTATTAATTTTTCAGGGCTGATCTTTCCATGAAATTATAACAAAAACATGAGTTATTGTCAATTTTATAAAGAATGAGCGTATCTGAAACAATCCGTCAGATGGTCGTTTATTACGCCGGTGGCCTGAAGATGCGCGTATATAACGGTGGAGCCTAAAAATTTAAAACCGCGGCGCTTAAGATCTTTGCTTACTTCATCGGACAGTTCGGTTTTAGCCGGCAGCTCCTTCAGTGAATCCCATCCGTTCACTACAGGCTTATGGCCGGTGAAACGCCATATATATTCGTCAAAAGAACCGAATTCCTTTTGGATCTCCAGAAAGCGGACGGCGTTGTTTATGGACGCTTCTATTTTTTTCAGGTTTCTTATAAGACCTTCATTTTTCATTAATTCGGCTATCTTTTCAGCGCCGAACTTCGCGACCTTCTTCGGGTCGAAATTGAGATAGGCGGCTCTATAGTTTTCGCGCTTTCTCAGAACGGTCAGCCAGCTTAACCCTGCCTGCGCGGATTCAAGGACCAAAAACTCAAAATGTATTCTATCGTCGTGGACCGCAACGCCCCATTCGCGGTCATGATAATCGATATAAAGATCGCAGGAAAGGCACCACGGGCACCGTATCAATTCTTTTTTCATATAAAAACCGCCTTCAAATTATTCCAGTTCAGCTTTAAAATTAATTTCGCTGGCCGTCAAATATCCCGCTCATTAATTCTTCGTTAATGAAATCCCCGATTTCGACCGCGGGTATATCCGAAAGCTCCGCGACCACGAAATCCTTCAGTATTTCCGGAAGCGTTACCGTCTTATCGCCCCTGTAAACAGTTATCATGCCTTCGCGGCTCGTTTCGACATCGACGGTCTTTTCGCCAGAGAGATATTTGAATTTCTGAATATAGCCGTCCAGGAGATCAGCGGCGAAACCGGTCTCCGAACCGTCGGCGAAGATCCATTTAAGATCATGCCGGCCTGCGGGCGCCCTTTTTAAAAGCACCGGGCATTTACCTATCTCGCTGCCGTCGATAAAAGCCCGCGCGCCTTCGCGGTCGCACTTGATATAAAGCTCCACTCCAAGTTTGTATCTTTGAATGTCGCCGTTATTGATAGCCTTGAGTTTATCCATACAGATATCAACCTGATCGAAAAAATAACAATCACGATAAGCCCGCGCAAGCGAGAATATCACGGCGGAAGATCCCGGTTCGATATGATATGCATAAGAATAAGCTTTAAGGGCGGCCTCGAGCCTTGCTGCTTCAAGCAGGATATCTCCAGCCAGAAGGACCGCGGGTGTGTCTTTTTCGTCCCCGGCAAGTCTTTTATTTATCTGTTCAAGCGCCTCGCGCGGGCGGCCTGCCCTCCATAGCGCGTAACTTTTAAGATGCTTTAAATAAGCGGTGGAGGTTACGCTTTCCTCTACCGCATTTATCAGTTCGATCGCCCTTTCAAAACTCGACAGCATGAAATGGGCCTCGGCGAGGACCGAACATAAAGCAGGGCTTCCGTTAATAAAAGGCACGGCTAATTCGCCTAACGATATAAGCCAGCCTGATTCGCCCTTCACCCTGAGAAGTTCGCACAGGTCCTCGAAAAACACCGTCAATATGTAAGAGCGGTCTATCCTGGCGTTGAACCATTTTTCAGCGCGATCCGCCGCTGCGCCATCATCAATGGAAGCCAGCTCGCATAAAAAAGCCAGATTTCTATCGATATCTCCTGAAAATTCCCATTTCAAATCTAATTCTTCCAGTAAAAGCCCTTTAAGCCCGCCCGAATATTTTTCAAAAAAATCGCAGGCGGTCCCGTCATGAAAAGGCGGAAAAGAAAGCAGGCAGGATGCTCCGATCAATTCTTTTTTTTCGGAAGCTGCGGATATCTTTGAACAAACCTTTAAAAGAACCGAACCCGGGCCCGCAAGTTCCGCTTTGCCGGTATCGATCATGTCCTCGGCGATATGTTGGAATTCGGGCCGGTTCTCAATAAGTTCAGGCACGATCCGGGCGTGCCTTGAAAGTATCCTCGAAAGTTTTATATAAAAATCAGGGCGTTTGGCTATCTCATCCTCATCCGGCAGCGTGCCGGATAAGATCTTGTAATATTGAGTGAAATCCCGGTCGAGAAAACTGCGCGTTATTTCACTCAGGATTTCTTCCTGTGATTTACTATCAAGGGGTATCTTATCATTAATATGCATTCAAACCTCTCCCGAAATCTAATTTACGGCGGCATTTAAACCCGCTTCACTCGCGGGCGGCTTCAGCGGGCGAGAAGGGTTTCATAAAAAAGCATGTATTTTTCGGCCTGCGTCTCAAAAGACGCAGTTATTTCAGGGCGGACAGGCGCCGGCTTTGAATCGCGAAAAGCCAGTGCGCCATCAAACGCTTTTTTAAATGATATCAGATCATTATATTCGAAAAAAAAGCCGCCGGGATGTTCCGATACGATATCGGCATGTCCGGGCACGCGGGATGCGATTATGGGCAGTCCGGCCGTGGCCGCCTCTATCATTGAAAGAGGCATTCCTTCGCGGCGCGAAGATGCGGCATAGATATCGCATCGCGTCATCATCTCAATGGCGTCATATCTGAATCCAAGGAAACAGACCTTATCCTTGACTTTCAATCCGGCGGCGATACCCCGGCACTTATCGAATTCCTCGCCGTCGCCGATTAGCATCAGCTTCGCTTTATCGTTAGACGCCGTGGCTTCCGTGAAAGCCCTTATCAAAAAAGGGAGTTCCTTCACCTCGTCGAAGCGGGACACGTTACAGAAATATATGGAACCAGTGCCGGACGCCTCGCTGAATTTAGGTTTTTGGCGGGCTTGCGATATTCTTTCAGCCGTTTCTTTTGAGAGCCTGTTTACTATAACGGTCGAATTTTTTTCATTTGTTATGCCGCGCGAGATATATTCGCCGCGCTCGCTCGCCGATACGTTTATAAAGCGGTCGGTAAGACGCGCGAGCATTCTTTCAAGCGCGAGGTAAAAAGAGCGCGGAACCGCTCCAAGCGTGTCGAAATGAAATCCGTGAAATGTATGCGCTATTTTGACCTTCGGATTGAATATCTTCAAAAGCCTTGAGTATAATCCGGCGCCTTTACCGTGAGAATGTATTATATCTATAGAATTAGCCCTGACGAAAAAAACGAGGCGCAAAAGATCCGCCGGCGAGAATGAACGCTTTTTTATAGCTATCAACCCGGCGCCCGCCTCGGCGGCTTTCCGGTAAAAAGGCTCTTCATCGGGAAGCGCCGCGAAAACTTTAAATCTTTCACGGTCCAGACCCGATATTATATCGAACATCTGTGCCTGCCCGCCGCCGTGGTCGGCGCGTGAAGAAATAAATAGTATATTTATCCGGCTCGTTGTTTTCATTTATAAATCACTGTTTTTGATTTTTTTAAATATGCATGTTTATAACGCTAAATCTTTACCCCGCCCGCCCGTTAAGACCGCTGAAAAATCCGGCGCTAAATTAAAAAAGGCGAGGATCTTTAATGAACCCCGCCTTTTTCAATTTATTTTATCGCGTTATCTGGCCATATACTGATCGAGGATGCTGTCAAGCGTCGCTCTGTTATCGCCGGAAGCCTTTTTATCCATTTCATCGAGCAAATCATTAAAAGTAGGCCTGTTTTCACGATATATTACGCCGGTATACATTTTTTTCGTGTTTTCAGCTACCTTGAAAGCCTCTACCTTGTCGGTCGGATCATAGAAATCTTCGGGCAGCATAACGCATTTTTCCTTCATGACCTTGAAATATTCCATGCCGCGATAGGTTACGCACGGCGACACGACGTGGATCAGCGAAAATCCCTTATGTTCGACGCCGAGTCTTATAAGCCGGGCGAGATTGGTTATATCGCCGGCGAATCCGCGCGCGATGAATGAAACGTTATACGACAGTGCAAGGCCGACGATATTTAAAGGTGTGTCCACCGAACCGAACTGAGATGTCGTGGTTTTAAGCCCCATTTCGGACGTAGGCGAAAGCTGGCCCTTGGTAAGGCCGTATATCTGGTTGTCCATAACGATATATGTCATGTCGATATTACGCCTGGCGACATGCGGCATGTGGCCGCCGCCGATAGCGAACCCGTCGCCGTCGCCGCCGGCGACTATAACGGTGGTTTCCGGAGACGAGATCTTAACGCCGGAGGCGATGGGTATCGCGCGGCCGTGTATCGTATTAAAACCGTAAGTTGAAACGTAACCGGGGATACGGGATGAACAGCCGATACCTGAGACCATGGCTACCATCTCGGGAGCGATCTGAAGATCGTTAAGAGCGCGGTAAACTGCGTTGACCACGCCAAAATCTCCGCATCCGGGGCACCATATAGGTTTGAGCTTTGATTTATAATCGGATACCGAATATTTATTTTCTGATTTCTGCATTTCAGCGGCCTGAGTTGTCATTTAAAACGCCTCCTTTATAGCATTTCTAATTTCCTCGACTGTGAACGGAGCGCCGCCGGAGCGCTTGAATAGTTTGGCTTCCTTGGGAAGGTCGGCGAACGATTTGAGGTAATAGTAGAACTGTTTGGAATATGACATTTCAATGACGAGGATCTTTTTGAGAGTGGATATGAAATTTCTTATGTGAGCTTCGGGAACGGGATAGAGGATCTTGGGTATAAGCGCCTTGATCTTGTATCCGTCCTTATTGAGTTTATTTATGACCTCGACGACGACGCCCTTGGTCGAACCCCAGCATATGATTCCGCAGGAAGCATCTTTCGGGCCTATCTCCTCAACCATCTCATTGTGGAATTCCTCTATGAGAAGTTCCATTTTTTTATAACGCTTTTCATTCATCTGCTCGTGCGTTTCCTGAAGCGACGAAGGATGGCCGTATTCATCGTGTTCGATACCCGCGGCCAGATACATTCCCTTTTTAACGCCGGGCCATGTCATAGGAACTATGGGGTTCTTGTCGATCATGTAGCGTTTGTATTCGCCGGTAAGCTCTTCTTCGGGCGGAAGCGGGCGCTCGAATACTTTTAAAAAGCTCTTTCCGGGAGTGAACTCGTTTTTATCTATCGATTCTTTGCGCTGGCCTATGAATTGGTCGGAAAGTATTATTACAGGCGTCTGATATTTTTCGGCAATGTAAAATGCCTGAGTCGTGGCGTCGAAGCAATCTTTTACTTCCGTCGGAGCGATAACGACCTTCGGCGCGTCGCCATGGGTCGAAAATAAAGCCTGCTGAAGATCGGCCTGTTCGGTCTTGGTCGGAATGCCGGTTGACGGGCCGCCGCGCATAACGTTCAAAATCACGACCGGAAGTTCGGCGATAGCCGACAGACCTATCATTTCATTCATAAGCGAGACTCCGGGGCCTGAAGTGGCGGTGAACGCTTTATGTCCGGCGAATGACGCGCCGAGAGCCATTCCGAGGGCCGATATTTCATCCTCGGTCTGGACCATCCTGCCGCCGACCTTGGGATATTCCTTGCCGAGTATCTCCATGACCTCTGACGATGGAGTTATCGGATAACCTGAATAAAAACGGCATCCGGCGTAAAGCGAAGCGATAGCTGAAACCTCGTTTCCGGTCATCATAAGTTTGGCTGCCGACTGTGTAAATCTGAGCCCCTTGAAAGGAACGGATTTCTTCATGTTCTCTTCGGAGAATTTATATCCCGAATTAAGGGCTTTTAAATTTCCCTCAAGCACTTCTTTAGTTTTTTTCTTGAATTTATTCGCGAGCGATTTTTCAAGATTCGCGATCGGAAGACCGGCAAGGCTCGTGAGAACACCGACTATGATCATGTTTTTGGCGAGTTCGCTATTCGCGGCTTCGATCGCCATTTCTTTAAACGGTATTTTATAAACGAATTTTTTGCATTTGGCGTCAACCGGTATTTCCTCGATGCTTGTTGTATCGCCTTCAGGATAAATAATGACCGTGTTCTCATGAACTTCAAGTTCAGTTTTAAATGAGTTATAATCTTTCCAGTTGAAAGCTATCAAAACATCAACGCAGTCCCCCTGGGTCATTACAGGACCGTTGGATATCCTGGTTTTCGAAAGCGACTCGCCGCCGCGTATCTGAGCTCCGTATGTTTTCACCATTAAAGAATTCAGTCCGAGCATCGAAGCCGTTGACGATAAGATCTCGCCCGCCGCTACAACTCCGTCACCACCACGGCCTATCATACCTATGGTTAAATCGTCGATCATACTATACCCCCGTATTACACCGTTTTATTTTTTTACGTAATACTACCCACGTAATTTGATTTCAGGAATATTTTATCATAATAAATACGTTTTTTCAAGTGAAACGCTCGCGACTATAAAAATATTAAAATATAGCTTATTTCAATATATATTTGCGCGGAATGCGTTTCATTTTTTATTTTCAAGTTTGCGCATGACGCTAAGCAGCCCCTGAATAAGAGCATAAGGATGAGGCGGGCAGCCCGGTATGTAAACATCAACCGGGATAAGTTTTTCGGCGCCTCCATAATTAGCGTAATTTCTATCGAAAGGCGCCCCGGATATAGCGCAGACGCCCATTGCGGCTATAACTCTCGGTTTCGGAGTAGCCTCAAGGGTCCTTAAAAGAGCTTCACGCAAGTTCCAGGTCACGGGCCCTGTAATGAGAAGACAATCGGCGTGCCTTGGCGAAGCCACGAAATCGATCCCGAAACGGCTGAGGTCGAAAAACGGATTACACGCCGATACCATCTCGTGATCACAGCCATTGCATGAGCCGAGATCGAGCTGCCTGATATGAAAAGAACCTCCGAAATTTTTCCTGACCTCATTTTCAAGCTTTTCAGCCGCCATTTTTATAATGGTTGCTCCGGCGCCGTATTTTAAAAATCCGACGGCTCCGGCCGGGCATACGTCCTCGCAAACACGGCATTCTATGCACTTCTCCGATGAAACCGATACGGCATCTTTATTCAATTCGATCGCGCCGGTCGGACATGATTTAACGCATTCGCGCGAAACGCACTTTCCACATTTTTGCTGATCCATGGAAACCAGCTGACTTTGATCGCCCGTGAAAATACCATCGGGACCGCTTGATCTTTCAGTAACTTTTCCGGTATATAAAATACTTTTCAATATCGATATCATTATGAATCATTCCTTTCCGGCGCCCTATCTGTCACAGGCAGAATAGCACAGGTTGAAGCTTTTATTTATTACGGGAAAATCCGGAACGATATTTCCCTTTACAGCGAAGGTCAGCGCAAGCCAGTTGGCGTATGAAGCCGACCTGACCCTGTATCTTTGTATCCTGTTCGAATCGTCGAACATCAAAAAATGAGCGTGCTCGCCTTTCGGCGCTTCCACGATCCCGAAAGCGGGCTTATAAGAAGGAAGTTTTCCGATCATCGAAGAAACCGGGCCCGGCTTTAAACGCGAGAGCGATTGTTCTATTATTTTAGCCGATTGTTTTATTTCTCCGAGCCTCACCGCCATTCTGGCGGCGACATCCTGCGCGGCATGAGTGATCTCGCGAAAATCGAGTTTATCGTATATTTCGTAACCGAAAGCCTTGCGGGCGTCGCATTTAACGTTGGACGCACGGGCGCCTACGCCGACAACGCCTATTTCCATGACCGTTTCAGTGAAGAGCCTGCCGGTAGTTTCTATGCGTTCTAAAAAAGACGTTGAACTGTAAATAATGTCTTCGAGCATGTCGACATCGCGGCAAACCCTTAAAGCCATATCGCATAACTTTTTAACCCCGGCGTCACCGATGTCGCGCCTCAATCCCCCGGGCATATTCACGCTGTGAAAATATCTTGAGCGGATGACCTCATAAACTTCGCCCATGAGATCTTCGCGCAGTTTCGCCGCGAAAGTCGAAGCCACGTAAAAGGCTACGTCGACGGCTATTCCCATGATATCGGTAATATGGCCGATCATGCGCTCGAGTTCAAGTAATATTACCCGGATGGTCATTGCCCGATCAGGAACAGACGCACCGGCTATTTTTTCAACGGCGTTCGAATAAGCGACGGAATGAGCCAGCGAGCATACTCCGCATATTCTTTCGGCCAGAAAATTAGCCTTGAAATGATCCATTCCCTCGCACATCTTCTCGATACCGCGGTGAGTATAAAAAAGCTGGGCGTCGAGATTTATGACGTGCTCTCCAAAACATGAGAACCTGAAATGGCCCGGTTCAATTATACCCGCGTGTATCGGCCCGACCGGAAGCTCATAGGGCCCAACGCCCTGAACTTTTCTGACCTCGGTTATATCGCTGCAGGGAGCCATCTCCGACGAAGCGGGGAAATCTTTCCTGAGCGGAAATGTGTCCATCGGAAAATGCTTGTGATGGCAAAGCCTGCGCATATCCAGATGGTGCTCGGGGTATAAGCCGAACATATCGAATATCTCGCGTTCATACCAGTTAGCCGCCACACAGACGCCGGTTATCGACGGAAACACCAGATCGTCGTCAAATAGTCTTATGACTATTACCAGTATTTCCTTTTTTTCGTCGGCAGACGCTGAATCCGCCGTTACGCGGAACGCGTAATATATCTTAAAGCAGCCGCTCTCCGGAATTTTTCGTTCATCGGCAGCCGCTATGGATAAAAGCGAGCCGCCGGCCATGGCCGTTATTTCCGTTACTATCTCGTGCAGATCGTCTCTTTCGGCCTCGGCGTAAGTTTCACCGTAATCGGTATGCGTAACGGAGGTTATCTGATTTTTCAATAATGTCAATATATCTCTTTTCTTCATGTATATCGCCTATCCCTTCACAATCAATGAGAAAACGGACATAAAAATAGCGTCCTTTATCGGTTTCCAGTAATAAAAGCCGGAGACCGCCGATATCAGCAGCAGCGCGCTGATAACGATAACCGCGCTCATTTCAGGCAGATGCGTATGAATGAGCTCCGCTCCGTCGTTTTTATCATGATGCTCGTCCTCGTGATGAAAATGCCCGAACGCCGTTTTGGAAAGATGGTTTAAAAATCCAATGAAAATAAGCGTTAGAAAGAGAAGATACATGGACGATGCCGCATAACTTTTAGAATGCAGCCCGGCCAGAAGGATCATAAACTCAGAGAAGAAAATGCCGAAAGGCGGCATTCCGCAAAGGCCTATGCCGCCTAAAAAGATCATGGAGCCGAGAAATCTGTTCCTTTCGAATATCCCTTTTATCTTGCTTATCTCGCGAGTCTCATAAACCTGTACTATTGAACCGGTAGTGAAAAACATCAGCGATTTTAAAATGGCGTGATTGAACATGTGGTAAAAAGCGCCTACAAGTCCGAGTTCGCCTCCAAAACCAAGCCCGAGAAAGATTATTCCGGTGTGTTCTATCGATGAATAGGCAAGAAGCCTTTTAATATCATTTTGAAGAATTATAAAAGGAACCGCGACCATAAGCGATATAAGGCCGAAAGCTATAAAAAGCCCGGAAGTGAAATCAGGTCCGGCCACGAGGTTTACGATGTGCTGAAACCTTACGAGGGCATAAGTGGCGCACGGCATCATAACGCTCGAAAGAAGCGCCGAGAAGGGCGTCGGAGACTGTGAATAAGCGTCCGGCCGCCAGGTGTGCATGGGGGCGATACCGGCCTTGGTCCCATATCCAACTAAAACGAATATGAAGGCGAGTTTAATTATGCTCGGGTCCATCATGGAAGTGTAAAGCCTCATAGTAAGTATCGAATAATCCAGCGAACCGCCCGGAACCAGCGCAAGATTGGTTATCGAATGATTCAAAAGCACTATTCCGAAAAGAGATAGCGCTATGGCGACGGTGCATATCACGAGATATTTCCACGCGGCTTCCATGGATTCACGGGTCCTGTAAAAACCTACAAGAAAGGCCGAAGCGAGCGTCGTCGCCTCGACGGCCACCCATACAAGTCCCAGATTGTTAAGAAATACGACAAGCATCATAGAAGCCATGAACATTTCGATCTTGAAATAATAATCCGGCAGTTTGGCTTTCTCCATGAGGCCTTTTTCCGCTTCATGCCTCATGTAATCCTTCGAATAAACGATCGTGGCGAAAAAGATAAGCGATACAAGAAAAGCCATGAAAGCCGAAAGCGAATCGATCCAGAAAAAACTTACGCTGAATTTTGGAATATCTATTATAAATGGCTTTTCAACGGTAACTATGCTCAAAAGCAGACCTGAAGCCAGAAGAGTGAAGAAAGAAGAGCCGATAGCTATTTTTTCTATTATCCTTATATTTTTCATTAATTTGAAGAGCAGCGAAACAAAAAACGGCACCGCGATAAGCACCGTGGGAAACATTTTTAAAGCCATTAACTTGTCCATTTAAGATCACTTCCGTTTCGAATAGTAGAATGTGTGTCAGTGCTTCAGCAGATTGAGCTTATTAGTATCGAGCGATTCAAAGCTGTCGCTTATTCTGTTGGTGAGAACGCCCATAAGTATGACGCCTACGATCATATCGAAAAATATGCCGAGTTCGACGAAAATCGGCATTCCGTGAGTGGTAGCTATGCCCGCCAGAAAAAGGCCGTTCTCGATTATAAGTATGCCAAGCACCTGCGTGAGAGCGAAGGTCCTGTTCATCATCAAAAACAACCCTATCAATATGAGCGAAACCGAAGTATTAAGCGAGCCCCTGGTGAGCGGCTCGAGTTTCGTCGTGAGAGGGAGCATCACGTAGTGCGAAAAAATTATCAGAAGCCCCGATATTATAACGGCCGTCGGGACCGCGAAGAATTTCTCGGTGTCCTTGGTGACGCTTATCTTACGCGATATATGAGCCAGAAAAAACGGAACGGTTACGCATTTGATGAAGAACGTAAGAAACGCGACGAAATAAACATGAGCGCCGCCCGTAGCCCCCGCCATTATAGCGCATATAAGCGTGAGCGCGAAGGACTGCACGGCGTAAGCCGATATCTGAGACCTGACGCGGCGGAAGGCGAGAGAAAGTATCGCCGTCAGAAGCATTATCGCGTTCAAGACGTTCATCTGGATCATTATTGAAGGAATTTCGTGATTATTCATTAATTTTTAGTTCCTTTCCAATATTCGAAAATAAGAATACTATACTTTGACCACGTTGGTTATTATTCCGGTGAGAGCCAGAACGAACGAGATTCCTATAAGGTCAGGCACCTGAAAGAGCCTGAACTTGGCGAGCGAGGATTCAAATATACCCACGGCCACGGAAAAAACCATAAGCTTGAAAATAAACAGGGCCGCGCTCGCGGCGAAAGGCAGAAGGGCAAATTTAGTGAGCATGCCGTAAGGGAAAAATATATTCACCATAAGCGTGAATAAAACAGCCTGTTTGATATATGAAGCCATGGTCATCATGGCGAGATATCTTCCGGAATATTCAAGTATCATACCCTCATGGACCATCGTAAGCTCGAGATGCGTGGCCGGGTTATCGAACGGAACGCGGCCGGTCTCGGCTATAACGACGAGAAAAAGAGCGAAAAACACGAAAATATTCTCGAGGGCGAAAAAATAATTGCCGGTCTTTATAGTGCTCGACATTATATTCGAAAGGTTCGTCGAACCGTAAGTTATGGCGAGAGAAATGAAACAGAGTATCATCGCCGGTTCGGCTATCGAACTAATCATCATCTCGCGGGAAGACGCCATCCCGCCGAAAGCTGAGGCGGTATCCATCGCCGCGAGAGCCATGAAAAACCGCGCGAGCGCGAAAAGATATATTATCAATATTATGTCGCCCAGCTTCGAAAGAGAATACTGATAAGATACCGAAGGAACCAGGAACGCGCAGATAACTATAGCGGCTAACGTCACATAGGGCGCCGCCATAAAAAGCCATGAGGCGAGATCCGAAACGACGACCTCTTTTTTCATATATTTAGCCAGGTCGTAATAAGCCTGAAAAACCGGCGGCCCCTGCCTGTATTGAAAAACCGCCTTCACTTTTCTTATTATTCCGGTCAGAAGAGGCGCGACCGATATTAAAATAAGAGCCTGCGCGACCGATATTAAAATATTTTCAAAATACATATTTCTCCTTCCTATCTTACGGCGAGTAAAAGAACTATCAGCGTGACGAAGATGTAAAGCAGGTAGACGTGGATATATCCGACCTGCATTCTTTTAAGGCTGCTTGAAGTTATGAAAACAAAACGGGTAAGTGGCTTATAAAGATAAGTCTCAAAGAAAGGCGTCATCGCCTGGTTATAAGTGACCCTTTTTACGATATAGCGGTCTTCGTTATGAACCGTTTCTATATCGGTCTTAGGCCTGTATATGTTCTTAAAGACGACCATCAGAGGCTGCGAGTAAGACTCCGGAGTATATTCCATCGTTTCGTCGATATCGGCCCCGCAGCTCCATGTTTCATATACCCTGAATCCGCGGCGGGAATAAAGAAAATTCACGGCGAACTTGAGCATTATCAATAATATTATAAGTCCTGAAAAAACCAGAAGCGGCGAAATGGAAGCCAGGTCCTTATGGACCGGGATTATAAAAGCGGAAGCTTCGGTGAAAAATTCCCCTGAATTCATAATTTCCGGTATAAGCCCGCCGACGGCGAATTTGAGGTTGGAAAGAAGCGAAGGCGAAAAAATACCGAAAACAAAACAGAGAACCGTAACGATAAGCATTGAAACGCGCATTTGAAAGGACGCTTCGCCTATATCATGCATGTACTTGTGAGGACCGCGGTTGCGCGCAAGAAATATAGAGAACATGTTTTTAACGGCGTTGAATGAGGCCAGCGCTGAAGCCAGAGCGAGCGAAGCTCCGGCGACCGGGACTATTATTTTTATCCAGTTCTCCGGCGATTTGAGAGTCAGAAGCACCGACTGAAAAACCAGCCATTTCGAAACGAACGCGGCCATCGGCGGAAGGGATGCCATGCACATGGCGCCGGCCAGAAAATAAAACGCGGTTTGCGGCATTTTTCTTATCAGTCCGCCCATTTCATCCATATTCCTGGTATGGGTCGAATGAATGACCGCCCCCGCGTTCAAAAAAAGAAGGGTTTTAAAAAACGAGTGAGCAAGTATATGGTATAACATAGCCGTGAGGGCGAAAGCCGCGT
Source organism: uncultured bacterium (assembly GCA_964551445.1). Classification (GTDB taxonomy): domain Bacteria; phylum Muiribacteriota; class UBA9980; order UBA9980; family UBA9980; genus DAOPXV01. Next base: position 55,077 of record CAZKCG010000020.1, on the reverse strand, counting down.
ATAACTTTTCGCCCTGCGAATTCAGTATGAGCGCGCAGGCGAAAGCGGAAAATATTATACCGACGTTCTCTATGGTTGAAAAAGCCAGGCTTTTTTTGATGTCCGATTCGACGACGGCGTACATTATTCCGAGTATGGCGGTAATAGAACCTATAGCCAGGGTTATTATACCGCAGACAAGGTCGGTCCGGCCCAGAAATTCAAATGTGAATCGCAGGAACATGAGCATGGATACCTTGACCATGACGCCGGACATAAGGGCTGAAACGTGCGACGGTGCCTGCGGATGAGCCTGCGGAAGCCATATATGAAGCGGAACGATACCCGCTTTCGTGCCAAATCCTATCAGAAGCATTATAAAAAGTCCCGTTTTAAAACCTCCGCCCAGCCCGGCTCCTATGTTCGCGTAATCCGCGAAATCCAGGCTCGATGTCATCGAAAACATTATGGCAAGGAACATAAAAAGAAAAGCGGTTCCGAAATGCGTCATTATTAGATAAGTAAAACCGGCGCTTCTGGTCTGTGGTTTCTCGTGTTCCGTCATCACCAGAAAAAATGAAAACAGCGACATCATTTCCCACGAAATTAAAAATATGATCGCGTGATTTGAAACTGAAACCATGACCATGGAAAGGATGAAAAGCGAGAACAATCCGGTGAGAAGCGGTATTCTCGGAGTCTCGAAATGATTTTCAAAGCTTAGATACTGCCTGATGTAGGATGACGAATAGAACGCGCTGACCGAAGAAAGCAGATAGATCAAAGCCAGAAAAAAACAGTTAAGCGCGGAGATCTTTATCGTAAGCCCGTGGATCGAAGGATTACCAACCGCTGTCGAAATGACGGCGAAAGGAAACTTATAGTAAAGCTCCTGATTAAAAATAAGCACTATCAAAGAATACGATAAACCGGAGACGCCGGCGATAATATTAAAAAAAGTGGAAATCCTTATCAGAAGCTCTTCGCGTTTTCTTAAAAAGAATGCCAGAACGCAGTTAGCGATATAAAAAAATGAAGATATGAAAAAAAAGAATAATACCATTGTAGCGGCCATTACCGAATTCACCCCACCTGTTCCTTAGTTAATCAGCACGGAAAACTAAAACTTGCGGATTCACAGTGGAAGGTGGAACCGGAAAAAAAAGAAAAAACTGAATGAGAGTTCGTACACTTAAAGGATACACCCGTTTCTAGAAACATCTGAAATTTTTAAGAATGATTTTTTTATTATATCATAATTTCGAGATTCTTACAATATTTTTTTGTTGCTCCGTTTCACCTTCCGCGCAAAGTATATCAAATTTCAAGAATATTGCTCCGGACAAAATTATGATTTTTTTATCCGTAGCATTGGACAAATTTGAATCTATATGATATATTATCTCAACTCAAAAATCAGAAGCGGAGTTTAAACCGGCTCCTGCATTTTTACTTAAAGTCATACGGGGGAACGGATGAACAAATTAAAAACCATAGAAGAACTGGAGCGCATCAGATACGCCGCCGGGAAACTCGGCAGGAATTTCATTTTCACCAACGGATGTTTCGACCTGCTGCATGTCGGCCATATAAGAAACCTCAGGGACGCCAAACAGCTGGGAGGAATACTCGCGGTAGCCATAAACTCGGACGAATCCCTGAAAAAATTGAAAAAACTCAGAACATCTATAACATCGCAGGATGAAAGAGCCGAGATACTCTCAGCCCTTGCTGACGTCGATTACGTGATAGTGTTTGACGAACCCACAGCCGACGGCGTAATATTGCGCCTTAAACCTGACATCCACGCTAAAGGAACCGATTATACCGCAGAAACGGTGCCTGAAAGAGATTCTGTCCTCTCTTACGGCGGCAGGATCGTCATAACCGGCGATCCTAAATCACATTCCACGCGGGATATTATAAAAAAAATAAGAAGCGAAGTTTAATTTAAATGAAAGTTCTGCTCATCAGGCTGCGCTCTATAGGCGATATAATCCAGTGCACACCGGCTTTTTCAGTAGCCAGGTCCATGTTTTCGAACGCTTCGGTTGACCTGATGGTCGATGAACGCTTTTCGGATCTTGTCGTTGAAAATCCTTCTCTGGACGGTTTCGTTCTATATAAAAATACGGGGCGGTCCCTCCTTGAAAAATTGCGGTACGACATCGGGTTTCTTTTCATGATCAGAAAAAGAAGATATGACGCCGTCATAGACTTTCACGGGATCCCCAAAACAGCATGGTTCTCATATTTTTCTGGAGCAAAGATCCGTGTCGGCTATGATTATAAAGGCCGCGGCCGCCTGTACACGCACCGCATGAGACCGCCCGAAAAGTTCACGGTCCATTCGGCGGTCAACCAGATAGATCTTTTAAAACACGTGCCCGGCGAATTGGTCTCCGGATGCGGCTTCCCGGGGCGCGACGACATTTCAACCTTCATATCGGCGGATCTGGCCAAAAAAGAGTGCGATGATTTTCTGGCGTCCGAAAATATTTCAGGCGGCGAAACCATATTCCTGTACCACATAAGCCCGTCAAATAACTTTAAAAAGTGGCCGGCTCAAAATTACTCGGCGCTTATAAATATGATCGAAAGACATCCGGCTCTTTCCGCCGGCAGAAAAGCTCACATCTTCGTCGGCACCGCGTCGGACGAAGGCGAATTTCTCCAGATAAAAGCGGAGTCCAGGCCATTGAACGGAAGCGTCGTTTCAGCCTGCGGAAAGGTCTCGCTCGGCGCGTTGTATAATCTGGCCGGGCTCGCTAAATGCTACATCGGGCCTGATTCCGGACCTCTGCACATAGCCGCCGCCACGGGCGTCTGTCCGGTAATAGGGCTTTTCGGGCCTACTAACGCGGAGACCTTCGGCCCGCTTTCAAAAAACTTTACGGCGATATGCGACACGGATCTGAAGTGCCGGCCCTGCGACCAGAAACGATGCGCTCCGGGTGATTTCAGATGCATAAAAAAGATAAACGTCAGGGGCGTCTTTGACGCGGTGTTAAAAGCGGCAGTCAATAAAAAATAAATAAAAAAGAAGGGCAGTCACATGGAAATAATAAGAAAGATCAGGGTAAGTTTCGGTTACGTTTTTTCGATACTCTTAATCATCATGTCAAAGCCGGTTTCGGTCTTCTACTTCTGGTTCGGCGCGGCTATCGCCATATTCGGCGAACTCATAAGAGTGTGGGCGTCGTCTTATATAGTAAAGCTTGACAGGCTGACCACGGACGGGCCATATAGAGCCACCAGAAATCCTCTCTACCTCGGTTCGTTCATCATGGGGACCGGACTTTTAATAATATCGATGAATCTGACGCTGGCCGTCGTTTACTACGTCCTTTTCCTGATAGTCTATCCCGCCACGATGAGCGCTGAAAAAAAAGAGCTCCAGAAAAAATTCGGCGATTACTACCTCGAATATCAACAGGGAACGCCCGGTTTTTTTCCGACATTTGAAAGCTTCGGCGAAGCCTTTTCAAATTTCCGCTTCTTCTTCTCTAATTTCGGCTCACGCATTAAAAGCTTTTTTAAAAACAGGGAATATAACGGCGTTCTTGCCGTCACCGTGGTCCTTTTGATATTGTTTTTCAAACTTAAAAGAAATCTTAAAAAATAATAAAGCGCGGTAAATATGAAGAAAAAAAATACAATTGCCTTAGACTTCAAGAAGGTCAAAACATATCCACTCAGCTCGAGAAAATGCAAAGTTGATAAGGACGATTTCGGGGTCCCCGCCGCGTTCGCCGGCGGCTCTTTTTCGGAATTCATCGCCGGGCTCCCTAAAATTCAGGCCGCGAAAGACCTTATGGACTTTTGCGAACTGGTCCGCGACGCGTACGAACAAAAGAAAAAGATCATCGTCGCCATAGGCGGCCACGTAATAAAAACGGGCGTTTCCCCTTACCTGATAGAGCTTATAAAACGAGGCGTCATCTCGATGATATCAATGAACGGCTCGGCGGCCATACACGATCTTGAAATAGCGATCAATGGAAAAACATCGGAGGATGTAGCTGAAGCGCTGGTCGACGGTTCTTTCGGAATGGCTTATGAGACGGGGTTTCACATGAACGAGGCGTTCGCGGAAGCGATGAAAAATTCAACCGGCGCGGGGTGCGAGATAGCCGAGGTGATCAGCCGCATAAAGGCGCCTTATAAAGAAAGTTCGCTTATTTATAACGCAGTCTTATGCGAAGTTCCCGCGACGGTCCATATCGCCGTAGGAACCGATATCGTCCATGTCCATCCGAACGCCGACGGCGCTGCCATAGGTTCCGCGACCTTCAACGATTTCAAGAAATATTGTTCTCAGATCGCGCAGCTTTCACCCGGCGCGATCTATATAAATCTTGGTTCGGCGGTTATAATGCCGGAAGTCTTCCTTAAAGCGCTTACGCTGGTCCGAAATCTCGGCCACGACGCAAAGGGTTTCCATACGGCGAATTTCGACATGATAAGCCATTACCGTCCGAACGCTAACGTTTTGAGCAGGCCCACCATCGGTTCCGGCGGCAGAAGCTTCAATTTCATCGGCTGCCACGAGATCATGGTGCCTCTGTTCTACTCGATCTTAAACGAAAAACTGAAACGATAATTTTTTCAAGGAGAAGCTGTCCCGAATGGATGAAAACATTAAAAACAATGAATGCGCAAATAATATGATGAGCGAAGATCCCGCTGCGCGCGAAAACAGGCTGAGCCTTATAACCGAATATATCGAAGGCGCGCGCGGAAATCTTATTAAACTGGAAAAAAGATGCCTTGACATAATTTCCGATATAACCCGGGCGATAGTCGAATGCCTTCTTTCCGGCAAAAAAATACTTATCTGCGGAAACGGCGGCTCGGCTTCGGACGCGATGCATATCGCCGGCGAACTGGTCGGGCGGTTCCGCATGGAAAGGCGAGCGCTTCCGTGCATAGCCTTGAACACCAACGCCGTCGTAATGACCGCCGTCGGCAACGACTACGGCTTTGAGGATATCTTCTCGAGGCAGGTTGAAGCGTTAGGCGCAAACGGCGACCTGTTCATAGGCATTTCCACTTCCGGGAATTCCCCGAACATAATAAAGGCTCTCGCGGCGGCGGAGAACGCCGGCATGAAAACGATAGGAATGACGGGTATCGGGGGCGGCGCCATGCTTTCTAAAAAGTTATGCGATATACTATTGCAGGTCCCGTCGCCGGTAACTTCCCAGATCCAGGAGATGCATATACTCTGCGGCCATATTTTCTGCAAATTAGCGGAAGAGGCGATAGCGGGGTCCCGGAAATGAAATTAAAGAACAAGCCCGTTTTCGATTTCAGCAGCGTATCCTCTAAAAAAGAGCTGGCGGCTTTTATTGCCGGAGTGAAAAATGACGGCCGTGAAATAGTTTTCACCAACGGCTGTTTCGACATACTGCACGTCGGTCATCTCCGATATCTTAAGGCGTCGCGCGAAAGCGGGGATGTCCTGATAATAGGCCTGAACACCGATGCGTCGGTGCGCCGGAATAAAGGATGCGACCGCCCCATAGTCCCGCAGGACGAACGGGCGGAAATGCTTCTCGGGCTCGAATGCGTCGACGCCGTGGTGTTTTTCGACGAAACTACGCCCGAAGACATTATCGGCTTCATAAGACCGGCCGCGCTCGTCAAAGGTTCGCAATACGCCGAGGATGAGATAGTGGGAGCTTCTTTCGTCCGCTCATACGGCGGCAGACTCATACGCGCGGAAATGATCGAAGGCGTTTCATCGACCGACATCATAAAAAAAATACTTCAGATAAATGGCAGGTAATTTAAAATGTCAAAACCGGATATCAAAATAATAGGCGTCATACCGGCAAGGCTCGAATCGACGAGGTTCCCTGAAAAACCCCTCGTAAAGATAGCCGGCCGTGAAATGATACTGTGGGTGGCTGACGCGGCCTCAAAAACCGCCAATCTTTCAAAAGTAATAGTGGCGACGGATTCGGACCGTATCTTCGACGTGGTGAAAAAAGCGGGCTTCGATTGCGAAATGACATCCAAATATTGCCGCAGCGGATCAGACCGTTTATGCGAGGTAGCGGCTAAAACCGACGGTAACATATATGTGAATATACAGGGCGACGAGCCTCTTATCGAACCTTCGCTCATCGATTCCGTCACGAAACCATTTTTGACCGATCCCGAAATTTCGGTCACCACCGCCGTCACCGCCATAAAAGACGAGAACGAATTCAAAAGTCCCGACTGCGTTAAGGCTGTGCTGGACAAAAAACAATTCGCCATGTATTTTTCGCGTTCGCCCATTCCTTACTTCCGCTCCCAGAAGATCCAGTTCGAGAACGTATATAAACACATAGGAATATACGCTTACACCAGGAACGCGCTGCTTGATTTCGCGAGCCTGTCAAGATCCGTTTGCGAAGAAGCGGAGTCGCTCGAACAGCTGAGATTTTTAGAGAACGGTTACAGGATCTACTGCGTAAAGACCCAATGCGTGAACAAAGGCGTCGATACGCCCGGAGATCTCGAAGAAGTTTTAAAAATATTAAAAGATAAACGAGGAGTGTAAAAAGGATGAATACCTTTTATAAAAATTTTCTCAGGAACGCTTTATTGGCTTCCCTTACGGTTATTCTTATTCACGGCCCGTTAAACGAATCCGGCGCCGCGCCCCAGCCGGCTCCCGGCGGAAATCAGCCGGCGTTATCCGGCATCGCCGCCGCTCCGGCACCGGTGACGAGCGAAATTTCCGCGGTTCCGGCTCCCTCTTTAAAGGGTGCCGCCTCCGCCGAAGAAATATCCGCCGTTCCAAAGGGCGGTGCTCTTACATATCAGGCTCCCGCCGGCGCGCAATCGAGCATGGAAGTTTCGATCGAAAAACTGACTTTAAAAGCCGAAGAATTGCCCGAATCAATAAACATGGCTTCCGCGGCGAAGATGAAAACCAACCCTCACATGGCGACTTCACAGAACGATTTCACAAAGATCGCCAAGGAAGCCTTTAAAAACAGGATCCAGTTCAACAACTGGCGCGTGGTTCACACGACCTTTTACGCAAATCGTGAAGGCCAGGACGATACGCTTTACATTCTCATCTCCATCGAATATAAAAAAGAAATGAATCCCGAAACTTTCAAAAAAGACATCAGCGCGGTAAAGCAATATCTGAAAAAAGAGACCTCCGACGAATACGTGCTGCTCGAAAATTTTCCTTTCATGTCGATCGTCGCGGCCAATCAGATGGGCGACTATGAATTCGCGATCGTCAAGGAACTCGGGGACAGGCTTAAGGTCAAGCTTTTCGGCGTGACGCCGGTCGCGCCCGTTCCCGTGGTCTATGACGCGCCTAAAACGCAGTCCGAACCGGCGGCGCAAAATGGCACTGCTGAAGTTTCAACGCCTGCGCCGCAGGCAGGAAATCCCCCGGCCGATCCAGGCAAAGCCACGCCAGCAATGGTCGAAACCGTAAAAACCGAAGTGATCCGCGAAGAGACTATAAAAGAAGACGCCAAAGCCCCGGCATCAACAACAGAGGCAAAGATCAAAAGCGCTAAAACACCGGCGCCTGATGCCAAACTCGAAAATACGCCGGTTAAACCCGTCGAAAAAGACGCGGTAAAAAAAACAACCGCTGACGAAAAGAAAGCGGCGCCCGAACCCAAACAGGCCGATAAACCTAAAAGCAGCGCCGACAGAATAAAAGAACTAAAGCAGCAGCTCGAAAAGAAGAATAAACCCGCAAAGACGGCGCCCGCCGGCGAGATCGAAGAAGATATAACTCCGGACGGCAATTAAGCCATGATAAAATTCGGGCTTGACTCGTTTTTATCCGACGCCGGGTCATATAAAAAATACAAAGGTATAGGACTTATTTCCAACTCCAGCGCCGTTACCGGCAGCGGCGTTATAAACCTCACGGCCATGCTCGAAGCCGGACTTGCGGTAAAATGCGTGTTTTCGCCAGAACATGGATACTTCGCGAATATAAAAGACGGCGAATACATAAACGATGGAAAACATCCCGAACTTGACATCCCCATATTCAGCCTTTTCACCGAAGGGCATGACAGAAATGCCATAGCGGATAACGTTGAGAGATCCGGCCTCGGCCTTCTGATATTCGACATACAGGACGTCGGCGTCCGTTTTTATACTTATATTCATGCCCTCGGCATAGCTCTTGCCGCATCAGAAGCCTGTCAGATACCCCTTATCGTTCTTGACAGGCCGAACCCGGTTTCCTGCTCGGAGGTCGAAGGAAATATTCCCGAAACAGAATATATATCCGAATTGTGCCCTTATCTGATCCCGGCGCGCTACTCGATGACGATAGGCGAACTCGCCAGACACCTTTCGGCGCACATATATAAAAAAGCGCTTCTGAGCGTCATGCCGGTTTTAAATTACATCCCGCAAATGTTTTACCGCGAAACGGGTTTAACATGGCGAAATCCCTCTCCCGCCATGGTTTCGCCCGAAACGGCGCTTTTTTATCCCGGAACATGTTTTTTCGAGGGGACAAATCTTTCTGAAGGCCGCGGGACCTCCGCTCCGTTTCAAACGATAGGCGCGCCTTTCACGGACGGAAAAACCGCCGCGGTAAAAATGCTGGAAATACTATCCCATAAAGAATTTTCAAACATATCGGTCACGCCCTGCGAATTCGTCCCGGTCTCATCCAAGTTTGAAAAGATCAAATGCTCCGGAATTTCACTTTCGGCGTCGGCACCGCGCTTCAGGTCTATGCTTTTCGGAATACTGCTTTTAAAAATTTTTCACGATAACTTCAAAGGCGATTTTAAATTTATAGTAAGCCCAAAAAGCGGTTTTCACTTCTTTGACCGCCTCGCCGGCGGACCCGTTCTCCGAACCGTAATTGAAAACGGAAGCATGGAAGACATTTTCGAGCTCTTCGACTCATGGAAAAGCGGGAATGAAAATTTCGCGCAGACATGTTCGAAAACTAATATTTACAAGCGGATTTCCTGAAAAAGGCGCGCTTATATTTCATTGACAAATCCGCTCCGATTAGGTATAATTTGGACGGATTAACATCAGAATAAAATATTCCAAAAATAACAGGGAGGTCTTTATGAAGTTCAGAGTTTTAATTTTCGCTCTGGCCCTCTGCGTCTTATTCTCGGGCGCGGCCGCGGCGAAATCGAACCTCGTTTCCGGAAGTCTGCCAAACGGCGTAAAGGTTTACGTCATGGAAGATCACAACAATCCTCTGGTAGCGATCCAGATATGGATAAGAACCGGAGGAGTTCACGAATCCTACAAAACACGCGGAATGTCGCATTTCCTTGAACATCTCCTTTTCAAGGGGACTAAAAAACGCAAGGTCGGCGAAATAGACCGCGAGTTAGACGCTATCGGCGCTACCAACAACGCCGCGACCTATTATGATTATACTTACTATCAGGCCACAGGCGCATCATGCTACTTCGATAAAATGCTCGACGTAGAGGTGGATGGCGTGCTCAACTCGGCCCTCGACACGGAAGAGGTCGAAAGAGAACGCAAGGTCGTCATCGAAGAAATAAAAATGGGCGCGGACCAGCCTTTCAGGGTGTTATACAAGGCCATCCATAAAAACCTTTTTGACAACCTGCCGTATTCATACCCGGTAATTGGTTTTCAGAATATCATTGAAACCGTGCCGCGCGACGTTATCTATAACTACTACAAAGAAAAATACAATCCCAAAAATATGACGGTCGTAGTAGTGGGCGATATCAAAGCCGAGACGGCCATAGCCAAAGTATCCGAAATTTTCAAAAACATCACTTCCGATTTCGGCCCCAATGAAAAAATTGACGGCTCATTCGAAGAAAAGATCGAAAAACCCCGTTTCCAGGAAATAAAAATGGACGTTGAAAAGACCTATCTTTCGATAGCATACCGCGGCGTCCCCGCTGATTCAAACGACGCTGCGGCTCTCGAAGTGCTCACCGCGGTTCTCGGCGGCGGCGAATCGTCACGCCTGAACCAGCTTTTAAAGGAAAAGAACAAGGTCGTTGAAACCGTCATGAACACCAGCTGGAATTTCCGTTCTTCCGGCGCACTGGTCACGATGATGGTACTCGACTCGCATAACGTCGACAAGGCCAAAGAGCTTTTCTTCAAGGACATCGAAGCCGTTAAAAATGGCGCCATAACCCCTGAAGAACTCGACAAAGCCAAGAACCAGATCGAAACATCATATATCCTCGCGCACCAGAACTACGAAGGAATGGCCGAATACATAGGCGAAATGCTTACAGTATCAACGGAAGCCAAACTCGACTCATACCTCGGCGATATAAAAAAAGTCACTAAAGAGGACCTGAAAAAAGCCGCGGAAAAATATATGTATCCCGAAGGCCATTCGCTGGTCGTCATCAACCCCGTTAAAAAGCTTGAAAAGAAGGGAAGTGTAAAAGGTGAAAAATAAGACCTTATTCATATTAATACTCTCGGTTGTTTTATTTTCATTCTCGGCCGCTTTCGCCGAAGACGCGGCGCGCGACAAACCGAACCACAGAACGGCGGTTTATCACGTGAAAAAAGCGGCACCGGCAGCAGCTAACGTCGAACAGGCGCCCGCCGCCGCTCAGGCTTCTCAGCAGAGCTCGCCGGACGAGATCAACAAACTCGTCGCTAGCATCAAAGAGAACAATATCATCGAAGAGGAAGTCCTCGCCAACGGAATAAAGATCATTTTCAAAAAGAACACATCCTCCGATATAATTGTAATGCGCCTTGTAACGAAAGCCGGATCAGTGTTTGAATCCGAAGCTAAAAACGGCATTTCAAGCCTTTTATTCGACCTCGCCAAAAAAGGCAACGCCAAAATGAACGCCGAACAGATCGCACGCGGCATCGAACAGACCGGCGCCTCTATCGGCAGCGAAGTTTACAAAAACGAAGGTACGTTCACGCTTCTTTCAACGCTCAAATCGTTCGAAAAGAACTTTGACATATTTTCAGAATGTATACTTAGCCCGACATTCCCGAAAGAGGAAGTCGAAAAAGAGAAACAGTTCTTAATGGCCGGCCTCAAAATGGAGAACGACAAAATGGACGCCGCCTGCGCAAAACTTTTCTATAAGACCATGTTCGCCGGCCATCCCTACGCTCTCCACCATTTAGGCACGCTCGAAAGCGTCCCTAACATAACCCGCGACGACATAGTCGCATGGTATAAAACGATATTCGTTCCGGAAAACATGACCTTTGTAGTGGTCGGAAATACGGACATGAAATTCGTCCGCGAAACGCTTTCCAAAAGCTTCGGCGGCCTGAAAAAAAGCGAAAAGACCTCGCCGATATTCGAAGAAACCGCCAAAAAGATCGCCGCCGGATATCCCGCGATAACATCTCCCAGAGAAGCCCGCGAAGTAAAAGATAAAGCGCAGTGCTTCATCTATATGGGATTTCTCACCGAAGGCGTGGAAAGCAAAGATTACGGCTCCCTCAAGATGCTCGCAACGGTGCTCGGTTCAGGTATGAGCTCACGCCTTTTTTCGATACTGCGCGACAAAGAGTCTCTCGCTTATCAGGTGACGGCGTATTACCAGACCATACGCGGAAATTCCGCTCTGATAATGCTCATGGGTACTCAGAAAGAAAAATACGATCAGGCCGTCCGCGGCTTTAAACGCGAAATAGACCGCTTCAGGACCGAACTCATAACCGAAGAGGAATACGCGCGCGCAAAAAACAAACTCGTAGGTTCCTACGCGCTTCAGAGGAACACCATGATGGACCAGGTCAAATTCCTGGCCACCTGGGAATCCCTCGGCCTCGGAGCTAAATTCGAGAACCAGTACCTCGAAAGCGTTCTCGCGCCCACCCGCGAAGACATACAGAAGGCCGCGCAAAAATACTTCGACCCCAATAAATGCGTAATGGCCGTAATGTATCCTTCGGATAAAATGGATAAAACACCAGCAAAACCTGGCGCCAAACCGGCTTCTAAAAAAGAAGGCAAAAAGTAAGAAAAAGTCGGGCTGATCAAAAACAGTGATCGGCCCGCCGCAATAAGCTCATATATAAAAAACGGGAACTGCGAGTTTTTTCGCAATTCCCGTTTTTTTATTTCCGTAAAACGACTTTTAGTATTTCGGCTAACTTAAGCGGTCCCCGAAACGGGACGCACAAATATTTTTACGCTGCCCCAAAAACACGATTCAGCGCTAAAAGCTTTGATGCACGGGCCGATACCCCAACCCGAACGCGCCGTGAATAAACGCACCCGGTAAATATCCGGACATATTTCGATCCATCTATTTAAAAGGCTCTAATTTAATTTCTTTTATCGGTTTCTTTTTCCTGGTTACTTTTCCCGGTTCGGGCCGCGGCTTTTTTATATCCGCTTCCTGCGTTTCTTCTTTAACGGCTTTTAATTCTATTTCCTTCGTTTCTTCGTTTGAAACTTTTATCCCGACCTCTTTAGTTCCTTCTTTCGAACCCATTATCTCGACCTCTGCCGTTTTCCGGGTTTTTTTCGGTTCTTCATTTTTGATCTCAAGCGGCTGGGTCAGCGATTTGATATGTTCGATAAGCGCTTCAAGTTCCTTATCCGAAAGCTTCTCGCGACCGTACCTCGGCATGTCGCCCCTCTCGCCCCTGACGCCATTTCGTATAACTTCACCAAGGCCTGCGCCGGAAGGATATTTGGTCCAGAACGGCCGTCCCTTGAGAGGTCCAGAATAAAAAGTCTTCCCGAAATCCGAATGGCATCCGTCACAATAGCGCATAAAAATGTCCGCGCCCGATTCTATCTTCACTTCTTCCGTAACCGGCATTCGCCTTTCGCGGCGCTTCCTTTTAAGTTCGGCTTCGAGAGTGGCGGCGGCGACCTTTACTCTAACCGCTTCTATTTCCTCAGTGGTGGGAGCGTTCCGGTCGGCCCAGCGTTTATCCCATTTCGAATTTATCTCTTCCACCGCTTTTTTAGTCTTAGGAAGGACCGTCTCCACCGTTCCGGCAAGTTTTTTCAAAAGCGCTTCGAATGTGGATGATTCGAGCGTCAACTGAGGATATTCATAATATTTTTCGGCCTCGATCTCGGCGGTTGTTTTCAGCGGTTTTCCGTCATCCGGCCCCTTCGCTTTTGAACGCCGCCTGCGGCCTCGACCCTGTTTCTCCTTCTTTTCATTCTTCGCATCCGCGCCTTTTATAAGCGATTCAAGAGAACCGGCGTTTGGAAATATCCGCGCCGACGCCGTATCGGATAGCATTTCGAGAAAGGTTTCGCCGGTCCCTTTCAGATCTGAAATGACCTCGGCCGTCGATGCATTAGACGCAATCGCTGCTTCGGCCGTGGCCTGCGCGTTCGCGGGAGCAAGCATTATCTCGCCGGTCGCCTGTGCAGCTGGCTCCACCGGATCCGTTCCAGCGGTTGACCTGACGGGTGAAGTAAGCATAACCAGAGATATGGCCGCCAGAAATATTTTATAACTATAATTTTTTAACATTTATCGCACACTCTACATCTAAATTTTATTAACGGCATTGGAAAAATTGTGACAACGGTCAATCAATCAAACGGATAATTTCGAGGAAATAAAGCGGCAGTTTTATCAATACTTTTCAGACATCTTATTTTCACGCAGCCGTTTAAATGTCCTTGAATGAAATTATTTCGATCCCGTGCTTTTTAATGGCGGCATAAAGTCCCGGCGATGCGAGCGCATCCCTTTCGGCTTCGCGGGGCTTTAAAAGGCTTGAAAGTTTTTCCAGATCGGAATCGGAACCGCCGGGATGCACCATATATTCAGCGACAGCATCTTTTGACGCGTAAGCCGCCGCCTCGTTCTCAAACACTTCAGGCGAAAGCTTTCCTACCGAGTAGGTTCCGAAAAATAATTCCGGGAATTTTATTTTATCGCGGTCCGCCGCCGGTATGAGCGAGGACATTTTATAACCGGAAGCGGCGCCGCTAAAACTCTTTTTAAAATGATCTTCAATAATGGTTTTTTCAATGCCCTGGCTTATAAAAAGCTCAGGCGCCTGAATGTTCTCGGTCAGCCGCAGCCTTGAAACATCATATTTAGCGATGTTTTTCACTACGATATTAAATATCTGCGGCATCGAATGCATGTGTTTATGCGAATCGATATGCGACGGCGCAAACCCGAAACTTTCTCGAAAAAGATCCATCTGAGCCGCGAATTCGATCTCTATATGCGACGGCTCTATCTTTTCCGCGGCAAGAGATAAGACCAGGTCCTTGAACTTGAGAAACTCGCCATTTTGAGGGTTGATAAGCGTTTTGACCTTATCGGCCGACGCAACCGGCCGGCCGTTCGTAAGATTGAAATGAAGACCGAATGAAAGACCGCCGCGTTTGGAAAGCGTTTCCTTCGCAAGGCCAAGCGACGCGGCGCTTAAAAGATTTATCATCACCGTCGTGCTTTTAAGCGTTTCGCTTCGCGACATCAGATCACATATCGCCGCTGAAACGGCGTCCGTGATACCATAATCATCAGCGTTGAATATAAGTTTCATGGGACGAATGATATAATATTTTAAAATAATTGTCAATTAAAAACCGATAATACTTATAGGGGCTAAATAAATCCATTTATTCTTCGATAATAACGGAAAGCATAAAAAAATAACGGAGGCGGCAAATGGATAAAGACAAGCGCCTTGAAATGGATGAAATGGCGCAGCGGTTCGGGTTCAGCCTTACCAGCGACGAGATCGGACGCATACTTTCATCGATCAAAAAAAAGGTAGAAAATAAATATTAGATTTGGAGATGAAATGGGCAGAAATATAAACGAGGAAAAATTCGCTGAAGCGGATTTCAGAAAAGAAATGTTAAAACTCATAAACCGTAATTTCGCCGCGATCAGCGGAAAATTCGGCGATATCCGGAATGAGTAAATAACGGCGAAAAAAAATTCCGGCCGAAAAGCCGGAATAGTATATTCGTATAATTTAATATTTTATTATAGCGCCCGGGATATGACGGCAAAGCCTTTTCGCGAGTCGTGAAAAACAAGCGGAGTTTATTTCAGAATGAATGAACAGGCGACCCAGTCTTTTTCCTGGGTATATCTTTTTTTCTTAAATCCGCTTTTTTCGAAAGCCTTTTCGATATCGTCGTACTGGGAATCAAGTATCCCGGAAACGATTACCGTCGTGGAAGGCCGTATGAACGGAATGAGTTTCGGCGGCAGCTTCAAACATGCGTCTTTCAGAATATTGCAGACGACGACATCGCACTTTTGAAGAAGCAGCTCGTCGCGTATCTTATCGCGAAAGCTCAAAAGATTTCCGTAAAAAGCCTTTACGGTTTCGGAACATTTATTCAGCTCTATATTTTCACGCGCGATCGCGACGGCGTATTTGTCGTTATCGGTACCGACGACAAGCCTTGCCCCGAGAAGCTTTGCGGCGATAGCGAGAATTCCGGTACCGGTGCCTACGTCAAGAACGATGTCGTCCTTTTTGACCGTTTCCTCGATGAGCTTAACGCACAGGTGGGTAGTTTCGTGATGCCCGGTGCCGAAGGCCATTCCGGGTTCGATAAATATAGGCAATTCACCCTTTTTGGGCTTGAAGTCTTCCCATGTCGGCGTGACGATTATTTTTTTGCCGAGCTTTCTGGGCGAAAAGAATTTTTTCCATGAGTTGGCCCAATCCTCTTCGTCGACTATATAACTTTCAAATTTTATATCTTCAATGCCTTCGATAAAATCTGAAAGCGCTATAAGTTTTTTCTTTAAAATTTCGACGTTCGCGGCGTCATCCTCTGAAAAATAAGCGATGATGTTATTGTAACCTTCATCGGCGCTGTCTTTGACCTCGACCCCCGGAGAAAAAAAATTGCCATATAATATGGCAAGGACCGGTTCGTTATGCGCAAGCCTGCATTTTATGGACAAAGCAAGCCATTTTTTAGACTGCGGTTTTGTTTTTTCGGACAATTTAAACTTCCTTCCTGATATTTATTTTTAGAGGAACTCGACGCCTTTGATGTGGTTTATGACCTTTTCAACCCAATGTTTGACCTTGGAATCCGAAGTGGAATCCATTACGCCGGCAAGATAATCAACGCTCTGATTACCCCATTCAACCATGAGCCGGGCGATCCAGGTGCAGTCGAAATCGTTGCATGCCCTGAATTGATTTGAAAGAGCGCGAAGCATTTTTTCGCCTTTAACGGACGGCATATTGCTTATGAAATTCAGGCGGCCGGCTTCATCCTCAGCCTTGAAAGCCTCGATAACGGGACCGAAAAGAGCTTCGTTATCGGAACAGTTCTTCATCAGGTTCTGAAGCGATATCATACGGACGCGCGGGTCGGAGTCGTTTAAAAAACTCGCAAAAACATCGCCGGCTAGTGATGAATTGACGCCGGCTAAGACCTTCATGATCTTTTCGCGGTCGCAATCGGGATTTTTAAGATAATTTCTGATGGCATTTATGTTATTCTCGACCGAATCCTTAAGCGTAGCGGTAATAAAATTTTTAGCTTTCTGGCTTTTCGATTCAAATTCCGGCCCGGTGTATATGCCGAGCAGGCTTTCGAAAAATTCGGGCGAACCAAGTTTCAGAAGAAGCTTGTCATCGGCATTGGCGATAGCAAATTCGATCATGTCTGAAACCACGTCCGGCTGGGTCATGTTCAAAAGCATTTTTATGGCGTTCTCATTGCACGCCGCGGCGGACTCGGGCGCCATTGAGGGATCGGGATTTTTAAGCGAGCGCAGGATCATTTTGGATATCACCTGCTGATTGTTCTTGATTATCTGGCTGGTCCAATACCTGATGTCCGAGTTGGCGTGACTCTGATATTCAAAGATAGCCGGAAGGATGCAGTCTGACATCTCGCAGAGCTTCTTATAAGCCTCGTTACGGACCGGCCACTGCCTGTCGGAGAAACAATTGAAAAGTTCAGGCAGCATTTCACAAACGGTTTCATTTTTCAGGCTCTGGATCAGCGTCAGTTTTTCTTTTTTATCGGACGAGGCCAGAAAGTTCTTTATTTCCTGAAGGGCGGGTTTGCCGATATTGCAAAGAGTTATTATAACCCAGTATCTTAAATTCTCATCACGGCTCGTATTTAGTATATCGAGAAGTTTACCGATAACCTTGGCCCCGAATTTTTCAAGCAGGGCCGAAGCGTGCTTGCGGACAAGCCAGACGCTGTCGCCGAGCGCGTTTACAAGCGTTGGTATGACGGATTCGTCCATCGTTTCGGCAAGCGCGGAAAGCCCGAAAAATTTCAGGTCCGTATCGGCCGTCGAAACTATTTTAGAGATATAATTAACAGCGTCTTTTCCAAGGATCTTGCTCATAAGTTTTATGGCCATGAACTTGGCGTCGGAAGAACCGGTTTCAAGGACCTTCTTAAGGACCTTGACGGCGGCTTTGCCTTTTTTTTCAAGTATCTCGGCGACCTGGGCTCGAACAAGCCATGAGTCGTCGGAAAAGGTTTCGGCCAGTGAGTCGAGCGCCTCATCGTCGCCTATCTCGCCAAGCGCGGCGGTGGCGAAGTAACGCATATCGCGTTTATCTGATTTAAGCATTTTTTTGAAATATTCGATGGCGCCTTTGCCCAGTATGCCGCCGAGGATCTTTACCGACCAGTATCTGATATCCTCGTTTCCGGATGAAAATGCGGCTTTGAGGTGAGGAACGACAAGTTCGCCCATTTTAACGAGAACGTTTCCCGCTTCGCGCCTTATAAGCCATGATTCATCATTGAAGCAATTTATGAGGGCGGCGATGCCTTCTTTCGTTTTGCAGCTTTCCATCGCTCGCACCACGAAAACCTTGTAAGATTTCGGCAGAACTACGGAATTTAAGACGGTAACGAGAGCCGGAGTAGCCAGCACGCCAATAGTTCCAAGCGTCCTGATGCTCCAGTAAAGCGAATCCTCATCGAGCGAACTTTGAGATAAGAAAACGGTCTGTGATATTACGGGAACGGTTTTTTCGCCAAAACCGACCATGATGTCGGAAGCGAGTTTCCTGGCCGCCCATTTTGGATGGCTGAAAAGCTGTATCAGAGAGATCATGGCTTCGGTGGTGCCCTCGTCTCTGAGTTTTTCGATCTTAGCCTTTACTTCGTCGGTCAAAGGCTCGTTATTTCTTCCGGCCGAAATATAATTATGTTTGACCGGAGTACTTTCTTCCGGCGGTTTTTCATCTTTACGCGACAGAGGATCGTTCATCTGGCCTTTTTTCAGGTCATGAATCGTTCTCCCGGTCTTTATAACGACGAGTTTCCCGTCTTTAAAAACTTTTTCAGCCATAACCTCACCATTTTAAAAAAAGATCGTTTATACAAAAAAGCCTTCTCCAAAAAAGAGTATAGCAAATATTCCAAAAAAATAAAAGAGCGGCGTTGAAATAAATTCACCGTCGCTGAATTTTATTCGGATATATCATCATCTTTCATTTCTGAAGCTTTTTTCAGAAATTTGCGCCAATATCTTTTCGCCCAGTAATAAAAAGCGAATGTAAGGCCCGCGGCAATGCCAATGTATCTTATCATAGGATATAAGCAACCGCCTTTCAAAAGCTTATTCTTTAAAAATTAACTTTTCTTCGTCGAATCCGGGCCCGAACCGCTGCGGTCCCTGGCCAGATGATCTTTTCCCTTTCCGTATTCGGTCGTATAAAACCCGCCCGTCTTATAAATAACCGGGTTGGCATGCAGCACCCGGCGCATTTCGGTCTCGCACTTTTCGCATTTCGGGTGCGGTTCCTTCGACGAGTGCATATAAACCTCGATCGAAGCGCTGCATTTTTCGCATTTGTACACATATAAAGGCATTTTTAGTATCTGCTCCTTCCGGTTGCCGTAGAACTTATTGTCCCACGACGGTCATTTCTTCGTTTTTGCCGAGCTGTTTGCGCTTCGCTTTTATGCGCCTGAATAAAACATCAACGGTTTTACATAAAAGTTCAACGGATTCTTTCTTTCCGCTGATCTGATGGCGCTCCATTTTTTCAGTTATGGACATGGTCTGTCCCCATTGATCCTCAGTTCCAGTCGTGAGAAGATCTATGGATTTCATGTCGTTATAATTCAATAATTTTTCGCTGTGAAAAACCCTGTCATGAATGATCGTGAAATTATCGAGGCCTATGAGGAGCGTATATTTTTCCTGCCTGTTTTTAAAGGCCGCGAAAATACAGTAGCAGCCCCAGCCGATAAGCGCTAAAGCAAGCAGAACAGGGCCCGGGCCTGAGAAAAGGTATGCGCTGAAAAAACCCGATATTATCAGAAGCGCGCCGCCGATAAAAGGAAGCGTTCTTTTAGTCAGATCTATCATCGGAGCGTCATCTACGATCCATTCCACGCGATAACTTCCGTCGCCTTCCTGGGTGAATGAAACATTTGTCGCGGAATAATCGAAGTTATCGATATTCATGAGATTTTTCCGCATCAGCGCGCCGGCGTCCTCAAAACCGTCCAGCACATCTTCTTTTTTATTGGGATCGTTATTCGGATCAGGCATTTTAAATCACCTTCTTTTAAAATTTCAAAGAATTTTTATTTTATTTCAGAGTGAGATACGGTTTCACTTGCGGCCGCTCCGCCGCGCCCGTCAGGCGCCACCTGCGACGCGCTGCATCCCATACAGAAAGCCGCGAGCAGAGACACCAGATTGAAAACGATAACTATTCTGAGCACGTATATGTCGTTGAAAAGCTTCACTTGCTAAGCTCCATCCTGAAGTAATGTATGGTTTCGCGCAGGCCTTCCATGATGTGATAGGCCGGATTAAAATCAAGAAGTTCTATGCATTTCCGGTTATCGATTACGGACGTGTCGAGTTCGCCGGATCTTTTAGGCAGATACTGAGGCTTTTTATCGAAGCCTATGATCTCGGCCATCATCGCGAAAAGCCTGTTGACGGAAGTGCCCACGGCCGTCGATACGTTGACCTCGAGATTTTTGACCTTTTCAAGGGCTATGGCGTTGACCTCGGCCACGTCCTTAACGTAAATATAGTCTCTTACCGCTGAACCATCACCATAAATATTCGGTATTTTTCCGGAAATCATTAATTTCGAAAATATCGCTACGACGCCCGCCTCGCCGTGCGGATCCTGGCGCGGCCCGAAAACGTTGGAATATCTGAGAGTTACGTATTCGACCCCTGCGCTCTGGCAGAGAACGCGAAGATAGTGCTCGCCGGCAAGTTTCGATATAGCGTAAGGCGATTGAGGCATGGGAAGCTCGTTCTCGCCAATTGGAAAATTCTGTTTTTCACCATATACGGCGCCGCCCGACGATATGAATATCATTTTTTTGACTTTGGCGGCGCAGGCGGCCTGTATGATATTGAGAGTGCCTAAAATATTCGCTTTAGCGTCGTTGAGGGGATTGGCGACCGAATTGACGACCGAGATCTGGGCCGCGTGATGATCGATAACGTCAAATTTTTCTTTGAGTATTATTTCACGGGCCTCGTCGCCCGTAATGTCGACATTATGAAATTTCGCGGCTTTATTGATGTTTTCTTCCTTGCCGGTGGAAAGGTTGTCAAATATGTGAACCTCATGCCCGAGCGCTATGAACCTGTCGACGACATGAGAACCTATAAAACCGGCGCCGCCGGTGACCAATATTTTCATTTTACGATAAACTCCTTTAAACTGCTGCAAAATATATATTAAAAACAAATTCGATCCGCCGCGAAATAATTTTAAGGGATCCGCGCATCAGCCGCCGATCTCCGTCATACCTCGAAAATTGCCATTTTCGATGAACTTTCCGCATGCCCTTTCTTTTCCGGCCAGAACCTTCTTAACGAGTTCTATCAACTTATCGTCATTTTTTTCAGTTCTGATTAGCTCCGTTATATTAACTTCGCCGGGCCTTAAAAGGCAGGACTTGAGACCGCCGTCGGAGGTCAGGCGCAAACGGTTGCAGTCATCGCAGAAATGGCTGGAAACCGGCGTTATAAAACCGATCACAGCCGCGCCGCCGTTGACGCTGTAATATGATGCCGGCCCGATACCGGTTTTAGAGCTTTCACAGGGCAAAAGCTCGTATCTGGATGAAATTATTTTTTTAACTTCTTCCGCGCCCATAAAATGTTCTTTTACAAACCCTGGCGAATCGGAAATATTCATCAGTTCTATAAATCTTATAATAAACCCGTTGCTAATTGCGAATTCTACAAAATCGCAAAACTCGGAGTCATTTATGCCCTTGAGTATCACCGCGTTTATCTTGATCGGATCGAAACCCATATCACGGGCTTCTTTAACTCCATCAATAACCATTCCAAGCGAATCACTGCCCGTCAGATCGGCGAATTTTTTGGCATTGAGAGTGTCGATCGAAACGTTAAAACGCCTTACTCCGGCTTCGAACAGATCACGGGAGAAATTTTTCAGCAAAAGGCCGTTGGTAGTAAATGTCAGATCTTTTATTCCCGGAATTTTCTTTATCATCCTGAAAAGATCGATCACGTTGGAACGCACGAGCGGCTCTCCACCCGTCAGCCTTACCGTTTCAACTCCGAGTCCTGCGGCGATGCTTATAAAACGGCATATTTCTTCAAACGCAAGAATGCATCCCGGAGGAAGTTTATGAAGAATGCCTGTTTCACAATATCGGCAACGCAGATTACATCTGTCGGTCACCGAAACGCGAAGGTATTTGAGCGTATTTTGCATTTGTAATTTTATATCATAATTTCAGTAATAAGTCAAGTTTACTTAAGTTTTTTATTGCATTTGAAATGTTTTTCTGATAATATTTTATTAATATAAACTATAAATGCGGAAAATCACCGCGTTGTATTACGATATTCTCCTTGCGCGCGCCCCCCTGCGGTAAAACCACTGAAAGCGCGCATTCATTTTTTCGAATTGCGATGATCATAAAATAAATTTAAGAGGTGGTAAACATGGCTAAAAAAACGGTGTTCTTATTTTTAATCGCCCTTGTCCTCTCCCTTGCGCTTCCGGCCGGTTCTTATGCCCAGACGTCAAACTACGCCAACGCCGCGCAGGAAGTCGGCGACCTGAAAGCCGTAATTCCAAATCTTGACGCCAGATTCACCGTTAACGACTATATGCCTCTGAGCGCGAACGGAAAACCCGTCAGCCAGACCCCTCTGAACGTAAAGGTCAACGGCAGCCTTCCCACGGCCGACATAAAGATACCGGCCGGCACGAACCTTTCTTTCGAGTTCAGTTACTCCGGCGGAGCCGACAGCTTCAAAAAAAGAAGCGGCATTGACGGCCTTAATTCAGCCGATTACAAGGACATAAAATGCACTGCTTATTCGGCCGCGCTTTTTCACTGGGACGAATCCAAGGTCGTTTCAGACGGCGTTGCCGTGCCCGACACATATAAACAGGACATGACATTTTCATTTCCGACGGACCCCACTTCAATAAAATTCACGATATTCGCCATCATCGAATACAAGCTCGCCGACCTCGCCGGAAACACCACCAACCACTGGTGTTACGCGCTTGAGGTAAATCAGATACTGGTCTTCGACGAAACTCCCCCGGACGCGATCTATTTCAACGTCCCCGCGCTTTTCGCAACGACCGGCCATAAGATCTCCGAATTCAACGAGAAAGCCGAAGCCTGGAAGTTCAAGCATCCCAGGAACGCTCCGTCTAAAAATCCGGCCAATCTCGAATTTTACATAAAAGACAACAGCTATTTCAACGGAACTCAAAAAAACGGCTATAAATTCGGGACCACGAAACCCGACATGGCTCTTTTCGTCGAAGCTTATCATACCTATTATCAGGAATCCGACCCTGCCGCGACCGGGCTCTCCAAGCTCGATAAAACTATAGGAGAAACCGTCAAACCCAACTTTTCACCCAAATCGACCCCGGACGGAAATTTCCGCTGGATCGGACCTATCTGGCTGGATAAACTTATCGATAAAGGCTGGACATGCACCGTTAAGAACGCCGAGTCCCACAAGGCGGCCGCCGACGAACCCGACCAGATCTCAGATATTAAAATAGAGAACGGGATCGTTGTCAACAAAGACAAGGCATGCACGGTTTTCGTCATTTCAGGCCCCATAAAGGCTCTCGAAGAGGTCATCGAAAAGATGGAAAATAATGAGGACGCCACCATCATAAACCCCCATTTCGCCTCACTTTCCAATATGGCTTTCAGCGACGAACAAAGTTACAACGACCATATAGCCAACTCTGAATCATACGGGATCGTAGACGAGCGCCGGCTCAGAATAGCGGCGGCGGTTTCAGATTGTTCAGGAAATATCAGGATCGCGAAACTTAACACGAACGAACCGATAATGCTCAAGGCGTTCCAGGATAAATACGGCGCCGACAAACTCAATAAATGCTCGGTCTTTACCGACATAATCGACATAATTCCCTACGACGACATACTTCCTACGCCCGTTCTTTCAGTTACCAATACGGAAACGAACAAAACGACCGTTTTCACTATCCCTAATTCCGACGTCTTAAAGGAAGAGAACGCCGATACCACTAAAAAACCTTATTTTTCATACAACGACATACACCCCGAAGTAGATTCCGACGTCTGGCACTTCAGCTACAAGGACGACACCGACATAATGAAATGGCTTAAGCTGAACGACCCCAAAAGACACGACGAATACCTCAAGGCGTTGACCATAAGCGAGGACGTGCGTCTGATATTTGACATGGTCGCATACGATAATATCAACAAGAACGTCATCATGAAGCCGGTGGAAGCCAGAAAGGTCGGCCAATACGGGATTTCGACCCCCATGGACGGCGTGAACGATAAGGACGATGAAAGCATCATGAGATATGAAAGCTGGAACATAGGCGATGAAAGCGCCCCCGACAATTTGAAATTCGAGGACGCCGCGAAAAAGATCTTCGTATATCCGGACTACATATTCAGAAGGCCCGAGGCAGGAAAAACTTATACGGTCAGTTTTTTCGTCGAGGACTTTTCGCCGTTCATCAACAAGGCTTTCTGCGGCGTAAGCGGCGCTCCGGCCCAGCGGCATGGGAACATACGCCAGATCATCCTCGAATTCAAGATCGAAGGCAGATCCGTCAAGTCACAGAACCTCGGCGGAACTTCAACGACCCATACGCTCGAAGCGCCGAAAGCCGGAGGCAATAAATAAATGGCGTTCGGATATAACGGCAAGCTTCTCGAGATCGATCTCGGAATGCAGTCCTACCGTGAAGTGCTTGTGGACCCGAAGATCGCGGGGACTCATTTTCTCGGCTCGGGATACGCCGCGTACTACTTTTTAAAATATTTCGACGTCAAACACGACGCGCTTTCGGCCGAGGCGCCGCTTCTGATCTTCACAGGAATGCTTGCAGGAACGCCATTTCCGACCGCATGCAAGATGTCGGTGTGCGGAAAATCCCCGCTTACCGGAATATGGAACGAATCCACCGTCGGAGGATTTTTTCCGCACGAACTCAAGGCTACCGGATACGACGGAATAATACTTCTCGGCAGGTCCAGAAATCCCATTTACCTCATAATACAGAACGAAAACAACATCGACTTCAAGGACGCGTCGCACCTGTGGGGAAAAGATACTTTCGAAACGGACGAGACCATACGCGCCGAACACGGAAACCACGCCAGGGTTATCTGCATTGGCCCGCCCGGCGAAAACAGGGTGAAAACAGCCTCCATTATTTCGGAGGGCAGAAACGCCAGATCGGCGGGCCGCGGCGGAATGGGAGCGGTTTTCGGATCGAAGAATCTTAAAGCTATAGTAGCGATCGGAAATTCAAAACAGCATATACAAAATCTCGACGCGCTCGCGGCCGATCTTCGCGAAATAATGCCGGCCATCAAAGAAAAATCGAAATCTCTTCATGAATTCGGCACCGCCGGCGGAATGAAAAATTCCGAGGCTCACGGAAATCTTCCGGTAAAAAACTGGCGCGAAGGCTCATTCGAATCGTCGGTCGACGCCGTTTCCGGCCAGCAGATAATCAAACTTACCTTCGATAAGCACTACTCCTGCTATTCATGCCCCATAGGCTGCGGAAAGCTCATGAATATCATCCACCCCGAATACGGAAACCTCCGCTCTCACAGCCCCGAGTACGAAGGCGCCGCAGGATTTTCCTCGCTTATATCCAACGACGATCCGTACCTGGTATGCGCGGCCTGCGAATACTGCGACAGGATGGGACTTGACGCGATATCAGCGTCATCCGCCATCGCCTTCGCCATGGAATGCTTCGAAAATAACATTCTGACGTCCGAGGACCTGCCCGGCGTAAAAACCGGCTGGGGTTCGGGTGAAATGGTGATGCTCCTTCTCGAACAGATGGCTAAAAGCGAGGGCCTCGGAAAGATACTCGCCATGGGAGTGCGCGAGGCTTCAAAAATGATCGGCAAAAATTCCTCCGAATACGCTATACACGTCAAAGGGATGGAGCTTCCGATGCACGACCCGCGCGCCTTCTACAGCATGGCGGCTAACTACGCGACGGCTAACCGCGGAGCCTGCCACCTTGAAGCTCTTTCCTACACGCTCGGCTACGGCCGTTTTTATGAAGGCATAGGCCTTCCGGAAACGGTGACCAACGACTCGGAGAGCGCCGCCGCGATAGCTATAACAATGCAGAATTTCATATCGATAATGAACCCGCTCGGGATATGCAAGTTCCTTCCCCGGGCCGGCGTATCCATCAAAGAGATCGCGCGCTGGGCCAGCTTCATAACGGGCGATAATTTTTCGCCCGCCCTAATGCTTAAGGCGGGCGAGCGCATGTTCAACGAAAAAAGGCTTATAAACTGCCGCCTCGGAATATCAAGAAAAGACGATATTCTCCCGCCGAGGCTTTTCACGAAAAAACGCGGAAGCGGAAAGGCCGCCGAAAACCTTCCGGATATGGGCCTTATTCTCTCCGATTACTACCGCATACGCGGTTGGAGCGAGACCGGAGTTCCGTCCGAAAAGAAACTCGAGGAACTTGAAATAGAATTCAAAAATAAATAGAGATCGCATCCGCTTAAAACGATTTCTGTGCCCTTGCTTACGCCGCCGATTTTATCAAATAGCTTACATTAATTACAATACGCACTTCAATAAAAGCCTTGGTTTATCTCTGAAAAGCGTAAACTCTAAAGCGCTCCCCTTAGTATAATGCACCAAAAAATAATTTTAAAAAACAAAAAAGTTCCGGAGAAAATATTTTCTCCGGAACTTTTTTTGTTAAAACTTATTCATTTTATTTCTGTTTCTTCTTTTCAGCTTCGATCTTAAGGGTTTTGTGAAAACTGAAAAAAGTGAGGAAAATAACGAGGCCCCAGCTCGCGATCATGAAGATCCATCCAGTTGCGGTTATCATTACGCGCTCACCTGCCTTTTTTTATCCCACGCCAATTTTATCAGAACGATGAAGGCCATCACTATTGAGACCATCAATATTCGCGCTCCCCAGAGCGGGCCTATATTTTGAGCAGGCTGACCGGTCATCATGAGTATTCCGTAGCCGTCCTGATAGCCCCACGCGAGGATAAGCGCCAATATATATAAAGGCGTCACATATTTCATTACGTAGTAGAAGATGCGCGGTATCTTCATGCTGTGGCCGTGGTGCATCTCTTCCCACGCGTTATCCATACCGAATATCCAGCAGAAATAAACCAGTTCGATGAATCCGAATACGGCCAGGCCGAATGTGCCGGCCCAGAAATCCATTTCATCGAGAAATCCGCGGTCGAAATATATTATGACCGGGATCGCGGCGGCGAACATTAAACCGCCCACAACAGACACTGCTTTTCCGTGAGTGAGCTTAAGTTCGTCCTTTAAAAAGACTATCGCCGGATAAGCCAGGGCGACTGAGGATGTGATCCCGGCGAAAAATAGAAGGCCGAACCACATGGCGCCGAGAATGTGTCCAAAAGGTATCTGCGTAAAAACTATCGGCATCGAACAGAACCCGAGGTTGAAAGCGCCTTCTTTAGCGATGTTGACCGTTTCAGCCGCGCCGAAAAACACGACGGAAGCCGGGATCGCGATAGAACCGCCAAGGATGACCTCGGCGAATTCGTTGGTTGCGGCCGTCGTTAATCCGGTCAGCGCTATGTCATCGCTGTCCTTCAAAAAGCTCGCGTATGTCTGGATGGCGCCCGTGCAGATACTCAAAGTGAAAAATATCTGGCCGGCGGCCTCGAGCCATATTTTGCTGCTCGTAAGCGCCTTGAAATCGGGATTCCACATGAAACCAAGGCCTTCAAGCACGCTTCCGGCACGGGTTTCAAGCATCATAACTTTTATCGCGAGTATTATCGCGAAAACAAAAAGTATCGGCATGCCTATTTTGGCGAGCGTTTCTATCCCGCTTTCCACGCCGCGGTACATTACGTATATGTTAAGCAGGAAAGTGATCACGAAAAAAAACATCGCGATCCTGAGGCCGTCGTAATATATGTTGTCCCATGTTACGCTGATATTATAGTCGCTTTGTTTTACGGGCTCGTTGAAAACGAATTTTATCTCTTTCGGAGCGGCGGCCATTATCTCGCCGGGCGCCGGTGTAATAGACGCTATTTCAGGCGGAAGCGCTATCGACGCTGCCGCTTTTTTCAGGTTTTCAGCAACGGTGATAACGGAAAATTCACTCGCGGCTGAAAGTTTTTTCCCGCCCGCGGTAACGAAATTGTAATCGAACTTATAAGCTCCGTCACCGTAGAATTTTCCGAACGGAACGCTGACCTCTTTCGTAGCGGCCGCGTTCGGGTCTATACCGGAAGGTCCGGCGAAAGCATAATTTTTCTGGGTCTTTCCGGTATAGCCGTCTAAAAGCGCGGCCATACCGTCGCGGCTTTTTATCTGGTCATATTTTCCGGAAACCGAAAAATACGCGTATGAAAGCGTCCATGATTCGATATAGTTGTAATAAATTACTATTAAAAGCGGAAGCGTTACGCCGAGAACTCCGATATATTTAGAAACCGGATTTTTCCAGAGCTTGTCGAAAACGGCCGGTATATTTCCGTGTCCGTGCTTGCCGCCGAGCCTTCCCATGGCCCACTCGATCCACATGATAGGAATACCCAGAAGAATGAAAGCGATGAAATAAGGTATCATGAAGGCGCCGCCGCCGTTTGACGCGGCTTTACAGGGGAATCTCAAAAAATTGCCGAGGCCTATAGCGTTACCCGCCATGGCAAGTATCAGCCCGAGTTTCGAACCCCAGCTCTCTCTAGCCTGGTCCGGCGCTTCATTCGCGAACGGGTCGTGGTTGATGTTTGGATCATCAGCCATAATTACCTCCCAAATATTTTTTTATTGTTTATACTTAAATTTGCGTCCCTGATAAAGTTTTAAAATAATATTAAATTTAGCTGAAATTGTCAAGATAAAATTATTCGAATCTTCTGAATACAAGTTTGTTTTTGTCCGTTTTGTCGATATAACCGGCGTACGGCATGGCGTGATCGGAAACGCGGATGAACATGTCAGACGCTTTATCGGGCGAAAGCTGGTCGTAACCTATATTTTTCCAGGTTCCTTCGAATTTGACAGCCGCGGCGCGCTGGCCGCTGGTATGATCGCAAAAAGTAAGATATGGCGTGCCGTTATAAATGAAAAGATCGGTATAGGTCGCGGGTCCGGCCGATACCCAGGGTTTGCCGATATTCTCCCAGGCCGTGCCGTTATATTTCATAACGGCCGCGCGCGAGTCGTTAGGCCCGTCCGTGAACGCGAGATACGGAGCTCCGTCAGAAACCTTTATAGACGGATAATTTGAATAGTCGCCGGCGATCCATGTGTTTCCGATACTTTCCCATTTAGCCGATAAGCCGTTGTATTTATACGCTCTTATCTTTCCGCCGGCGGCTTTATCTACGTAAGCGACATAAGGCACGCCGTCATAGGCGGCAAGGGAAACGTTAGACGAACTGCCGGTCGACACTTTATCGCCCAACCGCTGCCAGATACCGGCGTAGTATCTCATAACGACCGTCCTGTCGTTATCGGTGCCGTCACAGAAAGCGGCGAACATCTCAATGGTGTTTTCCATCGCGATGGCTGAATATGTCGCCTTACCCGGTGAAATGTACTGTTGGCCCATGTTCGTCCATTGCTCCCCGTTGAATCGAAGCACGGTAAGACGGTTCTCGTTCGAACCGTCGCAGTAGGCGATATACGGATCATGCCTGTAAATTAGAAATGAAAGATAGCTTGCATTTTCAGGTGACACGGCATTCGCCGGGCCGAGAAATTTCCATTCAAATTCGTCGTATTTCATAACGCTTACTTTATTGAAGTTTATAACGTCGATAAAAGCCAGATACGGCACAAGTATATCAAGCGCGCCGGAAGGCGACTTCATTTCATACCTGAAGTAATCGTTATCGTTGATGGTTTTCCACGCGCCGGCGGAGGCGGCGGGCAATTCATCAGTCTTTTTGCCGAAGAAATTGTCGGTCATCCCGTCGGTGCCGCAGGAAGAAATGAAAAATGAAAGGCAGATCAGTATCAGGACGGAGATTTTAGTGTCGATCAAGCGCTGCATAAATTTAAACGTTCATGCCTTTTTCCACAATATTGAGCCAGAATTTCTGATCGGAGGTAAGGTCGGGATATTTAGCTATGCATTTATTCAAAAGGCCGCATGGCAGCTTTTGAAGCATGACCGACGCCTCTTTGCGCACGATCCATTTTATATCCCCGAGCGCCGATACCATGAAATCCGCCGCGGCAATGCGCAATTCATCGGTGAACACCGTTTCGGCGAAATTATTTATGACGTCGAGGATCTGAAGCTTTTCGCTTTTTTTGGAATATTTGAAAATAGCCGAAAGGTCGTGGATATCGGCGTCCGAATTAGTGTTTATTATATTTTTAAGGCACACGAGTATCCAGTAGCGGTTATTCGAATTCTTCTCGGCCTTATATTTTTCGAGCAGATATTTCCAGACGAGCGAACCGTATTTACTCATTATGGATGCGGCGAAATTTCTGATATACCAGGAATCGTCCGAAAAACGGTCGTATATGAAATCGGCGGCAAGTTTTTCGCCGACGTCGCCGAGCGAAATAAGGCCGAGGATCTTGGTTTCAGTAGTTCCCTGAGTGACCATACGGGTTATCATGTTCTGATATTCGGGGTCCATAGATTTAATGAGGAATTTGAGGGCCTCGCACCTGGTCCTGAAATCGGTCGAATAAGCGAAGTTGTGAACGTATTTAGCGCACACTCTTATGTTTTTTTCTATTATCTGATGGACCTGGGTCCTTATCATGTACGAAGGATCGTCGAAGCAGTCCACGATGATTTTGAAGGATCTGTCGGTATGTATTTCGGCTAACGCCAGAAGAACGTAAAGCTTTGTGTTGGTGGGCGAAGAATAAAGCGTACTTTCAAAAAAAGTAAGGGCTTCGTCGCGCATCTGATGGGCTATGATCTGAAGGACCCAGTAGATCACGTCGTCGTTCGTGAGGCCGTGAAAGTCGGATATGAGGAAACCGGAAACTTCGGAAGCCGGAAAAGTTTCAAGAAGCCGCGCGGAAAGCTGCCTTATCTTCCAGTCGGGGTCGCACAGAAAATTTATCAGTTCGTTCCTGAAATTGGTCCTGTATGAAAAGCGCATAAGCTCGTTCATGGCGATCTCGCGGTATTTATCCTTGAGCGTCATATCTTTTACGACGCCCGATAAGACCGAGCAGCATTCCTCAGAATCGGATATAGCGCCGATAGTTTTAAGAGACCAGTACAGTATGTTCTTATAGTCGGCCTCAGCCCTTGTTTCACGGCAGAGTTCAAGTTTGTCGGAAACCGCGAAAGCGACCTCTCTGGCTCCGGCCGGATCTCCCGTCGCTTCGGCGACCAACTTTTCGCTTGTTTCGCGGCGTTTGTTCCAGTTAGGGTCTATAAAATTTTCGAGGGTTAAAAACACGGAGTCTCTGTTTAAAGACAAGAACGCACCCCTTCATTTTTTTCAACTGAAAATATGATGAGATTATATATTAAAAAAATAAATAAGTCAATAAATTACTGTTCCTGCATAGACTCGGACGCGAGCGAAATATGCAGGTTCGCTCTTATGTGGTGGCGGACGACCGAGGAAGCCTGGCTTATTTCATATTGAGAATATTCCGAATCTATGATCTGTTTGAGGTCGGAGGTCCGCGAAAAATAAAGAAGCGTCTTTATTATCTTCGACATTTCATAGAGATTGGGCCTGCCTATCGCGCATCGCGAACAGATGCCCGCGCCCCGGTCGGCGTCATAGAAAAAAAGCGCCGGGTCCATTTTTTTCCCGCATCCGGAACAGTGGTCGTGGTTTATATCGAAACCCGCGCGGTTAAGAAAAAAAAGCTTGAATTTAAGGACCGCCTTTTCAGTGGCGGATCCGTCGGGACTTTCCATAAGGTCCATCACGATAAGAGTGTTTTTAAGGGCTTCATATATGAGCGGCATCGGATTATCCTGTTCGGCCGCGCGAAGCACCAGTTCGCATATCGAAAAAGCCTGAAAGAAGGATTTTCCCATCTCCTTAATGTGAAAAAGCGGCGATAAAATGCGCGGCTGCGTCATAAGCGTGAAGGTCCGGGTGGTTTTCGGAACGTATTCAAGTATGGAAAGCGAATCGGTGAAGCCCGACAGCCTGGAATTCGGCTTGCAGGCGCCGCGGGCGAGTATATTGGTTTTGCCGTATGTTTTTGAAAAAATGGTAACTATGCGGTCGCTTTCACGATACTGCATGGACTTGAGAACGACGCATTCGTCGCTTGTTGAGACTGACGGTTCTTCAGGCATATCAAAGCCCCCCTGTCATGAATCGCTCCGGTCAACGTAATAACCGAGCATCCTCAAAAAGCGGTCGTTCTTGCGCCATTTATCGACGACCTTAACTTTGAGTTCGAGAAAGCATTTTATTTCCAGGACCTTTTCAATGAGTTCCCGCGACCTGGTCCCGACCTTTTTTATGCCAAGGCCGCTCTTGCCTATTATTATTCCTTTTTGAGACTCGCGCTCGACGAATATCGTGCAAAAAATATAGTATTTACGGCTTTCACGCTCGGTAAGTTCGTCGCAGCTGACCGCGACGGAATAAGGGATCTCGTCGTGCGTGATGTCGCATATCGATTCACGGACTATCTCGGATATTATGAACTGCGAGCTGACATCGGTAAGTTCATCTTCCGGATAGAGCATCGGGCCATAGGCCATCCGTTCGTATATGGCCGCTTTGACCTTCTCGATGTTCATTTTATTCACCGCGGAAACGGCTATGGTCTCGTCGAAATATGTCGAGAGATTTAAAAGTTCCATATTTTCAGATATTTTAAAGTCCGAAACTTTATCTATCTTGGAAATAACGAGTATCTTGGGAAGCTTCGACCTTTTGGCGATATCTATGAATTCGGCGGGCACCGACCTGATCGGAACCGTGATATCGACCATAAGCATTAAAACGTCCGCTCCATTGATGGAATTTTTCATGGAGTTGAGCATATATTCTTCCAGCTTGTCTTTTGGAGTGAAATATCCGGGCGTATCTACGAATATGGCCTGCATTTTATCGTCGGTATAAATGCCGCGCATCGGGGTCCGCGTGCTCTGGCGTTTGGACGAAACGATCGAGATCTTTTCTCCGACCACGGCGTTTATAAAAGTTGATTTGCCCGCCGATGACATGCCTATCACCACGACGAATCCCGATTTGAAATTATTTGCCGGCTGGGACATTGCTTGTTTCCTCCGTCTGGGCCTGAGACTTTTTAATAACAGCCTTAACTTGTCTTATTCTGTGTTTATCGATCTTTTCAACTATAAAACGGGCGTTTCCGAACATTACGGAATCCTTGGGTTTGGGTATCCTGCCAAGAAGGCTTATCACAAAGCCGCCGAGCGTTTTTACGTCCTCGAGTTCCACTTCCGAAAGATCCAGCCCGAGTTCGCTCGCCGCGTCCTCGATGTCCATCATGGCGTTGATTAGATATACGTTCTCGTTTATCTTAACCATTTCAGGTTCCTCCACGTCATACTCGTCGCGGATCTCGCCGACTATCTCTTCCACCAGATCTTCGATAGCGCAAAGTCCGGCCGTCTGGCCGTATTCATCGACCACAATGGAAATATGGATCTTGGTTTTCTGCATTTCACGAAGCATCATGCCTATCTTTTTCGTCTCAGGCGAAAAAAGGACCGGCCTTATAAAATCTTTTATGGTCTTTCCCTCAAGGTTCTGGGAATGCTGTATGAGATCGAGAACATATAAGAATCCCATTATATTGTCGATGTTCTTTTCGTAAACCGGTATCCTTGAAAATCCTTCTCTGACGCAAAGATCGATAGCATCGTTAAGCGTGGCGCCGAACTGTATGGCGATAACGTCGTTCCGGGGAGTCATAACGTCGTTCAAGTGCATCTGGTTGAAGGAGAAAACGGAATCTATCATCTTGCCTTCGGTCTTTTTTATAACGCCTTCGGATTCGCTCATTTTTATTAAGTATTGTATCTCTTCCTTGGTCATGGTAAGATTCTTTTTTCCGGTGGCTTTTATGACGCCTTTTATAAAATTTAAAAGAAAATTGAAATGTTTTATTATGAAATAAAAATTATTGTAAAAAAATCTTATGACCTTTACGTATTTAAGGACGAAGGTATCGGCGTTAAGACGCGCCAGTTTTTTAGGTATGAGTTCGCCGAAAACCAGAAAAAGCGGAGGCATTACAAGCGTGGTTATAAGCACGGCCATTGAATCTCCTACCGCGTATTTAAGAACGAGCGTTGTCACCGTCGTTCCGAAAATTATCGAAAAATTAACGCCGAGCAGCATCGCCGATATGACCATTTCATGTTCCTTCAAAAGTTCATTCATGATCTTGGCGTTCAATATGCCTCCGCCGCCTTCGGCAAGCAGGTTTATCCGGCTTTTATTAACGGATAGGACGGCCACTTCAGCCGCCGCGAAAAAGGCGAGCATCATTATCGAAACCACCGCTGAAATTATTACAATAAATATAAACATATGCTGTCCTTAAATAAAAATATCATATCGCCGGATCCGGTTCGGAAACTCCATCCGATATCGGTTTCGGCTTCTTTCTGGCTATGACCTTCTTTATTCTTTTTCCCTCAATCTGTATTATTTTGAAACTGAGATTCTCAAACTCGGCTTCCTCGCCCGTGAACGGAACATGCCCGAGTATGTCGTATAAAAGCCCGCCCAGAGTGTCAAAGAGTTCCTCAGGAATTTCAGAATCCATAAGTTTATTGAAATCGACGACCGGGATCTTCGCGTCCACTTTATAAGTCATAGCGTCGAGTTTTTCATATAATTTTTCTTCCTCGTCATGTTCGTCCATGATCTCGCCGACTATCTCCTCGACCACGTCCTCCATCGTCACAAGCCCTTCCGTTCCGCCGTATTCATCGACGACTATGGCCATCTGTATTTTGTGCTGCTGAAGTTCCTTTAAAAGAGAGTCGATATTCTGCGTTTCAGGAACGAAATAAGCCTGGCGCAGGATCGTCTTTATAGGGGCGGTCTGGCTCTTTTTTTCCTTCAGAAATGCGGTCAGGTCCTTGGCGTGAACGATGCCTATGATATTATCGAGAGAATTCTCATATACTGGTATCCTCGAATATCCATATTCCTTGAAGGCTTTGAACGCGCCTTCGATCATGCAGTCCGATTTTATGCACGCCATATCGGGCCTCGGCGTCATGATCTCCTTGGTTATGGTATTACCGAATTCGAATATGCTATGGATCATGAATTTTTCGTGAGGCTCGATCATACCCTCTCTTTCGCCTATCGATATAGCCGATTTAAGCTCTTCCGCAGTCGTCGCCGGCTGGCCTATAATTCCAAATAAAGGCATAATTAATTTCGTAACGCTTTTGATAACCGGGATGAGCGGAATGATCTTCGAAAATACAAAAGTCAAAAAATATATCGGATAAGAAGCAATTCGGGAATACGGTTCCGAAAAATGCACCGCGAGGTTTATCGGCGTAACTTCACCTATCAATATAAGAAAATAAGTCGTGATCACCGTGCCGATAGTTACTCCCCACTGCTCCGGGAATAAAAAGCTCCTTGAAACATCGATGGACACTATCGTCGTGATCGAAGTTATGAGAGTGTTCACGAAAAGATTAGCAAAAATAATGGTTATAAGAAGTTTTTCAGGGTCGCTCAAAAGATTGGATATATATTTAGCGGAACGGTATCCAAGTTCCTCCAGGCGTTTAAGACGGGTCTGGCCGAGAGAAAATATCGCGCCTTCCGACCCGGAAAAAAAACCGGACAGCATAAAAAGGCATCCTAAAAGTAAAACCAGGTCGAACGTGCCCATGAAAGAGGCAACCGGCGGCGGGGGCGTCACGATAGTCTCCTTTTTACCAGCGGCCGATATTCTTTAGTGAAATCGATCGTTTTAAGAAGCTTCGAAGTGTCAGATTCCATTTTAGAACCTTTGTAACGGCCGTCCTTGTGATCGTACCCGATAAGGTGCATGAATCCGTGGACCAGAAGATAAAAAAGCTCGTATGGAAGTTTTTCCCAGTCGCCGCAGGCGTTGTTTTCGAGAACGAATCCCGGACAGATAACTATGTCGCCGAGGGGCATCGGAATGCCTGAGGAAATATCATTTTCGCGATCTATCTCGCCCTCTTCGTTCATCGGAAACGAAAGCACGTCGGTCGGCGAAGCCTTTCCCCGGAACTCTGAATTAAGCCTTTGAATATGGTCCGCGCCCGTGAAATAAAAAGAGATTTCGTACGCCGCCGGAATTTTAAAATAGCCGTAAAGCAGCGCGGTTATTCTTCTGACACAGGCTTTATTAATGGAAAATTTCCTTGTTCGTTCAATTATTTCAATTTTCATTCGTTTTCTTCTCGCTTATCAGGGCGCTGTCGACCGCGGCCGTTTCGCACGCGGCGGGAGTCTGGCATAAATCGTTCACAGCTTGAGGCGACGCCTGTTCCTGTTTTTCAGGCTGGGGCGACGGAGCCGGATGCTGCAAATGTTTTTTCGCTTTTTCCTCGGCCGGATATTCTATCCTGGAATGATACATGCCCGCTATTATTTTCACGAAAGTAGCGGATATTTTTTCAAGGTCCTTAAGGGTTATATTGCAATCGTCGAACTGGCCGTCATTGAACCTTTCGTTCTTTATTCTTTTGACCAGCGTATCGATATTGGATACGGACGGCTTGGTGAGCGTACGGGACGCGGCTTCTATGGCGTCGGCGAGAAGTATTATGGCGGCCTCGCGGTTTTGCGGGCGCGGACCGGCATAGCGGTATTCTTCTTCGACGTGCTCGTCTTTAGTTTCGGCGTTAGCCGCGTTTAAAGCCTTGGAGAAAAAATATGTTATAAGATTGGTGCCGTGATGCTGGATTATAACGTCGAGTATTTCCTGCGGCAGCTGGTTTTCGAGGCCTATCTCATATCCGTCCTTCGTGTGGGACATTATCGCCCTCGCGGAAAGATGCGGTTTTATATTGTCGTGAATATTCTGGCCGCAATTCTGATTCTCTATGAAGAAGAGCGG
Organism: uncultured bacterium; assembly: GCA_964551445.1. GTDB lineage: Bacteria > Muiribacteriota > UBA9980 > UBA9980 > UBA9980 > DAOPXV01. Next base: position 18,628 of record CAZKCG010000020.1, on the reverse strand, counting down.
GCGTTTTAATTTTCCGATGTCATGGTAATAAGCGCCGACTCTGCACAAAAGCGCGTCCGCGCCTATATCTTTAGCGGCCGCCTCGGCCAGGTTCCCGACGATCATAGAATGATGATAAGTTCCGGGCGCTTCGAGAAGAAGCCGTCTTAACAGAGGCTGATTAAGGTCGGAAAGTTCCAGCAGACGCATCGAGGTCGAAACTTTAAAAATGCTTTCAAGATAAGGAAGAAGGCCTATGGCGAATATCGCTGAAATGAAGCCGTTAAAAAATCCCCATACGGCGTCCTTCATAACGCTGGAACGGTAACCTGTGTTGACGCTGTCATAGTCAAGAAGCGCGTAAGCCGTTATTAAAAATATATTGGTAAAACTGACCATTATGCCGGCTTTCGTGAGATCGGTCCTGTGATTGACGTTTTTGACGTTCAATATGGCAACGGTGCCGCTCATTATGTTGACGATCAAAAAATTAAGGTTATTGTGCCCGAGTATCATTTCGACGAATATAACGACGATTATGTTTATTATGAAAGCGAGCTTGGTATCGACCAGAAGAGCTATCAATATGGCCGCGGCGGCTATCGGAACTATATAGGGCGAAATGAAGGACGTTTCAGACTGCGCCGCGGAGGACAGGGCGTTACCGTCGACGCTTACGAACGCGACAAGTTTGGCTATGACCAGAATTGAAAGCACTATAAGCGCCATCATAGTCAGAAGCCCTTCCTGTTTGAATATTTCGTTTTTATTCTGAATGAGATAGATTATAACGACGATTATCGCCAGAAATGATATAAGAGCGGAACTTAAAATGGCGAGCCACGGATTCTGGCGGGATTCGTAAAAATTGAATTTATTGAACATTTCAATATGTTCGTTCTTTATGATCTCGCCGTGGCGGACTATTATTTCGCCTTCCTTTATATGCCTCTCAACGGGGACGGCGCCGGCGACCAGTTTGTCGCGCTGTTTTTGAGTTGCGTCTTTATCGTAAACGTAATTAGGCCTTATGTTGTGTTCGAAAAGATCCAGTATGAATTTCTGAATATCCTCGTCATAAGGCATCGTCTTAGTTTTAAGCCCGGCTTCGCTTTTAGCGGCCTGGATCTTATCGGCGGGTATTTCTATGGACATTATATTTTCGAAAAGTTTGTTCAGGCCCTTCTGGGATTTTTCGAGATTATCCGGCGTGAACGAAAGGGAGTCCTTAAAAGCGTTAAACGACAGCTGAAGTTTTTCGATGCGTTTCTCGATCTGGTCGTCCGAAAGTTTCACTTTTTGATTTTCTTCGCGGGCCGCCTTTATCGATGAAAAAATGTTTTCGGTATCCGATAAGATCTTCTGCATCACGCTTTTATCAAGTTTATATTTATCGCGGACCGATTTTATGAGCTCGTCTTTGACATCTTCGGTCTTTTTTTCGTCTATCACTTTTATCGAATAAGGCGCGACGACGTCAAACCTGGCAACTTCGTTGAGCTTAGGAACCGACTTTGGAACGTAGTTTTGGACAGAGAGAAGAAGCACGAGAATAACGTAAAAAAGGCCCCATTTTATTATTCGCGCCGTGTTTCCGCCTCCGCGGGCCGGCGGAGCGTCAGGCAGTTTCGACTGGCCTTTAGCCATTTCGAACCTGTCTTTATTTTTTGAAAAAAGAGAGGACAAATATTTGATCAGATTGTCTGTTATCATAAATTAAACACTACCGCCGGAAGGTTTTTCGAGTTCGTCTAAAATGAATCTGCCGACGAGCCCGTCACGATAATCCTTCAATAGTTTACACGCGGTCCTGTGAAGATCAGCCTTTCCTTCCTGGATAACCAGATTGAAATGAGAGGCCATATCGTCTAACGCCTCGTGTCCGTTAGCGTAACTTGCGATTTTTTTGAAAAGCGGATATTTTTTCTCCGGCTCATTCGACGGATGAATGGCGCGTATTATATCCACGAGCTTGAAGGCTATTACATAAGGATCTATGACCTTGTCAGAAACCGCGTAGGTCATGGAAAGTTTTTCCGCCGCGCTGCTGTCGTCGAGATTCGGTTCAAGTATTCCGGGCATGTCGAGAAGCTCGAAATTCGACCCGAACGATATCCACTGAGGGCCGAGCGTTATTCCGGGCTTTTTACCAACTCTGGTACGGTTTCTGCCGACAAGCCTGTTTATAAGAGTTGACTTTCCAACGTTAGGAATGCCTATGACGACTATCTTTAAAAACGCGGTATTAATGCCTATCTTTGTTTTTTTCTTTAAAAGGGCTTCTTTGAGTTCGTTAAGGCATGCCATTATTCTGTCAACGGCCGAACTGTCCCTGGTCAGATTAGATGAAACGACGAAAGCGTCCTCTTCGGATGTTATCTTTTTTTCCCATGCCCGAAGGCCGGCACGCGGAACGAGATCGATCTTATTAAGAACGACTATCTTCTTTTTTCCGACCAGAAGGCTTGTAAATTTTGTGTTCCGACTGCTTCTTGGTATCCTGGCGTCTAAAACTTCTATTACGACCTGAGCTTTTTTCACTTCCTTCTTAAAAAGAGAAAAAGCCCGGGCCATGTGTCCGGGATACCAGCTTGTTTTTATAGTTTCCATATCCTGCTTTTCATGCCTTTATTTTTTTGTTATTCTAACACATTAAACAGCGAATGTCAAATAGGTCCGCGATCACGCCCGGATATCCGACTCGATGAGCGCCCGCGTCAGAAGTTCCGGCGAAACCTTCGTTATGTCATGGATAGATTCGCGGCGGTCCATGGCTTTTTCGACTATTTTCGATATAAGCGCCAGTTTATGCGCCTCGTCTTTGATAGTGATGCCGGCCAGTTTCATTAAACCGCTGAAACTTACCGGCTGACCGAACGAGACCAGGATCTCGCGGAAAGCTTCTATTTTTAACGGATCACGCTCCATCAGAAGTTTCCCGATCATCATTCCGAAAGCGACCCCTTCGCCGTGCAGGACCTTTAAAAAATCCGGACCGTTGCATACGGCCGTTATGCCGTTGGAAATTGAATGGGCTATATTGGGATATATCTTCATCCCCGAGATCCCGGAAGAAAGGCCGGACGCGACTATATTGTAGGATATGGCTTCAAACGCCTCGCGGGACGAAAGTCCTGCTTCGATATCCGCAAGAGCTCTTTTTCCTATCGAAATAATTTCGTTGTATATTTTAAAAGCTATTCCAAGGCCAAGTTCTGAATAATAATCACGGATCTTTCCCGAATACGACCACTCGCCTTCCACGAATTTAGCGAGGGTATCTGAAAATCCGGCCGCGGAGAGCCTGGCGCCGGCCCCGGCGACGAGTTCCGGCTCGATCACGCATATGTCGGGGTTTTTGTTAAGATACTCATACTCCGAAAATACGCCGTTCCCGTCATATAAAACGGCAAGCGCCGTAAAAGCGGCGCACGTCGCCGACGAGGTCGGAATGGTTATAAGCTGTTTGCGCAAATTATAGGCCGTTAACTTGGCTATATCCATTACGGTTCCGCCGCCGATAGCTATCACGGCGTCAGCTCCTCCGGCGGCTTCTATCTCGCCGTAAAGCCTTTCAGATTCGGACCGGCAGCATATGGGGCCTGCATAAAAAATATTGTCGCCGGAAAAACAGATCGATCTTCTGGCGTATTTTAAAAATTTTTCGTAAAGACGGGGGCGTGTGATAACCGCAAATTTATCGCCTATCGGCATGAGGTATTCCGGAAGCTCTAAAAGCGCGCCCTTTTTTTGAATGACGCGCGCCGGAGAAATATTTATATCTATGAAACTGTTAAGGTATTCTTCGCTCTCAAAGTGGCTCTTGTTCATTTTTCAGCCTTTCAAAAATCATGAGAACTGCCTTTTTAAAAAGACAGTTCTCATTATTCATTGATTATCTCAATTTTTTCTTGTGGCGGTTTGCTCTTCTCTTTTTTTTGCGCTTATGCACGGCAATCTTGTGGCGTTTTCTTTTTTTTCCTGAAGGCATTCTAACACCTCGCTTCACAATAGGATTTAAGTATTACGAATTATAAAATCGTAAAAAATGACCGGTTGAAAAAAATTGTTAGCAAATAATATCACATTTGCAATCAAAAGTCAAATTAAATTTATTCGTGATTTTAGCCGCGGCCAAAAGTCGTTATTTTTATGATCGTGTTATATCGATAAATAATATTAAGCATTTTTAATTGACAAAGTAAAATCCATCTTGTATAATTAAAACACTTGTCTATATGACTACCATGTGATCATTCACACTCATCAAAAATAAGCCGGAGGTAATAATGGGACTCGCATCATTCAGCGCTATTTTAGGGTTCGCGATCGACGAGGAAAAAAAAGCGGCGGATTTCACCGCTTCATTGCTTAAAAACCCTGACGCCCCCGACCTTGAATTTTTAAAAAAATTCAACGCGGACTCTGAAAAGAACCGCAAGAACCTTCAGATGATATTACAGGAAAACGTAACGGAGCTGGTAATGGAGCCCTGCGAAGCGATAAACGGGGCTGATTTCGCCATCGATACGGCCGCCCTCGAGGCTAAAAGCGCTCCGCTTTTCATTCTCGAAAAACAGGTCGCGTTCCTGAAAAACGCCTCGAAGGTGATCAACCTCAAAGAAGTAAAAAGGGCGTTCGACAAGATCGCCGAAAAAAAATCGTCACTCATCACGGAAATCAAGAAATAGAAAGGGGAGGTAATCTGTAATGGCTAGAGTAGTAAAATGTGGTTTAATTCAGTGTGGTTTACCTGTTCAGGAAGGCGAAGGCTCGATCGCAAAAATTAAAAAAGCTATGATCGACAAACACATTCCCATTATCGAAAACGCCGGCAAAAAAGGCGTTCAGATCCTTTGCTTCCAGGAAATATTCTCGACTCCTTATTTCTGCCCTTCACAGGAGATCAAATGGTTCGAAACGGCCGAAACCATACCCGGACCCACAACCGACATGATGTGCAAATACGCGAAAAAATATAAAATGGTCATCGTCGTTCCCATGTACGAACAAGCTATGACCGGAGTTTATTACAACACTGCCGTGGTCATCGACGCCGACGGAACGATCCTCGGAAAATACAGAAAGATCCACATTCCTCAGGTCGCCGGCTTCTGGGAAAAATTCTATTTCAAACCGGGTAACCTCAACTACCCCGTATTCAAAACGCGTTATGCCGACGTAGGCGTTTACATCTGCTACGACCGCCATTTCCCGGACGGCGCGAGAATACTCGGGCTTCACGGCGCCGAGATAGTTTTCAATCCTTCAGCAACGGTCGCCGGCCTTTCCCAATATCTTTGGAAACTCGAACAGCCCGCGCACGCCGTAGCCAACGGATATTTCATGGGCTGCATAAACCGCGTAGGCGTCGAGAAACCCTGGAAGATCGGAAAATTCTACGGTTCGAGCTACTTCGTCAATCCGCGCGGCGAGATAATCGCTTCCGCGAGCGAAGATAAGGACGAACTTCTCATATCCGACATCAATCTCGACCAGATCCGCGAGGTCCGCGACCTGTGGCAGTTCTACCGCGACAGACGCCCGGAAACATACGGAGACCTCGTCGAATTACTCCCTTGATCAGCGGGATCAAAGTTATACGGCATACCCCCGGAAAATACTCATCCTGGAGGTTGAAATGGCGGTAGTAATAAAAAACGGAACGATATGCACGGCTTCCGACACATATAAAGCGGACATCCTCATCGAACGCGAAAAAATAGTCGGGATTGCTGAAAACATAACGCCGGCGACCGGAGATCAAACGATAGACGCGGCCGGCCTCGAGATATACCCGGGCGCTATAGACGTCCACACTCACCTCGATATGCCTTTCATGGGCACGGTGACCGCGGATGATTTCGAAAGCGGCTCCGTCGCCGCGGCATGCGGAGGAACCACCTCATTCATCGATTTCATCATACCGGCCAAAGGCCAGAATCTCACCGACGCCGTAAACATATGGCATAAAAAAGCCGAGGGAAAGACAGCAGTGGACTACGGCTTCCATATAGCCCTCGTGGAATATAACGAACGCGTGGCGTCCGAGATACCGGCCGTAATAGCTGACGGAATAACCAGCTTCAAATGCTTTCTCGCTTATAAAGGCGCGCTGATGGTCGATGACGGCGAGTTCATACAGGTTTTGAAACTCGCGAAAAAACACGGAGCGCTCGTTTCCATTCATGCCGAGAACGGCGAGATGCTCGATCATCTCACCAAAGAACTCGTCGCCGAAGGAAAGACAGCACCGGAATTTCACGAAACTGCTCACCCGGCCATAGCCGAAGGCGAAGCCACTCACAGGGGCGCCGTGCTCGCGAAAATGGCGGGAGTCCCGCTTTACGTGGTCCATATGACATGCAAGGAAGCTCTGAACGAGATCAAAACTGCTCTTGCTTCGGGCCAGGTCGTATTCGCTGAAACATGCCCCCAATATCTGCTTCTTTCGAACGAACTATATAAAAAGAACGGGTTCGAAGCCGCGAAATGGGTAATGTCGCCTCCGTTACGCGACGGGGAGAACAACGACATCATCTGGAACGGAATAAGGGACGGGTTCGTAAAGGTTATCGCGACCGACCATTGTTCCTTCAACTTTAAAGGCCAGAAAGAAATGGGCCTTTCAAGCTTCACGAAGATCCCGAACGGCGCGCCCGGGATCGGCGACCGCGTAAACCTTATTTATTCTTACGGAGTAAAAAAAGGAAAAATATCGCGGAATAAATTCGCGGAAGTTATATCGACAAACCCCGCCAAACTTTTCGGAATGTACCCTGAAAAAGGCTCGATAGCCATAGGCGCCGACGCCGATCTCACGATCATCGACCCCGTCAGAAAAGACGTGATATCCTCCAAAACAAGCCATTACAAAGCCGACTATAATTCTTACGAAGGCTTCGCGCTTGAAGGCATGGTAGTTATGACGGTATCGCGCGGAAAACTTATAGCTAAAGACAATAAATTTCTGGGCGAAAAAACCCACGGAAAATACGTAAAAAGAAGAAAATTCGATCCAGCGGAATGGTCAATAAATTAATTTTACGAGGAGAAATATGGAAACGAAGTTAACAAACAAAGATATCGTCGGAAAATACAAAGAGTTCTTATATCCTTCAGTTATAACCTACTATCAGGAACCTCTCGCGCTCGTCTCCGGAAAGGGAAATTACGTTTTCGACGCCGAAGGCAATAAATATCTCGACTTTTTCGGCGGCATACTCACGGTTTCGCTCGGCCACTGCAACGAAACGATAACCAATAAAACGATCGAACAGCTGAAAAAACTCCAGCATGTTTCGACGCTTTATCCCACTTCGCCCGCCGGCGAACTGGCCGAAAAACTTTCAAAGATAATGCCCGGCAAACTTAAAAAGAGCTTCTTCACAAGCAGCGGTACCGAAGCCGACGAAACGGCTATACTTACCGCTCAGCGCTACACCGGCATGCAGGAAATAATCGCCCTCAGGCACTGCTACAGCGGCCGTTCGATCCTGGCCATGAGCCTGACCGCGCACGCCTCCTGGCGCATATCGAAAACTCTGGTGCCCGGTATCCATCACGCAGTGGCTCCGTATTGCTACCGCTGCCCGTTCCACCTCAGCTATCCGTCATGCGACATGGCTTGCGCGCGCGATCTCGAGGAACTCATCCAGACCCAGACATGCGGTAAAATAGCCGCTTTCATAGCCGAACCCATTCTCGGCGTCGGCGGCTTCATAACGCCTCCTAAAGAATACTTCAAGGTCGCCGTCGACATAGTCAGAAAATACGGCGGACTCTTCATTGCGGACGAAGTTCAGACCGGCTGGGGAAGGACCGGAAATAAATGGTTCGGTATCGAACACTTCGGCGTAGATCCCGATATAATGACCTCCGCCAAAGGCATGGCCAACGGACTTCCGATCGGCTGGACGGCTGCGACGCCGGAAGTCGCCGACAGCATAAATGGCCTCACCATCTGCACATTCGGCGGAAATCCCGTTTCAACCGCTACGGCCCTCGCCGTCATCGAATACATCGAACAGGAAAAACTCGCTCAGAACGCCGCCGTAGTTGGCGACTATCTGAAACAGCACCTCATGGCTCTCTACGAAAAATACCCGATAATAGGCGAAGTTCGCGGAATGGGCCTTATGCAGGGAATAGAACTCGTCACCGACAGAAAGTCAAAAACGCCTAACGTCGCAGCGGTCCTTAAAATTTTCGAAGAGACAAAAAAAGACCATCTTCTCATCGGAAAAGGCGGCCTGTACGGCAACGTTATAAGAATAACGCCGCCTCTTAACATAACGAAGGGCGACGTCGACACCATGATAAAAATACTCGATAAGGCTTTCAGCTCAGTTAAATAATGGAGGAATAATTAATGGAAATCAAAGTCGCTAAAAATTACGTGAACGGGGAATGGGTCGAGATCCAGGGCAAGGTCAGCCAGAACGTCATCAACCCTTCCACGGGCGAAATAATAGGCACGGTCAAACTGTCCGAAACCGCCGAAGTGAACGCGGCCATAGCGGCCGCAAAAGCAGCTTTTCCCGAATGGAGAGCCACTCCGCCGGTAACGAGAGCCAGATACATGTTCAAACTCAAAACGCTTCTCGAAGAAAGGTTTAACGACCTGGTAAAAATGTGCTCGATGGAAGCCGGAAAAACTCTCGAAGAAAGCCGCGGCGAAGTAAGGCGCGGAATAGAGGTCGTCGAGGTAATGGCGGGTATCGCCACCCTTATGAAAGGTCAGGCCATGGAAGATATCGCTTCGGGCCTCGACTGCACTGCTTTCCGCCAGCCCATGGGCGTATTCGCGGCCATCTGCCCGTTCAACTTTCCTTCGATGGTCCCGATGTGGTTTCTGCCGCCGGCGATCGCCTCAGGAAACACATTCGTTTTAAAACCATCTGAAACCGTTCCGTTCTCGATGCAATTGATCTACGAGATACTCGACGAACTCAACCTTCCCCCGGGCGTAGTAAACCTCGTTAACGGCGGAAAAGAAGCGGTTGACGCGATCCTTCATAATACGGACGTAGTCGGCGTATCCTTCGTAGGTTCGACGAATGTAGCGAAATACATCTATTCGGAAGCCGCGAAATATGGAAAACGCGTTCAGTCGCTCGGCGGCGCGAAGAATTTCGTGCTCGTCATGCCGGACGCCAACCTCATGGGAACCGCGAACGCGCTCATGGGTTCATGCTTCGGATGCGCCGGCCAGAGATGCCTCGCCTGCAGCAACGTCGTAGCCGTCGGAGACGTTCACGACAAGCTCCGCGACATCCTGGTTGAAAAAGCCAAAGCTTTAAAAGTCGGAAACGCCCTGGATCCAGCGTCCCAGATGGGCGCGCTCATTTCCAAAAAAGCGTACGACAGGGTCTGCGAATATATCGAGATCGGAATAAAAGAAGGCGCGAAGCTTGTTTTAGACGGCCGCAACGTCAAAGTTGAAGGCCATCCGAACGGCTTCTTTATAGGGCCGACGATATTCGACGAAGTGACGCCCGACATGAAAATAGCCCAGGACGAAATATTCGGGCCTATTTTCAACATCATGCGCGCGAAGGATTTCGACGAAGCCATGAGCTGGATCGAAAAATGCCCTTACGCCAACGCAGGCAGCATATTCACGGGCTCAGGAAAATTCGCCCGGGAATTCGGATACAGGCTTCCCGCCGCTATGTGCGGCGTAAATATCGGAATCGCCGCCCCGATGTCCTTCTTCTCATTCGGCGGCTCAAGAAACTCGTTCTTCGGCGATCTCAAGGCGCACGGTTCGGAATCGATAGATTTCTACACCGACAGAAAAGTAGTATCCGCGCGCTGGTTCTAAATAATTAAACGGCCGATATAATAAAAAAGGGGCTTCGCATTAACTGCGGGCCTCTTTTTTATTGATCCGGAGAATGATAAATTTGAAACGCGTCAGGTGTATAAGAATTTCATTATATTCCTGCGCGACACTACGCCGCGGTATTTGCCGTCCGCATCGACGACGACGACCATTTTAAGCTCGCCTTCGAGCATTTTTTCGAGTATTTTATCGAGGCCGGCGCTTTCGGATATCGTGAATTTTTTATCACCGTTCATGAAAACACCCGCCGTAGCCTTTGAATCGTCGAAAGAATTATCGTCGCCCGGCTTGAATATCAGGCTTAAGAACTTTTGCCACAGGCTGATACCCTGCGTTTTAATATGCGCAAGCGGAAAAAGTTCCTTGTCGGTTATGATGCCGGTATAAGTTTTATCCTTATCGATGACCGGCACGAAATTATATTCGCTCAAGCTGATGCGCTTTAATATTTTACCGATGTGGTCGGTGGTTAGAACCGGCGCGAAATTATAATCTATGAATTTGGTTGATTCATTAAGTTCGGATGTTTTCGCGGGTCCGCCGTCAAATTCGTCGCAGTCCGAAAGTATCTGTTTGAAAATATCAAGCCTTGAAAGCACTCCCGCCAGGCGTCCTTCGCGATTCACTACCGGAACGCGCTTGAGCTTTTTATCGTTCATTTTAACGATGGCCGATTTAAGCGTGTCGCTTTCTAAGACCGTAACGGCTTCGTGGTTCATGATATCGAAGGCGATCATATGCGAATTGTGCTTTATTTCATCGATAAGCCTGTGGGCGTTAAAATCTTTAGCGCCGCCCTCTTTATTGAGATATTTAAGTTTTAAGGGAATAACGTGGTTTTTAATAAGCTCGCCTTCGGTTATAACGCCGCATACCTCGCGGGTATCGGTATCTACGACGGGCAGGAACCGCACCGAGCATTCAAAAAATTTCATGAGTATCTCCGATAAAAGTGCGGTTTTATATACAAAATGCGCCGGAGCGGACATTATCGCGGAGACCTTTATATCGCTTTTTAAAATATCCGTTTTAAAGGTATTATACGCGAATGAACACTCTTCACAGGTTATCACGCCGTTAAATTCTAGCTGTTCAAGCCATTTCAATACGCGGGCGTTCTCCGATTCGGGCCCCATGACCGTTACGGCATAATATGCGCCGTAGGATAAGACCTCGACCGAATCGTTATGGACCTTTCCATTTTCGTCTATCGAAGCGCCGGAGCGCAAAACGATCGCCCTCACGGAAAGCCTTTCGCGTGAGATAAATGAAAACAGCGCGTCAATAAAAGGCGCGTCATCTATCATTTCATTCTCGCGGGCATAGATCATCATTTTTCCGTATTTAATCGCCTTGCCCATAATCAGATCTCCTTTACCTGGAATATATATTAAAAAGAACTTTTGTTCAGGCGATCCCTCGAGCCGCGAAACTCCCGGCATAAACCGCGGCGACGCCTACGATATTACTTAAAAATACGTTCGCGAGCGCGAGACGGATCTCGTTATTTATTATCAGATTCAGAGTTTCATATTCGAACGCCGAAAAAGTGGTGTAGGCGCCGGCGAAACCCGTCACGAGAAAAAGCCTCATTTCAATTGGAAATGAAGGGCGTGAAAGCGACAGCGTCATGACGAAACCAATCAGAAAGCATCCCGTAAGATTAACGATCATGGTTCCGACGGGAAAAGGCGAAACGGTCATCTTCTGAAATAATATGGAAAGATAGTATCTGGCCAGCGAACCCAGAACGCCGCCGGCGCTTATGGCTAAAATCATTTTCATAGCAGGTGATTATAACATACATTAAAATTTTTTTCAAATCCTAAAGCGGACTTATCCCGGAAAATCACTTTGTGAAAATGAATAACGGGTCTAAACAATTTAAATGGGGCATAAAAACTAAAGCAAAGATCTGAATTGTGAAATAATGGGGCAGGCTATATTAAAAAACGCGACGTGCTTTTTTTAAAAAACACGACGCGTTTAAATTTATGAAGTATATATTTTATTTTTCAGACGCTTATTATTTTGTGTTTTTCATTTCCGCGTCGATCTTTCTCATCATTTCGGTTTCAGCTTTCGACTGCCATACTGCCCATCCAAGAGCTATAAAGCAAACCGCGCATACTGCCCATACGAGAGTTCCGGCAGGCTGATAAACTATCGCTACGTTCAAACCTATGTTTTTAGCGGCGGCGTTAACGCCTTCGGATATTGTTTTGCTGTAAGGCAGAACGAGAGGAACGGTAAGAAGCGCGACCATGTTCATAACCTTGATAAGAGGGTTAACGGCAGGGCCTGACGTATCTTTCAAAGGATCGCCGACTGTGTCGCCGGTAACTGCGGCTTTATGACGTTCGGAGCCTTTGCCGAGGTTTCTGGCAGGGTCTCTCGGTTCGTCTTCGACGAGTTTCTTGGCGTTATCCCACGCGCCGCCGGCATTGGACATGAATACGGCGATGAGCTGGCCCGATAATATCGAACCTGCCAGGAAACCTGCAAGCGAGATAGGTCCCATAAGGAACGCCACAAGTATAGGGGTTGCGACCGCGAGTATTCCGGGTCCGATGAGTTCGTGCTGAGCGGATTCAGTGCATATAGCAACGACTTTACCGTAATCGGGTTTCTTCGTTCCGGCCCATATCTCTTTATCCTGGAACTGGATACGGCATTCGTAAACTATCAGGAAAGCTGCGCGGCCGACGGCTCTTATCGTCATTGACGAGAAAAGGAACGGAACGGCTCCGCCTATGAGCAAACCTATCAGAAGTTCAGGATTCGCGACCGAAAGCATTCCGGCGACAGCATTATACATCGCTATCGGGATCTGTTCGCTTTCGCCGCCGCCGCCTGAGCCGATAATGGTGATATAGCTCGCGAAGAGCGAAACCGCCGCGATAACCGCGGAACCGATGGCGACGCCCTTGGTGATGGCTTTAGTGGTATTTCCCACCGCGTCGAGATCTGAGAGGATCTGACGGGCTTTTTTGTATGTTTCTTCGCCCATTTCTTTTCTGTCGTAACCCATTTCGCCTATGCCGTTAGCGTTATCCGCAACAGGCCCGAAAACGTCCATGGAAATTGTGTTACCGGTGAGCGTGAGCATACCGATACCGCACATCGCGACGCCGAAAGCGATAAACATGGGGTTGGTTCCCGCATAAACAGCTACCGACGAGGCTATACTCGCCGCTAATATCAAAACTGTCCAGACCGACGATTCGAAACCGATCGCAAGACCTTCGATGATGTTAGTGGCGTGGCCCGTTCCGCAGCTTCTGACAAGGCCCTTAACGGGGCTTGATTCGGTGCCAGTGAAATATTCCGTACAGCTGTTCAAGCATATCGCGAGGATGATACCGATGAGGCATGTCCAGGCGGGACGCATATCGAGCCATTCCGTAGGACCGTTGATGCCGAAGCTGGCCCAGAACGGAAGATTTGTAACATTCGCCTTAAGCTCTACGAAACGGGCGAAATATGTCGCGTCAAATCTGAGATAGAAGAAACCGAGCACGAGGAATCCTACGATCGAAATAAAACTTGAAACCCAGAAACCGACGTTGATCGACTTCATGGCTTCCTTGCCTGAACCTTTATCGCCGGCTTTAACCATATACGTTCCGATGATGGACGCGAAAACGCCTATCGCGCGGACAAGTATAGGGAATATAACGCCTTTGTGGCCGAATGTAGCCCAGCCGAGGATCATCGCGGCGACTATCGTAACTTCGTATGATTCGAATATGTCTGAAGCCATACCTGCGCAGTCTCCGACGTTATCGCCGACGTTGTCAGCGATGGTCGCAGCGTTTCTCGGATCGTCTTCAGGAATGTCTTTTTCGATCTTTCCGACAAGGTCGGCGCCTACGTCAGCGGCTTTTGTGAAGATACCGCCGCCGACCCTCATGAAAAGGGCGAGGAGCGTTCCGCCGAAGCCGAAGCCAAGGAGAACTTCATAAGCCTGTTCGCCGAAAGCCATGAATATGAGCGTTCCGCCGAGAAGGCCGAGACCGTCAGTGAGCATACCGGTGATCGTGCCGGTTCTGTAACCGAGCTGAAGCGCGAGGCCGAAACTCTTAGGAGCCGCTGCGGCAACGCGAAGATTGCCGACGGTAGCCATTCTCATTCCGACGAAGCCTACGAGACCCGAAAATATGGCGCCCATCAAAAATGCGCCGGCGCGGCCGAACGCGAGAATGTCGGTATAGCTTGTGCTGAGGGCTCTTGAAAGGTATAACAGAACGACTAAAAATATAATGACTATTGAAACGGCGGAGAACTGTTTGTAAAGATAAGCGTCTGCGCCTTCGCGGATAGCGGCGGCGATCTCCTGCATTTTAGGAGTTCCCTTATCGGCGCTCATTACCTGGCCGACAAGCATCCATGCATAAAGTAAACCGGCTATAGCTACGCCAAGAACGATCCACAGAGCCAATTTTTCTCCCTGTGAATACTCCGGCGACTTCATGAACGCGAAAAGCTGAAACTCTTCTTTGTGGTGCGCCGCTTTTTTTACTTCAGCGGGCGGCGCGATGGCGGTCGATGCGGCCGGAACCTGAACGCCCGCGTTTTTAGCGGCTTCCTCGGCCTGTTTTATCTGCTCGGGAGTAACGCCTGCGTTCTTCATGGCTTCCTCGGCCTGTTTCATCTGTTCAGGTGAAAGCTGCGGAACAGCGGGCGGAGTACCCTGGGCTTGTATTGTAGCGGTCTGAGGGTTACCCATGAAAATTAGAAACACAACGCTAATAAGAACGACAAAATAATATGCGTTTTTTTTGAAAAAACCGCCGGATTTTGCCTTACCGTTGTTAAGATTTTTTTTACCAGACTGTGGCATAAACTCCTCCTTAATGATTTTAGTGAATTTATCACTACGTCCGAATGAATATGATAAGGTAATTTGATTTTATTATAAATTAAGATATATTCATGGACGCAAGAATTTTATCATAAATTAAAATCTATGTAAAGAAATTTTTAAAAATAAATTAAGGCAACTTTAATATTGAAATCCTACCTTCGTTTATGGTATTATAAGCTTTCGGAAATAATAGCGGGCTGCGGGTGAGAACATAATGTCGAGTTTTAAATATTCCCTTTACAGAAATGTCGGCCAGGCCATTTTGCACTACAACATGATAAATCATGGCGATAAGGTCATGGTGGCTCTTTCGGGCGGCAAGGATTCGTTCACGATGCTCGACGCATTGTCGCGGCTTAAATTAAGGGCGCCGGTTGAATTTTCGATCTTTGTCTGCATGGTTCACCCGGGTTTTCCCGGCTTCATGATAAACGAGATAGAGCAATGGCTCATAGATAACAAATATGAATATCACATCGAACGCAGCAATATTTATGAAACGGTTTTTCAGGACGCGGAAAAGTCTAAAGACGGATGTTTTCATTGCGCGCGCCAGAGGCGGTCGGTCCTGTACAGAATAGCGGACGCCAATAACTGCCAGAAGATAGCGCTCGGCCATCACAGCGATGATTTTATCGAGACGGTCCTT
This sequence comes from uncultured bacterium, assembly GCA_964551445.1. Taxonomy (GTDB): domain Bacteria; phylum Muiribacteriota; class UBA9980; order UBA9980; family UBA9980; genus DAOPXV01. The sequence goes on along the minus strand of CAZKCG010000020.1, from coordinate 3,286 downwards.
CTTTCAATGTTTTATAACGGAAAGATAGAGACGATGCTTCCTATATTCGAGGCCGGCTCGAAAAAGTTCCGGATCATAAGGCCGCTTATGTACGTTTCCGAGGAAACGACCTTCAAATACGCTGCGGAAAAAGAGTTCCCGGTGGCGTGCTGCGGCTGCCCGCTTTGTAAAACGGACACTTTAAGACGCGCGAAAGTTAAAAAGATGCTGGCTGATTTCGAAAAAAACGACCCGAAAATAAAAGACAATCTTTTCAGGTCCCTTTCAAAATACAACGGCGAGTATATGCTGGATCTAAAATATAACCCGACATTGAGCGGACTCAAATACGAGAACAAAAAGCCGCCCGCGGCGGAAAAAAAAGAGAAAGCGGTTTAAAGAAGAAAAATTATGTTTCGAAACTCATACAGCCAGCACAATCTATATGATATCTTAGAGGTCAATCCGAAAGCGTCGCACGCGGTTATCGAAGCCGCATACAAGGCGCTCGTCAAAAAATATCATCCGGACCTCAACGCCGGGATCTCCGACCACAAGATCAAGCTTCTTAACATGGCGAAAGAGGTGCTCCTCGACGAACATAAGCGCCGCGATTACGACGGCACTTTCAATCTCCATCACGCGCACGCCCACAAAAGCGCCAACTTCGAATCCATGAGCTTTATGCGCGGCGAGAACGAACGGTTAAAGCGTGAAAATGAAGACCTGCAAAAAAAACTGGCGGCCAGATCATCCGCCGCTCCATCCGACGAGAACACCGTTTACGTCCTCTGCACCAGCTGCGGGACCCGCAACAGGATGCCCAATATGTCTTTTCTGAATATTCAGAACATCAAATGCGGAATGTGCAAGACGCCTTTCGGCACCGGAAACCGCGATTTCGAAAAAGAGAGGGACCTTAAGGAAAAAGCCGCTCAGGCTAAAAGAAACGCCGATATCGAATGGCGGAGGATATCCGATAATATAAACAAAATAGAATATTCACGCATTGAAAATCTTTTAAAGAAATATCAGCAGATACAGGAAATCTATCCGAGAGTTTACGGGCTGAAGACCAAACTTAAATCTCTGAAAGACGAGATACTCATCCGTAACTCGAACATGGCTTTCATAAAAAAATTCGTCGAAGGCTGTTCGGATGAACTTCAGAAAAATGAATCTCGCGGAATTTTCGGGTTATTCAAAAACAGCGGGCCCGTTGCTCAGATCAAGGAACGGCTCAGCCGCGAAATATTGATGTATCCGAGGATAGCCGAAGAAAAGATCGTTTATAACTGCCGCGAATGCGGAGTAAAGAACGCGGTGAAAGTGGAAATGTTCATATCCAATCACGAGAACATCCTCTGCGGAAGCTGCCATTGTAATCTGTTCAAATAAAGGTATGAAGTATATAAATAAAACACTTTGGGGGTGGGTATGTTCAACGTTAAAAACATCGTCAAGGCATCGATAGTTGACGGCGTTCCATATAAACCTGGAAAGCCGATCGAGGAACTCGAAAGAGAGCTTGGCATAAAAAATATCGAAAAACTCGCATCGAACGAGAACGCATGCGGAACGCCGGAAGCCGCAAAAAAAGCCATCATCGAATGCCTGGATAAACTCTTCCTTTACCCGGACGGCGAAGCCTATAATTTCAAAGCCGCGGTGGCGAAACATCACGGCGTCGACTATAAAACGGTATTCGCAGGCAACGGCTCCGACGAGCTTTTACAGATAATAATGGACACGTTCACGGACGCCGGCGACAATATAGTCTCCTCAGATCACTCATTCCTGCGGTACGGACAGATGGCTAAAATAGCGAGCGGAGAATACAGGCGAGCGCCTATGACGGCCGATATGCGCTATGACGTGAAAGAGATATTGAAGCTTGTCGATACCCGCACCAAGATCATCGTGCTTGCAAACCCTAATAATCCTACCGGAACCATAATATACGACAAGGAAGCGCGTTATCTGCTGGACAGGATATCCGAAAACGTTATAGTCATATTCGACGAGGCGTACGCCGGATTCGTCGAATCGGCGGACTATCCGGACTCGCTCAAGCTTCAGAAGGAATATCCGGAACGCCCCATAGTCACGCTCCGCTCCTTCTCGAAGATATTCGGACTCGCGGGAGCGCGCGTCGGTTACGGAATAGCGAATCCCGAAATAGTAAAATACGTGAACATAGTCCGCGGCCCGTTCAATATCAACATGCTCGCTCAGGCCGCAGGATGCGCTTGTTTTTCAGCGCTGGACCACGCCGAAAAAAGCAAAAAATTATGTTCCGATGAAAAAAAATATTTATACGCGGAATACAGCCGGCTCGGGGTCGAATTTATCCCCTCCGAAGCCAACTTCATACTTATAAAACTCGACGAGAACTACGACGGAAAGAAAATGTGCGACGATCTTTTAAAAGCCGGCATCATCGTGAGGCCTATGGGGTCATGGGGCCTTTCGGATAACTATATGCGGGTCACGATCGCCACTCACGAACAGAACGCCCGCTTCATAACTGAGCTGAAACGCCTCCTGGTCAAACCGAAAATGAACGCAAAAGCTTAATTCGGCAATCGTTTTTTCATACACGGAAAAATAAAAATTCTTTTCAAGGAGAGTTAAAAATGATCAAAAAACTTCACGAACTTGTAAAAGTAGCTAAAGACAAAGGCAAACGCATAGTCTCCGTCGCCGCCGCGCATGACGACGAAGTCATGGAAGCCGTAGCTGAAGCGGTAGCCGAGGGGCTCGTCTCCCCGATACTTTTCGGCAACAAGAAAAAGATCGAAGAAATAGCTAAATCAAAAAACATAAACATTTCCGGCTATGAAATAGAGAACGCCGAGGATGACAAAAAAGCCGCTGAAATGGCCGTTAAAGCAGTAAGCTCAGGCCGCGCGCACATGATAATGAAAGGCCTTATTTCTTCCGGCCCTTATCTCGGCGCCATACTCAACAAAGAGTGGGGCCTTCGCGGCGGAGGAAACACGGTCCTATCGCATGTGGCGGTATTCGAATCCCCTATAGCCGAACGCGTTATGGCGCTCACGGACGCCGCGATGAATATCGCGCCCGACCTTAAAGCCAAAGTTTCGATGGTTGAAAACGCTATAGCCGTAATGCATAAGATCGGTTTCCCCAACCCGAAGGTAGCCATGCTCGCCGCTATCGAACTCGTCAATATGGATATGCCGCCAACCACCGATGCCGCCATAATAGCTAAAATGTCAGCCCTCAAACAGATAAAAGGCGCCATAGTGGACGGCCCCTTCGCTTTCGACAACGCCGTTTCCAA
>CAZKCG010000019.1:366-75860 GCA_964551445.1 uncultured bacterium | reverse complement strand
ATCTGCGTGAAGCAGATCACTGTCGGAGCTATTCACTTGTCAAACTGAACACGATTATTTGTTCAAAGCGAAATAATTATAACACACATTTTGTTCTATGTCAACATATTTTTGAAAATATTTAAATTATTTTTCGCACACCATAAAATTCAATGTTTGTGGTTGTTTTAGTGCCATGCCGACATGCTTTTTCGCGATTTATTTTAATTTTATTTTGTTTTTCTTTCGTTATTTTTTTATTCCGTAAACTTGTTTTCAAGGCTTCACTGAGCAGCCTTCACGTGTCATCCATCCATATGAACCGGAAACACGATGTTTTCAAGTTTCCTGTCCAGTTCAAGCTTTATCCCGGCTAAAAACTCACGGACCTCGGCAAGTATAAGTTCCCATATCCCGCTGGCGACGGTTTGCACGCTTCTTGAAAATTCTTCGACGAACGCGGCAGAGGCATCCGATAGATCGTAGAAAAAGCGTTTTTCATCGGTTTCAGAACCGAAAAGCCCCGTCACGATAACCATTCTTGATATCGCTTTTACCTTTTGCTGAAAGAATTCAACGGCCGGAACACCGGATATTATCTTTTCCTTTAAAATATCCGTTTTGAGCAATTCGACCAATTTATCTGAGTTTTTAACAGGCTGAAAATTAAATTCAACGGCCGGCCCTGAAATTTCAGCGTTATCCGCAATAGCATCGGGCTTTTCTTTCATTGCTTTTTCATAAAAATCGCGGACTTTCCCGGCGATGTCCGAGTAAAAATCACCGGCGGCGTCTCTTTCGCGCAAAAATTTTTCATACGCCGATACGATATCCGCCGACGACCTTTCAGCTAGATATTCTATATACCTGTAATATCTGGCGCGGATGGCTTCGTCTTCGGCCGAATTTCCAAGACCGTTCCCGTAATTCGTGAAAAATCTGAACATTATCTCTTCAGCGCCGGCGGCAAGGGCCTCTTCCATCGTTTCATATTCGCCGCTCTCGCGGATTTTTCCGGGGTCAACAGCCGGAGCTGAAAATGGATCTTTCGGTTCGTTCAATTCGAAGGAATAAAACTCTTCTTTATTTTTAATCATGCTTCACCTGCCGGAAAATTAAAATCCGTAATACTAATTACTGCCGGATAAAATTTCTTCGCCGATACGGCAACAGACAGCTCCCGCCTTCGCCGCAAAAGAAACCGGGTTTCCGCGGCACCTGGAATCGAACCGAAACGGGCTGCATTAAAATATACTAATTTAAAAGATCGCCGGTTATATCGGTTATACGCGGCGCTTTGTTTTCAAGCGGTATTCTTTTGGTCTTCATATCTTTTTCAAACGAGAATTTTTTAAGATCGATCGCGCGTAACGACAGATCGGTATAGTCGCGAACATATAATATCCTGTTCTTCAGGTCCTTGATCACGGCCCACTGGGTATGGTCGTTTGCCGCGTTATTCTTTTCGCCGTTCTTTATGGCGCCGCCTGGAATATCAACTGCGTTCAATATATGCGCGGCCAGGTTTACTCCCGCCGCCGCGTCTTTCGGCCGGTCGGAGAAATTAGCGAGCATCGCGGCGCGCACGAACCTCGACGGCGGCGTCCAGTCGCCGGGAATACCCGATAATCCGCTGCCCTGGCCAGCCGGTTTGACCACGATGCCGCCTATCGTCATAGGGCCGGCGTTTTCGGCCTTCAGATTGACGTAGTTACGAAGGTTCTCTATATGCCAGTCGAACGACGGCGAATTCGTAAGAACGCCGACGGGATTATTGTAAACCTTTATCTCACCCGCGATGAACTCGATCACGATATTTCCGCCTTCGGCGTCATGGACAGCGAAATGAACGGGCGGAACCATGTTGATGCCCGCGACCGCGTCTGCCCAGACCCGGATATTTTTAACGGCCTCTTTGACCTCTGTCACATTATTGAAATTACCAAGTATCCATGCGCCCAAACGCCCTATGTGAACGGCTCGGTTGCGCTGCCTTTTTGAAACGCTCTGATAAGCCGCTTCTGCGAGCCACAGTCCTTCGACGGATAATCCGGCTTCGTTCAACCCGTCTATGGCGACGCCGGCCATTCCGAACGCGTCAACGGCGGCATAACCGTATTTTGAGCTCCAGACAAGTCCATGTTCTCCGCCCGGCGCCCCGCCGGCTTCTTTTTCACCGCGCGGCTTTATGAATATATGCGGTTTCAGATCAACCGCGAATTCCATCGAACGGCCGATTATAAAATCACCGCCGGTGGTTCTGACCTGAAAGTCCGTGCACGCAAGCGATGCCGACCCAAAAGAAGCAATTAAAAGAAAAACAAGAGCTCCCGCCAAAAATATCCCGGTCTTTTTTAACATGTCGATCCTCCATTTAATTTTATAATCGGAAAAATATCGCCGGCAATGCATCCGCGACTATACATTCCGCATTTATCAAGGCTGCTTTATTCCGCGGACGCGCCTATAAATATCGCCGTAACGGCTTCCTTCTCGATAGTGAATACGACCCCGCCAAAAAGCGATCCGGCTATTATTTTCGAAGTGTCGCCGGCATTTTCCGGGTCGATCTCATTCTCATAAGCTTTTTGAACATCGGCGCGGGAGCTTTTTATGCCGATATTTCGAGACGTTTTAAGCGCGCACGGTTTTTCGACGCTTATAGTCGATACGAGCCACTTCTTCCCGGAATTAACGAATCCGAGCGAAACGCCGGCTTTTTTATAATTCCATTCCTGATGAGTAAGACCGTCGGCGCCCCATACTTCCGCTTTTCCTTTTACGGCGTCTTTTCCCAGGATCTTTACGACCTCTTTATCGGTCGAACCGATCTTTATAAGGCCCACCGATTCGGTTTCCATAAGCGCGGTTCCGAGCTGGCCGTAATCCTTTTTAACCTCTGACGCCGAAGCGGCGTTCGCGAATAATAACGCGATAAGAAAGACGATAATCGCGACCGAAAAAATACTTTTTTTACTCATGGCAGCTCCTTTTTCTTTTTTGATTATATATACTATTAAATCGCTAATCCAGCGACGAACTTATTTTTTCGTTCCGGTTTTAAACCAGCCGAATCCGAAGTTTTCAATTATGCGCATCAATTTATCGTTTCCCGCGGCCATCTCGTCGGCCCGGTAATGCAGTCCGAAATATCTCTGAACCGGCTTGATATAGCCGTTTTCTTTTATGCGTTCCACCGCCTTTCCGGCGAATTTTTCACCTTCGACGGTTTTACAAACCTTATAAATGTTCTTAATGTTCTCATCGGTGATCTGAATTTTCTGGCCCTCGTATTTTTTATCAAAAGCCTTTAAAAGCTTATCATCTTCTATGTCATGATATTTTTCATCATGGACTATCGTATCTATACCCAGCTTCTTTCTCGGCAGCGGTTTTACCTTAGGGTATCCGAGCGCGAGTAAAACGACCGGCACTACGCCTTCAGGCAGATCGAATATTTTTTTGATTTCAGGCAGGCAATCTATTATAGTTCCAATATAAACCGAACCAAGCCCGAGCGAATCGGCTGCCGTGCAGATGTTTTGCGCGCAGATGATCGTATCCTGGAATGAGATCCAGAAGTGCCGGAATGAATTATTCGCCGAAAATGGCGCCGTTTCAAGACTGGCCCAGCGTTTGTTCCTTCGCCAGTCGATGCAGAATAATAAATGCATCGGCGCATCCGCGAGAAATTTCTGGCCGCATAATTCCGCGATCTTTTTCATCGTTTCGGCCGAACGCGTCCTTATTATTGAATAAGGCTGCAAATTGCCGCCGGTAGCCGCTCTGGTGCCTGCCTCAAGTATGGTATCGGCCGTTCTCTTAGATATATTCTTCTTTGAAAACGCCCGGCAGCTGGCCCGCTCATAAAGAATTTCAATGGTTTCATTTGCGTGTTTTGTTTTCACGATTTTTTCTTCAACGCCATGGTGTGAATTTTTTTTGTCCGTCATTATTAACCCTCTGCTTTCAGAATGTTATTTAATGTGTATTTGGAATTTCAATCCGCGAAGGAATAGTCGCTCGCGGCGGTCTTCAAAACGCCGTTTTCAATAGAATATAAGACCAGGCCGATGCAGCCGGATTCCGGAAGCCATTGTTTCGTCATAAAATAATCCCGGCCGTTAAAATTAAATGAAAATTTGTAGTCGGCATAATCAGCGAACGCTATTTTTCCATGGTCGAACACGAACATGAAATTATCAAAATTACCGTCAGTTGAACGCGCCTCTAAACAAGCGATCAAGATGTCTGACCTTTCGGAGCGCCTGTTTATCCGGAAACATTTCATTTTATACTTTTTCGAGATATTTTCAGACAGTTCGCTTTCGTCGTCGAATCCGTATTTTATAGAAAAGACCTTCTCTTCGTTGGCCTTATCTGAAATGTAAGCGGCGGCTTTTTCAAACGCTTCTTTTCCTTCCTTTTCAGAAGCTCTTATTGTTTCAATGATAACAGGCCTTTTTGACGACTTCGCGTCAATATCCTTTTTCAAGGCAAATATGACTTTTCCTTCGTCAATTTTTTCCATAACGCGTTCCGGATATTTTTTAGTGTAAAACATCAGATAATCAGTGCCGCCGGAATCGAATGAATAAAATTTCAACGATTTCACCGTGTCAGTGAAAACGCCCGAATCGGATATGGCGATAAGCTTTTCGCCGATCGACGGCGCGACAGGTTTCAAAAACATTTCCGGCGAGGCGTATTCCGAAGGCTGCCGGCCGGAACTTCCGGCGTCTGAACGCGATTTCGTAATGATCTCAGAGAGGTTCTGACCTTTAACATCGGCTATGTTGTATAAAAAAAACTTTACTTCCGAAGTATCGTTTCCCGCCGCAAATGCATATATCGGCGACATCGCCAAAATAAAACCAGAGATTAAAACCAATAACTTTTTCATGCTATTTTCTCCTTAATATTGCTGACGCGCTTTACTGCTCTTTTTTAAATTGACGATCCGTTAAAATATCAGATATATACTTTTCTATACCGGCGACAGACTCCTCAGGGTATATAACGCCGGCTTTTACAGCAAGCTCTTTCGAAACCGTCTTGAAAAGGCCGGTCATCGCGAGCAAACTAAAATATATTCCTTTTTCGTTATATTCCGAAAAACATTTATTAAAAGCTTCTTTAGTCTTATCATCCGTGTGGCTCTCAATATCTTTGCCCGCGGAATTCGCCCCGTTGAAATTCCATCCCCGCCGGCCGGATTCATTCCAGAGTATGACCTTTAGCATAAGGCTTTTGACCGGGCCGTTCGCAAGGACATTGGCGAACCACAGCCGGTCTCTTTTTAAATACTTGGCGATGATACACGCTTCGAACCAGAAATCATATATAACGGTCAATAATTCATCTTTTTCAGGCCTTGTTATAATAAACCCGTCAAAGCCGGGCGGCGGCAGCTTCGCCGCGACGCCGTCCTTGTCAAGAAGCACACTATAACCGTTTTTGTAAGCTTCCGGCAGGGCTTTATTATCAGCGAAACCTCGTAAGATGTCCAAAGGCCAGAATGAAAAATCAACGCGCGGGCTGTTTTTATAAATAACCAGGCGGGTCGGGATCTCGAAGTTCTCATAAAGGATCTTCTCTTTCTGATATACCAGCACGGCGTCGAATTTTTTCATCCAATCGTTATCCGAAATATATTTGTCGTGACCGGCAGTGAATAAGTTCAGATCGTAATCCGACAATTCATCGGTCTTTGCGCCCAAAGCCCGCGAACCTTCGAGAATGACAGCCCTGATCTCAGGTTCGTTCGCGGCCCACGATATGATATTATCCAGGATCATTTCGTAAAACCTCATCCCTTTACTCAAACATGTTGTTTTTTATTACAATACGAATTCCGTTATGCCGTATTTACGGCGGTGATTTATTTTTACGGACCTTAAATCCGAAGCGGGAGAGCTCACTTCTTCGGACCGTATCCGAATTTTTTCATGAGTTTCGCGTTGTTCTTGTTTTGCGTATAAAGCAGGCCTTTGCTTAACGCTATAGGAAAGATAGAATTGTGATCGTCGTTTTCAGAAATATAAAGAAATGAATTGCGATCGGACTTATTAAAAATCTTGAAAAATGCCTTGAGATCGTCGACCATTTTGTGACCGCTGTTCTCAAGCGCGCCTATCGAAAAATAAACATGGTTCATCGTTGAAATATCTTTTGCCGAACGATCCAGTAATTTCATGGCGTGCTTACCGGCGTACCATAAAGAAGGGCTGACGATAATATAGTTGTCGAAAAGAGACGGCTCGGTCAAAAGAAGCCACGCTCCGAAAAGTGCGCCGAATGAGTGTCCGACAATGGTTTTTTCCGCCGCGACCCTGTAATTTTTTTCAATGAACGGGAAAAGCTCTTTTTTCAAAAAGTCCTTGAATCCTGGGGCGCCGCCTGAAACTTTCTGATAATCTTCGCCGTATCCTTCGCTTCCGTCCGCGGCAAAAACGGGAGTATAATCGCGCGTCCTGTTCATTTTATATGAATGCGGGGTCTTTTCGCCGGCGTAACCGACGCTCACAAGGATCAGCTGCGGCAGTTCGCCGCGGTCGGCCAGATGATGAACGATGCCGTGAGCCAGCGGAAAAGAATAGTCGGCGTCGAGAAGATAGACGACATTGTATCTTTTCGCGGCGTCCTTGTTATAATCGCCGGGCAGGCTTACATATAATTCATACGCAACCTTGTTTTCATTCGAAGTTATGAATTTTACTTCCGTATCTTTTAAAACAACTGGGGCGGCAAATATTTTAGCGCAATTTAAAAGGCCAAAAACACATGCCAGAAAAAACAAGATGAAAACCCTGATACGATTCATTTAAAGTTCCTTTAAAATAAATTTGTTTACGGGCCGTCCGTCATTTTTTTATTCCTCCGGCTTCTGCCATTTGAAGGGCGAACAGCAGCTTCCGGTTTTGAAGCGCACGATAGCGGATATATAATATCATAAAAGCATAAATTTTAAAAGTTAGAGTTTAGATATGCCAGGAGAGCCGAACGGGCCGTTACGATCCGTTTGCATTAAAAATATTTTTAATATATAATAGGCCTGTAAGACCGGGCGGTTCACCAATATTAAAAAGAACATAAAAACTAAATAACGGCAAAGGCGACAGGCGATATTGAAAAACAACTGACACGCCATTTTATTTTAAAGTTTTTATTTTAAATTGATACGGAGGCGTCATATGCGCAAAAGTCATTCACATATTTTCCACATTATCATCCTCGCTTTTTTTATTGCTTCCGGCGCATATTTTCCGGCATTCGCGTTCACGATGGACGAATACAAAGCCGCCGTCAAAAATCCTGATAAAATAACTGAATTACTCATTGGCGGGCTCGACGACGCCGACAAGATAACTTCAATTCCGCCTGAAATAAAAAAATTCAAAAATCTAAAAAAACTTTATATCAACAATCTTAAAAATCTCAGGACGCTTCCGGACTCGATCGGTGAGCTTGCCGAACTGACCGAGCTTCATCTGGAACAGGGCAACGATTCAGAACCGATGAAATTCGCCCTGCCTGAATCGATCGGGCGGCTTAAGAACCTGAAAGTTTTAAATCTGAACGGCGCTTTCGACCTTGAAAAAAAACCGCTCCCGAAAAGCATAGCGAAGTTATCGGACCTTGCGGAACTCGACCTCGGAAGATGCGGGATCAAAGAATTGCCGGCGCAGGTCGCGAAACTTGGATCGTTGAAAAAGCTCGTTCTTGAATACGATCCGATAAAGGCGCTTCCGGAGTTTGCCGCCGGACTCAAGAATTTAGAAGAACTGAATTTGAATTATACCGGCATAAAAGATCTTCCGGCGGGATTTATAAACTTCAAAAAACTGACGGTTCAGATGGGCAACAACAATTTGAAATTGAGCGAACAGCAAAAGCTTTTCGAAAAATTCAAAAACATCAGATTCTCATTTGAAAACATGTTCGACGACGAGGCTGCGAATGAGGAGCCGACCGTTTCAGCAAAGCCGGCCGCCGTAAAATGAATTATCGTTTTTAACCTGAGAGTGCCGAAACAGAAAAATAATAAACCTAAAAGCCGTCAATTGAACGTGAAGGAATATTCACTTACATTTCTCTTCAGAACGCCGTTTCCAATGGAATATAAACACCGGCCGGTACGATGGAAATCTCCGGTTCCCCGATGCTTCGTGATAAAATAGTCCACGCCGTTAAAATTAAAAGAAAATTTGAATTCCTCGTGACCGGCCGAAACTATTTTTCCGTGTTCGAACACGAACATGAAATTATCGAATTCGTCATCTTTTGAGCGAGCCCGCAGATCGAAGATCATGACATCAGCCTCCCTGGCCGGGCGGTTTATACGGTAACATTTAATTTTGGATTTAGTAAAAAGGTTTTCTGAAAATTCGCCGGCCGGGTCGAATTTGTCTTTTATTTCCAGGACTTTTTGTTCGTTAGCCGGATCTGAAATAAATCCCAGGACCTTTTCAAACGCCTCATTTTTTTCTTTTTTTGAAGAGCTGATGACACCGGTTATCACGGGAAGCTTTTTCGATATCCTGTCCAGATCTTTTTTCAGCGCGAATATGATCCGGCCGTCATTAAATTTATTCATAACGCGTTCCGGAAATTTCCGGGTGTAGAATATGAGATGGTCAGGATTCGCGTCGGATAATTGAAATTTGAGAGTTTTGACCTCGTCAGCGTAAACTCCCGAATCAGATATGGAGACGATCTTTTCGCCCGGAGACGGCACAACCGGCCCGGCAAGCATATCGCGCGCGACCTCCAAGTGCTTTTCAGACGGATCATCACCGGCATAAGCTCTTTCCAGCAATTTTGAAAGGTCCTGACCTTTAGTATCGGCTATGTTATATAATAAAAAATTAATTTCCGAAGTGCCGCTGTCGGCGGCAAATATCCACGTCGGCGACATTACTGAAAGGAAAATCATTATTGAAATAAACAACGGCCTCATATTCTTTCCTTAATATTCAATTTAGAGCATACACTTAAGCAGCAATATTTTTGCCAAATAACGGCTGTCTTCGACAGCTGAAAGATATCAATTCAGTTCATATCCTTTAAAAAACAATAACCCCGCGCTTGTGGCAAGGTTATTGTTTTAATAAGATGTTTTATAAGTTTAGTGTCGGGTTTATTAATCGGCGATCTGATTGAGTTCGGACTGTATCTTTTCGATATTTCTCATCGTCCGGTGCGTGTTTCCGGATCTATTGAGGACCTCGTTCATATACATGCTTTTAACTTCTTTGATGACCGGCAGCAACAGCTGTTTTGAATTCTGATCCGACTTTGAGACCTCGCTTAAAAACTCTTCGAGATTTTTAGCGTTTTTGTCGTTAGCGGGGTTTAAGAGATTTATGAGGGCTGTTTTGGCCGTCGTGTCTCTCTGGTTTGAAACGCCTGCGGCGTAAACATAGCGGGCGGTAGCAACAACCGTCGATGAAGCGAAATCAGGGTGCGTAGAGGCGTGGGTCGTGCCGATCTTGTCGAGGAGATAGAGGCAGGCGGCAACGTTTCCGGCGCATATTTTGGGCACTTCGGAATCTGACGGGATAAAGGTCGAACCCAGTTCGAAGGTGAATGAGAGCGAGCCGTGAGCGCCGTACATGAAATCGTCGGTGTCGCCCATCGACGGGTAAAGATCGGAGCTTTTCTGAGGCGTGTAGCCGTTGAATTTGGCCATTTCGGCGGCGAGCTGGGCGAAAAGCTTGTCGTCTTTGGCGAAAGCTTCGTAAGCGTAGCTGTATGGATAGAGGATCAGTTCAGAGTAGCTGTGGAAAGTTATGTCGCCGACGAAGTTATGTTCTTCGGCGAGTTTTTTAATAGCCTGGGTGCAGGGTTCCGAAAAGGCTTTCGTGCCGTGATATGTGTCGTCGCCCATATAATCGGACGATCCGACCGAGCCCCATTCGTAGCCGTAGTTTCTGTTGGGGTCCACGCCGTAGGATTTATCGGAGTTCAAACGACGGTTCTTGCGCCACATTTTGGACTTGGTTTGTGAATAGATCAAGCCGTCGGGATTAACTACCGGAACGATCCATATGTCGCGGCCGTCGACAAGCTTTTTGATGTTTTCGTCTTTGGAGTATTTTTCGATAAGTTCGTTAATGAGAGCGAGAGGCACTTCGACCGATATCCATTCGCGGGAGTGGTGCAGGCCCATTATGAGGCCGGCCGGCTTTTTTGCCTTCGCGCCGATATTGCCGGTTATGTTGATGGCGTATATGTCGCGGCCTTCGAAGCTTTTTCCGATAACTTTAACTTTACAGATGTTCGGGTTATTAGCTTCGGCGTCTTTTAATATCTGCTGGACCTGTTCGTATGAGTGATATTTCCCGAGCGTCGTGCCGGCGCGGAAACGGGTGAGAACTGAATTGGCGTCAGGGTTGGTTATTTTATATTTAAAAGCGCGTTTATCGAGTTTTTTCAGGTTGGTTTTAGTGGCAAGAAGCGTGACGACCCCGTTTTTAACCTCGGCTATGTCGAAACCCATATTCGCGATAGCGGCGACCTGTTTTTTGTCGTCGGTCGCGACCTTGACTATCATGGGGTTTTCGGCTTCCGACCTTAATTGTTCTATGATTCTGGTATCGGCCGCGAATGAGTAGTTGAACGAGCCGAGCGATAACAGAACGGCGGCTCCTAAAGATAAAAGTCCGAGTTTTTTCATGTAGATTGCCTCTTTCTTTCTGAAAATTTCAAGGAAATATAGATGTTTTGAAAAGAAAATAATGATCTCTGTTCAGTTTTTATATGACAGGACAATTTTAAATAAAAATATTGGTTTTGTCAAGGGAATTTGGAATCTTTCATTTATTGTCCGGTTTTTTTCGAACTATATTTTTCAATTTGTAAAATATGATCCCTGCGGCCGGACAAATGAATCCGTCTAAAAACTATCATCAATGATAAGCGGATTTTGTCGCTTTTTTCAAAATGTTAAGCTGGCCGAACGGATCTTAACGGGGCTTTTAATACTTAAATAAAAGCACATCTTTCTGATCGAGGTCAAATATTCCGCCGTCGTCCGCGGCATTACCGCCGACCGAGTACAGCAATACTTTGCCGTCCTTGACCTTCAATATCAATGGGGAAGCCGAATTGGTTGAAAAAAGATCCACTGGAGCCGTTTCGCCTATCATCAAAGCTGCTTCAGCAATGTCTTTCGGCCACCTGTTTTTTTCAAAATGCGCCGCCAGCACCCGCAGCATGAACGGGACAGCAACGGCAAGCATTTTAAATTTCAAATAATGTCTGGTATATACCGAATAAAATGACGGAACACTGTATATCACGAAATATTCCGAGAGCCAGCGGTAAGGATCGCTAAGTTCGTCGAAATAACCTTTTTGCCGGAAGAGTGTTACTAAATTAACGACATAGCGGTCCATATAGCCGGAAAACCCGTATGCATTTTTCGCGTTATTTTTAAATGAATTTAATGATTCCTGCCTTAATTCATTTATCATAACGGCAGTCTGTTTCCTGACCAGATTCAGATCATAAGCAAATAGCCTTGAGCCGATACGTTCGATCATCAGTTCAGCCGATCTGGAAACATCGGCGATCGCCGATTCGATAGTTATTGCAAAATCAGGTATGTCCAATGCTATGATTTTTATATCGGCGGCAAAGTTTTCATATTGCTTTGGACCCAGGTTGGCCTGATATATGGCGTTGCTGAAAATATAGCCGCCTATGTACGTATTCGCGAACTGGCACATACGCATGCAATCGATCACGTCAGGCATGTAACCTTCGCCATTGCCTCTTATTAAAGAGTATTTATAGTTGAGGATCAATAGTTTTACAGCATCTTCACCCCGGCCGTCGCAGGAAAAAAAATAAGATACCGTTTCGATAGCCCGTATAATGTCCCGGTCACCTTTATCCGCTTCATTTTTAGTCTTGTTTCCGTTTAAAAGATCATATTTTTTTACAGGTTCCCTGATTATCGAATCATAACGCTTTAACAGGGAATCGAATTCTGCGGCATGACGCTCATAAATAATTTTTCCGGCGTTCATTATCTTATTATTGGTTTCTGCAGTATTGCTTTCACCGATCTCCAAATTTTCCCAAAGACTGTTTCTGGAAGCGATCTTGACATCTTCCGTTGACCATCCGGAAAGATCTTTAAGGAAACAAGCGATCGGCCGAACCGGAAGCAGTTCGATTGATTTCGTATCGGCTTCAAAGCTTCTAATGCCTGAATAAATCAAAGCAAAAGGCCTGGCGTTAAAAAGCATGAAATATAAAAATATGAGCCAGAATGCTATTTTTAAGACCTTTTGAATGGCGAGTTTCCTGCGTGTTTCCATATCTCTCCAGAATCGATCTTGATCTTCACTCACTTTTTAAAAATCTTCGGGGCAGCTATTGATAATTCCGGCCAGCCGAGCAAAATCTTGTCTATCTCTTTTAAAAGCGGTTGGAATTTAACGCTCACACTGACACTGCCGCCGATATATATTTTTCTTTTTTCGTGCGTTATGCGCCATGCCGAAGGGGCGAAACTATCTATATTTCTTCGATCGTCGTTGAATATTCATTTCCGGACAAATTTTCGCGCGACGCCGTTATCCTGTATTTTTTGCCGCGAAAGATGCGCGTCATTGTAAAACCCGGCCAGCCCGCAGGCAAGTTCGGCCGGACGATCAGTTTTCCGTTCTCAACGCGCACGCCAAGCAGATACTCGACCGTTGCGCTGTAAAGCCAGGCGGCCGAGCCGGTGTACCATGTCCAGGCGCCCTGTCCCTCATGAAGCGATTCGGGGCCTTCGACGTTTCCGGCGGTCACGAAAGGTTCGCCCATGTAGCGGTCGGGGTTGGCGTTTGAAAGATGTGGCGGGCACAGGCGGAGGAAAGTGTCGTAAACCCTGTCGGAACGGCCGGACATAGCCTGAGCTATCAAGGCCCATTCGGCCGCGTGCGAATAGACGCCGCCATTTTCACGAACAGCTGGCGCGTATCTGGTGAGATACCCTATTTCTTTTCGAACTGTCTTATACGCCGGCGTAAAGAGCAACACGCCGTAATCTTTGTACAGGTGCTTTTCAACCTGGTCCATAAGCGCGTTGGCTTGAGCGTTATCCGCAAGGCCGCTTATAACGGCCCAGGTCTGGGCGTTGAGATGGATCTTCCCTTCGCTCGCGTCGGCGCATCCGAGGCGCTCGCCGGCGTCAGTGGTGGCTATCATGAACCAGTCGCCGACAAATGCGTGTTTCCATATTGCCTGTTTTAACTGTTCAGCCTCATGGCGATAATGTTTGATCTCAGTTTCTGGCAGGCCGCGGGTCTCGCAGGCGCTTATAAAATCAATAAGGATCCCGTATAAAAAATGCGACAGCCAGACCGATTCGCCCTTCCATTCCGGGCCGACGCCGTTCATGCCGTCGTTCCAGTCGCCTTCGCCGATGAGCGCGAGCCCGCGTTCAGATCTTCTTGAGAGCACTTTATCGACGGCTCTTTTTGAATGTTCGAATATCGTGCCGGACCCGCCATCTAAATATGCAGCGGTTTCATCAAAGAGATCAAGTTTGCCGGTCTCCCTGATATACTTGAAGGCTAAAAATGGAAGCCACAAAAGGTCGTCGGAAATATCGGTAAGCCTTCCTTCTTCCGAAATGGGATGCCACCAGTGCTGGACCGTTCCGTCCCGCTGCTGGTGCGTCGCGTGCATAAGTATCTGCGCGCGGGTTTTTTCGGGATCGATAGTTAAAAATATCTGGGAATCCTGAAGCTGGTCCCTGAAGCCGAACGCGCCGCCGCACTGATAATAGGCTGACCTGCCCTGAATGCGGCATGATATAGCCTGGTATTTGAGCCAGTAGTTGACCATAACGTTAAGCGCCGGATCGGGCGTCTCAACGATGAGGCTCTCACATGTGTTTTTCCAGTGAAGTTTTACTTCTTCAAGCAGGCCTTCTGAATTTTTCGTGACCTGTTTGAACAGATCCTCAAAACCGCCGGCCATCATTTCATTCGCGAGAGCGCCAAGGCCGAAGACAAGCGTGCGTGATTCACCCGGAGCCAGTTTCAGCTCATACTGATAGCTTACGATAGGATCAAAGCCGGTGCCTGTGCGGTTCGAAAGTTTCTTGCCGGAAGAAAGCGCGAGCGCGTTTTGGAAGCCGTTGTATTGTCCCATGAACCGGGCCCTGTCACATTCGTAAGAAGCGGGCGGCTGGTCTGAGAAAAAGAAAGCGTTATAGGTCCAGCTCTTGTTCCATCCCGCGTTACCCGGAAGCGGCGCCTGCCATAGCGTATTATCCGCCATGATCGCGTTGGATCTCGCATCGTAATTCGTCCTTATAAATGTTTTGTTGAATTCGCGGTGCCAGTCGGGAAACACTCCCAGCACTAATTCAAGATAGGTCGTAAGCGTAAGGTCGCGAGGCTTTTCCGTCGTGTTTTTAACAGTTACGCGCCATACCTCGCAGTCAAGCTTTTGCGGCACGAAAACGCATTGTTCGGTTTCGATCCCCTGAAAGGCCGTTTCAAATTTCGTATATCCGAGGCCGTGAACGCAGCGGAATTTTTCATATTCGGGCTGCAGCGGCTGCGGAGTTAAAGACCATTTACTGCCCGAGCTATTGTCTCTTAAAAAAACATACTTGCCGTAATCGTCGGAAATAATGTCCTGATTCCAGCGGGTTATCCTGTTGAGCATCGCGTGCGTAAGCCACGAATAGCCGCCGCCCGTTTGCGAAAGCGTCAGGCCCCAGCGGCCGTTGGACATAACGTTGATCCAGGGTTTGGGCGTGCGCCAGTCCGTGATTATATATGACATCTGATCGTCGCTGAAGTAACCGTATTTTCCCTGTAGAAGAGGCATGATAATTAAGCTCCTTTAATTCCGGATTCGAATGACCCGGTTTGACTTTTCGCTGTTTGCGCTTCTCACAGCGGCAGCCGCATTTCTTATGTAAAATTCGCCTGATTTTATAAAGCGGTTATATTAACTTTTTTTCAGATCCGATTCCGTTTAACCTTTGACCGCGCCGGCGGCGATACCCTTAATATAGTATTTCTGCGCCATTAAAAACATTAAAATTACAGGAATGACGACAACGACTGAGCCCGCCATCAGAAGCGCCCAGTCGGTATTGAACTGGCCGTTGAGGTTGGCGAGCGCGACCGGCAGAGTATAATATTCTTCTTTCAGCATGATGATCAAAGGCCACAGAAATTCGTTCCAGGCGCCCATGAAATTAAAGATGGCGAGCGTCGCTATGATCGGCGTGCATATGGGCAGCATAACGCTCCAGAAGATTCTCATTTCGCTCGCTCCGTCGATGCGGGCGGCCTCCATGAGTTCTTCCGGAATATCGGTCATGAATTGTTTCAGCATGAAAATGGCGAAAACACTAGCTGAGCCTGGAATAATAAGGCCGAGATAGGAATTTAAAAGCCCCATTTCCTTAAGGATTATAAATACCGGCATCATCGTCACCTGGCCCGGGACCATCATGGTCATCAGAAGCAATGCGAAAAGTTTTTCGCGACCGGGAAACCGCTGCTTTGCGAATGCGAAGGCCGCCAGCGCGTTGACAAGGATTGATAAGATAGTCAGACCAAGGGCTACAATGATGCTGTTAATGAAGTGTTTCAGGAAATCAACCTGTTTGAACAACTTATAATATGCGTCCAGCGTCGGATGGGCCGGAATGAAAACAGGCGTGCGCGAATAGATCTCGCTGTCCACTTTGAGCGAGGTCGATATCATCCAGACGAACGGAAGCAGGGTGGATACGAGGCATACGATTATCAAAAGATAAAGCGAGACGACCTTGAAAATAGAGCGACGATTCATATATTTACCACCTTAATCTTCCATTTTTTGCGAGAACGCGAATTGAACGTATGTGAACGCGAAAATGATCCCGAACAGGATGTAGGCGATTGCCGAGGCATATCCGAGATTGTAGTATTTAAAGCCGTTGTTGTACATGTATAATACGACGGACATGGAACTATTGAGCGGGCCGCCCTGCGTCATGATGTAGGGCTCGGCGAAGAATTGCAGATAGCCGATGGTCGTCATGATTATTATAAAGAAGGTAGTTTTTTTAAGCATCGGAAGGGTTATGTAAAAAAATTGCTGCGTGTCGGTTGCGCCGTCGAGATCAGCCGCTTCATAGAGACATTCGGGGATCGACTGCAGCGCCGCGATGAAAATTATCATGTTGTAACCGAAGCCTTTCCAGACCGCCATTAAGATCAGCGACGGAAGCACCAGTGCCGTATCGGAAAGCCAGTTCAAAGGCGCGATCCCGACGAGGCCAAGAAAATAGTTGAATATTCCGAATTCAGGATTATAGAGCCAGCGCCAGACGACGGCGACGGCGACCATCGTTGTGACGACGGGGATGAAAAAACCGATACGGAAAAGCGGCTTGAAACGGATGAACTGCTGGTTTAATATGACGGCCGTTAAAAGCGCGAGCGCGATGTTTAAAGGCACGCCCACAAGGGAAAATATCATCGTATTTTTTAGCGATATCCAGAAAACCGGATCGGTAAAGAGTTTCGTATAATTTTCAAGGCCGACGAAGATAACTTTCGAAATGTCGTTGACGGCATATATGTTCCAGTTGGTAAGGCTTAAGATGAAAGTCGCGACGATCGGGATAAAGAGGAAAACCGTCAGCACTCCAAGGGCCGGGACCAGAAAGATATAAGCGGCGGCGTTATATTTAGCTCTCTTAGAAAGGCCGGGCGCGCCGCTTTTACGGATGAGGTAGAAAAAAATCACGCCGATGATAATTAAACTGATGATAACGGTGACCGAAATTTTAAAAACCGTTGTCTGCTGCGTTGTGTTGCGGGCAAGAATTGAGTTTATACGGTTCTCGCAATTTTCAAGGCCGGCGGTTATAGTGGTTTTTTTATAGACTATCTGTTCCAGCGCTTCGGAAAGGATGCTCGCTATGAGTTCCCATTCGGGTAGAGCGGGCGGCGCCTGCGTGTTTTGAAGCTGCTGGCGGAACGCGGCGAGATATTGGTTGTCCTTAAGGAGCGGCCGGTCCCATGCGTCTTTTCGGGAAGGCAGATTTTTTGACATCGAGTACCATTCAACCTGGTTCTCAACGCGGTTGACATATTCGACAAAGCGCCAGGCCGCGTCTTTGTTGGGAGAGTTTTTAAATATAACGAGATTCGATCCGCCAATAAAAGACGTTTTATCTTTCCCGGCCGGCATGGGCGCGCTCATCCATTTCCCGGTGAGATTCGGCTTGGTCCGCTCAATTTCAGATATCATCCACGGGCCCGATATGAACATCGGGAAAAATCCGGTCTCAAAAGCGTTGAGAATGTCCATGTCGCGGGCGGCTTCAAGAGGCGAGAGGCCTTCGGCGAAGAACTTCATCATAAATTCTATGGCTTCCGAGACCGCCGGAGTATTAACACTCGCGCGAGTCATCGTATTATTGATTATCTCGCCTTTATTCTGCCACAGAAAGATAAGAAATATCTGCCAGTCGTTGACCGGCAGGGTGATACTGTAGCCGTCCATCTTCTTCTCTGATTTGAGAGTTTTGATCTTTCGGCACAGATCTATGAGTTCGTCCCAGTTCTTTGGAAACGCCGGATAACCGGCCTGGTTAGCAAGATCGGTGCGGTAATAAAAAAGGCGCGTATCGACGTACCAGGGAATACCGAGGATGTGTTCGCCGAAAGTGATGCTGACCTTACAGCCGTCAAAAAAATCTGAAACTGCGATCTTTTTCGATTGGTCTTCACCCGGTTTCGCGAGATATCCTTCCAGCGGCAAAAGAGCGTTCATGGCGTGAAATTCGGACATCCAGGTAGTTCCCATCTGGCATATGTCGGGCGGGATATTACCGACCACGGCCGTAATGAGCTTTTCGTGAGCGCCGTTCCAGGGGATCGCCTGAGTTATTACTTTGATCCCGGGATTGTCTTTTTCGAAACGGTCGGCCATGATCCGTATAAGCTTGCCTTCGGCGCCCATCGCCCAGACGATGAGTTCAACGGGTTTTGCGGGCCGGGAAATATCAGGCCCGCCGGCGTATAGCGGCCCGCAGAAAAGGAATATTAAAAAAGCCAGACACATCGTGAGCAAGGTTCTTTTTCGAGAACTGCCACGGGTAAAAGTAAACATCAGTACCACATCCTACATAAGTTGGATAAAAACTATTTCCCGGGAGCCATTTCTATCAGGCCCAGAAGAATTCCCGGCTCGGCGAAGAACCAGTTCAGCTTGCAGTCTGACGCTATTTTTTGGTCTACGTTGTGAAACGCGATAGAAAAGCCGGCTTCGCTCTTATTAAGGCCGAATTTTTTCCGCCAGATAGCAAGGACGAACTCATACCCGTCATTAGTTTTAAAATAGCGGGCCGACAGATATTTATCGTTCTTTCCTTTTTGGAACATTTCGCCGTAACGAAGAGTTTTGAGGCTTTTATCAGGCGATAAAACTATCTGATAGTCCTTTTCATCGCCCCATTTCAGTTTATCGTTACCGGGATCGAGATAGATCTCGACGGCGTCATCCTTATACATCTGTTCAGGCGGATTCGCCGATACCAGATCATTATCAAAAACCCCGACGCGGATAAAAAGGAAATTATCGTTATGCGCCATACTAACGTCGGCGTGGTAGCCGGGCTGGCCGTTATTTCCGGACTGGATGTCTTCCGCGGAAAGTGTTATCCGTTTCGACTCAGCATTTTTCCAGATAGCGTCATCCGGGCCGAGCCGGTCAGGGCCGATACCATTTTTAATGGCGAGACTTTGATAGCGAGGCCGCTCATGCGGGAAAAAAACTTTTTTATCGGAATATTTCAGATTCTTCATATTAAAAGTAAAATTCTTAACGGGCCGAAACTTTGCGAGGGACATTCCCCTTTTTATATTGATGTTTTTCATGAAAGTTTTCCAGATGAGCTCCGACGCGAAATTTTCGATCATCAAAAGCATCGGCCCCTGATTTATAGCGTAAGCGTCCTCGGCGTACCAGTTGCGGTCCATATTGAAAGCGTCTGAAAAGCCGTAACGCCCCCACATTTTTTCCTTATGGTTATTATAAATATATTTGAGGACGGAAATTGATTCTTCGGGAGTGAAAACTATCGACGCGCCGGCGGCTTCCGGAGCTACGGTGCCGTCGCTTGAAACGTTTCCGGGAGCCGCGCCGTATGCGTGATATCCGTCGGGACCTATGCAGGCGGTAAGGCCCCAGCAGTCAGGACCGTATGTTTTGAACGAACGAGAGCTGTCGATGCAGAACTGCCTGTTGGCGAGAGTGGCCTGACGCGAATTCTGGAAATAGTCGGCGTAATCGTCACGCTTATCGCGGAAATCGATCCAGATATGCGAGAACTGATGCGTGAAAAGCGGCGGACAGAGGATGCACTGATATTTGCCGTAACGGCCCAGCGGGCGGTTGATGTTATTCCAGCATGACGCGGGGATCGGATAGGTCGGCGACCCGATAGCCATGACATATATCAGCATGCTTTCGGCGTAATCTTTCCAATAGCAGTCGATAAAACCTTTTTCGGGCCTCCAGCCCATGCAGAGATTGCCCGTGCCGTTCAACATCCACTGCCAGTCGACGCGGCGGTATAAAAGATCGGCGTATCTTTTGATCTCTGCGTTATTAAAATATTCGCCGGCCTGAAGCGCCCTTGCCAGAAATAGCGTTGTATCAACCGATGATATCTCACAATTCCAGACGCGGCGGCCGGTCTTCATATCGATGAAATGATAAAAAAATCCTTTATGATTTTCCATCTTTTCGTAAAAATATTTAAGTGTGACAAGCGTCAGTTCTTCGGCCTTATCTTTTGCGATCCAGCCGCGTTCCGCGCCGACGGTGAGTGCGCTCAATCCGAACCCTACCCCGGCGATCGTGGCGGGCGCGTAAGAAAAATCGGGCGCCTTCCAGTTTGACGCGCGATCCATTACTAGGCCGTTCTCCGTATTGGTACAGTGAATAAAATATTGGAACGCGGCTTTTCCGACCATATCGAGAAACTCCGCGTCACTTTTGGCAACCGGCCGCGCGTGAGAAATATGCGCGCCGTATGGAGAGAGAAAAAGAAACAACGATAAAAACAAAATAATATTATTTTTCATAACACCACATTATCATACCGGCCGGCTTGTGTCAAGGAGTTTTTATCGCCTTGTCAAGTTTAAGTTAAAATGTCGGGTTTTTATCGCAGGATCAAAAACGTTAGAATCTATCGGGAATATTTCATGAGGCGGACCGAAATATTATCGCGACAGTTATTTTTTCTGCCAGCGGTCGTCCTTTTCAAGTATCGAGGCGGGACCTGCGCCGTCGAGCCAGGCTTTGGCTTCTTTGTCCCCGCGAAGGTACGCGTCCCAGAAAGCCGTCGTCAAAGCTATTATCGCCCGGTGATGATTAGGATTGCGCTTCCGGTTTGATATCTGTATGACGCTGTCGGAAAAAGCCAGATGCTCGGCGCCGTATAAGACCAGCTCATATTTTCCGCCCGGCGGAAGCGCTGGAAATACTCCAAGCCGCGATTCGGGTGTCGTACTGCCTATAACGCCTGAGTCCCTCGTGCCGGTCATAAGCATCCACGGGATTTTCACTGAACCGAAAGATCTTTTCGGATCGCCGAGCTTTGGAACGCTCGGGCTGAATGCCGCGGCAGCCTTTATGCGGGAATCAGTGAGTATCTGACCGCGCGCGAAGCTCTGACCGCTGACGGCTTGCGTGGTAACTGCGCCGAATGAATGTCCCGACATGCCTATGCGCTTGATGTCAAAACGCCCTTTCAAAGCGTTGCCGGAAGTGGAATTCCATATCTCGAGCTGATCGAGAACGGCGGAAACATCTTTTACGCGAAGAATATAGTTTTGAAAATTTGCTTCTTCCTTTAACGCATCGAGTCGTTCCGAACGCGGCTTGTCTTTCCATACGGAAGAGTCGCTTCCCGGATGCTGGATAAAAACCGCGATATATCCCCGGACGGACCAGTGTTCTCCGAGAAATGCGTTCCCTGCGCGCGAACCGCCGAGGCCGTGGCTGAACATAACGACAGCCGCGGCTTTTTTATCAGCCGGAAGATATAAACGGACCGGAATATCGCGCTTGCGGCTCGCGTCCGTGATCGTTAGATCGACAACCTCAGGCTTGAACCCGGGCGGAACCGAAAGCGGGTCATACGCCGCCAGAGCGGGAATAACGCATACAAACAGCCAAACAAATGCTGAAAGCGCGGCTCTTATCGCAAGCTTCATCTTGGTTTCGCTCCTTCTATTACCTCTATCAGAATCTTTTCAAACTTTTCGTCTTCTTCAGCCGTGCGTTTCTTAGGATTCGGCGTCCTGCCGCCCGACCGCCTTATCTTAGCGGATTCGTGCCGGAAACTTAACAGAGAATCTATATTCAAATTATCATATATAAATCCGTTCTGATTGATCACGAAATTCTTCGGCGACATAGCGAGTGACGCGAGTCCGTGGTCCTGCGTCACGATGATATCGCCCGCTTTTATGCTGTTGACGATCGCGTAATCGACCGAATCGGTGTGCTGGTCTACCGTCACGACCGTTGAATAGCCGTCATTTAAAACATGGCTTGTGTCGATGAACATGAAAACGGGTATCGAATATTTCTGAGCGATCCGGACTATTATTTCTTTTACGGGGCACGCGTCGGCGTCGACTAATATTCTCATAATTTAATATTCCTTATAACACAGATGATTTGATCATCGATAATTCTTTCACTTCCATATTTCATTGAGTCTGTCCTTATAATAAAATATCGCTCGTTCATATTTTTTGATCGCCGGATCCTGGCTGGTTTCGACAATATTACGCAACAAAATTTCCATCGCTTCGGCGTGTTTGCCAAGGTTGTAAAGCGACATTGAAAGAAATATCTGCAGTGCCCGGTTTTCCGGAAAAAGATTCGAGCCCCGGGTCAGCGTTTCAAAGGCTTTTTCATAATCGCCGATCGTGCGGTAAGTGCTGCCCAGGCCGAGAAACGCGCCTTCAAGATCGGCGCCCTCAAGCCCGCATTCTATCGCGCGCGCATAATATGGAACCGCTTCCGTTTCAAGTCCCAGCCTGTCATGCGACCAAGCGCACTGGTAATTCGCGACCGGATCATCCGGACGCTCGCCGACTGCTTCAAGCATAAGATTTTTCGATTCTTCGAGCTTGCCTTCTTCGCGAAGGCGAATTGCGATTTTGATCTTCGGATCCATTTTTTAATCACCACCTGAAAAAAATTTAATTTTTAACTGCAAGCGTCGCGATAAATGTTTTTATATAAGGGTCCAGTTGTTCATAATTTGAGATATCCTCGTAAAATCCATTGATACCCAAGCCTGCCTTTATCTGGCCGCCTATCTGCGATTCGAGCGAATGGCCGAATTCCAGCGGAACTTTGTTTTTGATCTTTTCCTGAAGTTCATTTTCCGGCCTCCGAATGTGTTTTTTATTCAACGTCAATATATTCACCGGTAATTTCTTCACTCTCATAAAGAGAACCGGGTTCATTACAGAACGATTTATATTCTTCATAATATTTTTTCTTGAAATCGTTGCAATGATAAACATACCCGCATCGAATATCCAAATCAGCTTTATAAATCGATATAAAAGCTGTAGCCATGTTTATTAAACCCTAAAGATTCATAGAATTTATGAGCGGTTTCCCGTTTTAAATTACTGGAAAGACTGAGTTTATAACATCCCATTTCCCGGCAAACCTTCATCGCAAAAATCATCATTTCCCGCCCGATCCCCTTTCCCTGATGTTTATCAGAAACGGCGACGTCCTCGACAACAGCCGATAGAGCCCCTTTATGCGCAAGATTATCCATTACGAGCAGTTCAAAAGTTCCTACTATTTTTTCATCTGATATCGCAACATAAACTTTATAAAACGGATAAGATCTGATCTTTGCAAAAATTTGCTTCGCGTTTTCCAGCGAGATCGTCTGGCCATTATCCATATCAGGCTGAGAATAAAGAGAAATTAAATTCTCCAGTTCTCTTTCTTCCGCTTCCCGGATCTTTATCTCCATTGTTTCACCCGCTTTTATTTTACTTTCGTCCGCCGCTTAGATCATAAGGTTATTTATCAAATTCAAAAATAAATGCTGTGCCGTTATTCCGCTCGATCTTTACCGTGCTGGAAAGCTGCTGCACCATGAGATCCACGAGCTGAAGCCCGAATCCTCCGGAATTTTTGATGTCGAAAGATTCATTTATCCCGACGCCGTTGTCGCGGACAACGATCTTCACGCGTTTATCAATAGCAGTGGCGTATACCGTTATTAATCCGTCGTTCCTGCCTTTAAAAGCATATTTCATTATGTTGGTCAGCAGCTCATTAATTATGATCCCTAAATTAGACGACTTTTGAGTACCCAGAATAAAATCATCTAATTTTTTTTCTATCCTTACTATTCCCTTGTTCGGAAAATTATCTATGATCTCGTCTATGAGAGGCGAAATATATTCTCTGAATGATAATTCATGGAAATTATCCGCCCTGTATAGTTTGTCATACAATAACATCATGCTCATAACGCGGCTTCTGGCGTCTTCAAGCGCCGCGATGGCGGTTGGCTCCTTCAATGTGTCAGCCTGCAGCCACATGATGCTTGCAACGGTGTTCATATTATTCTTGATACGGTGGTGAACCTCTTTAAGAGTAAGCTCTTTTTCCGCCAGAAGATCTCTGATCTTATTTTCCGCCTGTTTGCGTCCGGTGATATCGCGTGTCACGCTTATAATATGCGGTGCGCCCTGCAAAGTGATTATCCTGGCCGACATAAATCCGGTGAATTGGCTTTCGTCCTTGCGTTGAAAAACCGCTTCCGCATTATCGCAAAAGCCTTTTTCGTTAAGCGCGGCAATGATTTTTGCGCGTTCCGGCGGGTTTTTCCAGATATTGACATCCATTGCCGACTTGCCTATCACATCGGCGCGGGTAAAACCGCTCAAAAGGGTAAACCCTTCATTGACCTTAACAAAATGTCCGTCATCGAGCCTTGTTATCAGAACGGCATCGGGACTGGTGTTGAAGATCAGTTCAAGATTTTCTTTGGCTTCGGTATTTTCCGCGTTCAGCCGCTGATTGACCATAATGATCAAACCAAACGTGACCAGAATGCCCTGAACAAAAGTAAAAGTAAAAGAAAACGACTGCATCACCGTCGGGGTGAATAAGCCGTTGATAGATTCAAACGCGAGCGCATCTAATGCTCGAAATGAATAAAAGCAGCCGCCTATAAGAAAAAGCGACGCGTTGAAATACGCTGAATCAGTTAGAAACTGCGGCCTGTAAACAAACATGCTCCGCGCGGTTAAAAACGAAATAGCCGCGGCGGCGGCGTGCATGATCACCGTCCGCAATGTAATGTCATCTTTAAAGTAGGTTAAATAAAAGAGCGCGAGTATCACGCCGGTAAAGATCGAAATAACGAACCGGCGATTTTCATTTTTTTCCAGAAACCTCATGACGCCTATGTATATAAGGATCAATCCCGATATGATCAAAGTGTTTGCGGAGATGACCGTTATCAGTTTTATCGAAATAATATCACGAAGGAAAAGGAAGCAGTACCCGATCGCAAGCATTGCAAAACCTGACATCCACCATCCGATCCCATGGTGGGTCTTATCCACTCTGTATTGGAGAGCGAGAGCGATGACCTGAAGAAAATTGGTGATGGCGCTGACGATGACAAGCGTGGAAATATCAATATTCATGTTTTTTGGCTCTTGTCTTTATAAATTTTACTTTATGGGCACAGGCACGGGTATTTCAGTTCAAAATGGAGTGCGCTTTCCCATAACTGTTCATAGCCGGAACAACCAGCCGATAAGCTTATACGACACGTATAAAATGTTCAAAGTCTGTAATTGTTAAATCATTAAAGGAGATCGAAAAATACCGGCAGGTTTTTCATGGCTGCCAAACACGGCAAAGTGAAGAATTAAAGCGGAAAAGGGTAGGAATCGAACCCACCAGGCATATCTCTATGCCCTACTGGTTTTGAAGACCAGCTGCCCCACCAGAGGCGTCCTTTCCAAAGAGAATGGGAAAACAACTTGAAATTTTTCATGCGGGCATTATGCTAATAACGCTATTATATAAGAGGGCGCAGGAACGCCAGCTTATAAAACATATTCAATTTTTTTAATATTTCCGGATCGGTATGCGATCCGGGGCCGAAGGCGGGGACGGGCTTTCCGTCTTTTCCGATCTTCATCTTGTATTCCACGGAATTTCTTATCGATTCCAGGACGCGCAGCGCCGATCTTTGCGCGAACGATCTTGAATTGAAAACAACGGCTATCTCTGAGTTTATCTGTTCGCTCATCGGGTCCATATTGTAAGAACTCACGATCGCTATCTCGCGGTCGAAAACGAATACTTTCGAGTGGAGCTTTCCAAGGCCTTTGAAAGCGAAAATTCTGCAGTGGGTCAATCTCATGAGCAGTTTTTCCCATTCGTTTATGAAAAAAGCCAGCGTAAAAGGTTTTTCGGACGTTTCCGCGCTGTTGGTCTGGACTATTATTTTTACGCCGCGGGCGTTAGCGTCAAGCAGCGCTTTCATGGCGTCGTCGGTTACGACGAAATAGGGGTTCTGGATTATGATCTCGCTGCGCGAACTTTTGATCAGCCCGACAACCGCTGGAGTGATATTATTGAGAGTACCCTTGAATGAATGTTTATCCAGAATAACAGCCGGACAGGACCTATCGCCGAAGAACGGCCTGTATATGGCGTATGACTGAAGATTTTTATATTTGGAAAGCTCGCCGCCGAATTTTTCGACGCTTTCGATCAGCGCCTTGTCGCTTAACGATGATTTGCCGATAAGCCCCATTCCGAGCATGTATCTTTCCATTAGGCGCCTTATGAGTTCAAGTTCCGATGATCTTGACACCCAGTTTCCGAAGAGGTCTTTTTTGACTTTGAATACGCTGTGGGAGTTAAATTCGTCGTCGAACGCGGCCTTGAGTCTGGCGGCGGTTTCTTTTCCGTAAAGTAAAACGTCGGTATCCTGATATGTGTCGTTCGGGAAATCGGCAGGGTCAATGAAATAGTTGCGCGCGATGTTGCGGCCGCCGGTTATGGACCATTCGTCATCGGCGATTATGATCTTGTCGTGATTGGAGCATAAAATATTTCTGGGATTCGCGAAAAGGCTCAGAACATTCCTGCTTAAAGGATTATAAACGCGGACCGTAACATTGGGAAATTCAACGAGTTCCTGAAGATAATCCTGGCTCTTGATTTTTTGAGCGAGATCGCCGGCGCCGCGGGCGTCGATCATGAATCGGATCTTTACTCCTTCTTTGGCCTTCTTCTGTAAAAGGCCGAGCAGGGCCATTCCGAAAACGTCGCGGTCGACTATGAATGATGTGGCGTCTATCGTTTTTTTAGCGTTGGAGATTATATACCAGCGCGCGTACCACGATTCGACGTTATCGGTCAAAAGCCTTGCGGTCGTTGGAGCCGAACCGAATTTAGAGGCGATGTCCTCAAAAGCCGCGGCGGGCGAATCGATCACGGCCTGCTGGCAGAATCCGGTGATGACGGCGCTGTTTAATATAACCATGAAAATTATAAGGCATATAATTAAAGATCTGAATGTTTTTATCATAGTTGCGGCCTCCGGTCTGTTAATAAATTCGATCATATTATATCACTTTAGCGTAAATTGTTCAACACCATTTACTTTCCCGTTTTCAAAAGCCTGTCGTACATTATAAGACTGCCGGTCACGGCTACGTTGTAACAACCCTTGAAGCATGGTATTTTAATTACCTCGTGGCACATATCGAGAGCCTTTCGCGACATTCCGGCGTCCTCGGACCCGAGAAGATAAACGGCGCGGTCTAGATGTTTATATTCGCGGATGTCGGTCGCGTTCCCGGAATTTTCAACGCCCACGAGCCGGCAGCTGTAGGGAAGATGGGCGTAAAAATCATCCAGGTCGGCATACTGAAAAAGCGGGACACGCTGAAAAGTGCTGTAAACGTCGGACGGCTGTTTTTTATAGCGATGGCCGACGAGAAAAATGAAATCCGCGCCCAGATTTTCAGCGGAGCGCCATAAGATACCCATATTATGAAATGTTTTGCCGTTCTCTATTCCTATTCCGAAATACATTCGATTTCCTTTCTATTCATCACTAATGAGCCGGTTATCTGAAAAATTCCTCGACAGCCGCCGTATGGTCGCCGTTACAGATTATATGGTGATTGCCGTATGGATTTTTCAGAAAATAATCGGTTCCACGCGCGACCTTTACCTCTATCTGCGTTCTGCAAAGATTTTCCATGTTAAGGTTTTTAGTTATAACGGCGGGCGAAACGAAAAAATCCCTGAGTCCGGCGGAAAGTTTGAAAATAGTTCCGGGGCCTTCGGGGATATGGCCTTTTATACCGACGCCGAGCCTTGACTCGAAGTGGCTGTCGAATTTATAGCTTTCGACCATGTCGAGAGGCACCGTGCAATGGGCCATGACGACGGAGCTTTTCGCCGAGTCTATGGACGCCGGGTTAGCCATGAAAACCTGTTTTTTAGAAAGAGTTTTAAGGATGAGCATCGACAGCATCGAAGGAATGTCGCCCTCGCAGCCGGCAACCAGGCCTTCGCCGTTTAAAAGCGAAAGTCCGAGACAGCCTGTGTTTTTAACTGAATCGAGCAGATCGAAGCATCTGAGCGTAAACCCTTTCAGGCCATGTCTTTCGCATAACGCTTTAAGGCTTTCATAAATATTGAGAGCGCCTTTGAGAGCCTCCGGCTTGAATCCTTTTTTCAGTATCTCTATTTCTTTAGGCGAATTGACCTCATGGTTTTTTTTTATCTCCGCCAGCACTTCCTTCATCGGAATGTCTATGAGTTCGATGCCTAAAAGCTTTTTGACGGCCTTATAATCGACCAAAGACGCTATCAGCCAGTCGGACGGATTACCCATCACGCCAAGCTTCAGTTTTTTAAAAGCCGTTTTCGCGTCGAAAGCGGTCTTTATCGTTTTAAGGCGATCGGCCGCCTGAGAGGCGCTGCCGTGGATTATCTCGCCGCAAAGGCCTTTAGCCCGGATGAAAGTAAGTATCTCCATAGCCGCAGGAAGCGAGTTATGAAGAGGCGTCGTGAGAAGAAAATATGGCGGCTTCGTCCGCTCATAAATTTTTCTGAATTCATACTCCGTTCCGCCTGATTTAACAAAAATAATTGAAAACGGGGCCTTTTCAAGCTCGCTTAATGAGATATCGACAAGGCTTCCGCCCAGACCTTTTTCAATGTCTCCGATGAAATCCGCGAGGCTTTTGTCTATGACGGACGAGTTATGTATCGGTGAAACCAGATTGTAAACGCCTATATTCATGTTCAGCTCCGTTTTTTATTATCATTCTTTGGTATCTTTTATTTCCTCGTCGATGACCTTAGCCGATTTCTTCTTCTCGATCTTCCTGTCATAGCCGTCCTCGCTGTGCGGTTTCGTCACGAGCTTCAACCCTTTCGAATTATCGCGCGCGGCTTTTTTCACGGCCTTTACGAGGCTGAATTTTTTAACTTTTTTTTTCTTCATGATATTTCTTCCTTATAGCGTTTATATATTCTTCGATTATCTCAGCATATACACCGTATTCAGAAATTTCACCTTTGTCCGTTCCGCAAAAACAATGCCAGGCCGCCCTGCCTCTTTCAAACATTTCAAGCGCCCCGCTATGATCGCCCGAACGGTAACGGAGCATCCCGATTAGACACGTTCCCGATATCTGCTCAAGAATGTGGCTTTTCGAGGCTCCGTCCTGTTTTCCGCCGGACATGCTTCTGATGAAAAGATCTGCCGCGGTTTCATATTCGCCTTTTTTAATATACATGACGCCCATATTGAAGCAGCTTTGTAAAACATCGCGGTGAGAAGGTTCGAGCCTCGCCGATCTTATTTTAAGAGACCTTGCGAGATATTCAAAAGATGTTTCGGTGTCGCCGGCATCACAGTAGATCTTCCCGAGTCCGTTATAAATGAACGCGGCGTCAAGTTCGTCGATCCCTGGATTTGAAACCGCTATAGCAAGGGCCTTTTCATAACATTTAACGGCCTCGTCATAATTTTGAAGACCGGTATAAACTTGCGCCATGTGATTATAGCTTTCCATTATTTGGGGATGGGACCCGCCGTATTGCGAGATATCCATTTCAAGCGAACGGCCGAAATATTCCAGCGCTTTTTCGTATTCGCCGGAATCGAGATAAGCGCTTCCTATGTTGTGATAGGTTATAGCGATGTAAGGATGCCGTTCGCCGAACGCGGCGAGTTTTATTTCAAGCGACATCCGAAGGTATCTGAGGGCTTTCTTATAATTTCCAAGATTTGAAAAAACAAGGCCCATATTGTTGTAGCAAGTGGCAATGGCCGGATGGCGGGCGTCGAATTTTTTTCTTCTTATCTTAAGGACGCGCCTATAATATTCAAGGGCTTTTTCATATTCGCCGAGTTCGAGATGAACGTCGCCGATATCATTGAGCGTCGTAGCGGTATATATGTTCTCTTCGCCTAAAATTTCAGTTCTTATTTTCAGCGCTTTTCCGAAAAATTCAAAAGCTTTTTCATATTTTTGAGTGTCAAGGTAAAGATCGCCGAGATTATTACATGTCGCCGCGGCTGCCGTATTTAACTCGCCGAAAAGCTCCACGCGTATGTCGAGAGCCTCGCCGAGCATATCGCGCGCGCCTTCGAACCTTCCCTGTTTTAAAAGCAGTACGCCGATGTCATTATAAAGACGCGCGGTAAGAGCGCCGCGCGGGCCGCATTCAGAAAGACTTATATTCAAAGCAGTATCATAATATTTAAAAGCGTTCTCATAATCGCCCGAGAAATAACAAGCCTGGCCGTAATAATTATACGCCGCGGCTATCGACTTCAGATCCTGCGGCGGTCCAAGCAGAATATCAAGCGTTTTTTTAAAATAATCAAAAGCATCCGCGAAACGGGCTTTCAACGAACTCAGCCGGCCGAGCCCTTCGTAAATACCTGCCTCAAGCACGGCATCGTTTATCCCGCTATTGATCAGCGCCTCAATGGCCGCGTCGAACTTTCTCGAAGCTTTTTTTACATCTCCGGCATCTAAAGCTGAAACCGCTGAAATATAGAGTTTTTTCAGCTTCAGTAATTCTTCGGCGTCATTTCCGGCTATTTTTAAATGTTTCAAAATATGAGATCCCGTTATTTATTTCCGGCGCATGCGCCGGATTTATTTTTCACGCGAGTTTAAGCCCCGAATCGGCTCTTGTAATTTCATCGTGGATATTTATCATTTCTTCAAAAGATCTGTCGACACTTCCGGATCCGACCGTAAAAAGGTAGCGGCACGTCGCGTGGGTCCTTCCGGCGGCATTGTATTGTTTCATCCAGTCGCCTATAATTTTTTCATAAACGGCATTCTCATAAGGATAGCTGATATGTATATTGGAAACGCCGCACCGCCATGATTTGGGCGTGAGCCTGGCCCTGAAGGTTTTCTGGACCCCGCAAAGGCGGACATACATCGGATCGCATTTCAGCGAATTTAAAATATTAACGGTTTCATCAGCGGCCGGATCGTATTCACGATTGGTTACGATGTAGCGCAGCCCCGCGAAAGTTCTATATACCCTGGCGCTAAGATCCGGATCTGAGGCCGCCATTTTTTTTAAAAGTTCGATATGTTTTTCTTCGGAGGCCGCACGCGGGTCCGGCGTTACTGCCTCTTCTTTTTTTACCACTGGGGAACCGAATAAAAAGCCGAAAACCTTTGAAACTATCGAATCGGAAGCCGGAGCGGCTTCTTCGGGAGAAATATCGATGTCGACGAACATCATTTTTTCAGTATTGATAACATAGCAGCCGTAAATATTCTGAGTTATGATAAAATCCAGATTGCCTGATCCGTCATCATTACCCTCGCGTATTACCGCCTCGCGCATAGGATTTACATCGTAATACCAGTCGAGCTCATCGCCGGAAGAAACTCGGGATATAGCCTTAACAAGGCGTTCTTCGGCTTTTGCTTCGGCGTCCTCCCTTCCGGTCTCGGACCATCCCCAGCAAAATAACGCCAGCGGTTTCCCTGCCATAACGGCCTTTTGTAAGCGGCTTTTAGCCCAGTATTTGATGTTACGCAATAAACACCTCGCCAATTATTCTTTAACTATGATCTCATCGACTATCCAGTCTTCGGGGCCTTTTAAAAATTTCCATATCTCGACGAATTCTTCTGATGCGTTACGGTCGCCTTCTATCAAGTCGCGCGTAGAGGCGTCAATGATATAATCTACCGCTGACGCGCGGATATAGGCCGATAACCTGCCGCAGTTTTGAACGCTCCGGGAGCTTTCGCCTATCGCGGGGCCGTCGTTTAATTCTATTATGCGGACCTCGATCAGCCTGAGGTTTTCAAGAATATTTATTTCATTGTTGGTTATCATTTCATCGGTATCGAATTTATGTTTTTCATACAGCCGCGGGCTCATGCAGTCGGAAGCTATGCGCTGGTCTCGCTCCGTCCAGGCCTTCTGCACCTTGAAAAACACTTCTTTTACGCGGAGCTCTATATCCTCATTTCGAATATTACCGTCAAGCCCGGAAATACCCGCGAATGATCCTGAGTATCCTGCCGGCGAAAGACCGGCCTGTCCGTTATAAACGCCTGCGCCGTTTTGAAACTGCGGGACAACTGAAGATATGACATATTTAAAACCCCTGAAGATCCAGGTGATAAAAGCTATGAATAAGCGGAACATGATAATAAGAATAATAAGCCCTATCCAGCCCTCGACGCCGAAAGAACCGTCGCCGGAGTGATTGCTGGAACCATAACTTCCGCCGTAACTTGATCTGGACGAATAAGAACCGCCGTTGTTCTCGCGTGTGAACCCGAAAAAGCTCCTTCTGATAAGCGGCGCTGAATATGGATAGGAACCGTAACCGCCTGAATAACTCGAAGGACGGCCGGATGAGTAGTTCGAACTTTTATAAGTGTTGTAATTGCCTGAGCCGTAGGATTTGTTATAACTTGAACTATAAGAGCTGCTTTTGTTAGAACTTGAATAGCTTTTACTGCTGTAACTCGAGCTGCTGCTTCGGCTGTAGCTTTTACTGCTTGAGCTGCTGCTTTTACTGTAGCTTCGACTGGATGAACTGCTGCTTCGGCCTGCGCGGGCGGAAACGATATCCGCGATCGTGAGGGCCGCGAATAATAGCAAAAAAATAATAAGTATGATTCTAATTTTTTTAAAATTTTTCATTTGCGGGAAGCGAGCGCGAAATGCGATCACTTGTTATTTTTGAGTTTCGGAAGGTTCAGGCGCTTTCAATATTTCAATGCGTTTGAAAACAAGATGTATCATAAGATAAATAAATATTGCGCATATTAAAAATATCAGCGACATCTTCCAAACGATCTCTTTCAAAATACGGTCCGTTTTTTCAGCGATCGCGGCTATCGAAACATCGGCTCCGGCAAGATATACCTTTCCGGAAGGCATTTTAACCGGTATAATGACAGACCTGAAATAACCATATTCATCCTGAAATTCCTCGAACCCGGTGGTCACTTCGTTGAACGATCTGATAAGCGTTTCGCTCGTGGTATCGTAGGGTTTGAAAAATTTATCGAAGGTTTTTTTATCGAGTTCCTCGCGGGTCGCGCTCGAAGAAGTGAATACGAATCTGTCGCCGGATTTCATCATCGAATAGATGTATACAAGGCCGTTTTTCGAAGCGAACTCCGAAAGTTTCATTACGTTTTTCATATGTTCTTCTTCCGATACGGACCTTTCGTTCTCGATCCTTGAATGAAAATCGTCTCCAAGCATTGATATAACGGCGTTGGCGCCAGCGATAAGGCTGTCGTCAACTGATTGAACTATTAAACCTGAAGCCGTGAGATAACCGGAATAGCCTATGAATGATACCGCCACTAAAAGTACCGTCAAGATGTTTAAAAAGAGTATTTTTTTAAGTTTGTTTATATTCATAATAAATTTATTTTAACACAAAATTAAATTATTTGAAAGTGTTTTTAAAATTTTTTTCGGCGGCGGCCCGGCCGGACATTTCTTGATAAGGGCTCCCATATTATCCTTTATTTAACCGCTCCGCCGAAATTTATCGAAAAAACCATGACGGGTTTATCTATCCCTTTCAGCGTCACTTCGTGTTCGTGCGTCTCAAAATTGTGAGAGCTGAAATATTTTTTAACGGCGGGATCGTTGATAACTGCTTCGGTCATTACGATCTCATTCGCGTCGCTATGCCCCTGAACCCTGGCCGCGATATTAACGCTGCGCCCGAAATAGTCGAGACTTTTATTCGACGTTACGGTTATGGCGCTTCCGCGGTGCAAGCCTAATTTTACTTTTATCTCGCCTTTTCTGAAAACACATGAGGCAAAAAAACTCTGTATCTCGCAGGCGGCGGCCACGGCGTTGAAATTCACTGGAAAAGCCGCCATAACCGCGTCGCCGATGGTTTTAACCACGCCGCCCTCATATTTGCGGATTATATCGGTCATGACCTTGAAATGTTCTTTGACCGCTGAAAACGCCGCTGAATCGCCGATCTTCTCATATAATTCGGTCGACCCTTTTACGTCGGTGAACATAAGGGTAATGTTTTTTATACCGAAAGAAGTGTCCGGCGAAAGAAATTCAGCCGAAAAAAGATCGCGGAATTCCTGCTGTGATGTGACATAAGCTGCGCTGACCCAGTTATTTCTGGGCGCCACGGGCTTGACGAGAAACCCGTTCATATCCGGATAATCGGATGTAACCGTAAAATTGATCCTGCCGGCATGCGCCGTTATTCTCTGGATATCGAATTTTCCCGACGAGGAGATCGCCAGGCTGAAATTCTGTTCTTCTTTTGAAGGCGCCGCCGAAACTTCAAGAAAGCCGCCCAGCTCCATGTGCGCGGGCATATAATAAATATAACGGCCGTGTTCGAAGTCCGCGCCGAAGGTTTTGGTGTCGTTTTTATAAACACAGGCTCCGATAGTGAAGTCGCGGTTCTCGCGGTTGAGGATGTCATCGAGAAACTGCATTTTAGAGGCAAAGTCGTGCCGCTCTGACCAGTCGGCATATTCAATTTTTCTGATATCCGGATTCGCCGTGAAAGTAACCTCGACCTGTTCTTCGATATCCAGGTCCCAGTTGATGGCGCAAAGATCGCAATGGGCGGTTTTTTTCAATCCCATAAGATGTTTGTGGTAATCAGGGATCCCATGGCAGGAAGGGCAGTGTATATCCCAGTTCAGATCGAACAGTCCGAGTTTCGTGGCGTAAAGGAAAGCCCTCAGCATATCGGAATTTTTTACGCCAGCGTCAAAAGCCGCTCTGAAAGCGTTTATTTTGTAACAAGTGAAATCCTTTTCATCCGTCAATATTTTTTTTATGGCTTCGACGGCGGCCGGATCGCAATGCCGTGATGATTCCAGATCGTCTATAAGCGAAACAGCTTTCGCGCTTAACTTTTCAGTGTTCATATTCCCTCCGCCAATTTATTATAACCATGGTCTGATTCGAGCGTGAGTTAAAACAGGTTCTTCGTATCGGCACACACTGTTATGAACTATTTTTCTTTGATGATTTTCATGGTTTCGTTCCAGTGGGTCGTTCTGTTCCGGCCGGTTTCCTTTGAGCGGTAAAGCGCCGAATCGGCCCTTAATATAAGCTCCTGTTTGGTTCCGACCTCGGCGGTATATTCGCAAAATCCTATACTCACCGTCACGCGCAGCTTTTCGCCGGCGTGCTCGACGAAACTTGCGGCGATGCTCTGCCGGATCCTCTCGGCCAGAATCAGTGCGCCTTCGGCGTCGGTTTCCGGCATTATAAGCGCGAACTCCTCGCCGCCGTACCTGGCGGGAATATCCAGATTCATTCTAATGCATTCAAGAAGCGTACGCGCCACATGAATTAAGACCATGTCGCCGACCTGATGGCCGTATGTATCGTTGAATTTTTTGAAATGATCTATATCGAGCATCATGAATGAGAACTTGAATCCGAAGCGTCTCGTGCGTTTCACTTCGGAATCGAGCCGCGCCTGAAAATAGCGCTGGATATATAATTTGGTCATGCTGTCGGTTATGGCGAGTTCGTAAAATTTAGCGTTTTGAAGGGCCACGGCGACCTGGTCGGCCACGTTCTGAAGGAGCATTCCATCGTCATTGGTAAAACCGCCTGGTTTATTTACAACGTTTAGAACGCCGAATATTTCCTTGTCGCTTTTCAAAGGCACGCACGCTATATTTTTGATGGTTTTATTCATATCCTCCGAAGCGTACATTTTAAACTTCTCGTCATTGGCGGTGTCGTTTGAAACAAGCATTTCACCGCTTTCGGCGACGTTGCCCGCTAT
The DNA here is from genome assembly GCA_964551445.1 of uncultured bacterium. Lineage (GTDB taxonomy): Bacteria > Muiribacteriota > UBA9980 > UBA9980 > UBA9980 > DAOPXV01. Next base: position 40,486 of record CAZKCG010000019.1, on the reverse strand, counting down.
GCCTTCCCCGAGATTGAATGATATATATTCCTTTACAAGGACGGGGGCTTTGTCGGCTATCGAATAAACGTACTTGAGCATAAGTTTATTTTCGTTCTCGGCCATCAGAAGTATTGAGCCGCGCTCCGACCTGACCGTTTTGATTATGATATTTAATATCTCGCACAGAAGTTCGCCGCCCGTTTTATTGATTATAGCCTGATTGATGGTGTCCATGAGTGTCAGCTCGCGGTTCTTTCGCGTCAGTTCAAGGTTGAAAAGATACAGCGTACGGACGTTCTGATAGATCCTTATCGCTGCAAGATGGAGGCCGGCCAAAACAGCGTAAGGCGTCATGTCGGTGAAAACATTATATTTTGTGAATAGAAATTCAGACACGAGGTAATAGACGCCGAAAACGGACGCGGCCATGAAAACATCCCACAGCGCCCTTGAATATTTAAAATAAACCGCCATCAGAACAAGCAGCGAAAGCATCAAGATGAAATTTATAAAAGGCCGGACCCTGAAAGCGTATTGATTATTAATAATGTTTGCGGCTATCGTAGCGTGGATCTCCGCCTCGGACATGTCGCCGTAAGGCGTCAGGTAATAACTGCCCGCGGCTTTCGCCGTAACGCCTATGAAAACGAGACGATTGGCGAGAAGGTCCGCGACCTCGTCGGTGTCCATGGTCAGAATCGAACTGAAGGATATCTTTGTGAACGGCTGGTCTCCGATTCCATTGTAATAGTTTATAAAAAAGGATTTTTCAGCATGATCGCCCGGAACGCCGCGCGGCGAGGCCGGACTTCCAATATAATTAGCCGCCGCCTTAAGAGAAAGCGAATCGACAGGCTCTGAAAGATTTGCGTCATGAAGCACGCCATAGGATTTCAGGCCTTCCGGATTAAAATTCATGCATCCGGTTTCAATTTCGGCCGTATTCCCATCAAGCAGCGAATAAATATAAGGCCGGATCATTTTCGTCTCATCGACCGTTTTTTTAGAGTAGTTATCGGCCGAAGTTAAGAGCTCAGCCCTTGATCCGAGTATGACCCTTTTAGAATGGCTTTTTATGACTTCGAAGAGTTTCTGGTCTTCCGCCGTGGCGGTCTTTCCTTCAAAAGCGATATCTAAAGCGACGGTTTTAGCTCCCGCTCCGATAACGCGCTCAATAACGCCGGCCACAAGCGAACGCTTGACCGGCCAATTTGAAATTTTAGTGATGCACGCCTCCGTGATCTCGACGATAGCTATTGAATCTATGTCGCTCGCGAAAGGTTTTTTAGAGAATTTATAGTCTATAAGCCTTGATTCAAGGCCTTCGAATAATCCGAGATAATATGCAGTAAAAGAAAAAGCGAATATGATTATAGTTATTAATATCTCCAGCCTGTCGATTTTTTTTACGCCGTTATTCATATCCTGCCCGCATTTTTAAATTTTGATGGACCACTGATTTTAATTAAAAAGCCTGCTTGATTTGAGTATTATATTTGTTTTCGGGAAAAATTTCAAGATATATATTAAAATATGTATACCGGCATTACAAATATGAAAAATATGGTTGATTTTTTTTTGTTATACGGTATAATGTTTTCAGTAAATTTATCATTCAAAAGGATGTGCGAAATTGAAAAAAAGGCTGTTTGTTTTATTTGTATTTTTAAGCGTTTTTCTATCCTTTTTCTATAAGCATTGCAGCGCTTCGGAGTTATTGAAGATCGGAGTTTGCGAACTGACTTACAACAGAATGTCGGCTGATTTCGCTAAAGACGAATTAGACGGATGCGTTTTAAAAACAATAGCGGCAGAAATATCCCCGGCGGTTTTTCCCGTCGCCGTCAAAGACAAGGCCGCTTTTTTTTATTTAAAAGAAGGCGAGCTCTTTGATTTTGCCAGATTCAGCGGAGCCGACAAGCTTATTGTTCCTCACGTCTACCAAATGAACGCCGGCCTTATCGTCAACATTAAGATCATCGATTGTAAAACAGGCCTGATAGAAGCCAATTATTTTTCATCATGCTTAAACACGAATGTTTCAGAAACTTTGATCATGACGGCTAAAAGGACTTGCCTGACTTTAAAATTGCAGGCCGATGAAAATATAATTGTTCCCTCCCTGGAAAGGGTTGGCTCCACTCCCGCAGGCAATGTTTTTTCACCGGCGCCAGAATTTGAAATCATTAGTTTGGGCAAGGGCGCTTCTATAAATAACGCATCTGATAAATTCAGCATATCTTTCGCTCCGGATTCTCAAAATGACAGGAAGCATAGTGTTTTTGGCGTGTTTTTAATCAGCCGGAATAAAATCGAAGGCGATTTCGATATAACTTTGGATTATTCTCTTGTGAACTGGCCCGATAGAAACGGAACCCGGTTCGGAATAGGAATATTCGCGCGCGATGAGTTCCTCGGCAAAAATAAATGGTACCAGCAGGCCGAAAGAATAAGCAGCACGAGGGCTGATTCAAGCTTCGTCAATTTTCCCGGCGACGCTTACCTTGTAGATTCGGCTGACGACAACATTAAAGGCGTCCTGGAGGCCAGGGGTTCTAACGGCAAATTAAAAATAGTCAGAAAAGGTAATTTTTTCAGGGCGTTTTGCCGCGAAGACGGTTCATGGATGAATTTATACTCCGCGGAAACGGTTAACGGACCCGTTAATTTTTTTGCCGGCGCCTGGAACCACGATTATTGTTTTTCCAAGCGCGAAGTTAAGGTCAGCTTCGATAAACCTGTAATTAAATAAGTTGAAAGGAATCATAATGGATAAAATAAAATGCGATCCCGGGGCCGGCCTGCTGAAACAATTTCCCGCCGGCACCGCCGCCGAAACTTCCTATGAGCCGTTCGCCGAAAATTACCTCTCCGCGGTCGATGAAAAACCTTATACCGCTTATTACGAAAGGCCCGCCATGCTGTCGCTTCTTCCTGAAAAGTTAGACGGCGTGCATATCATCGACGCCGGATGCGGTTCCGGATTCTATTCTGAATATTTCATACGGAAAGGCGCAACAGTCACGGCCTTTGACGCGAGCCAAAAGATGCTGGACCATACGCGCAAAAGATGCGGCGAAAAAGTCAAATGCGTTCTCGCCGACCTGTCGAAACCGCTTGACGGGATCAAAGACGGAACGATCGACATCATAACGGCGTCACTTGTGATGCACTACATTAAAGACTGGGCCGCGGCCTTTCACGAATTTCACAGGGTATTAAAAAATGGCGGCTCATTGATATTTTCAATACACCACCCGATGATCGATTATCTTTTGTTCAATAAAAAAGGATACTTCGAGACGGAACTCATCGAGGATGAATGGAAAGGGTTCGGCGGCAGCTCCATCAAGGTCAAATATTTCGTGAGGCCCATGGGCGCGGTGATATCGCCTTTAATAGAGGCCGGATTTAAGATCGATAAATTCCTCGAACCGAGGCCCGCTGCCGAATGCCGTGAAAAATACCCGAAAACATTCGATAAACTTTCGAAGGAACCGGGATTTCTTCTGATAAGAGCTTTAAAATAACTTGAAAAAATGGAGAGAAAGAACTATGTCGCCTAATGAAAAAACCGCAGGATATTTCTGGGAATTATACTCCGAAGCTAAATATGAAGAAACAGCAAAACTTTTCGCGCCAGGCGCTGTCGTATATTGGCCCTGCACGAAAGAGGTTTTCAGGGACGCCGATAATTTAATAAAGGTCAACAGGCGATACCCCGGCAAACATATTATAACGCTTGAAAAAATATTTTCGAATGAAACTTCCGTCGTAACGGTAGTTAAGGTAAGATCTATCTTTGAAGGCCAAAAAAACCCGGTTTTCGTTTTCGCTACGACCTTCTTCTCTTTTAATGATGACGGCCTTATAAACGAGGTCACGGAATACTGGGCTGATATGGCCGAACCTCCCGAATGGCGGATCGCCAGCGGACTTACGGAGCGATATTAAGTAAAGGAGAGAACCGGCTATGCAAAATGACGAAATGGATGAAATAACCGAGGTGCCTTTCGACCGTTCATACTGGGTCGATGAGGAAAAACTTCTGGCCGGATGCTATCCCGGCGACGAGGACGCCGAAACCGCCGAACGAAAGCTCACCTACCTTCTGCGTTACGGTATCACCCATGTGATAAGCCTTATGGAGGAAGATGAAAAAAGCCATTCGGGCAGAAAGTTCGAGCCTTATTACGATAAGATCAAAGAGATAGCGAAAAAAATGAAGCGGGAGATCACTCTTTCGAGCCACCCGATAAAAGATCTTGGCATCCCTTCAAGCGAAAAAATGACCGGGATACTCGATGAGATAGACGCTAAATTACTTCAAAACAAAAGGGTTTACATCCACTGTTGGGGCGGCATCGGAAGGACCGGAACGGTCGTCGGATGTTACCTGATCCGGCACGGGTTGGCCACGGCGGATAACGTTTTAGATATAATAAAAGAGCTGAGGGCTAAAACGGTCAAGTCTTTCGTGCGATCGCCGGAAACTCAGCTTCAGAAGAAAATGGTCGCAAGCTGGAAACCCGGCGCCTGAAAAAACCGCAGGAACGAAACTGGTTTCATCATAATTGATTAAGGCCAAAATGATCAAAATGCCTGAAAAAATAAATATAGGGCTCATACTCAAGTCGATCGGATCGGATTATGAAATAAATTATAAAAATCTGATCGAACGGAACGGCTGTGAGATCACTTATTTTTATCCTGAAATGGACCGGGCCAGGGTCCTGTCTGAACTTGAAAAGATAGATGGGCTGGTCATTCCAGGCGGAGCCGATCTGTGCCCCGAAACGTATTGCAAAAACGATGACATTGCAGAAGCTCAAAAACTCAGCGAACTTCCGGCATATCCTGAACTTGACAGGCTCGAATGGCGAATATTTGAAAAAGCCCTTGAAATGTCCATCCCCGTATTCGGTATCTGCAGAGGATTTCAGCTTATAAACGTTTTTCTGGGCGGAACTCTTTATTTTGACCTGCCGGTTCAACTTGGCGGTTCAGTTAAACACCGGCACGAAGAATTCGAAGACGCTTTGATCCCCAGGAGAAAAGCTGTTTTTCACGACCTTAAAATAGAGCGCGGAAGTTCTCTTTATGATCTTCTGGGTTCGGAAAAAATACGGATCAATTCATTTCATCACCAGGGGATCCGTAAACTCGCGCCGGGACTCCGGCCTTTGGCCTGGTCCGGTGATGGACTCCTAGAGGCATTTGAAAATATCGAAGGCTCGTACATATTCGCGGTCGAATTTCATCCCGAAAAACATTGTCCCGAAGGCGATCTTTTCATGGAAAAATTTATCACCGACATCCGGAATACCTCTTAATAAAAACAGGGTTTTGCTCAAATTCGCGTTAATTGATCTTTAATTTCAGATAAGTTCCCGGGACACAGACTAAGATAAACAGATGTCGAAATGTTTTATTAAAGCCGGGGCTATTCTATCTATAGCAAGTATACGATCCACAGCGCCGAGCGCAACGGCTTCTTTGGGCATGCCGAAAACCATTGATGAGGCTTCATCCTGCGCCATAGTATGACATCCCGCGCTTTTCATCAGCAGAAGGCCGCGGGCACCGTCGGAACCCATCCCCGTCAATATGACGCCAGCCGCGTTCTCTCCGGCGTTAGCCGCTATCGATTCGAACAATACGTCGACGCTGGGTTTTTGATGATGCACCATCGGGCCGTCCTTTACGCGCACGTAATAATCGTTGTTATTGCGCCTTATGACCATGTGTTTTCCGCCGGGAGCGAGAAGGGCCAGGCCCGATGAAAGCTGGTCGAAATCTTTCGCTTCCCGCACTTCCATCGCGCATATCTCGTTAAGCCTTTTCGCGTAATAATCCGTGAATTTTTCAGGCATGTGCTGTACCATGACCATTCCCGGAACGTTACGCGGAAGAGCTTTCAGGATCGTTTCTATGGCCTGCGGGCCTCCGGTCGAAGCTCCTATGGCTATTATCCTGTGACTGCTTTTAAAGTTTTGATTGCGCTTGTGCGTTTTTCTGGCATGAGGCGGTTCATATGCGTCTATGAATTTAGAAACTTTCGAGGACGCGGCGGTCCTGATAGCTCGCGTAAGAGTTGAAATGAACTCCGCCGTAGAGTTGCCTGATTCCGGCTTTTCAACGACCTCGATGGCGCCCATTTCAAGCGCTTTGACGGCGAGTTTGCGGCTGGTTTCAGAAAAAGAAGTTACTATGACGACCGGTATAGGATAATGCGCCATAAGTTTCGAAAGAAAGGTCAGGCCGTCCATGCGGGGCATCTCAAGGTCAAGGGTTATGACGTCCGGCTTAAGTATAGCTATCTTATCGCGGGCAACATAAGGGTCGGGAGCGCTCCCGGCCACGATGATATCTTCATAGCGGGAAAGCTCCTCCGTTAAGATCTTTCTTATGACGGCCGAGTCATCTACTATCAATACTTTGGTCAATTAAAATCCTCTATTCTTTCGTGTAGACGCCGGGACAGACGTATTTGAACCTGTGAGAGATGACGGTAAGACTTTCGGAATGCCCTATAAAAAGATAACCGCCGGGCGTGAGGGCCCGCCAGAATCTATCTAAAAGCCGTTCCTGGACCTTTTTGTCAAAATAGATCATGACATTGCGGCAGAATATGAAGTCGAACTGACCTTTCATCGGCCATTCTCCGATAAGATTGAGCCTTGCGAAACTGATTATTTTTCTTATGAAATCGCGGACCGAAAAGTGATTTGGATCAGGATGTTCGCACTGTCTGAAATATTTTTTTATAAACATCAAAGGCAAATTCTTTATGTCGTTTCTCTCATATACTCCGGATTTGGCGGCTGATAACATCCTCGTTGAAATGTCCGTGGCCAGAATGCGAAGATCGGCCATTGAAAAGTCGCCAAGGGCTTCGCAAAGAGTTATCGCTAAAGAATAAGCCTCTTCGCCTGACGAACAGCCCGCGCTCCAGATCCTGAGTTTTTGTCTGTCTTCAAATCTCCGGTCGAGCACTAACTTTTTTAATATTTCAAAATGTCTCGATTCTCTGAAGAATCCGGTGACGTTGGTGGTTAAAACATCAACCATCGCTGAAAGCTCTGAACCGGTCATATCCTTGTCGAGAATGTTGATGTAATCGTCAAAATTCGACAATTCAAGTTCTCTGAGCCTTTTTTGAAGTCTCGACGATACAAGTATTTTTTTTCTTTCGTCGAGAGCGATGCCGCAGACATTATACAACAATTTTATTATTTTATCAAATTGCTGCCCGTTAAGCTCTTTTAAATTCATTTTTCTTAAAACTCCCTGAGAACGGCCTCGTCATCGTCGAAAGGAATGAGCTTTTTCGGATCGTCATGCGTCGTTCTGCCAGCAGGCTTTTTCGGCGTATTCTTGTTTTTTCCGGCGTCCGCGTTCGTTTTATCAGCTTTAAAGGCGCTCAGCTTGTCAATGTGGAGTCTTTCTATATGAAGTTTTTCAGCTTTGTGGTTCTTGGGCGCCTCATTTCCACCGCCGAGATTAAGATTAAAACCCAGCACCATTTTATTAAGGTTGACGGTTAGTTTTGAAAGCTGTTCGGCGGAATGAGAGAATTGCTCCGAATGCGTGGCGTTCTGCTGAGTGACCTGATTCATCTGAGCTACGGCGACATTTATCTGTTCGACGCCCTGGCTCTGCTGTTCAGAGGCGGCGGCGATCTCTTCCATGAACACGTTCACTTTATTGATCTGCTGGTTTATTTCCTCGAGGTTTTTAGTTACCTCGTTATTTATAACTACCACGTTATCCGAATCTTTGACCGAATCTTCTATCATTCGAGCCGTGTTTTTGGCGGCTTCGGCGCTTCTCATGGCGAGGTTTCTGACCTCTTCCGCTACGACCGCGAATCCCCTTCCGGCGTCTCCCGCTCGCGCGGCTTCTACGGCGGCGTTCAAAGCCAGAAGATTCGTCTGAAAAGCAATTTCGTCTATCGTTTTTATGATCTTGGCCGTCTTGTTCGAAGAATCTTTTATCTGACCGACCGCGCATGACAGGCGTTTCATGCTGTCTACGCCCTTTCCGGCGCTTTCTCTGGCGCTGACCGCGAGATGCTGGCCTTCCTTGGCGTTTCCGGCGTTCTGTTTCGCCATGGAGTTCATCTCGTGAAGACTGCTTGAAACTTCCTCGAGAGAACTTGCCTGTTCCGCGGAATTATTTGCAAGGACCTGGCTGCCTTCATTTATCTCGAGCGTCAGGGCCGTAGTATCGTCAGCGCTTTGGGCGACCTGCTGAAGAGCTTCATCAAGATTTTCAATGAGCGTATTAATGTTGTCTTTCATGGTCTTGAAAACGCCCTGATAATCGCCGGACATTCTCACCGCGAGATCTTTTTCGGCGGCGGCCTGAAGAACCGATCCGCCGTCTTTTATGATGAGTTGATTTATCGTCACGATGCAAGTATTAAGGCTGTTCTTGATTTCGTTGAACCCGCCTTTATATTCGCTAGTGATAAGTTCAGGGATGTTTCCAACGCTTATTTGTTTTAAATAGTCGGTAGTAAGATGAAGCGGACCCGTGAATGCCTCTATAAGATCGTTCAATCCCTGAACGAGCCGCTTCCAGTCGCCGTCGAACGCTTCCGAATTACCCCTCGCGCGAAGGTCGCCTTCACGGATACCGGCGATTATCTTTTCAAGTTCAAGCGTCCAGCTCTTTATCATTCCAACGGTTTTATTGGTAACTACGGCAAGCTGATCGAACATTTCGTCGCCGCTCTTTTCATTGGCGGTAACTTCGAAGTTTCCGTTGCTCAGAGAGCGGAGAAGTTCGAAATAATCGCCCATATTAAGCGCCATGCTCATAACTGAACCATGCAGGGAATCTTCGGTCTCGGCAGCCTTCTTTACGCTCGCGTCGAACGCGTCCATGACCTTGTTGGCCCCGGAACAAATTTCACGATATGTTCCATTATATTCTTCAACATTAGCACGCCTGGAAAGATCACCCTTTTCGGCCGAATCCGAAATTTCTTTTATTTCAGCGGCCATCTTTTTCATGAGGCCGCACATTTTCATAAGGTTTTTTGAACAAATATCATTTTCAGAGCGGGGCGCAATTTCAATAGAAACATCTCCGTCAGATATTTTTTCTATGACGGCGGCGTTATCTTTTATGGTTTCCGCCACGCCTTTAATATTACGGAAAAGTTCGCCCAGTTCGTCCTTCGCTTCCGTTCCGTTTAATGCCGTGATATCACCCTGCGCAATAAGGCCGGCCGCGTTTGAAAGTTCGCCAATGCGTGAAGATATCCTTGTTAAGATCGCGTAAACAAGTAAAAGCACAAATATAAGGATCAACGCGACAAAAGTTATCACGGATTTTTTCTTCGCTATAAATTCGGCCGCCCTTGATCCGAGAATTCCGTCAAGTTCCGTCGAAGCCAGAGTCCGGAGTCTGAATTGAAACTCAAGCGCCTTTTGGCCGGCTGCTGAAATTTCTTCAAGGGATACGCTGGCTGTTGTTTCGGATAATATTTTTTTATCTATCGCGGCGGCAAGATCAAGAGCCGCCTTTACAGCATCTGAAGCCGGCATTTCAATGACCTGTTTCAGCCTGCCGGAAGCGTTTTTTGCCACAGCCGTTTTCAGGGATGATTCAAGCGCAGAGATCGTGGTCTTCAGAGTCGTTATCCAGATGACAAGCTGTACGCGGTCTTCATTCGATAACGCTCGTTTTTTGGCGACGGCCGATCCAAGGTCGGCGGCTTTAGCTATCAATTCTTCAGACTGAGGTATTTTGGCCAAGAATGAATCCATAAGACAATAAGCGTCGAACTCCGGATCGAGCAAAAGATTTGACGCTCCGCCGATATATGAGATGATGTCTTTGGTTTTCGCCGCGATCTTAGAATGAATTTCATTACTTTCAGCCGGTTTCAAGGTGAGAAAACCGTATTTGGTCTCCTGCCATATATTTTTCAGTTCGCCGATCTTATCCGAAGCGTTAAAAAATGAACGATACTTTTGATCCATCGCTTCAAGATTTTTGAAAGAGTCATCGATAGAAAGCTGTCTCGCCCTTATAAAATCCTTGGCCTGCGGCGAAGCGTTATCAGCGTATTGTGAGATCAGCGCCTGATGTTCCGGAATACTCTTAAGAAGCGTCTGCAGCGTTCTGATATAATCAACCCCGGCTATCTCCTTCGTTACAAATTCGATATCCGCGTTTTTATGTTCCAATAGAAGTTTTAAAGGCACTGATACCGTGATCAAAAAAAGAATAACTATCAAGCCGAATTTCTGATACATTTTCAAGTTGTCGATAAGTTTACCGGTTGTCACCAAAACACCTCATTTTATTTTCTAAATTATTGTCTTATTCCATTATTTCCCAAAAAAACTTTAACCCGCCGTTCTAAATGATCAGCCGGCATTTTCTTTGAAATTTTCGTTGATGGCCATGACCTTTTGAATTTCTTCGTCGGACAGAACGCGCTCGATATTTAAAAGCAGTTTGACCCTTCCGGCGTGTTTTCCGATGCCGAGAAGGTAACGGGTGTCGACAAGCGTTCCGAACGCCGGCGTCTGTTCGATATCGTTAGCCGGTATATCTATGACCTCTGAGACCCTGTCGACTATAAGCCCCATTATGACGCTTCCGGCCATGACCACTATAGTGCATGTCATTTCACCGTAGTCAGCGGCCGGCATGTCGAATTTAAGCCTGAGATCGATAACCGAAATTATGTGTCCGCGAAGATTTATAACGCCTCTTACGAATTTAGGCGTTCTCGGAACCGGAGTTATCTCTAAAAGTCCAATTATTTCCTGAACTTTTAGTATTTCAATGCCATATTCCTCGCTTCCGAGAAAGAAAGTTAAGAACTTGCCTCCGGCGCAGGCGCCGTCATTTTCCATGACTTTTTTGAGATTTTTTTCATTATCCGTTTCTAAAACAAAGGCCATCTTTTTTCACATCCGTAAAAATATTATTTTCCAATCGCATCTTCAATGCTTTCACAAAAATTAAGATAGCGGTCAAGCATTAAGACAGCGGTCATTTTTTTAAAAAATTGAGGCGGCCTGACTATGAACAGACTTTTGTTATAAGCCGAAAGCATATTATTTAAAAGGACTATCAGGCCGATCCCGGAAGACGATATGAAATCGACTTCTTCAAGAACCAGAGCCGCGTCGCTTAAGCATATTATTTTTTTCTCGTCGAAATCAAAATATTTCCGGGTCATTTCCTTGAAATCTATGACGCCCTTCTGATCGAGGCTGCCCGCAGCTTTTATACTCAGCAACCCGCCTTCATTCGTTATTAAAACTTTCATTTATGATACCTTTCAAAACTATTTAAAATTGCTCCCATGTTCGTGAAACCGGGCGATCGCGGCGGTATCGATGATAAGCCCCACGCGCCCGTCGCCTAAGATCGCTCCGCCGGAGATCCCCGGCACTTTTCCGACCGAGCCGTTCAGCGACTTTGATACGAGCTGGTGCTGCCCCATAAGCTCATCTACAAGCAGCGCGTAATTGAAGGTGCCGTCCTCTATGACCATTAGAAGCGCCTGGCATGGGTCTTCCACGGCTTTTTCTATACCGAATATCTTATGAAGCCTGACTATCGGAAGCATTTTTTTTCTGAGCATGACCATCTCGCCGCGCCCTGAAACAGTAGAAATGGCGTCGGGCGAAGGCCTGAAACTCATCTGGATATTAACTGTTGGAATGATGTAGCGGTGTTCCCCCGCACGCACGAGCATGCCGTCGGTTATGGCCATCGTAAGCGGTATTTTGATCGTAAAAGTGCATCCGAAACCGGGAATTGATTTTATAAAGATCTTTCCTTTCAACGCCTCGATCGAATTTTTAACCACGTCCATGCCGACCCCGCGTCCTGAAATATCAGTGACGGTTTCGGCCGTTGAAAATCCAGGAAGAAAAATGAGATTGAATATTTCGTTATCCGACATACCATCGGAGGTTTTTATAATTCCTTTTTCGACAGCCTTTTTCACTATACGGTTTTTATCCAGCCCGCGCCCGTCATCCTCTATCTCGATAACTATATTCCCGCTCATGTTATATGCAGAAAGGGTTATATTGCCCTTGCGCGGTTTTTTTGCCGCTTCGCGCTCGTCAGGTTTTTCAACGCCGTGATCGAGCGAATTTCTTATCATGTGGACCAAAGCGTCGTTTATAAGTTCTACCAGATTTCTGTCAACCTCGGTGTCCTTACCGAGGGCCACGAATTCGACGAGTTTCCCGTTTTTGGCGGAAAGGTCGCGCACAAGGCGGGCCATTTTCTGGAATGTGGCTTTAAAATGGATCATGCGCATGGTGAGGCTCAGGTCCTGAAGTTCGCGGACTATTTTACCGGCCTGTGAAACTTTTTTCGAAAAAGCATAATATGAACCGGACTTGACCAGTTCATCCTGCATGACCATCGACTGCGCGATAACCAGTTCGCCCACCATGTTGATCAGCTTATCGACACGCGAAACGCGTACGCGCAGGGTAGAATCTTCATCTTCGTGAGCCGTTTTTTGTATCCTTAACGCGTGCGCGACGTCCGCGACAGTGGCGCCGCCGCTTTTGACGCAGTTGATGCCTATGGCTCCCGAACCGCTTTCCAGCGCGAGTTTTTCAACGGTCTCCCGGCTTATCTTTTTATTCATTACGAGTATGTCGCCAACCCGTGGTCCCTGGGAAGGCATCATGAAACTTGAACTTGCGGGCCTGGCGCGGCCGGATTCGGCATCGGCTAAAAGATTCAATAATTCATCATATTTCTGAGGTTTTGTGACGAAACGGTCTTTAACTCCGCAAACGAGCTCTTTAAGCATATCGATGGACCAAAGCGAAAGATCGGCGTGCCATCCGTTATATTCGAGCTCCCTGTCGCGTATCTTTGAAAGAAGCGATTCGGCCCTGTGCGCGAGTTGTGATATAAAAGTAAGATTTAATATGCCTGAAGAGCCTTTAAGAGTATGGACCGCCCTGAAAACGTTATTGATCTCTTCCGCTTCGCCCGGATTTCCTTCGAGCGCAAGGAGCGATTCCTCGGCGAGGCCGATATTATCTTCGCAGTCATTTAAAAACTCCGAAAGCGTCTCTTTGTCAACGCTTTCAAAATTAAATTGAAATTCGGATTCGGGAACGGAAATTTTAGCTTCGTCCGGCTTTTTAGGCGCGGCAAATGATTTGGATGAGGCGTTTATCTGCTGACAGTTCATCGCGGAATCGATAAGTCTGCAAACCACCGAATATAACTCAGTTCTTGTTTTTTCGTTTTTAGCCGAAGCTGTTTCAAGAGCTTTATCAGCCGCCGCTTCAAGTATCGAAACGGTCATTTCATCGCCTGAATTATTAACTTTTCTTATGACGCCGGAAAGATATTCAAGCCCGGACGGGTCATCCGAATCGATGACGGCCATGAATGAGCACAATTGTTCGAGATCGGCGGGCCGTGAATATCCGGCGGGCAATTTGAATTTTTCCGGTTCTCTAATGGACCCGGCTTCTTCTTTTTTTTCTTTTACTTTCTTACCCATACCGACCCCTTGAATTTGTTCAATGAACTTTATAAGATACGGTTTTTTTACAGGTTGCATAGCCGCTCAAATTACCCGCGGCATAACGATAATATTAAAAATGTCGTTTGGTGGAACGCCAGTGCATAAAACAGAGCCGCTATTTCGCCGAATGAAGCGCCATATCGCTGTCGTCCGCGGCTCCCCCGCCGTATGGATCGTCGTTATCCTCAAAAACGGGTTTGGTGGCAAGGAATGCCTTGACCATATCGTCCCATGAGTTTTTCGAGAATTTTATAAAATCGTAATCTTTGCTGAAATCCTTCATTGGAAAATAGATCGCCATGCCGGTCGCGTCTTTCATATTATCGCCCGTGACCTTTGAGACCAGAACCGACTTTCTGTATACCATAAGGACCTTCTGGCATGCTTCTTTAACTTTAACATTTTTAGTGTTCTCGCGGATGAACCAGATAAGATCGCCAATATCGAGGTTATCATAATAGGAGAATTTCTGGCCGTGTGAAACCGCTTTTATAAGAGCTGTTCTGACGTCAGCGTCAGACGAAAGAGCTTCGGTGACGAGCGCTGAAAGTTCATCCAGGGCGGCAGCGAGATCGTTCAAAAGCGAGCAGTCGATGGCGGACTGCGTAGTGCCGCCGCCGCGCAATGTCTTTGAGACGGGCCGTTTTGCCATTATGTAAGGAGAATCGTTGTTTCCGGTATCGGCGTGAAGGTAATATTGAAAATACGCCTCGGGGATCAGTTTGACTAGCGCTTCGGAACCCATCGAAGGGTTCTTGTAAAGCGGCGCGAGTAAAAGATCATACGGCCAGCCATCGCCCGGTTCGGTCTCTTCGGAAGCGCAAATATATTTCACGCTCTCCCGGACTTCGTATGCTACCTCCATCATCTGCATGAGGCAAGCGTCCATGCCGAGTATATCGAGAGGCTTTCCGAGTATGCCGTGTATCGCTTCCATAGCGGCGCCGAGATCTTTCGTGGAAATATGATTTCCTGATTCATCGTCGTACGATATTCCCTTGAAAGGAACGCGGTTGTTTTTTAATTTCCAGCCGCCGCCGTGGTTCCATACGATCACCATGTAATTTTCGGCGGGATATTTATTTACGGACCAGTTGACGAATCTTACGAGTTCCTTGAAATCGCCCATATCGACCTCTCCGAGGTCCTCGAGTTTTTTAGACCTGAGGTCCCAGTCGTCGGCCGAATCCGAGGTTTCGCGCTCATTGACCGAATATATGCGGGCGGGGTTTTTATATCTGTCGATCTCGACGATCATATTCACTTCTTTTGATATGCCCGCCCGTTCCATTTCCTGTATGTCTTCGATGCCGAAGCTGTCAAGATTATTGTCTGCGTTTATGAACGCCATTATCGTCCATTTTTTAACGGGCGGGGTTTCAGCGGCGGGTGCCGGATTCGTAAAAACCGTTAAAAATATCAGCGTAAAAACTATTAAAGCGGTCTTTTTCATATATATTCAAATCCTTTCAATTTCTTATAATTTTGTCTCTGAATTTTTAAAAATTATACTAAAAAAAAATTTGAATGTAAAGAAATATATGATATAATATTCAAAAATAATGATAATGACCGGGAGACCGTTTAATATGCGAAATGAAAAGATATTTATTTTTTACAGAGGATCTCAGGTCTTGAAAATCCACAGCGATTCAAACTTTTCGAGGAGTCCTCAAAAACCCAGGCTGCTTTTGCGCTATCTTATCAGCAACGGGCTCGGAAATAATTTCAAACTTATGAGAAACTGGAAACCATTTGAGCGGGACGATTTTCGCATGGCTCACACGGACGAGTACGTCGACGGCTTTTTCGACGGAAAAAGTCGCGTTTGTACACGGAACGGACTGGAATGGTCTCCTCAGTTCGCCGCGAGTGTCCGCTATACCAGCGCCAGCCTTTATAACGCCATAAAATATGCGTGCGAGAACCCGGAGACGATAACCTTCAGCCCCACAAGCGGGTTTCACCATGCGAGGCCCGACGGTGGTTCAGGTTTCTGCACTTTTTCAGGCCAGGTCATTTCATCCATCAGGATCTACCGCGAAAAACGAATGGTCGGAGCATATATCGACCTGGACGGCCATTATGGAAATTCAATAGAAGATTCCCGTGAATTCGCGCCTGAAATTAATTCCGCCGTACCCGAAGGCTGTAACATCAATCCCGGCGGATCGCACGAACGCTATTTAAATGATCTCGCCCGAGAACTTGAAATGCTTGAAAAAAAACTTGTCAAAGGCTCCGTAAATTATGTGGTCTTCTGTCACGGCGCCGACTCTCACGAATGGGATCAGCTCGGCAGCCAATGTTCAACGGACGAATGGATCAGAGCGAGTGAAATGGTTTATCAGATGATAAAACGCGCGGGCGAAAAACTTGAAAAGCCGGTACCACTAACGCTGGCTCTTTTCGGCGGGTACCGGGACGACGATTACGAATCCGTTTTAAGCCTGCATGCCGCGGATATTTCAAAGTGCCTCGACATTTTGTGCGGCCAAAAAATAAATTACGAACCGAGAGTAATAAAAAGGAAAAGAACTTAGATCATGCTCTGCAGGATAGGATGCGCGGCCTGCTGTATCGCGCCATCGATATCGTCTGAGATCCCGGGAATGCCGTCAGGAAAAGCTGCCGGCGTCAGGTGCGCTCAGCTGAATTCCGAAAACATGTGCTCTATCTTCGGCAAACCCGAAAGGCCGCCGGTTTGCGCCGGATTAAAGCCGTCATTGGAAATGTGCGGCAGTTCTTACGAAGAAGCGTACGCGTATCTCGAGGAACTTGAAAAGGCCACGGCGCCAAATTAAAAATCGTAGTTGGATAAACAACACATAATAAAGGAATTTTTTATGGAAATTAAAATCAAATTCATCATAAGATCCGCCGCACTTGTTTTGATTGCGATCATTTTGTTTTCAAGCCCGGCGCGCGCCGATCTTCCGATAGACGCTTTTAAGATCACTGCGCTTTATAATCATCACAAAAAAGTTAAAAGATTCGACATGCGCGATATCGCAAGATCCTCAGTTATGGAGCTCGACGGCAAAGACCAGATGGAGGTCGTCGTTTTAAATTCCAGACACCAGGTCATAAGATATAACCTCGACCTGAATTACAGGCTTTTAAGTTATGAATACGGCCGCGCCTTCGAGCTTTTCGAATATGACGGCGAAGGGATGCTCAGCCGTGTTATTTATTATAACAAGGACGGCCGGCTCTTCGGCGAGATCGGCTATGACGATATATCGGTCATAGAATTTGAGATAACCGATTTCAAAAATCTCAAATATAAGCTGCGCATGATAAACCGAACCGACGAGATAACCGAGCTTCCCGAGAGGGTATTGCCGGTCACGGTCAGAAAATACGACAGATACGGCGATGTCCTCGTAGAAAAGCCAATGTCATCCGTCGATTACTGGCTCTGGAAAAACATGCGCGTAAAAGAACTGAAACCCACGACCCATCTTGTTGAAACGCCTCTTTACGAGCCGAAAGTAATTGTTCACGACAGAGACTTTAAAAACAAATAAGACGGTTTTAATGTTAACGAATAGATAATACGGGGAACCGGACTCCGGCCGTTTATTTTTAACTGGTTCGCTTTTCAGATTATACATGTTCTTGTTTTAACTGCTAAGCAATTTTTTTTATAATTGAACCCGCCCATTTCCTAAACTATACTCCGGGGCACTATTCATTGTTCTCTTTTTTCTCGTTCCTGCATTGGACTTATTAATAAAGCAGGTTTTAAAACCTGGACATTAGCGTCATAGAAAAACTTCTTCCGGCCGCCGGAAAATTCCCGTCGTCATAAGAACCGCCGAAAACGCGCGCGTATTTTTCATTTAAAGCGTTATTGACCGTAAGTATCAATTTAGTTGACCCGTCGATCTTTTTACTCATTTGAAGATCGCACACGGTGTTGGCGTCTATCGTTTTCTCGCGCATTTTAACGGCGGGCGCGGCCGAATAATCCGGATAATAAAACGCCATTCGCGACATCCTCACCGCGTTGAGACGGACCTCGCCGCCGGTGCCGAAAGCAGGAGTTTTTAACGAAAACACCGTTTTCCGCGAAGGCATCTGCCTGGCTTCCCGCTCGATCGCTTCCGTCTTTTTGACGCCGGTCATAAAATCGTTGTAGGTTTCTTCAATATTCACCTGCCTGTATCGTGCCGCCTGAATATAAAGGGAGGCTTCGACGCCTCCATTAAAACGCTTTTCAATTCCGGCCGAAGCGCCGGACGCTTTAAACGAATTTATATTCTGAGGTATCCATGTAAAACCCGAAGCGTCGTTTGGATCAGGAAACCATTCTATCATCCGGTCAGTTTTTTTAGTGAATAAATTCGCGAAAAAACGGGTTTTATCATTCATCATTTTTGAATATTCAAGATTTCTATAAATGGATGTTTCGGGATAAAGAGCCGCGTTGCCTGATCCCGGATAATATTGTTCGTTAAGCGTCGGTGCTCTGTACCCTTTTCCCTGAAAGAGCGTGAACCAGGAATTTTTTCCGGCCGTTTTTTTCAATCCGAGACCGTAAGAACTGGCCGAGCCGAATGAATCCGGGTAGTCCCTGTTCAAATTAGCGTTAACCGAAAGGTCTTTTGATAACTCTGAACCGCCCGAGATCCAGATCGAATTAACGGACGATGACGGCGAATAAAAAACGGAGGATCCTTTTGAAGCCGCGAGATCATATGTACTATTGACCGCCAGAAGCCGGTTCTCGATCCTCGCGGCGCCGGCGTTGAAGAAATTCTTTTCCGAAGACAGAGAATAATGAGTGAAAGTTCCGGTCGAAACCGTTTTATAGTCGCCGGAAAACATTGCCGCATTGTTTGTAATGAAATCATCGTAGTATGATCTGAAGTAGTTATGCGTGACGTCGCGAAAGCGTTTTACTGAAAATTTCGATCTATCGGATAGTTTGCAGGTCAGATCAGCGTTACAAAGCGCCAGCGTGTCCGACTGCCTGTCGTATAATGATGAAGAGTCAGCGTCCGAATATCTGTTTATTCCAGGCTTCGAAGGCTTAACGCCGGGAACTCCATTCTCCGTCGAAGCGTAATATACCGACAGGTATAGCGACAAATTTTCGTTTAATTTCAGGCGGTCCGAAAACGCGGCATGATCGCCAGTAAGATCAGAATTTGACCTTGTCCCCCGTGAATTCTCTTTTTTAAAAAACAGCCTGTAATTTGCCCGGCCGCTATCATCGCCGATGTATGAAACAGATCTTGAAAATTCATGAAGGCTCGTTCTTGTGGTGATAATTTCAAGTTCCGGGACGGGTTTTTCAGAATACCAGCCGCCCTGTTCGAAATTTATCGCGCCGGATAAACCGAACGGGCCGTTAGTCGCTGAGGCAGGGCCTCTTAAAATTTCGGCGCCCGAGAACGCTCCGGCATCGATGATGCCGATATTGAATGTTCCGAGGGACGGTGAATTAACAGGCCGGCCGTCGATCATAAAAAGCGTCTGGGACGAAGTGCCGCCGTCAAGAGAAACCGTCGCGAGCGCTCCTTTATTTCCACCGCTGCTAATGAAAACCGATGGCTGGCGCTCGAAAATTTTTTCGATACTGGCACCGGATATTTCATTTCCGTTATTAAATTTTAATTTTTGGACCGATCGAGAGACCTTTTTGACAGGAATATCTTTGAGCGCTCCGACGGTAACTTCGGGCAGCACAAGACGGACCTCCGAAGAATCCTGTTTTGAAAATTCAGCTGATTTGGCATGATCGCGACAGAACCCCTTTGACGGTGAAATTAAGACGATGAGAGCCGCTATGGCGGCAAATGACCTTTTGATCGTATGTTTTGACATACAAAAACCCCTCCTTCTGAGAATTTTTGTTGATAGACAAGCATTTTCAGGTCTTCGGGCTCGAGGTCATCCGCCTCGCGCGCCTTCTCCGGAAATTTTTCCGAATGGCATATTGCGCGATTTGTCGCTCACACCGCAGCAGAGGCTGCGACAGATTCTAACTGTCTTCCCTTGATAGTGCTCGTATGTATTAAATTGCGGCGTATTTTATAACAAAACCGGCGCAATGTCAATTAAAAACTTTGCGAATTTTTTTATTTGAAATTTCTTTGATTTTTTATTTTTTATGACACGCTCCGATTCGGGCAGATTCATTAAAATCTCGGGCCAAATTTTATGATATTCCAGTCTATATGAATGTTTTTAACCAGTTGAAAATACCTTTTTTTTATGATAACATACATTAAAAATCATAAGGCACGAAATGCCGACAATCTTTTTAAAAAAGGTGATAAAAATGAGTCCAAACATACTCGAAGCCTTTGCCGGAAAAGCCGATAAATCTGACGTATTGATAAAATGTTTCAGGCGCGACGGCGCGGGCGTGAAAGTGTCCGTCAAAAGCAGCGTAGCCGCTTTCTTCGGCAAACAGATAGAAAAAGCCGTTATTGAAAAACTTCAAAAGCTTCAGATAACCGATATAGAGGTTCACATCGAAGACGACGGAGCTCTCCCGCTCGTTCTCATGGCAAGACTCGAATCGGTCCTTTTAAAAATGGGATATAAGGTCGACGAAAATCTTTTCGACAATATCTGCAACTGCCATTTCAACCCGCAGCCTAAAAGGCTCCGACGCACAAGGCTCTATATTCCGGGCGGCTCTCCCGACCTTATGGTCAACGCCGGACTCTTCGGCGCGGACTGCATAATTTTAGATCTTGAAGATTCCGTAGCCCCGGAATTTAAATACGACACCAGATTCGTCGTAAGAAATACTCTTCTTTCAAAGCACAACTTTTTTGGAACATCAGAACGCATAGTACGCATAAATCCGCTTGGCTGCGAGTTCGGCTACAACGATCTCGAAATGATAGTTCCGGCCCGCCCGGACACGATACTCATCCCGAAGTGCGAAAGCGCGGATGACATAGTAAAGATAGAACGCATTGTCGAACAGCTCGAACAGCGCAACGGCATTGAAAAACAGATACTTTTCATGCCGCTTATAGAGACCGCGAAAGGCGTCTTGAACGCTCAGGCGATAGCGACAGCCTCGAAAAGAAATATAGCCCTCTGCTTCGGAGCCGAAGATTTCACGAGAGATATCGGGGTCGAAAGGACGCGCGACGGAGCCGAAACGATGAACGCCCGCTGCACGATAGTTTACGCCGCTAAAGCCGCCGGAATAGACGCGATCGACACCGTTTTTTCAGACGTCGACGACGACGCCGGACTTCGCGCTTCGATGAAAGAAGCCGTAACGCTTGGCTTCGCAGGAAAAGGCGTTATTCACCCGGGCCAGATAAAAATAATACACGAGATCCTCACGCCGACCCCTGACCAGATAGAATATGCCAATAAAGTGATGAACGCCATCGAAACCGCCAAAGCCCAGGGCAAAGGCGTAATTTCCCTCGGCAGCAAGATGATCGACGCGCCGGTCGTTGAACGCGCGAAAAGAACTCTGGAACTTGCCAGACAGATGGGGATCGACACAATGAAAAAGGAAGTGAGCGCATAATGGAAATGGTTAAAAATGCTCTCGGAAGAATGGTTCCGACCGAAGTAAACGGAAAAAAAGTCATACCTTATATGGGCGCTTTCGTCGACGCCTCACCCGGCAGAAGAAAAGCCGCTCCGCCGATCCCGCGCTGTTTCCCGGGCAGGGTCAATAAAGTTCTCGGATTAGATGATATCCTCGACAGGCTTCCTTTAAAGAACGGCATGTGCATCTCCTTCCACCATCACCTCAGAAACGGCGACTATATAGTCAATATGGTGGTAGATAAATTAGCTAAACGCGGATTCCGCGACATAGTTCTCGCCCCGTCCGCGCTTTTCCCGACGCACGATAAACTTATTCCATATATCGAAAGCGGCGTCATATCTCATGTCGAAGGCTCCATGAACGGCGAGGTAGGCCGCGCCTGCTCAACGGGTAAAATGAAAAATGTCGCTACTCTCCGCTCGCACGGCGGACGCGTAAGAGCTATCCAGGACGGCGACCTTCATGTCGACGTGGCTTTCATAGCAGCTCCCGCCGCCGACTGTTTCGGAAACGCCAACGGCGTGCTCGGAAAATCGGCCTGCGGCCCTCTCAGTTATTCTCACATCGACAGTTTTTTCGCCGAACACTCGGTCGTGATAACCGACAATCTTGTTCCATATCCATGCCTTCCCTGGTCGATACAGGGCGGCTACATCAACTACGTCGCGGTCGTTGACTCAATAGGCGATCCGTCGAAGATCGTTTCAGGCACGACCCGGCTTACGAAAAGCCCCACCCAGATATTAATAGCCGATTACGCGGCCCGCCTGGTCGAAGAGATCGGCTACATAAAAGAAGGCATGTCCTTCCAGGCCGGCGCCGGCGGAATATCGCTTGCTTTCAACGTCTGCCTCGCCGAACGCATGAAGAAAAAAGGTGTAAAGGCCTCCTTCGCGCACGGCGGCTCCAACAAGGTCCTTGTTGATATGCTCGAAAGCGGCCAGCTGGGCTGCATATGCGACGCGCAGAGCTTCGACCTCGACGGCGTCAGATCGTTACGCGACAACGCCCGCCATGTTGAAACCCCTCTTTTCGTCTCATATAACTACCACGCCAAAGGATGCCTTTCACACATGCTCGATATAGGCGTTCTGGGCGCGACCGAGATCGACCTTAATTTCAACGTCAACGTCAACACTCACTCCGACGGCCTCCTGCTTCACGGCACCGGCGGATTCCCTGACGTAGCGGCCGGCTGTGACGTCACGATAATAACCGCGCCGTCCTTCAGAAAACGCATCCCGATAATCCGCGAATCGGTCACGACGGTCACCTGCCCGGGTGAACTCGTAGACGTCGTAGTAACGGAACGCGGCATCTGCATCAATCCCAAACGGCACGACCTTCTCGAAAAGCTGAAACACTCGACGCTCCCGATAAAACCGATACAGCAGCTCATGGAAGAAACCTACGAAATAACAGGCATTCCGGAAAAGATCGAATTCGACGACCGTATCGTGGCTGTTATGGAATGGCGCGACGGCACGGTGATCGATTCAATTAGAAAAGTTAAAACCTAAGAAAGCGATGAATAACCATAAGAATGGATAAAAGTAACTCATATATCCGGCCTGTTATAATTAAATAATTGTTTTTTTATTAAAACTTGCCCCTCCATTTACTGGAGGGGCGCCGGTTTATATTAAGAAAGTATATTCAAAAACAGTATTTTACCCGATAAAAAAGGTCTCGTTGTCAAATATTAGTATTCCAGTATATATTGAAATAATCAAAACTATAAATTGCATTTTTAAAACTTGCACCGAAGAGTTCATTTAGGAGAGATCGATGAAGCGAACATTATCAGAAAAAAAACTCGAACTTACCACTAACGCTAAAATAGTCCTTGAAAAAAGGTATCTCAAAGCAAACGAATCGCCCGAAAGCCTTCTGTGGCGCGTGGCTAGAAACGTGGCCCTCGCCGATATAATTTACGACAGGAACGTTGGACAGAACTCCGTATTCAAAGGCGTGACACGAAGCGTGACGCCCGGCGACCACGAAGCCGGCACGGGCGATAATATACTTTTATTCAACGACCCGGACATAAACAGGGATTGGCTTAAAGGCGTCCTTAACCAATATGTTTCAACGCTCGAAGCGGATATGCTTGAAAAACCGGAGGTCAAAAAAGTTATCTCCGGAATTTTTGAAAGCTTCGCCTCATCCGGAAAAAAGAATTATGACGAAAACTTCAGACAATTCCTCGAAAACCTCAATTCCTTATACGACAGCTGCGAAACGGCGCAGAGATCCGCCGATGAATTCTACGAAATAATGTTCAATCTCGAATTCCTGCCGAATTCACCGACGCTTATGAACGCCGGCTCCACACTGCAGCAGCTTTCCGCGTGTTTCGTGCTTCCTGTCGAGGACGATATAAAAGGCATATACACCACTCTTTTAGAAGCCGCTATGATCCATAAATCAGGCGGCGGCACGGGATTCTCCTTTTCAAGACTCCGGCCCAGAAACGACGCCGTAAAGACTACGAAAGGCATCGCTTCCGGCCCGATCTCATTCATGCGCGTATATAACGCCTCCACCGAGGAGATCAAACAGGGCGGCACCAGACGCGGCGCGAACATGGGCATTTTAAGGGTCGATCACCCGGACATAATAGATTTCATAAAATGTAAAAAAGACGACAACACTCTCACGAATTTCAATATATCCGTCGCCGTGACCGATAAATTCATGGAAGCGGTCAAGAACGACGGCGAGTTCGAACTCGTCAACCCGCACGACGGCGAAGTGGCGAAAAAAGTTAACGCTAAAGAGATATGGAACCTTCTCGTCGAGAACGCCTGGAGAAACGGCGACCCCGGCATAATCTTCATCGACCGCATCAACGAATACAATCCGACTCCGGCCCTCGGAGCCATTGAAAGCACCAATCCCTGCGGTGAACAGCCTCTGCTGCCTTATGAATCGTGCAACCTCGGTTCCGTCAACCTTTCCAAAATGGTTAAAAACAGAAAGGTCAATTATGACAGAATGTCGAAGGTCATAGCTACGGCGACCCATTTCCTCGATAACATAATCGATATGAACAGATACCCGTCGCCGCAGATCGAAAAACTGACTAAGGGCAATCGCAAGATAGGCCTTGGCGTAATGGGTTTCGCCGATATGCTGGTGCAGCTGGAGATCCCTTACGATTCCGAAGCCGCGCTTGATCTGGCCGAAAACATAATGAATTTCATACAGCACGAAACGAGAAAAGCATCCGCAAGCCTCGCTAAAATTCGCGGCGCATTTCCAAATTTCGCGGGCTCGATCTATGATAAAAAATCGCCGAACTTTAAAAGCGTCGATATGTTACTTAGAAATGCCGCTTCAACGACGGTCGCGCCCACCGGAACGATATCAACTATCGCAGGGGCATGGGGCGGAATAGAGCCTTATTTCGCGCTTTACTATGAAAAAAGCGTTATGAGCGGCACGATCCTTAAAGAATTAAATCCCTACCTTCTGGCAACGCTTAAACGCAACGGTTTTTATAACGACGCCGTCATCGAAGCCATAACACGCGAAGGCACCCTCAAAAATCTCAAGGAACTCCCCGAATACATCCGCCAGATATTCGTAACATCACACGAAATATCCTATGAATGGCACCTCAAGATCCAGGCAGCGTTTCAAAAATATTGCGACAACGCAGTATCCAAAACGATAAACTTTTCCAATTCAGCGACGATCCCGAATATCGCCGACGCCTATCTTATGGCTTTCAATTTGAATCTTAAAGGACTTACCGTCTATCGCGACGGCTGTAAGATGGTTCAGGTCTATCAATCAGGTTCTGGCCCGGCCGATAAAGTCCTGGCCACGGCCGCTCAGACGGTGAAAACGGTCGCCGCAATAATGATAGACAAGCCCGTCATCAAAAAGCGCAAAACGCCCCAGATTGCCGACGGCACGCGCATCAGAAAAGACACCGGCTGCGGAATGCTCTACGTCCATGTTTATAAAGACCTCGACGGAAAAGAAATAGAGGTTTTCGCCGATCTCGGAAAAGCCGGCGGCTGTCCATCGGCGTTCACTGAAGGCCTGGGTCGTTTAAGTTCTCTTGCGTTGAAACACGGCGCTACCATGCAGGAGATCCGCGACGAGCTCATCGAGATAAAATGCACCAAAGAAAAAGGTTTCGGTGAAAACTATATTGCTTCCTGCCTCGACGGCGTCGGAAAAGCCGTCCACGATTACATCTGCCTGCGCGAGCTGGCTGAGAAAAAAACCGTTGAGGAAGCCGAAAAGATCATCAACGAAAAGAAAAAAAACGAACCCCAGACCATGCCGGCCGGCAACACACTTGCGCATAACGAAGGTGACTCGAACTTCACGGGCGGCATTGCCCAGACGCTTTCAATTTCAGGAAACGGTAACGGAAACAGCTCATACCTCGGAATGATAATCAAGTCAGGCGGCCAGAGCGGCGCATGCCCCGAATGCGGCGGAACGCTCGACTATGTGGAAGGCTGCCGCGGCGGAAAATGCAGGAACCCGGCCTGCAGCTATTATACCTGCGGTTAATAACCAGTGAAGAGTTAATAGTTAATAGTGGAGAGTTGTTGACTTGCCCGCGTTGCAGGTTTTTACAATAAAAGCAGCGCTGGAAAGCAATCAACTATAACTTAATAACAAACAAATTTATCCACAAAAATCAAGGCACATATTAAAAGGACCGCCGGATCTCGCCAGCGGCCCTTTTTTATTTTTGTTACAAATTATCCTTAATTATTCTCTTTTCACTATTAACTATTCGCTAAATTATGCCAAACCGGTCTGTTTGTTGAACGCTTCGATCATTTTATCCCATTCAGTGACCTGAGCGAAAGTTTTATCCCAGAATTCCGGATTCCACAGCTCGTTAAGTTCTTCAACGGTTCTTCCCTGCTGTTCCACCCATGTGTAATATTTCAGGTTATGAAGCGCTTTTCTGTCGGTATATGTCAGTTCCTTCATGTTATCGGTGCCGGCACCCATGATATAGCGCGATGAGTCAATAGCGGCCTGTTTTTCGGAATATTTCCCATGGCTCTTTCTGAGTTCTTCGATGCGCGAGCCGTACATATCGGCGGCGTCCGTGAACGGCATAAAGATCATGTCATTCTCGTCGAATTCATAATATTTCGCCATTTTTACAGCGGCGATCATATTACAGATGCTTGATATTCCAAGCAAAGGAAGGCTTTCGATAAGTTTTTTTGATACGCCCTGGCTTTCGAGAAATTTTTGGCCTTCTTTTTCATTCATCAGGCGAAGAATGCTCATGCAAGCCTCATCATCTATAGCGACAACATTGTCAGTGTTTCTAACGTTATGGACCCACGGAACGTGCTTGTCACCGATACCTTCGATACGATGTCCGCCAAATCCATTATTAAGAAGCGTCGGGCACTGCAGAGCTTCCGTCGCGGCGACTTTCACCTGTGGAAATACCTTTTTAAAATAGTCTCCGGCGCCTATCGTTCCAGCGGACCCGGTGGCTGTAACATAGGCCGCGAATCTTCCATTTTTGCCCTTTAATTTATTGAAGACCTCTTCGATAGCGGCGGCGGTAACGTGATAGTGCCATATCGGATTTCCGAATTCTTCGAACTGGTTAAAGATAACGCAGTCTTTGCGGTTCTTTTTGATGTCCCAGCATGCATCGTATATTTCTTTGACGTTGCTTTCGCAGCCTTTGGTGGCGATGACCTCGGCGCCTATCTTTTTAAGCCAGTCAAAGCGCTCTTTGCTCATTTCTTCGGGAAGAATAGCGATCGGGATAGTATCGAGCAGAACTGAATCGAAAGCGCCGCCGCGGCAATAATTTCCGGTCGACGGCCAAACGGCTTTCTGCGTCGTCGGGTCGAATTCGCCCGAAACGAGACGGGGAACGAGGCACCCGAAAGCCGCGCCGACCTTATGAGCGCCGGTCGGGAAATATTTTCCGACGACGCCGATGACCCTCGCTTTAATGCCGGTTATGGAAGACGGTATCTCCACGTAATTAACGTCACCGAAAAGTCCTGTTTTAACGTCGTTTTTCCAGCTGATCCTGAAAAGATTCACGGGGTTTATATCCCAGAGGCCTACGCCTTTGAGTCTGCTTTTGATCTTCGCGGAAATTTTCGACGGGTCTTTCATCTGCGCGAAAGTAGGAATTACGATATTTCTTTCGCGGCACCTTTTTATAGTTTTATCAAGGACTTTTTTATTGACTTTCATTGCCATGTGATGTTTCTCCTTCTTAATAATTTTCGTGAACTGATCTATATTGAAAAGTGAAAAAACAGATATTATTTTTATCGAATATATTATATAATATTAACCGGCCATTTTCAAGAAATTCCTTGCATTTTTTTAAATTTAGTATCATGATTTAAGTTAAACAAGTTCGTCAACCGCATTTTTCAGGCATTGTAACTCGCGTTATTTTGCCGGATGCGAACATTATAGCATCAGCCGCCTTCATCTTGCAAGAGTAACAGATCAAAAATATATTCACGGCTTGTGTTTTGTCAGAATCATTGGTATAATCATAAAAACCGTTAATTATGCGTTCGCTAATTAAGAGCCGGTTTGCATTCATCATAAAAAACGACTTCACGGCGCCGTCAAAGTCCGTTCCGGTCTGTAAAAGGCCGTTCATTTATAACCGCCGGGCCCGAACAACTGCCCTTCTTTACGCGAAAAACAATAATATGATCAACCACTGTCAAATAATTTTTTATTCGTCAACCGCCGCAACATTCAATTATTCTAAATCTACCGCAACTGGAAGATGCCTTACACCATGGAAAAACCGTCCGCAATAAAATACGAATACCTGCCGCACACGGCCGACGCGAAATTCATCGCATACGGCGAAAATATCGAAGAGGCTTTCGCGAACGCGGCCCTCGCCATGAGCGACATCGTGACCGATCATTTACGCGTGGCGAAAAAGATCACGAAAATAATATCGGTTGAATCAGAGGATGAAAAAGCCCTTCTTTACGATTTTCTGGAACAACTCATCATTTTATTGGACAGCGTCGGATTTTTACTGGCCGGCGTCGAAAGACTGACTATTTCGCATAACGAAAAATACCGCCTTGAAGCGCTGGTATCAGGCGACGCCGAACCGTCAGAATATGAGATCAACACCGCCATAAAAGCCGTCACATACCAGGAAATGAATATATTTAGAACACCGGGCAGAGTTTCAATACAGGCCGTAATAGACATTTAACGGAGAGCTTCATGAAAGAAAATAACATTAAAAATATCAAAATAAATAAGATAACCGATTTTCTCTGGGAGATACAGCCTTTCGGCGGAATGCGCGTTCCCTGCCGGATCTACGCCACTGAAAAAATGCTCGCGAATATGCAAAGGGACAGGACCGTTATTCAGGGGATGAATGTGGCGGCGCTCCCCGGAATTCAAAAATATTCGCTGATAATGCCGGACGGCCATGAAGGATACGGTTTTCCAATAGGCGGCGTGGCTGCGCTCGATCAGACCGAAGGCGGAATATCGCCCGGCGGCATCGGTTACGACATTAATTGCGGCGTAAGGCTTTTAAAATGCGACATTCCCAGGGAAGAGATCGCCTCGAAAATATCTGAGCTTCTGGATAAGACCTTTAAATATTGCCCTGCCGGACTCGGTTCGAGCAATTTCAACATAAAAGACAAAGATATGGACCTGATACTTAAAAACGGGGCCGGCTGGGCGGTCGAACACGGTTTCGGCGTTTCCGACGATCTTATTTATTGCGAAGAGCGGGGAGCCATGGCCGCGGCCGACCCGAAAAAGGTCGGCGAGACCGCCAGAAAAAGAGGTCACGGCCAGATGGCGACCCTCGGAAGCGGCAATCATTTCCTTGAAATTCAATATGTCGACGAAATATTCGACATGGAAGCGGCGAAAGCTTTCGGAATAGAGGCCGGCCAGGTCATGTTCATGATACACTGCGGCAGCCGCGCGCTCGGGCATCAGGTCTGTTCCGATTATATAAGGCTCATGGAAAAGAACTTCCCGGAGATCTTAAATAAACTTCCCGACCGCGAACTTATCTACGCTCCGGCTAAAAGCGGCATGGCGGCTGATTATTATAGCGCGATGTGCGCCGCCGCTAATTTCGCGTGGTGCAACCGCCACATGCTGGCGCATCAGCTGCGCCTTGCCGTAAATGAAATATTCGGAACGGCTAAAATTGAAACGATATACGATGTAGCTCATAATATCGCCAAAATAGAACAACATTCGATAAACGGAATATCTAAAAATGTCTGGGTGCACAGAAAAGGAGCAACGCGCGCTTTCGGCCCCAACGACCCGGGTATCCCTGAAAAATATAAAAAAACAGGCCAGCCGGTGATAATTCCGGGCAGTATGGGCACCGCGTCCTACGTTCTCGCCGGAACTGGAACTTCAGGTTCAGAAACGTTCGCGAGCACGGCTCACGGCGCGGGCCGGACGATGTCGCGGCATGAAGCCGTCAGAAATTTCAAAGGCGAAATTGTCGCCGCCGATCTGAAACGGGCCGGAATATCGGTAAAAGGCGCCTCGATGAAAGGCATCGCCGAGGAAGCGGGGGCCGCCTATAAATCCATCGACGATGTTATCGGCGTATCGCATAACTCAAATATCGGCCGCCGGGTCGCGCGGCTTCGCCCGATAGGCGTTATAAAAGGATAAAAGGAGCGTATGGCTGAATTTTTAAAAGGAAATATCGATTATATTTTCTTTATCTACGGGCTGAGCTTCATCATAGCGGCCGCGATGTGCTACATGCTCAAACATCTTCGTTCCCAGACGCTTCCGTGGGGGAAACTTTTTTATTTCATGCTCCTGCACGGGATCAACGAATGGCTCGATCTCACCGCGATAAGTTTCGGCGATCATCCGGTATTCTCCCTCGTACGAACCTTAATAATGCTCTTGTCTTTCATATTCCTTTTCGAATTCGGCCGCTCGTCCCTCGGGTTAAAACTCGGCCGGGTTCTGAACCCGTGGATACATTCGCCTCTTTTACTTTTGACGCTTGCCGGAGCGATCTGCGGACCTAAAGAATTTAATATCGCCGCGCGGTACAGCTATGGATTTTTTGGTTCATTAACGGCCGCCCTCGGACTTTTTTACTTTTCCAAAGATATTTATGATAAAAATTTTTCTTACCTTCGCGCCGCTTCTTGCGCATTTTTCGTTTACTCGATCGCAAGCGGCGTAGTCGTCTCATCGGCCGTATTCTTCCCGGCTTCCGTGATCAATTACGATAGTTTTTTAAATGTTTTCCACTTTCCCGTCCAGCTTCTGAGAACGCTCGCGGCGGTTACGATCGCGATATCGCTCTATAATTATTTTCAGGCGTCGAACGGCGAGTCCTGGGAACAAAAAAAGATAAGGCCCGTATATAAAAACTTTGAGATCGTTACGCTGATAGCCGTTTTGACCCTTGGATGGTCCGTGGTCGGCCTTGTCAACAACACGATCTATGCTCAGATGCACTCGAAAAACACGGCGAACGCGGAACTGCTTTCAAGCCATATTATCAATGAACTCGATGAATCGGATTATTTCATAAATATATTTATCAAAGACCTCTCGGAATTCACTAAAAATGATGACCGGATAGAAGAAAAGAGACTTGGTATATTCAACACGCATCTTGACGCCTTCAGCGCTTCAGTGCCTGAAACGGTATTTTATTTAATGGACACTGAAGGCGTGACCGTAGCCTCGTCCAACAGATCCGATCCGGACAGCTTCCTTGGAAAAAATTACGCGTTCAGGCCGTATTTTATAAATGCCATGAAAGGCGAGATCACCCATTATTACGCATGGGGGGTAACATCTAAAAAGAGAGGATATTACATCGGCGCGCCAATCCGGAACGGACGCGATAAAATAATTGGCGTAGTTACTATAAAAAACAACATCGAAAACATGAAAAATGAATTTCAAAAATATAAGCACAGTTTTCTTGTAAGCCCTGACGGAGTTATTTTTTTTTCCAGCATTCCCGAACTGGTTTTTTCATGCATGAATTCAATAAGCCCGGAAAGACAAAAAGAGATAATCGATTCAAAACAGTTTCCAACTGTGAATTTCAAACCCATTTTTAATGAAACTCCGGCCGGCGACAGAACCGTTTTCTTCAAGGGGGAAAAATACGACGTCACCATAAAATATATCAATGATGAAAAATGGGCCGTCATGGTCTTAAGTCCGCTTGGTTCATTAAGCCATTACAGGTTTCTGGCGATCGTCTTAATATGCATATTATGCGTACTCGTGATAAATTTCTTCGTCTGGTCGCAGATACTGAAAGATTCCGCGCACACGCTCGCGACCGAAAAGGAAAGGCTGCTTGTAACTCTTAGAAGCATAGGCGACGGCGTAATAGTTGTCGATGAAAATTTGAAAATAATCCTGATGAATAATATCGCCGAAAAGATAACGGGATATGACGTTTCCGAAGCGGCCAAAAGGCATATCGACGAGATATTCAAGGCGGTAGAAGAAAAAACCGGAGTAAAAATTGAAAATATAGCATGGGCCGCCATTAAAACCGGAAGCATAATAAATCTTCTCGACGACACTCTTGTAAGATCAAAAAACGGCGTCGAAACTATCGTATCGCTGACCGGTTCGCCTATCATCGATAAAGACAACCTGATAATCGGCGCGATAATAGTTTTCAACGACATTACCGAAAAGAAAAAACTCAACGACGAACTTATGAAATTAAGCAAGGTCGAATCGCTCGGTATGATCGCCGGCGGTATCGCTCATGATTTCAATAATCTTCTGGCCGGTATAGTCGCGAGCATATCGCTTGCGAAAACGATGATCCCCGGAAACTCCGGAGCCATAGAAACGCTTGAAAATGCTGAAAACGTATCGCTTCGGGCAAAACATCTCACGACCCAGTTCATAACGTTCTCAAAAGGCGGAAAACCCATTAAAAAAACCGCCGATCTCGGTGAACTTGTTAAAGCCACGGCTATTTTCACGCTGACCGGATCAAACGCCAAATGTGAATTCAATATAGCCCGCGACATCTGGCCGGTCGAGATCGACAGCGAACAGATAAGTCAGGTCATAACCAACATGACACTAAATGCCATACAGGCAATGCCCAACGGCGGACTCATAACCGTCTCAATAAGTAACGCCGAAATATCAGCCGGCGGTGATCTTCGTCTGAAAGATGGGAAATTCGTCATCATCAGCGTAGCCGACACAGGCGTCGGAATGACAAAGGAACAGCTTGCGCGGATATTCGAGCCTTATTTCACGACGAAATCGATCGGAACCGGCCTTGGATTGACCTCGGCGGAATCGATAATCAGAAAACACGACGGCGCGGTCACTGTAGATTCAACGCCCGGCGCCGGAACAATGTTTAAAATATATCTTCCCGCTTCAAAAAAACCGTCGCAAGAAGACGAACCGATCGTAAAACACACTGAACAGTTCTCAACAACAGAAAACGCGATACATTATAAAGCCTCAAAAACATCTAAGGGCCGTATCCTTATAATGGATGACGAAGCAATAATCCGCGACAATATAACGCTGCTTCTGAGTAACATTGGATTTGACGCCCACGGCGCTAAAGACGGCGCAGAAGCGATAGATATCTTCAAAAGATCCCATGCAGACGGCGCAGATTTCGATATAGTGGTCATGGACCTTACCATCCCCGGCGGCCTTGGCGGAATTGAAACGATAGCGAAACTTCTGGAGATCGATCCGACGGTACGCGCCATAGCTTCGAGCGGATACTTTGACGGGCCCGTCGCGGCCGACTATAAAAAGTTCGGCTTCATCGATTTTATCGCAAAGCCCTATAAGATAAAAGTGCTGGTTAAAACGCTCGAAAACATAATAAATAAAAGATCAGCCGGCGATCATTAAATAAATTCCGACGGCAATCGCTCCGAACGCGAATATCTTTTTATAAAGCGGCGCGTAGCAAGTGCTTCTGCCCTCGAAGGTGTCGAGATGCGAAAGTTCGAAATACGGCACTGGCGCCCTTCGATACCAGCCGATAGCGCGCACTTCGGTTCCGATGAACCTTTCATTTTTAAGCCCGAAGAAAAAATTAAAGATAGCAAGCGGCTGTTCATAGTCCATGAAAATATAGCCGGTGTTATCCTGCACGACAAGATCTTCCGAATAGATAAGGCCGGGAATGCCGCGCCCGATTATTCTGCCTTTTATAGTGGCCGGAATCGATCGCACGCCGGATACTTTCACGTATTTTAAAAGCGACGCCACCGAATGTTCGGGAAAATCGTTCTGAGGATAGCTGAAAAAGAGCATCGCCAGATATCCTACCCCGTATAATATCGCCGGGAACGCGAATGGATTGACGTGCGCCTTGGCGGAAATTGCGGCGCCGGCCATCAGCCCTATCATGGGAAGATAGCTTACGATGAGATCGACAAGAAAATCGTCCCAGTAGCTTTCAGGTTTTTCGCGGTCGAAAATGATATATGGCACCTGATCGTATGTAAGGGCCGTCTTTGAAAGCGCGTCGATCCTAAGCGCCGGAAGCGGATGCGTGGAGTGGAGCTGATAGTAAATGGCCCAGGGGTTCCAAAGGTCCCATTGCATCGCGCCCATTATATTTCCCTTCATTTCCTCGCTGTCCATATCGTTCGTGAATTTTTTGTCGAGCGTGCGCGCGCTTGTCGCAACAAGATTTTTGGCGCCAACTGAATCGAATATTCCAAGCGCGCCAAGCGAATTCAACGCTCCTCCGCGCCTGGCGGAAACGGTCTCCCCGGCCGAAACGGCCGCCCTGTCGCTTCTTTCGGCGCCGGAAGCAAGTCCGTACGCGACTTTTATCAGCGCGCGCGATAAGGCGTTAGGGTTTTTCGTGGCCTCGGCCGCGTATCTGTCGGCCCAGTATTCACGGGTTCTCGAAAGAAAAAGAACCGCGTATTCGGCGATGACGTAGAAAATATATGCGACGACGCCTATGGCCGCGAGATTTTTATTGTCGCCGCTCCCTGATTCCATAAGCCTTCTTGAGATATAATATAAAAGTATCGGGACCATCGAAGCCATGGTCATTAAAAGTATATCCCAGTGAACCACATGGCCTATTTCATGCGCGACCACCGCGTTCACTTCTTCGGGCGAAAGCTGTTCCATAAGGCCGCGGGTTATCACGATCCTCGCGTTATACGGAGTATGCCCGTAAGTAAAGGCGTTCGGCGAGCCGTCGTCGATTATGCCTATTGATGGGATCGGAATTTTTTCGTTGGAGCACGTCTGGATTATAAATTCACCGAGCGGCTGGGGCAGTTCTGAAACCGGCACCCAGTTGAGGTTTTGAAGCCACCGCATGAAGATATCCATTATGAAGGGGCTTATCAGATAATTTAAAAAGATAGCCGCTATCGTGGATAGAACCGCCGCGCCTTTACTCATCGCGCCTGATTCGGCGAGGATTATAAAAATTATTCCGAGCATGCCATATAATACGACAAATGTTCCGATGGAGCTGAACAGAAGATTTGGCAGCGTGGGGAGGTCCATTTTCGAGTTGAACGCTCCGGCGGCCCCGCCCGAAGCGGTTTTCGCTCCGGCCGTAAGTTCTTCCATCGCGTTCGCGCCGCGGTAATTTTTGCCGAAGAATTTAGACATATCCATGCCCTTTTTCATTATCTCGGCCTGCATTATCTGCGTCAATTCGGTAGGATCGAGCCAGACGCCGCGGCAATCCGGGCAGCAGTCGATCAATATATCATCTTTGACTATTCCGCCTTCATTCATCAATACATCGCAGCGGGGGCAGTTGATGCTTGAAGGTTTCGCGTTGATAAGGCCGCCGTCCAGGTATTTTCGTATCTCGGCCGGCGATTTCGAATAATAGTTGAGCTCGCCTTTGTCGAACCAAATACCCTGACACGACCTGCAATAATCAACCACTATGCCTTTGGGCGTGTAAGTGCCCGTCAATTCAACGCTGCAGCGGGGACAATTCATAGTCAGGACTCCTCTTGTTTTTATATTTTATGATCATTAAAAATGCTTTTTGAAAACGATTTAATTATATCAATAATCGCGGACGATGTCAATTAATGCATTATTCAAGCCGGACCAAACAAAAATGCGCTGGCGCCGGCGCGCAAAAAAAGCAGCGGCCTTTAAAAAGACCGCTGCTGTTATATTTCTAAAGGATAATTTAATTGCGTTTCGCTAATATTTAAAGCTCGACCCGCTGATAAATTCACGAAGTATCGAAGTGGGCGGGACTTCCTCATAGTTGATGGGGGATATAAGCTTCAAAAATTTCAGAAGCCTCTGAGCTTCGCTGTATTCTTTGTCTTCGAGGTTTATCTCGCGCAAAAGCGGCTCGGCGAACTGTTTCAAAACCGAGAGTTCGTATATGAGGGCTGAATTGAACATAACGTCGGCGTTCTCCTGGAACGGGAATATGTTACGCTCTTCGCCGCGGCGGACCGAAGGCCATCTGTTTATGGTGTTTTTCGCTGAATAGCCTCTGAACTTTGCATCGCGCACCATTCTTCTGATGAGCCTTGTATCGGTCGTCGGTATCCTGTTGTAATCGTCTATGCAAAGCTGCGTGAGAGCCGAAGCGTATATTTTAAATTTGTTCTGAGCCGGGATCGAATGAGTGAGCTCTTCATTGAGGCCGTGTATGCCTTCCATGATGATGCACATGTCTTCATTTATGCGCATCGGATGTGTCTGGGTCTTTCTTTTGCCGTTCTTGAAATCGTATTCGGGTATCTGGACCTCTTTTCCTTTCAGAAGCTCTATGAGCTGGGCGTTCAAAAGCTCAAGGTCAAGAGCCCTTACGGATTCAAAATCAAGATTTCCGTCATCATCGACGGGGCTCTGGTCGTGGTTTAAAAAGTAATTATCGAGAGAGAGAGCGACCGGCTTCAAACCGTTGACCATAAGCTGAATCGAAAGCCTCTTTGAAAATGTCGTCTTTCCGGAGGACGAAGGGCCCGCGATCAATATGATCTTGACCTCGCCGCGGCGTTTGGTTATTTCGTCGGCAATGCCGGCTATCTTTTTTTCGTGAAGCGCTTCCTGTATCTTTATGATGTCGGATAACTTTCCGTGTCCGCCCAGATCGTTTAAGCGGCCTATATTATTAACGTTTAATATTCCGCCCCACATCTTGCTTTCGCGATAAACCGAAAACAGTTTCGTCCAGTTCTTCATTCCGGAGATCTGGGTCGGATTGGTGTATTCGGGAAATCTTAAAACGAAACCGTTGTTATAGCGGTTAAGCTCGAAAACCTTTGTAGAAGCAGTCGAAGGCGCCATGACCCCGAGTTCGATATCGACGAAATTGCCGAGTTTGTATATGGTTATTTCGGGTTCGCTGGTGTATTTTATAAGCCTGACCTTATCGGGATAGCCGAGGCCCTCGAATAATTTTATCGCGTCCTCGCGGGAAAGCGTCTCTTCGACTATCGGAATGTCTCTTGCGATGAGATCGTTCATTCTCGCGCCGATCTCGTCGAGTATGCTTTCGGATACGGGTACGTCCGAATAAAGATCGTAGTAGTATGAGTTCCCGAGCGAATGGCCGATAACGAGACGGCTGTTTCTGTATAATTCGAAAACCGAGCACGCGAGAATGGCGGAAGCCGTTCTTCTGTATATTTCCTGGCCTTCACGGCTTTTATATGTGATGAATTCAATGTTGGCGTCAGTTTCTAAAACGCTGTTGAGGCTTTTAACTTCGTTGTTGACGAAGGCTCCGATAAATTGAAATTTAGGGTTCGTGTTCGCGACCAGCGCCGCAAGCTCGCTTAATTTTTTACCGGATTCGATCTCCTGTGTAGCGCTGCCTAAAATAGTTACCTTGATCTTTCCCATAACTCAACCTGCACCTCTTTGTAAGATTCAAAAAGGAAGCAAATTTATCGCTTCCTTTTTTGTGGAAAATTTAATTATATCAGATAAGACTTTATTTGTAAATAGACAAATGAATTTATGCCTTTAAAAAATTTATGGAAAAATAAAAGTTGCTTCCCTGATCCGGCCGGCTTTCAAGAAAAATCCTTCTGCCGCCCATGATACGGACGAGATGATTGGCGAGGGTCAGACCGAGGCCCAGGCCGCCGTAGCTCCTGGTGAGCGTTGAATCGCCCTGAATGAAAGGCGAGAACATTTCCTGCTGGCGTTCTTCGGAAATACCTATACCTTCGTCGACGACCTCGAATTTCACAAAAACTCCGTTCGCGTCTTCGGATTCTTTTATGGCGTTCAAGGTTACCGTGCCCTTTTCAGAAAATTTCAAAGCGTTGTTCATTAAATTTAAAAGCACCTGTTTAAGCCTTTGAGGATCGCCGATCAGCTCATCGTTCAAAAGCGGATCGAGGGATCTTACTACGGCGATACCCTTCTGTCCGGCATGAGGCGAATAAGTATCCATGACATCGTTTAACACTTCGCTGATAAGGAAGTTCTCTTTTTTAACCTCGAGTTTTTCAGCCTCTATATTCGAATAATCGATTATGTCGTTTATAATAGTAAGAAGCGACGCGCTGCTGTTTTGAATATGTTTTAAAAACTCCAGCTGTTCGCCTTCGAGTTTTGTCTCGGACAGTATTTCCGTAAACCCCATTATTATATTCATCGGCGTTCTAAGTTCGTGGCTCATGTTCGCGATAAAATTGCGCTTTATCATCTCAACTTTTTTTGAGTCATTACGGGCCATTTCAAGCTCGTTTTTGATCGATTCGCGCTCGGTGATGTCGATGGCGTAAAAAAGGAAGATATCCTCGTAAACGTGGAGCAGGCGGAACTCCCATGTTTTCTGGTGAACGGATATTTCGCTGCAGCAGGCCGATCTCCGCTCATCGATACACTTTTCAAGTTTACAGAAAAAACATCCGCTTTCCTCGTGCGCGGCCCGTTCTCCGTCGGCAAGCCCTTCCTGATGCCCCATAAAGCCCCAGCAATAACGGTCGATCTCGGCGCCAAGCTGGCTCGCGTTATAATTAACGGCGAGTATCTTTCTGTTTTTATTTATGAGAATGGCGGCATAGGGAAGGCTGTCTAAGAGTATTTCATTGAAGTTAAGCTGTTCCTGAAGCTCTTTTTCGTATTGTTTCTGATATGTAACGTCGGAGAGGTTTATGACGATGCCGTCAAAAAGTCTCTTGGCTGATATGCGCAGCCACATGGCCGCTTCGGAATTTCCGTAATGGTGTTCATAATACAGCGGAAGGCCGGTTTCCAC
Organism: uncultured bacterium; assembly: GCA_964551445.1. GTDB lineage: Bacteria > Muiribacteriota > UBA9980 > UBA9980 > UBA9980 > DAOPXV01. The sequence continues at coordinate 2,188 of CAZKCG010000019.1, read as the reverse complement.
GACCTGAACGAATTTCCCGAAAAGCTCCTCTATTCCGCTTCCGTTCATGTCGGCGAGCATTCTTTTGCCTTTGATCTCAAATTTTTTCCGGCCGATAAGCCGTTCCGCGGCGAGATTTATTATGCCGCACTCGAAATCTATTATTTTTCCGGAACCGTCTCGCAGCGAGCTGAAAGCCATGACCGCGTCGCTGGAATTATTCAGGACTCCGGTAAGCGTCTCATCGGTTTTTCGCAATTGTTCTTCCTGATGTTTTCTTCCGGTTATGTCGTGGGCTATTCCAAATATTTCAAAAGGCTTGCCATCGTTATAAACCACGTAGTTATTTACTTCAAGGAATAAAGTTTTTCCGGTTTTCGAATCTATCTCTATCTCGAATTTCGTGTCGCGCAGTTCGCCCGCTCTGACAAGCTCAAGCATTTTATTGAAAAGCGGCTTATATTGAGGTTTGACGTAATCTTCAAAATTCGTTTTCAATAATTCGCGGCCGGTATAGCCCGTGGCGGTCTCGGCATAACGGTTGATGGAAGTAATGTTTCCTAGAAGGTCGGTCGTGTAGACCATGTCGTGGACGTTGCTGAAAAGTTCGTTATATCTGTGTTCGAATTTTTGGAATCCGGTAGTTTTATTCAATAATTCAATTTCAGTGGTTCTGAAGTTCCGATGTTCCAGAGCGACGCTGATGGACGACGCGGCAGCCTTAAGAAGCCGCCTTCCGCCTATTTCAAGTTTTTTTTCATTTTTTTCGCTGTCGAGTCTTATGAATCCGAAAAAATTATCGCTGACGAAGATCGGCAAAGCCGCCGTGGACAGCACGCCAAGCTTTTCAAAATAAGCTTTTTCCGGACTTGAAAGCTTAGAGACGCTCGAACTCAGGCATTCGCCGGACGAAAGTTTTTTGTGCCAGCTTTTAAAGGAGATCTTATAATCGACAGGTTCATTGGAGTTTTCTTTTATTCGCGCTTTTTCGCCGTTCTCGTGCCATTGAAATTTCACGGACGCCGAGTGGGAACCGGAGTTTTCAAACCAGTAAGCATGATCAAAACCAGCTGTTTTCGAAAGAATTTCAAGAACGCCGCCGCAGTATTTTTCATAATTTCTTATTTCGAGGGATTTATAATTGATGGCGGCGAGAGCGTCAAGATGAGCTCCACGGCGGGAAACCGCAACTGGTGAGATTCTATAAGCGCGAACGGACATTTTCCAACTCCTTCCCGATCAAATAGGTATGACAAATAAACAAAAAAATTACGTACATTTTATTATACATAATTTTTTTAGAATATTCAAGTAGATCGAGTTATTTTTTAATGTTTTTTGAGGTTTGGCTTTATTCGTGCCTGAGAGCTACTACGCAATCCAGGCTCGCGGCCTTATTCGCGGGATAGATCCCGAAAAAGAGACCGATCGCTACTGAAAAAGTGAATGAAAGAATTATGGACTGGCCGGAAACTTCGGTATTCCAGTTGCCTATATACGAGATTGCGTATGACATCGCAATGCCCATCAATATTCCGATCAATCCGCCCAGGACGCAAAGCACTATGGATTCTATCAGAAACTGGATCAGGATATCGTATTTAGTGGCGCCGATAGCTTTTCTGAGCCCGATCTCGCGGGTGCGCTCGGTCACCGATACGAGCATTATATTCATGATGCCGATGCCGCCGACCAGAAGCGATATGCATGCTATTCCGCCCAGAAGAAGAGTGAACGCTCCGGTAATATCATTCAAACGGCTGAGCATATCCGTCTGATTCCTAACCGTAAAATCATCGTTTTCCGGGTTGTATATTCTATGGCGCTTTCTTAAAAGGTTTTC
>CAZKCG010000019.1:0-356 GCA_964551445.1 uncultured bacterium | reverse complement strand
CCTGTTTCTGTGCCGCGTCCATCTGGGACGAGTCGCCGATCTGAAGGTTGATGCTTCTGAGATGGTCGATGCCGAAAACTCTTTTCTGGAATGTCGATAAAGGAATGAAGATCTGATCGTCAACGTTTGTAAAACCTGATTGACCTTTGGCTTCAAGAACGCCTATGACAACGAACGGTATTCTGTTTATCAGCATATCTTTTCCGATGGGGTCGGAATTCGGAAAAATATTATCGACGACGGTTGCGCCAATAACGGCTACCTTTCTCTGCATGTTGATATCCGATTGATTAAAGAAAACGCCTTTGGCGACCGGAGTGTTTCGCACGGCGGGATAATTCTGGTTCGTGCCTACG
>CAZKCG010000018.1:54073-81052 GCA_964551445.1 uncultured bacterium | reverse complement strand
CTTCAGCGCGAAAGATCGGATTGGGAGAGTTTTTGGCGCCGGTGAGATTTATACAAAGATTTGTGGTAAGTTGTCCCGATGATCCAGCCGGAAACTTACAAACGATCTCGTCTCCCGGGGTCGTGACCTTGCATTTAGCCATAAAATCAGTTTTTAACGGGCTGTCGCCTTTCATTAGATCCCTGTTCGCTCCGATGTACCATCTGAAAAGTTTTCCGGCCTGGGCGTCGGTATCGAATGATCTGGCGCCTGAATCAAAGTCCTGAGCGGCTGAAGTGGCCGGTGAAAAATCGATCTCTATTTCTCCGGAGGTCGTTGGCATGAGAGGCCGGTTGAAGATGAGATGGAGCAGATCGTAGGCCTCCGAAGGCGCAAGGTTTTCAGGGTTTATGTTCAAACGGGCGTCGATGAGAACGAGCGGGCCGATGAATTGAGTGGCTATATCGTCGTTCCACGTGAAGTTCTGTTTTTGTGAGTGTTTGCCGTCAGGCCCCATCGAAAGCACTATTCCCTGCGTCATGTCAATAGCGTAAGGCTTGCCCCAGGGATCTTTTAAAGTGTCAAGATTGGCCAGGTATTTTCCTTTCAGCTGGCCGATGCTTGAAAGTTTTATTTTTTCGAGATTGTTGAATTTATGGATAGCTTCAACGATCACCTGGCAGTCCTGTTTCGCCTTGGATCTTTTAGCGTCCTCGGTCATTTTGGCAAATTGCGGCAGAGCTACGGCGACAAGGATACCGATGATAGCTATTACTATCATCAGTTCGATAAGGGGAGAGCCCTTTTTTAGTTTTGAGTCCGTTGAGATAACTGCCATTTGCCGTGCTTTCTTAATGGTTTTAAAAATGTTAAAAACTCAAAAAAATGGGCAGGCCAAAACAAAAGACCCGTCCACATTTTCGTTTAAATCAAAACATTTGTAAATTATTACAAATCACACTTTTTCATTTTTTTCGAATAAATAAAACCTATAAATTTATTATAACATAAAAACTACAAAAAACAAATTAAATTTATTCCTTGGGTTCTATGTTATATTTTTTCATCATGCGATACAGAGTCGAACGATCGACCTTGAGTATTTCTGCTGCTTTTCCCTTGTGCCAGCCCGTTGATCTTAAAATATCGATTATGTGTTCACGCTCGATTTGTTCGAGCGAGGCCGAGGCCGGGCTTCGCGCCGCGAGGTCCTGAGAGATCGCGGTATTTTTAGCTTCGGGTTTCTCGAACGAGAAATCATTTTTATCGATATGGTCCATATTAAGCTCGGTGCCGCGGACCAATATCATGGCTCTTTCCACGAGGTTGGAAAGCTCTCGGACGTTCCCGGGGAAAGAATATTTTAAAAGGAACGAATTCATGTCATGTCCGATCGTCGCAACGGCCTTTTTGAATTCCGCATTAAACTTTTTAATGAAATGCCATGTGATGGAAATGACGTCCTCGCGCCTCTCGCGAAGCGGCGGAACTTTTATCGGAAATACGTTGAGGCGGTAATAGAGATCCTCGCGGAACAGGCCTTCGGATATCATCTTCTGAAGGTTCTGATTCGTCGCGGCGATTATTCGAACGTCAACCGTCTGTGAGCGGTTTCCGCCGACCTTTTCGAACTGGCGCTCCTGCAGGACGCGAAGCAGCTTTGATTGAAGGTTGAGGTTCATATCGCCGATCTCGTCGAGAAATATAGTGCCCGTATCCGCGATCTCGAATTTTCCGATCTTGTCGTTTATGGCGCCGGTGAACGATCCTTTTTTGTGGCCGAAAAGCTCAGATTCAAGAAGGTTGTCGGGGATGGCCGCGCAGTTTATCTTTATAAAAGGTTTTTTCGCGCGGTCGCTTTTCAGATGGATCAATTTAGCGATAAGTTCTTTACCGGTGCCGGATTCACCGGTTATTAAAACCGTCGTCTTTGAGGGGGCTACGTTATCGAGCATATCAAGGACCACGCTAATGGCGGAACTTGAACCGATAAAATTAACTTCCTCCGCGAATGATTTAAGAGCTATGTTTTCGGCTTCCAGCCGCGAATGTTCCAGAGCTTTTTTTATGAGTATCTTGAGTTCGTCGGGCTCGAAGGGTTTCAATATATAGTCGAAAGCCCCTTCCCGCATAGCTTCCACTGCGTTTTTTACGGTAGCGTGGGCGGTCATTATAATAAAGGGAATGTGGATATTGACCTTTTTAACTTCCGATAGAAATTCGATCCCTCCCATTTCAGGCATTTTAAGGTCTGAGATTATAACGTCGGGAGTTATCGCCGACGGGTTTTTAATTCGTGCGACCGCGGTCCGCGCGTCAGTAAAATCCTCGACCTCATGGTCAGCGCTTTCGAGCGAGAATTTAAGGGCTTTACACATGTTTTCTTCGTCGTCGACGACATAGATCAAGGCCATTTTAAAAACTCCTTAAGCTGTTTTTTTCGGCAGATATACGCCGAGCTTCGTTCCTTCGTTAATTTTTGAAGCGATGATAAGTTTTCCGCCGTGTTTTTCAACGATCTGCTGCGTCACGACAAGCCCTAAACCGGTGCCTTTCTTCTTGGTCGTGAAGAACGGTTCGATACCTTTTTTCATCTGCGCTTCATCTATTCCGCAGCCGTTGTCGGCTATCGTTATTTCGACGGTTCCGGCATTTTTTTCAGAGAGAACGATATCTATTTTGCCTTCTTTTTCTTTCGTTATCGAATCAATGGCGTTTATAAGGATATTTAAAAGCGCCCGTGAAAGCTGGTCGGGATCGGCCGTTACCGTAGTTTTACGATCGGGCGCGGAAATATTTATTGCCACGGTCTTGCCTTCGCTTTTAGAATATAGGTTGCCGCGTTCGGCGAGTTCAGCAAGTAAATTAGGGATATCGGTCGGGACGGCCTGGAGCTCGCGGTCGCGCGCGAAATCTAAAAGTTCGGAAACGAAAGTATTGAGTTTGTCTATTTCCTTGTTAATGAAATTGGCGACCTCTTTGAGCTTCGGTTTTTCCGAAAGCGCGTCGGAGAGCGATGAAGCTGATATTTTCATTATTCCGAGGGGATTTTTGACCTCATGGGCGATATTTGCAGAAAGGCGGCCGAGAGCCGCGAACTTTTCTTTCTTGGCCAGCTCTATCTGGGTAGCCTCGAGTTTTATGATCGTTTCTTCGAGACGCTTGTTGGCTTCTATAAGGTCCTTATACATTCCGGCGTTATTGAGCGCGACCTTGGCCTGGTTCAAAATGGTGTTTATAAGCTGGATGTCGTCATCATTATATGTGTCCTTCATGAATTTGTTTCCGAGAAAATAAAATCCGAAAAGCGCGTCCTGCTGGTGGACCGGAATAATTATTGAAATGCCTGACCTTAAAAGGAAATCGTAGGATTGTTCAGATATGGTTTCAGGCGAGAGGTACTCGACGAAAACCGGATCTATATTGCTTGACGGATTTGCCGATTCGAATATTTTTATCAGATATTTTTTTACTTCATCGAGGTAGTCCAGACCGCCGGCAGGCCTTTCACCGTGCATCAGCCTTATATTTTTTTCGTTTCCGGCGGCGCCTTGAAAATATATTGCGGCCGGCTTGAACGTTTCATTGAAAAGTGACGCCAGAGCGGTGGTTATGGCATCGAAATCGACGAGCGTCGAAATTTTCTGAGAGAAGGATTCGACGATTATTTTGTAGTTGAATGCGGTCTTAAAGATATGCTGGTCAATGAGGTTTCTGATGAAATCGACTATGGGCCGAAATATTATGGCGAAGATCACGAAAAAAACCGCCATGTAATAGGTGGCGTATATGTTATTTATTATCTGGAAGAAATTAAACAGGTAAACAGCCGCCGCTATATAAGAAAAAATGAATATGAATAGGAATATGGCGTATATCGTCGATTTTTTCAGAATATAAAAAATATTGGCGAAGCGCACTTTCAATAAAGCCGTAGCGATGAAGGAAACGACGATGAGAGGCGAGAGCATCTGGAGCTGATCGTAGTTGGCCGAAAAGAAAACGTCCAGAACGAATATGAGGATGAGATTGAGAGTGAAACCGCTGTATATAAAGAAGTACTGTACCTTCTGATAGAACCTGTGAAACCGCCTTATCTGTAAAAACGCCTTATAGTATTTCGTGAGAAGCCACGCGAACGAGCCCGCGAGGTATAGGTAGCGTATATATTCCGAAGAAGACTCGAGGTAGGCGGCCCAGAATATTATGCATATTGAATATATTCCGAAGAATTTAGGCCATGAGATCTTGCGTTCCTCGAAGCTTTCAATGAAATGATAATACAGGGGCGGAAGAAGCCATATCGAAAAATCGTGCGCGCTTGAAAAAAAACCGGGGGTTATGTCGAGCCAGTAAACCAGGTTTATCAGGTCGTCGATAAAAGGGGCCAGCATTATTATTATGAAAAGCCTGTTGATGACGAGGTTCGGCTCGCGCAGGAAAAGATACGTGCCGAAAGAGTACGAAATTATGAAGACTATAAAGGGCAGAAGTTTGTCTATGGCCGAAAACATAAATATTAATTCTCGCGGGGATCAAGCGCGTCCCTGAGCATGTCCCCGAGGATATTGAATGAAAAAATTATCAGCATCAGAAATATGGACGGAAAAAGGAAGCACCACGGTGAATTTATGTCCTGTATCCCTGAAGATATCATCTGGCCTATCGTCGGGACGGCAGCGTCGGGGCCGAGGCCGAGGTAGTTGAGGGTCGATTCGCTCATGATGGTAGTAGCGAGGCCGGAGGTGAATGAAACGATTATGGTCGAGGAACAGTTGGGCAATATATGAAAAAATATTATCCTGAGATCTGACGCGCCGAAAGATCTCGCGGCGTCGATGAACGGCAGGTTCACCACCTGCGAGGCCGAACTTCGAATAAGCCTGGCTATCGGGGCCCATGTGACCAGGAATAGCGATATGATTATGGTGGCGTAACCCTGGCCGATGGATATGGATATAGCGATGGCGAGAAGCAGCGATGGAAAAGCGAGCGTGGAGTCTATAAGGCGTGAAATGGCGTTATCTATGAAACCGCCGTAGTAGGCGGCCAGAACGCCAAGCACGACGCCTATGATAAGGGCGATGCTTCTCGCGAAAAAACCTATGAAAAGAGAAAGTTTAATGCCGACTATCGTGCGCGAAAAAACGTCGCGGCCCAGCCTGTCGGTGCCGAACCAGTGGGATGAATCGGGCGCGGTAAGCCTGTTCTCGCGGCCGCTCTGATTTATGTCGTAAGGCGCGAGAGACGACGAGAAGACGGAAATAAAAAATATGGCGCCTATTATGAGCGACCAGAAGATGCCTTCGGGTTTTGAGATTATTTTTTTCAGGGCTTCCAAAAGCGTCACACCTTAAGAAGATTTTTCATCGGGGGCGGAATTTAACAGCGGATCAGGGGACGGGGCGGCCACGGCGGCGACGGATTCGAACAGAAGTTTCGAATCGTCGCTGTCGATCTTAAGCGTGAATTCATCTTTGAACTCGCCTGTCAATATTCGATTGGCTATTTCGTTATCGAGATTTTTCTGGATGATCCTTTTAAGAGGCCGGGCGCCGTAGTTTATATCGTATCCTATGGAAACGAGATGGTCTAAGGCGCGGTCCGTGACGGTCAGCAGGATCTTCCTTGAAGTGAGGCGTTTCTGCAGATCTTCTATCAGGTTCGCGCATATTTTTTTGACGTTTGCGACCGTAAGCGGCTGGAAAACTATTGTATCGTCGATACGGTTGAGGAACTCGGGTCTGAAAAGCTTCGGAAGTTCAGCGAGTATCCTGTTCTTAAGTTTTTCGTATTCGATATTTTTCGAACCCTCGACGAAGCCTATTCTCGCGACATCGGTAAATTCCTTGGCTCCGACGTTGGAGGTCATTATGATTATCGTGTTCTTGAAATCGACCACGCGGCCGTGAGAGTCTGTAAGCCGGCCGTCTTCGAGGACCTGAAGGAGAATGTTGAATATGTCGGGATGGGCTTTTTCGATCTCGTCGAGCAGGACCACCGAATATGGGCGGCGCCTTATTCTTTCGGTCAGTTGTCCCGCCTCGTCGTATCCGACGTAGCCGGGAGGGGCCCCGACGAGTCTTGAAACGGCGTGTTTTTCCTGGAATTCGGACATGTCGACGCGGATCATTGCGTTCTCGTCGCCGTATATGAATTCAGCGAGCGCTTTGGCGAGCTCGGTTTTTCCGACGCCGGTGAGTCCGAGGAATATGAATGAGCCGTAAGGGCGCCTTGGATCTGAAAGTCCCGCGCGGGCGCGCCTTATGGCTTGAGATATGGCGCCTATCGCTTCTTCCTGGCCGATGACGCGGTGTTTAAGGGAGTCCTCGAGTTTCAAAAGCCTGCTGATCTCGTTTTCAGTGAGCGTGCCTATCGGTATCCCGGTCCAGCGCGCGACGACCCTGGCTACGTCATCTTCGTTGACCACGGAAGTTTCTGAGATCTGGGCTTTTTTAGCTTCCCATGAAGCTTTTACGGATTTCTGTTTAGCCTGAAGTTCGAGGTCGCGGCAGTGCATTTTAGCTGCGCGTTCGTAATCCTGGCGGGAGATAGCCTGTTCCTCTTCGACCCTTACGTTGGCAAGGTCCGTTTCGATCTCGCGGATGTCCGGGGGAGCGACGAGGTTTTGAAGCCTTACGTAAGCGCCTGCTTCGTCGATGAGATCGATGGCTTTGTCGGGCAGGAAACGCCCCGTTATATAGCGCGCGGAAAATTTAGCGGCGTTCTCGATGGCCTTGTCGGATATCTTTACGCGGTGGAACATCTCATAGCGGTCTTTGAGCCCGTGAAGGATCTGAATGGTTTCGTCGACCGAAGGCTCGGCCACGAACACGGTTTGAAAACGGCGTTCCAGCGCGGTGTCTTTTTCGATATATTTTCTGTATTCGTCGAGCGTCGTCGCGCCGATGACCTGTAATTCGCCGCGGGCGAGGACCGGTTTCAATATATTGGCCGCGTCCATCGAGCCTTCGGAAGAACCGGTGCCGACTATCGTGTGGATCTCGTCTATGAAAAGGATTATATTGGATGATTCTTTGATCTCTTCAATAATTGTTTTAAGCCTTTCCTCGAACTCGCCGCGGAATTTGGCGCCGGCGATGATGGAGGAGAAGTTCAGAAGCAGGACGCGCTTTTCGGCGAGCGTTTCAGGGACCTGATTATTTATTATTTTGATAGCGAGGCCTTCAATAATGGCCGTCTTTCCGACGCCAGGATCGCCGATGAGACAGGGATTGTTTTTCGTCCTTCTTGAAAGTATGTGGATGACGCGTGATATTTCGTTCTCGCGTCCTATGACGGGGTCGAGTTTTTTCTGGATGGCTTTTTGAGTGAGATCCACCGCGTAAACGTCGCACATGGGCGTTTTGGAAACGCTTAAGTTCTCGCGGGACGAGGCGGGGGCGGCCGATCTGTGTGATAGAAGTATAGGGCGGATCTTTTTCTGGACCTGAACCACGTTGATCTTAAGTTTCGAGAAGACGCGGGCGGCGATGCCCTCCTCGCATTTGAGAAGGCCCAGAAGTATGTGTTCAGGGCTTATGAAGCGCTGGCCCAGCGCCTGGGCTTCCTCGACGGCGAGTCTTATAACGAGCTTGGCCAGAGGAGTAAGATCGAGCGATGTGTGGTATTGCTGAGGGCGCTCTTCGGCTATATGAGTGACTTCGTCTATTATGGTCTGGTAATCGACCTGAAACATCTTTAAAACTCTTGCCGCGATGAAACTTTCATTTTTGGCGATGGCCAGCAGCAGATGTTCGGTGCCTATATAGCTGTGGTGAAGGGCGCGCGCCTCTTCTTCGGCTGTATTAAGAAGTTTTTTAGTTTCCTCGGTAAAAAAATCGTACATCGTGTTATCACCTTATAATCAATATTTTATCCCGTTATTATAATGAAAAACGATGAAAACTGCAAGGATTTTTTTCGGGAACAACTTTTTTATTGACAAATCAGGGCGCTGAATTTATAATAGGTTGCCATGACAAAATTTTCCGTTTTTGATTATTCGTTTAAAATAGGATTCCTGCTCGTCATCCTCGCCTTCGTCGTGGGGTTCTTCGGGAATAAATATCACAGCGTGATATTCGCGCTCGCCTATTATCAATATTTATACATACTCGTAATAACTTTTGCCGGCGTTCAGTACGGCATGATGGGCGGCTTTTTCACGTCGACATTTATCTGCATACTGCACGTTCTGGGTTTAAATATAAACCCCTCTTACTACAGCACTAATTCGACCCCGGTCCATTATAACGTGCAGCTGATATTTTTCACGCTCATGGGGCTTATATCCGGACTCGGATACGAACTTATGGCCAGGCAGAATCTTGCGCTGAATAAAAGCGTGATCGAAATGACGAAAAAACTGCAGTCGATGCCGCTGCCGCAGCAATCGGCAACCCCCGGTCAGCAGAATGAATTAGCCACCGCGCCAGTTCAGCGGGTGGACACTTCGATAAAATTTTATAATTTTTTGTTGAAATTTTCGAAAAATATCGTGACCGGAAAGTCGATAGACGAAATTTACGAGATATTTTTCAAGACGCTCGCGGTAGATTACGGCGTTAAGGAATACGCGCTTTTTATGGTAGCGGAAAAAGGCAGAACGCTTGCGGGGAAATTAAAAAAGAACCTCGCTCACATTGAAAATATAGAGGAACTTATTATAAATTACGGCGAAGGCATCGTTGGAAAGTCCGCCGTTAATCTGCAGGTCATATTAAATGACGCGGCTTCCGAAAAATCAAACGACTGGCAGATGGCCATTCCGCTTTTAGCGCATGGAAGCCTGCACGCGGTCATTGGCGTGGCCAAATTCCGAAACATCGGACTTTTAAGCCCCGAGGACGTCCAGTACGTCCACAAAGTGTCCGAGATCGTTTCAACTGCCCTTGAAAACTATATCCCTAAAGAGGCCCGGGGCGCATCTGCCGTCAAAAAGGCCTGATCAGGCCGAAAATAACATTTGAAATTCCGGATTCGAACAAAGCACGCCGCGGAGTTTTCCGAGCGCCGACATTTCAAGCTGCCTTACGCGTTCCCGCGATATCATAAGCATATCCGCGACCTGCTGATGCGTCTTATAAACATTGTCGCCGAGGCCGAAGCGCAGAGTTATGGTTTCGCGTTCGCGCACGGTGAGATTTTGTTTAAGAAGCGTCTGGATCTGTTCTGAAGCGATATGCGACACGGCGAGATCTTCCGGCTCCAGATTTTCCGCGTCGGTTATGAATATGTTGAAACAGTTCTTGTCTATAAGCTTTTCGATCGAACAGCTGTCGTCAAAATACTGCATGAGATCTTCGATCTTTTCTTCGCGTATCTTTACGGTCGCGGCTATGGTTTTTTTGTCGATCTCGCCTTTGGCGTCGACTTCAGTGTTAACGAGTTTTTTCAATTTTTGTATGGTTTTTGAGACGTTGACCGGGACGCGGATTATTCTCCCCTTGTTTTCGATGGAGCGGATTATTTCCTGCTTGATCCAGAAAGAAGAAAAAGTCGAAAATTTATAACCTAATGTAGGGTCGAATTTTTTGATGCTTTTAATAAGCCCTATGTTTCCTTCCTGGACGAGATCCAGAAACATGAGTTTATTGTGGGCGTAATGTTTAGCGATAGAGATGACGAGTTTGAGGTTGGCTTCGATGATCCTTAAGAAAGATTTTTTTTCGCCCGTTTTAGCGAGAGTGAAAAGCGTTAAAAACTCTTCTTCCGAAAGCATCTCGGTCTGTCTGAGATCTGAAAAATATTGTTCGACGAGTTGATCTGAAAAATTGTTTTTTTCCTGATAAGACATGGGAATATCACATCCTTTGAAAATTGCTGCGTCCGTGTTGAATACAAAAATATAAATAATGCTGCGACTGATTTAACTTATCGTGTTAATTTTTTTTATGCTTCGTTTTATTAAATTTTAAAAGACATTTTTAACCCTTTCGGCTTTAAATTAAAAATATTTAATTTAATTTTCACGAGGATGATACTTTTGCGCGTCGCGCTTTGCTTGACTTTTATTTAAAAATATGTAATAATACGGCGTTAATGTTAAGTCATTGAGTTTGATCCTATATATGAGAGAGAGACCAGTAATGATATATAAAAATCTTTTTTCGCCTGATAAACTTAAATACGCTTCGGGCAAGGCGAGGCCGAAGGTCGGCTGCATTCTTTGCGCCGTGGCCGCGGGCGATCTGAAGGTCCGTTCGCTCGAGGTCCATAGAAGCGAAAATTTCGTCGTGTCGGTGAATCTTTATCCTTTCAACGCGGCGCACCTGCTCATATTTCCGCTCAAACACATTGAGACCCTTAAAGAACTCGGGAAACGGCAGATAATCGAAATGCACGATCTGGCCAACGAATCGATGGAGATAATTGACGAGCTTTACACCCCTGGCGGATATAACGTTGGTTTCAATATCGGATCATGCTCCGGCGCTTCGATACCTCACCTTCATATGCATATAGTTCCAAGATACGACCGCGAACTCGGTTTTGTCGATATAGTCGGAGGCGCAAAGCTTATAGTCGAAGATCCCGGCGTAACAATGAAAAAATTAAAGAACGCTTTTAAAAAGAGGAAAAATAAAGAACATGAAAACTCCAAAACAACTCGTTAAATTATTTATCGGGACCACGCTTTTTATATTTTTAACCGTGGTTTTTTCCGTTTATCTTTTTTCGAACACATTTCTCAAATATTATCTTTTCCGGGAACTGGAAGGCCTTTTTCCGGGTGAGCTCAAGATCGGCTATCTTTCTTCCGATCTCATCTCCAACGTGACGATAAAAAACGTAAGCCTCGCGCCGGGAGTTTCTCAAAGCCTCAGAGCTTCAATAAATACGGCGGAAGTGTCCGTCGCGTCCATCAGGCTTGACGGGTCCATAATTAACGCCGCGTTTTCAAAACCTTCGTTCGATCTTAACTTTTCATCCCTTGATCTTACTATAAAATCCGACGGTGAAGAACTTTGTTTTCCCGACGGCCTCGGGCTTAAAGGCATGAATTTCACATCAGGCGGCCATTTTCCACTGGATTTTTTCAACTCCATTATATTCGATTCCTGTAATATAAAATTCGTTCTTTGCGAGAAGGGTTTCGCGCGCGAGGTTCGCGCCGTTAATCTGCGTAATTTTTCAGGCAGATTGCGGCCGGAGAACTCATCGGCGAAAAGGTTCAACATAGTTAGCAGTTTCGATTATCTGGACGATTTTTTGAAACTCGAAAAAATATCATATCAGGGCGTTCTTGACACGGAAAAAATGTTTCTGAGCGGAAACGCTCTCATCAATGAAGGCATGGTATCAAACCTTAATTCAATTTCCGGCGATTACATAAAATTCAACGGTATATATTCCTGTAATTATGATTTCACTCTTTTCCTTTCGAAACTCAATCAAAAGAGTTCCGAGTATCTCATAGGCAATGCCGATTTCAAAATATCATCAGCCGAGGTCGCTTTTAAAACACCCGTCATCGGCGAAACGGTCCTTACCGGTATTAACGGAATCGTAGCGCTTAATTCCGGAAAACTCAACCTTACCTTCAAAGATTTTTCCGGAAAATACTGCGGTTCGGCCGTCGCGATAACCGGAGAGGTCGACTTATCTACTCGCCGTATGGATGTATTGTTTTCGGGAAAAGGTATAAAGCTTCCGCCTGAAAAATTCGATTCGGCCGAGGCCGAGATCAATGGAAAGGTCGTTCTTTCCGGGACCGTGCTTGAACCGGTTTTTTCGGTGAACCTCACTTCTCCCGTCATACATTATAAAAACACGCAGTTTGCCGACGCTCAATTTTCGATCGTCGTCGATTCGCGCAGCGTTGAATTGAACGATCTTCGCGCGGCATGTTTCGGCGGAGAAATTTCCGCGTTCTCAAAACTCGAACTTCCTTCCGAACAGATCTCGGGCGCTTTAAAGGTAAAAAATTTAAAAACGGCGGCCATCAGAAAATTTCATGATTTCGAGCTTTCGGCCGTCCGTGATTTTGAAATAAAAAAAGGCGCTTTCGCCTTTTCGGGAAAACTGCATGACGCTAATTCCTATAACGTAAGCGGAACGACCGAGATATCCGACTGCAGGGTCTTATCCGACGGAATAATCGTTAACGGCATTAATTTCAGGATGCGCAACGGAGAGATCGCCTTTCCTTCTATAAAACTTGTAACCGAAGGGACCGAGCACAAAAATGAAATATCGGGAAAATATAATGTTCAAACCGGAAGATATGATTTTTCCGGTAAGAATCTTGTATTCAACGTTTCGAATATATCAGAACTTAAAAAATTTCAGTCCAGGGCCTCCGGGCTGGCTGCTTTCAGCTTCGAGCTGGAGGGCGGCCGCGGCTCGCAGAAAGTTGAATTTTTAGCCAATATAGAACAGCTTAAGATCGGCGGCGCTCTCTCCGGAGTGGAAAAGGTCCGCGGCGTTATAGTTAAAAAAGGGTCGGGATTCGAATTCACGAATTTCAGGATCGACAATAACATCGTATTGAATTCGGGCACTATAGACCGCGAAAGCAATTTTAATCTCTCATTTAATTTATACGAAGTAAGCGTTTCACAGCTTAAAAAGTTCGTGAACCTGGAAGTTTTTTCAAAACTCGCCGGAAAGATCTCCGGAGGAATTGTTTTGAACGGCAATTTAAATCATCTTGAAAACATAAAGACAACCGTTGAAATAAAGGATCTTGCCGTTAAATACGAAACTCTCAACATAAAGAATACCTCGGCCATAAAGATAAAAAATCAGAAAACCAGGCTCGAGTTCGACAGTTTTCATATAAGCGTCAACGAACATTCTCTTTCCGTAGCCGGTTTCATAGACTTTCTGGGCTCTGGCGAGGTAGGCCTCAAGGTCAAGTTAGACGATACGGACCTGAACGTCCTTAAATTATACACTAAAAACGTTTTCAGGGAAATTTCCGGCAACATCGATATGGAGGGCGTTATAAAGGGCGAAATAAGAAATCCTAAATTCGACGGGTTCGCCAACATAAGCGCGAAGACCATAAAGATAAACGGAATTAACGAGACGATATCCGGCCTTGACCTTCAATTCGAATCTAAAAATTACGCCGTGAAGGTAAAAAAGGGAACGCTCAAGGTCGAGAATTCGGTCTGGGAGGTCGGCGGCGGAGCCACTATAAATCAAGGCGGAGCGCCCCTTTATCTCGACCTTACGATCGAATGCAAAGACCTGAAGCACGAGGTCGGAAAAAATTCATCCTTTGAAGGCAACGCGAAGCTCGGCATCAAGGGCGATGCGGCGAAACCCAGGCTTTACGGATCTTTTAAAATAACAAAAGGCAAGATAGAACTTTCGCCGGAACTTTTCAAGGCGAAACGCGAGCCTTTAAGCGTAGGTCCGCTCGAACTCGACGTGATAATTTTCGCCGATAAGAATGTATGGCTCGCCAACAGCTTCGTCAATGCCGAGATAAAAGGTAAATTCACGCTGAAATCCTCGAAGAACAACCTTGTTTATACCGGGGTAATGAACACCGTGCGCGGAAACGCGATATTCAACAACAAGGAGTTCAAGATAACCGAAGGCAAACTTCAGTTCAACGATAACCCGATGTTCGATCCGCTTTTCACGATAAAGGGCGAGACCAAGATAGACGTTTTCAAGATCGAGCTCAACGTTTCCGGAAGCACTTCGAACCCGCTGTTCAATTTAAGCAGCCAGCCGCCTTTGACGCAGCCTGAAATAACGGCTCTTTTGACCACAGGCCATGTGCAGAGCTCGATAAATTCAAAGGACGCCGCGTCAATGCCGGCTAAAATGTACGCCGATTATCAGAAAGAACAGGTTTTAGGCGGCGTCAAGAACAAGGTGAAGGACGCTCTCAATCTCGACGAATTATCCGTAAAGACGGGCGGAACGACCGAAAAGGGCGGCCAGATCGAACAGAGCGTGTCCGTCGGCAAGTACGTCAACGACAAGCTTTTCGTCAACTATACGGAGAACAAGGAAAAAGACGTGGATAAAAAAGTTAAGCACTATCAGTTCAATTACAAGGTCAACCAGAATCTCGACCTTGACGTGAAGGAAAGTAACACAGAAGGCTCGTCCGTGGGCCTTAAAGTAAAGAAAAATTTCTAATTTAAGGCGGTTTGCATAGATGTCAACTAAGATCGAAAAAAAGGTAATGCTCGTTATTCTCGACGGGTTCGGATATACGGAAAGCGAGGACGGGAACGCCATAAGGCTCGCTAAGACCGACCTTATCTCAAGGCTTTACGTGAAAAAGGAATTTCCGTTCACGCTGGTCAAAAGCTCGGGAATGGCTGTCGGACTCCCTGAAGGCCAGATGGGAAACTCGGAGGTCGGCCACACCAATATAGGTGCAGGCCGCGTCGTCTATCAGGATTTCACGCTGATAAATAAAAATATTGAAACCGGCGAATTCTTTAAGAACGAGGCGCTGATAAACGCCATCGGTCACGCCAGGGCGAAGAACAGCGCTCTGCATCTTATGGGGCTTATCTCTGACGGCGGCGTTCATTCGCATATAGACCACGTTTACGCCATACTTAAACTCGCCAAAGAAAAAGGGCTTTCGAAGGTTTTTCTCCACGCGTTCATGGACGGGCGGGATACTTCGCCTAACGCGGGCCGTTTTTATCTTAAACAAATGAGCGAATTCATGGCTGAAAACTCGATCGGCGCTATCGCCACGGTCATCGGCCGCTATTACGCCATGGACCGGGACAAGCGCTGGGACAGGGTTAAACTCGCCTATGACGCAATGACGAACGGCGAGGGCGGACGGTTCGCCGGGGAAAAAGTATATGAAATGATGGAAGAGTGTTATAAAAACAATGAAACCGATGAATTTATAAAACCTAAGGTCGCCGTGGACGGCGGCGGTAAGCCGGTCGGGTCTATAGCGGATAACGACGCCGTAATATTTTTCAACTTCAGGTCCGACCGCGCCCGCGAGATGTCGGACGCCATCAACAAGCCGGCCGGCGAATTTAAGGATTTCGAGCGTCCCGTCGTTTTAAAGGGATTGCATTACGTCACGATGACCCAGTATGACGAAAAATATTCATTTCCTGTCGCTTTCAAGCCGCGCGCGCTTAAAAACATCCTCGGCGAGATAATTTCGCGCCACGGATTGAAACAGCTCAGGATCGCCGAAACGGAAAAGTACGCTCATGTTACATTCTTTTTCAACGGCGGCGAAGAGAAGCTCTTCGAAGGCGAGGAACGCGTTCTCATACCTTCGCCCAAGGTCGCCACTTACGATCTGATGCCTGAAATGAGCGCTTATGAGGTCACCGAAGCGCTGCTCGAAAAGATAAACGAGAATAAATTCGACCTCATAGTTTTAAATTACGCCAACTGCGACATGGTGGGCCATACGGGGATCGTCGAAGCGGCCGTTAAGGCGGTCGAAACCATAGATAAATGCCTTCCGCGCGTGATAGAGCGTTTCCACGAAGTTACGGGAGGCACGGTCCTGGTCACGGCCGATCACGGCAACAGCGAGAAGATGATCGATTACGAGACCAGGAAGCCGTTCACGGAACATACCACTTTCGACGTTCCGTTCGTTATTTTCGATAAGGGGCTTCCGAGCGCTAAGCTTATATCGGGCGGAAAGTTATGCGATATCGCTCCTACCATCCTGAAGATAATGGGGCTCGAACAGCCCGCCGAAATGGAAGGCTCAAGTATTCTATAATTAGTTAAGAGAGAAAAGTGAAAAGAGAATAGATACGGTCGAGCCGCCTTGCGGCTGGTTTTTAAAAAAATGCGCGGTTCGCCGCGTCGGCCGTCGTATATTTTCCGCTTCAGGCCCGTCAACTGTCCATATAAAAATAAAAACGCCCCGCGGTTAATAATTGCGTGGCGTTTTTATTTTTGGTGCCCTTTTTATCAATGTAAGATCGTATTTTATCAGATATCGAACGATCATTGATTCAAGCCGCTTTCCGAGGCTTCGCCGTTAGATTCGGCCGGAAGTTCGTCTTTTTCGAAGCGGAAACTGAGGTTGCCTTCGGCTATGAGATCGGCTATATTCGCACACGTCGCTTTATCTTTTATTTTGAGTTTTTTAATGACGCATTTAAAAGCTTCGACGACCTTCGGGTCGAACTGGGTGCCTGAGCATCTTTCGACCTCGATAAGCGCGTCCTCAAAGGACATGGCCGTCTTATAGGTTCGCGATGTCGTCATAACGTCAAAACTGTCGGCAAGATTTAAGATCCGCGCGCCGAGAGGAATGTCGTCGCCCTTTAAGTGGTCAGGATAGCCGGTTCCATCGTATTTTTCGTGGTGATGGTAGGTCAGCGGCGATATCTTCTTTAAAAAGTCGACCTTATTCATTATTTCCATTCCGAGCCGCGGATGGCTTGAAATGACGCCGAATTCATCATCGGTCAGCGAGCTTTTCTTTTGAAGTATGACCTCAGATATGCCTATCTTGCCGATGTCGTGTAAAAGTCCCGCGAATCTTATGGTCTCGATATCTTCCCGCGGAAGTTTGAGCTGCTGGGCTACCGCCACGGAATATTCCATGACGTTCTTGGAATGGCCGTGAGTATAATGGTCTTTAGCGTCGATGGCGGCGGATAAGGCGGTAATGGTGCTCGTGTAGTTCTTCTGCATGTCGCCGTATAATTTGGCGTTCTCGATCGCTACGGAAGCGTGCGAGGCAAGCGTCTGAAGAAGAGTTATCTCGGATTGGGAAAAATGGTGGTGCTTTTTAAAGAAACACGAAATGACGCCTATCGCGCGGTCCTTGACTATGAGAGGAACGGAAAGGATCGATACGAGTCCGAGGGATTTAAGATAGCTCTTATCCTTGACGTCGGGCGATTCGCTTATGTTGAAGATGGCCACCGGCTCTTTCGTCGAGATGACGACGCCTGAAATCCCTTCGTTGACAGCCATTCTTCTGGTCTTGAAATAGTTGTCCGGCATCCCGTATGAGGCTTTTATGATAAGTTCGTTCGTGCCTTCGTCTAAAAGGCGGAGGAAGGCGACCTTTGCATCCATGAGCTGGGCCGATATCGAAACGATGAGTTCGAGAACGTTGTCGAGATCGAGGGTCGAGGTAAGCGTTCTGGATACTTCAAAAAGCATCGATTGTTCCTTGATCTTTCTTTCCATGCTCTCGTATGAGCGGGAGTTCTCGATCGCGACGGCGACCTGGGAGGCGAACGTGGAAAGCGTCCTCATATTGTCTTCGGTGAAAGCGTTCTCGGCCGTTGCGTTGACGTTTAAAAGCCCTTTGATATCGCCTTTTATCACGAGCGGGACCACGAGGAACGATCTTATCTGAAGTTTTTTGATGTCTATATCCTCATAGCCTTCGGATACTTCGTAATCTATGGAAATATTCTCGGCGGGGATTATCTTTTTCGTCATTTCGCCGTAGGCGTTTATGACTATGGAACAGACGTTATCGATGGATGAGTTGCCGAGGTTTTCCTGTGAAATAATATTGAGTTTATAGTTGGAAGCGTCCTCTTCGATGAAGAAGGAGCCGACGGAAAATTCCATGAGATCCGCCAGCGCGTCCATTACGAGCCTGAATATTTCGTCATGTTTGAGCGTCGAATTAAGCGCCTTTCCTATTTCGTTGAGTTTTACAAGTTCATTGATCCTTTGTTTTTCAACGAGATTGAGCTGGGATACGGTTATAGTGTTGGCCGCCTGATTGGCGAAAAGCATGAGCGTTTCAAGGTCGGCTTCCTGAAACACCTTGATGGAGGAAGTGACGTTGATGACCCCGAGAGCGCCTGACGCCGATATTATCGGGACGGAGATACCCGATCTTACATTTGGCCGCTCGGAATAGTCGCCGAAGGGCGGAAAATATTTTATTGTGTAGTTCTGGTAATCTTTCGGCGATATGCTGCCGGAAAGCGAAGCGTGTATGGAGATTATGGGCGAACATCCGAACACCGCGGCGCCCGCGGTTCCTGCGCCCAGTTTTATTTTAAGATTTCTGTCAACGTCCTCGGGAAGGCCGCGCCCGGATTTTATATAGAGCTCGTCGTTTTTTTTATCTACGAGAAGCAGAGCGCCGCCGTCTCCGCCTACCTCGAGTATGGCCATGTCGAGGATATAATCTATGAGCTTGTCATAGCTCATCTGGCCGGAGCTCATCGCCCTGGTAACGTCTAAAAGAGTTTTCAGCGATTGGACGTTACGCGCCAGGGATTTGTGGGCGTTGACGACGCTTTCGTAAAGGATGGCGTTGTGAATGAAGGCGACCACGTTATTTATTATGACGAGAAAATTATTTATCTGTTCTTCCTGAAGTTTGCGCGGTTTGTGTGAAAACAGCGTTACGAGTCCGAAGTTCTCTTTTTTTATTGTGAGCGGCATGGAAATGAGGTCGTTGACGAATTCTATCTTTGAGGACGGAAGGACCGTCTTGTTTTTTTCCTCGAGATTGACCACTTCGATGGAATGAGTTATGTCGTAGGAAGGGTCTATATCCTTATAAGTTTCCTTGATGCGGTTGAGCATCGAATCGAGGAAGTTCTTTTCGACGCGGCGCTTGGAATGGAAATATACGGCGTTGCGGCCGGCGAGGAACATGAAAGCGTAGTCGTAATCAATTGTTTTTTGTATGATCTTATGCATTTCCTGCCAGATGAGGCCGACGTCTTCGACGGTATTTATGTTGGCGATGACGTCGTTGACCAGATTCATATTCTGGATCTTGTCCTCGAGCATATGATTTAAAAGAGACAGCATTTTCTTGCCTTTTTTATTACGGAAAAGGTCGGTCTCGGTTTCGCCGATATTTTTTTTCAGCGAATCGATCTCTTTTTTCAGCTGTTCGTTCTCATGAAGAATCTCGAGCGTTTTTTTGTAGTTTTCTTTCATGCCGTTCTCCTGGATTGAAGTAGCTCGCCGTTGTGATTATAACAAACTTTGTTCCTGCCGCTGTGCTTGGCGTGATAAAGGGAATCGTCGGCGGATTTTATCAGCGTGTCGGCGTCCGGGTCCTTGCCTGACATGTATGATGAGACCCCTAACGATATGGTCACTTTGAGGCTGAGTTCCGTTCCCTTGGAATTGACCTTGAAATCATTGGTCTCGATGCTTTCGCGTATCCGCTCGGCAAGTTCCAGAGCGCCCTCGATGGCCGTTTCGGGAAGGACGAGTATGAATTCCTCGCCTCCGTATCTTGCGACTATGTCTATCGTCCTCGCCCGGGCCGTGAGTATCTTTCCGACCTCTCTCAACACTTCGTCGCCGGCCTGATGGCCGTACATATCGTTGAAGGATTTAAAGTGGTCGATATCGATCATTATTATGGACATGTCGGTTCCGTATCGTTTTGAGCGCAGGACCTCGGAACACATATGCGTGTAAAAGTAACGGTAGTTAAAAACGCCGGTCATTCCATCAACAGAAGCGAGCCTTTCGACCTCGTTGTAAAGCCGCGCGTTCTCGACGGCTGAAATGATCTGGTTGGAGGCGAGCGTCAGAAAACGGATGGAAGTGACGTTAATGGATTGAATTGAATCGTCGGCTGAAAAAAGGCCGAGATAGCCGCAAATGCTGTTGTTATAGTTAAGCGAAAGCCATAACGATGATTTAAGGTTTATCTGAGTCATTTCATCCACTGCGTCCTTCGATTTAGGCGCGGGAAAATCAAGAAGCAATTTAAACGCGGAAGTATCTTCGTTGAGATTGTTTTTGATCTCGTCTAATATAAGGCTGAAATTGGTCTTTATATCCACGCACTTCGAGGAGCCCGACGCTATCACTTTAACGCTTCCGCGCGAGACCATTATTACGGGTATTATGTCCTTGAATTTTTTACAAATGGTCTTCACGGAAATTTTCAATATGCTTTCCGTATCAAGGGTTTTATTTATGGAATTTGAAAGCGTGTATAGAAATTCGAAGCCGGTTTTCTGGTCCTTGGTTTCGCGGAAAATTTTTTCACGCTCGTATATCATCGATATCGGAGATGCTATGGCCTCTATAAGGTTGGCGTCGATCTTATTGACCTTCAGGGCTTCGTTCCGGCCGTGGAGTATCATGAGCCCGGTAAGCTCGGAATGTACGAAAAGCGGGAAAAAAGCGTAGCAGAATCCGGGCATGGCTTCGTCCGGAATGCGGTTTTCGGCTATGTCGAAAGGGCTCTGGCCACGGACGGTCATTTTTTCCGAGTTTTTTTCGACAAGGGTCGCAATGTCCTTCTTTTCGATCTTGTAAAGAAGTCCGTTCTGTATCTCAAGCGCGTTTCTAGCGGAGTCGAAAGATACGACGGCGGCGCCAGAAACGCCGAGATGATTCTCAAGAATGATGAATATCTTCTTGAAAGCCTCGTTCAGCGTGAACGAGCCGGAAAGAGCCCTTAATATTTCGTTGGTTATAAAAATCTTTTCAAAACCTGACACTTTAATCAGACCACCTTTATTACCACGAAGGTTATATCGTCCTCGTGCTGTATGCTGTTTGAATATTCAAAAATGGTTTCCAATAATTTTTCCTTGAAATCACGCGCCGAAAGTTCGGCGTTGTCCTGAATGAAGGATACCAGCCTTTCGCGGCCGAAAAAATCGCCGGCGGGACTTTTTATCTCGGCGAGCCCGTTAGTGTATAAAAGAAGGATATCTCCAGAATCGAGAAGGAGTATGCCTTCCTTGAATTCCATGTTTTTAAGTATGCCCAGCGGTGAATTCCTGGATTCGTGGGCCACGACGTTCCGTCCGTCCTTTATGTAGTGAAGTATGGGATTATGGGCGGCGTTGCAGAAAGCTGCGCGGTTACCCGTGAGGGAAAGCTGAAGAAAAAAGAGCGTTATGAAATTATAAAGGTCTATATCGTCGCAGATGAGATTGTTGAGGTTATATAAAAGCTTGCGCGTGTCAAAATTGTTTTTAATCAGGGTATGTATCTGGGTCCGAATCATGGCGGCGATCATGGCCGAATTGATCCCGCGCCCGGAAATATCGGCCAGCAGGACGGAAACGGTATTGCCCGATTCGTTGTGTATTATGTCGTAATAGTCGCCGCCGACTGGCAGGGCTGCCTCGCAATAAGCCTCGATCTGGAATTTAGGAGTAGAAACTATAGATTGCGGCAGCAGTTTTTTCTGGATCTCGCGGGCTATGAGATTCTGAGTTTCATTATAATTCCTGCCGGCGCTTTCACGGTATGCGGCCTCATATTCGAGGGCTTTTTCGAGCGTTCTGGCTATCAGGGCTAAAAGGTTGCGGTCGTTGACCTTTTCGGCCAACGCGGAAGGGACCGCGCTGATTATATAGACGAAACGGTTTGACGGGGCCGATAATGGAATTGCGGCGGTCGTTCCCGATATCGCGCCCGAGACGGATGTTCCGTCGTCTAAAGTTATTTCATCAACGCAGTAAGACAACTGAGGGCTTGAAGCTTCAAGCGCTTTTTTGATGAAGGCGCCTCCTGACGAGATATAACCGGCGTGAACGGCCGGACCGTTCGGAGAATGAAAATAAGCGAATCTGAGCTTTCCTTCGGATTCTTCCGAAGCCACCGCGAATGAAACCGGTCCGAGAAGGCCGGTCAATATCTCGAACGACCGTTCGAAAACGCCTTTTATTCCGGCGGCCGGGGCGACGATATTCAGCAGCGCCTCGAGATTCCTGGTCTCGCTTTCGTGTCCGGCGGTTCTGGCGGTGTTAAGGCTTTTTATCTTGAGAGCGTTAAGCGCTATGGCCATAATGTTCGAAATAAGCCACATCGTTTCAAAATCGTCCTCTGAAAATGCGAGTTCGAATGAACGGTCGTATAAGACGACTGCGCCGGAAGGCAAACCGGAAACTCCCGAAAACGGTATGACCGCGAGTTCCTGGGTCCGCTCAAAGGGGCCTCTTCTGAAATAAGGCGTCGATTTTTGAATGGAGGATCCGATCAGGCCGCCGTCCTCGGGCGAGCGGTAGTCGGAAATAAAAGAAGATTTGAGACCGATCGCGTGTTCGATCAATATTTCTTTTTTCTGGTTGTTGACGTTCATGACCGCGGCCTGTTCAATAGAGAATATGGATGAATAGGCGTTAAGCACCTCGCTCAGAATTCCATCATAAGTGCCTGTGGCGGAAAGTTTCGAACTCAGTTCGAGTATATCGGAAGTCCTGCGTGAATTTCTCGCTAAATGGCGCTTTTTTTCATGGACCTCGTGCGCGGCCTCATTGGCGCGCTGTTTGAGAAGTATGTTTTTCAGGGATATCGAAGCCGTGTATGCTATTATATTTATAGCCGAGAATTCTTCCGTTGAAAGCGAGAATTCGTCCGAAGACAACAGGGCGAAGACCGAAAAAAAGGCGTTGTCGATGAAAATCGGAACGATAAGAGAACCGTTGATGCCGGAATCCTTTTGAAAGCGGCGCGTTCCTTGCGCTCTGGAAGCCGGCGCTGACGAAAAAAAATCGAAATCAAAAATATCGGAGTGCGTCGAATCGCCGGCAGATGCTGATATGCCGTATTTTCTGACGACGGGTTCAAGCAGTTCCGTGACCTCTGAAACGTCAAATTTTTTAGAAGAAGGAGACGAAGAGATCATATCGGCTTGAAACCGCTCGCCGTCCTGGCGCGTTCCGTCCTTTTGAGCGAAGACGAAAACACAGGCTTCCGCCTTGGAAAGCCTTTCGATGAATTGCTGAATGGTCTGGTATATGTGCTTTTTTCCAAAAGCCAAACCGAATTTCTGAATAAGCTCAGAAATTTTCAGATTGTCCGTCATTATGTTAATCGCTCCAGAGTCGTTTAGAATAAACAGTGTGATTATACTATACTTCGGATATATATTCAATAAGAAAAAATTAAAAAGGTCACCGGTCATAAACCCCGGTAAAAAAACAGAAAATATTAGTTGCAAAATATGGCAGTTGTATGTTAGAATAACAATAATAATTTTATATTAATGATGAGGGAGGTGACAACATGCCTAAAATAAAATCACAGATCAGCCGTTTGAAAACAAACGCAAGGGACACCAAGGTCAACAGAAGCAGAAAGTCCCAGCTTAAAACAGAAATGAAAAAATTTGACGCCGTTATCGACGCCAATAAAAAAGAAGAGATGATCGAAGCCGTAAAACAGATATCGAGCGCTCTTGATACGACGGCCCGTTCAAAATCGATACACAAAAACAAAGCCGCCCGCACAAAATCAAGACTCCAGAAAAAAGTCAATAAGCTTATGGAGCCTGCGAAATAATGATTGTCCTGAAAGATCCGGACGCCGTTATTTTTTGCGGCGTCTCAAAATCAGACCTTTGGGAGGTATTTAATGACGAAGTTGAAACAGGTTTATAAGTGCGCTTTATGCGGAAATATGGTGGAAGTAATTCATGAAGCCGGCGGAGAACTCGTCTGCTGCGGCCAGTCAATGGCCCTTATGACCGAAAACACAGTTGACGCGAGCCGCGAAAAACATGTTCCGGTCGTTGAAAAAACAGCAACGGGATTTCTCGTTAAGGTCGGTTCGGTAGCCCATCCGATGGAAGAAAAACATCTCATCGAGTGGATCGAACTTATAGCCGACGGAATGGTTTACAGAAAACATCTGAAACCGGGCGACAAACCCGAAGCCGAATTCTGCGTTAAGGCTGAAAAAGCCGAAGCCAGAGAATACTGCAACCTTCACGGTCTCTGGAAGGCCTGATCAAAAGGTTAAAGGACGATATAAAACTTGCTTTAAACTGCCATTCATTTTTTTTGGATGGCAGTTTAATATTTTATCGATAGCGAGGAAAATTAATGAAAAAGTCTAAGGTCGCGGTCATCAAAACGAAGCCGGAAGGAATTCTCGGCGATATAGAAAAGCTTATGTGCATGGCTGATTTTAAAGGCGCCCTCGACATAAAAAATGGAACGATATTAAAAGATAATATTTCATGGCACTTCCCGATGCCGGGCGCCAACACCACCCCGTGGCAGCTCGAAGGCGTTACGCGCGCCCTTAAAATGCACGGCTACCGTGACATAGTCTGCGTCCAGAACAAGACCGTCGTAACTAACGCTTTCAAAGGCGAGGACCTCAATAAATATCTGCCGATTTTTAAAAAATATGACATACCCGTCCTTTATAATTTCAAGGAAGAGGACATGAAATGGATAGTTTATAAGCCTAAATTCAAGACGCTTGTCCTTCACGACATATTTCCTGAAGGGATAATGATACCGGAATATTTTCTCGGCAGAAACGTCATTCATCTTCCGACGGTTAAATGCCATATTTACACCACCACCACGGGAGCCATGAAAAACGCGTTCGGCGGGCTTTTAAATACCAGGCGTCATTACACTCATTCATGGATCCATGAAACGCTCGTCGACCTTCTCGCAATACAAAAAGAGATCCATTCCGGCATATTCGCCGTCATGGATGGAACGACATGCGGCAACGGCCCCGGACCGCGAACGATGTTCCCGGTTGAAAAGGATTATATGCTCGCGTCCGACGACCAGGTTGCGATAGACGCGGTAGCTGCTAAAATGATGGGTTTTAATCCTATGGACCTGGCTTATATAAGGCTCGCCGACGAGCACGGCCTCGGCAACGGGCGCCCTGAAAACATCGAAGTGGTAGGAGAAGATATCAGCAAGGTTGATTTTAAATTTCACGTCGGCGATAATTTCGCCAGCAGGTTCGGAGACGTTATGTGGTTCGGCGCTCTAAAGGAATTCCAGAACTTTTTTTTCCGCACGCCGCTCGTTAATTTGTTCATATTCGGATCGGAATTTTATCACGACTACCTCAGATGGCCGATGGTCGATAGTTTACGGTACGCGAAATGGCTCTCCACTTCAAAGTGGGGCGGCCTTTTCAAAAAATATCCATCTAAATAAGGCGTTGGAATCTTGAAGCCCAGGTTCTATTTTTACGAATCAGCGATAAACCGCTTCAGCATGGCCTATCTTTTATTCATGCTTGAAAAGGCCGGTTATCGTGAAAAATTCGACATAACTATTTTCGCGTCAGATAAAGAGCTTGCCGGTATATTCGAAAAAGATGAATTTAACCGGCAGGCTTCTGTTTTCGTATATTCCTTCATGACGGTCCTTCTGCCCGAAGTTATGCGGCAGGTACCTGAAATAAGAGCGGCCTCGGCCAGAAAATCGCGGGAAGGCGAGGTGCTTATCATCGCCGGCGGACCTCACGTTACGGGCGATCCCGGGTCCGGAAAAAAAATAGGGTTCGACCTCGTTTTTTGCGGCGAGGGTGAGAACTCCTGGCCTGATCTTCTTGAAAACGCTTATCGGTCAGGAAGTTCGAAGGATTTCAAAACCTCCGTTCTGTCATGTTATGAAGGCGGTGCCGTAAAAGACGAAAGGCCCGTCGAACTTGACCGTTACCTACCGTTCGGAGAGATCTACAGTTTCGTTCCGCCGCTCGAAATAATGCGCGGATGTTATTATAAATGCAGGTTCTGCCAGACCTCGACATGCAAAGTCAGCTATCGCAGCATGGAATCCGTGGAACTATTTTTCGCGGAATACAAACGGCGCTCATATAAACGGATGTGCTTTATATGTCCTTCGGCGTTTCACTACATGTCGCCTAACGTTAAAGATCTGCGTCTCGATATTATAGAGGAAATGCTCGAGCTCGCCGGCCGTAAATATGATATCAAATTCGTTGAATACGCGATATTTCCATCGGAAGCGCGTCCGGAAACGATAACGGAACGATCTGTCGATATCATAAAAAAATATTGCAGCAATAAAAGGGTTTCGGTGGGGGCGCAGTCCGGAGATGAGGACCGCATAAGAAAGATCGGCCGCGGCCATCTGCTGGATTCGGTTTTTAACGCATGCGAGGTCCTTGATTCGCGAGGACTTGTTCCCGTCGTAGATTTCATATTCGGGTTTCCCGGAGAGGACGAGGCTGAACAATTAAAGACGCTGGCGACCATAAAAAAGCTTCATACAAATTTTCACGTCCGCGTCCAGACGCATTATTTTCTGCCGCTTCCGGGTACTCCTCTTTATAATGAACGGAGCGCGCCGATAGGCGCAAGGGCTCTGGAAATACTCGAAAGATATTCGGCCGGCGGCATTTGTACCGACTGGTATAAGGACGGCGTAAGGCAATCGGCCGAAATAACCGCTATATTAGACGGACTTAAAAAATAAAGTCCGCGCACGCCGCGGCGTGATCACTCTTCCTCGTCCTCACGGTCTATCTGAATGAAGGTCGGGTCGCCGTGTTTTATATCTTCGGCGAATCCGAGTTTTTCAGCGATGGCCAGTTCTTTTAATATAGCCTTCGCCAGTGGGTCGTCAGGGTCCAGCTCGCCGTAATATGTTCTGAGTATATTTATCATGCGCGAATATTTTTTTCTGCCTTTTTCGTCTAACGTTCCATGTTTCAGTTTTTCCTTCAGCTTTTCGATCGACACGAGCATTTTTCCGCTCAGCTCGGTTATCTGATCGTGTATCAATATCGCGTGTTCCCAGTCAGTGTATATGAAATCGCCGATCGCGCGAAGGCCCGTGACATTTCCCAGTCCCGTAACGAGTCCGTTTTGGTATATATCGTGTCCGACCATGCCGACGATCACGACGCCTACGCCTATCGGTCCCGTAATCACGCCGACCAAGGCCAGGCCCGCTATGGGTATGGCGTTATTTACGGTGCCGTCGATTATTATGTTGGTCATGCTCGGGTCTCGCCGCTGTTTTATGGCGTCGTGAAATTCCTTGCTTGCCGAATCGACGTAAACGCCGCCTATCATAAGGCCGCCGACGACATGCGCTCCGCCTTGCAATATTTTTATAATGCGCGGATTGGATTTGATCCAGCCCGGCATTTCCGGAGCTTTAGGTTCGGACTTGCCGCCCGGAACTTCTTTTGAAGTTTTACCTTCCGGTCTTTCAGGGTTTGTTTTTTCTATAGGCTTTTTTTCAGGCTGCGTTTTTTCTTTTCCACTTTCCGGTGTTTTTTCATCAGGCTTAGTTTTATCGTCCGTTTTGGTTTTATCGTCGGCCTTAGTTTTGTCGTCCGTCTTGGTCTTATCGTCCGTTTTAG
>CAZKCG010000018.1:0-53973 GCA_964551445.1 uncultured bacterium | reverse complement strand
CGTCCGTCTTGGTCTTATCGTCCGTTTTAGTTTTATCGTCGGCCTTAGTTTTGTCATCCGTCTTGGTCTTATCGTCCGTTTTAGTTTTATCGTCGGCCTTAGTTTTGTCATCCGTCTTGGTCTTATCGTCCGTTTTAGTTTTATCGTCGGCCTTAGTTTTGTCGTCCGGTATCTTATTATCTTCAGGTTTTGGTTCTTTTCCGGGATTTTTTTCTTCGGCAAGGTCTTTTTTCAGTTTTTCCTGCTCCGCCGGTTTTTTTAATTCTTCCTTCGCTTTCGCTTTTTCCTGTTCAAGTTTTTTATCGGTTTCTTCGAAATGGTCTTTTAATTTGCCTTCATTGGCTTTCTGAGTGTGTTCATTCGATTTGTTGACGCTGTTAATTTCTTTTTCATATTTTTTTATCAGCTCTTCGGTTTCCTTTGAAGGATTATCTTTTTGCTGCTTTTTCAGAAGGTCCAGTTTGGCCTCGCGCTCCGCCTGTAATTTGGCGCTTTCGGCGATGCTGTCTTTATGGGCTTCTTTGAGCCATCCGTCCATTTCATTTAAAAAATCTTTCAGCTGGTTTTTCTGTTTGTGCGTGTATCCGCCTTCGGTCTTGGCTTTACCGGAAGGGTCGGGTTTGACCACTCCGGATTCTTCAGGCGTGAGATTTTCCCTTATGGCGAGTAATTTTTTTAAAAATGGATCTTTTGTGTCGGCCGGTATATCGATGCCGCGTTCTTTCATTGCTTTGAGAACGCTTTTGGCGACGGTATGAAGGTCGGTCGAATTCCAGTCGACCGTTCCGTCGGGAAAAGTTTTTACAGCCGCGTTCGCTTTATGGATATTGGCGAGAACGGCGCCGGCCGGATCTTTTACTCCAAGTTTTCCGCCCGATGTCGCGTGCATTCCGCCCACCGTTGAAAAAGCATCCGGGTCTTTCGCCAGTATCTTAAGATATTCCGAATATTCTCCGGCATTTGACGGATCGGGCGGCGGCCGCCAGAACGTGGTGTTTAATTCGGGAGCGTTAGCCCGGAAATCATGTCCGGTAACGTTATATTCGCCCCCCAGAAATTTTTTGAGCTGGTTATATTTGGCTTCGCTGGCTATAGCCCAGTCACCGTCGCCGGTAACTTTTTCGGGATTTCTTCCGGTCGGGAAATAATCCACGCCCTCTTTCCAGCCGAGCTTTTGAAATATCTGCTCGACCTTGGCGTTTCTCGTGTTGTTGGCGTTATTGAATTCAGGTTTGCTGCGTACTTCGCCGAGTACTTCGGAAAGTTCCTTTCCGGGATATTTTCCGGCGGCGTGATCGCTGGCCGCCTGCTGGAGCTGTTTGTTGAGGCGGTCAGTGGCGTTTCTGATATCGAAACTCTCGGCGGCAAAGGCAAAATAATTTGAAAATATCGAAAAAATGAATATAAGGTTAATTAAAATGGCCGTTATTTTGGACATTCGTATCGAATTAAAATTCCGCAACATCGTATTTTTCCTTTCGCTTAATGCGCGCGCCTTTTTAAATAAAGCTCATCGAATTGATATAATGGATATTGGTTATCGCGCCGGATTCGTCATAAAAAAGTTCAAGACCGGCCGCGTTGAATTTGACGCCGTTATCCGGCGAACCTATGAAAAACCCCTCATGCCTTATTTTTCCGTTTTCATGGAACCTCAGGCCGCGGCCGTATATTTTCCCCCGCCTGTACTGCCACTGTTCGGACAATATTCCGTTTTTGTTATATATTTTGCAGTCGCCTTCGCTGATCCCGTTTTTATAATTTTTTTCTTCCATGAGATAATATTTTTTAGAATTGGATCTTTGAGCGTAAATTCTCGCGTGGCCTTGTTTGAGACCGTTTTTATAATTATATTCCATATATGTTTCGCCGTCCCGGGTATAAAATGTCTCAGGCCCTTCAGCGAGATTCTCAAAATAATTTTTTTCAATATATTTTCTTCCGCAATCATAAAACGTAGTAGATATTCCGTTCAGAGATCCGTTGGCGTAATTTCTTTCCTCGCGCAATTTTCCGTTGAGATAGTAACGGCACTTGCCATCGCGCCTGCCGTGTTTATAAAGCTCTTCGGACAATAGAAGCCTTCGGCCGTTTTCGCTGATAAATGTTTTTAACGGGCCGTGGAGCTCTCCGCGGCAGTATTTTTTTTCATAAATAATTTTTTTATCCGCCGAATGTTCCTGGAAAATTCCTTCAACTAAGGCGCCGTCCACATTATATTCCTTCGAATAAGAAATGGCGCCGTTGGTCCATTGCCGTTCTTCACGCAATATCCCGCCGGGCCCGAATATCCTGGCCGGGCCATGCGGTATTCCGTTTGAAAAAACTGATTCGGCCGAGACTCCGCCATCGGGTCCGAATTCTTTTGAGACGCCGTCTAAAACGCCTTTGCGGAAGACTTTTTCGTATAATTTCAAACCGTTCGGGTGAAATCCGGTGAAAATCCCTTCGCGTAAGCCGTCGCTGTAAAAACCGTATTCCTTGATCTTTCCGCTCGGGTGGCTTTCTACATATTCGCCATTCAAAACGCCTTTTTCATAAGTGAAGATCTGCTTTTCGGTTCCGTCCGGATAATAATTTACGGTTATTCCATCTCGGTCGCAATCGGTTCTGGAGCTTTCAAAAACATCCGTCCAGGCTTCGAAAAATTCTTCAGCGGCATGTCTTATGTTTTGGATGGATGCGAAAACCCTTTTGGCTTCGGTAGTATCTCCCGCGCCAAGCCATGCCGCCGTCAGCGTATATTTAAAAATATCCGCGTTCCCGGCGTTTGGCCTGCATTCGCTGAGAACGGCCGCAGCAAGGGCGTATTCATTTCCGGCAAGATGCAGGATCCCCTTCATCAGATATGATCTCAGGTATCCGGGATCCGCGTCTATCGCTTTAGAAAAACAATCGCGCGCGGCGGCAAGGTCTGGAAGAACCGCCTTCGCCAGGCCCAGATTATAAAAAGTTTCGGCGGCGAGACCTTCCACGGCCAGCGACCTTGTAAAAAAATCTATCGCGCGAACTATTCGGCCGCAGGCCCTTTCACTCATTCCTTTTTCAAAAAACGAGGCGTGTCCGGGTTTATTATTATTCATTGATTCCGAATTCATATTATTTTCATCTTATCACTTTTAATAATTAAATTCAAGTTATTTTCAACCGGTTTTAATCTGTTGACAAATATTTTGTTATATAGTATTTTTAATGTATATGGACAGGATCGAAGAATTAAAAACGCTGCTTAGATCAAAACCAGCCAACCCTTCTTTGAACGCCGAGCTCGCCGGGATCTATGAAGAAGCCGGAATGCATGACGAAGCGGTATTTTATTACAGGAACGCCGTGAAATACCGTCATGACGATCACGAGGCCCGGTACGCCCTCGGAGAGATACTTTTTAATATGAAAAAATACGGAGAAGCTCTTGACTGCTTTAAAGCGGCTTCCGAACTGTCTCCCGCCTTTATAAACGCGCTGGTTTTCGCCGGGCGCTGTCATGAAAAACTCGGACACGCGAAAAAGGCGGTATATTTTTACGGTCAGGCTATCAAAGCTTCTCCGAATGATCCTGACATTTATTACACTCTCGGCAACATCCGTATGGATAACGGAGACGTCAAAGGCGCCATCAGAAATTATAGTTATGCGATAGAGCTGGGCCCGCCCAGGCCTGAATACTATATGGCTCTGGGTGAAGCCAACGAAAAAAAAGGCGAGGAAGACGCGGCGCTAAATAATTTCAAGTTCGCCTTGAGCGTCGACCCAGGATATAGCCAGGCGTATAAAAAGATAGCGTCGTACTACGAAAAGCGAAAATTTATCGAAGAGGCTCTCGAATTCTATAAAAAGGCGTTTGAAATAGACACTGCTGATCACATTCTGGCTAATCTTATAGGAGAGATGTACCGTTCCTTAAAAAAGCTCGAGGAAGCAGCCGTCTATTTTAAAGATGCCGTAAGCAAGTGTCCTTCATTTCAAAAGGCGCGCGATAATCTCGATCAAACTTACGAACGAATAATCATTCACGGCGATATCGATACCGCCGCAACATTTAATGAGACCATAAGCCGCGACTTTTACTCATCGGCTCTTATAAGGATCGAAAAATCCGAGTTCATCGAAGCGGCTATCGATCTGGTCAAGTCTCTGAAGTTCAATCATAACAATTCCTATTCCCGGTGCCAGTTCGGGCTTTTAAAAGTCTATTCGGGTTTTGTTGCCGAAGCCCTGGACGAACTGAACGCCGCCGTGAGTATAAGCGTCGAAAACGATGAATTTTACTCCCGCCGCGGCCTCGTCAGGCAAACGACAGGCGATATGGAAGGCGCGTCAGCGGATTACTCTTCAGCCATTTCATTGAAACCCCTGTCTGAACAATATTATTGCAGGTCGGTCGTTCATATGGCCCGAAACGATAAGACCGCCGCGCGGTCGGATCTGGCCATGGTCAAATCGGTCGCCTCCGCCTCCGCCGCGTATGCTAAAACGCTTGCCTCACTTTTTCAAGGGAACTATCCGTTATCGGTTAAAAACCTGAAAAGAGAGTTTTATGAAAATGGCATGGTCAGGTCCGCCTCGTTTTATAATGGATACAAAAAAGACGGCTTTTCCAAATTTTTTTATGAAAGCGGCATCGTATCCGATGTCGCTTATTATAAAAACGGAATTTTAAACGGTATTTCTCTGGCTTTTGACAAATCTGGAAATATCGCGAAAGAGACATATTTTGCAAACGGTATGGAACATGGCGTTCGCAGGCTTTATTCTCCGGAAGGAACTCTTTTGCGCGAGTCGGTATACCATTTCGATCATGCCGTATATGAAAGATTTTATGACGCGAACGGCGTTCCGCTATCGGGCATGATGAAAAGCTTTGAAAAAGAAGGACTTTATGGCAACGAGGTTTACGAGGACGGCGAGTTAAAGGGTGAATGTTTATATTATAATCTTGGAAAAAAACTTATAGCCGTTAAAAATTACGCGAACGGAAGTCCTCACGGCAAGTGTGAATACTATTACGAAAGCGGAAAACTACAGCGCCGCGAATATTATGAGAACGGAAAACTCGAGAAAATTTCAAGATTTTACTTTCCTGACGGCGTAACATGCGAGGTTGAAAAAAACTATAAAAAAGGTCTTCTTAACGGCATCGCCAGATATTTCGACCGTTCGGGAGTTCTTTTGCGCGAAGAAAATTATAAAAACGATAAAAAAGAAGGCGTCGCGAAACATTACGCGGTAGAAAACTCAAAGCATTATATGAAATTCGAGATAAATTACTCCGGCGGGCGTGAAAGCGGAACGGCTAAAAAATATAACTGTTCCGGCATGGTCGTGAAACAGATATTTTTCGGGAACGGCGATCATTTCGATCATGCCGGGTGGGCGGATTTTTTTAACGGCGTATAGTTCAGAGCGTTTTAAAAGAATTTAAAACCGCTTGAGCTTCGACGCCGGAATCGAAATTTATGAAAACTATTTCCATGAAATCGCGTCCGGTATTCATCAGAAAAGTTTTGTGAGATGTTTCGGGGCATGAATAAAAATTCATATCGTTATATTTGATCTTCCGGCAGTTTTTCAAAAATGCAGCCTCGGAAAGGATGCCGTCGAATTTTTTGGGTTTAATGTCTATTTTTCTTCCTTTTTGAAGTTCTATAACTGCGGAATCCGGGGCTTCGTTTGAAAATTTCGTTACGGCCGCTCCGGCGATATCGAAATAAAAGCAATATTTTGAAAAAACGATCCTGGCCGCCGCGGCATTTGAAAGATCGGCTTTTTTTAAAGCTTTGTTTTTCAGAGCCGCGCGCAGAAGAGCCGCGGAAGATATTTTATTTCCATCGCAATTGAACGAACTCATAAGGCTCGCGTCGAAAACCGCGCATCCGTCTTTTTTTACGGCCGGTTCACCGCCGGTGAATTCAGGGAAATCGCTTATGGCTAAAATGTCGGCCGGAACATTTTTGGATATCATGCTTTTTAGAAAAGAAACCTGAAAATCATTGCCGGCTTCTTTAACGTTCTTGTAAAGCATGAATAAAAAAAGCGGCCGGCCTGAAATAAAGCGGATCAAAGCGGCGTCTTTTATGGAAGTTTCAAATTCCGCGGATATCAGAAGATCATAGTTTGAGCCGGGGCCTTTTTCGCTTTCTTTATTTTTATTAAGCTCTTCGAGATATGAAATAAGATCGGGCGATATTTGTTTAGTTCCTGCGAGGTTCCTCTGTTCTTTCAAAAGCGCGTCATATTTTTGAAAGAACAGCGCAAAAAGATGATTATTTATTTTATTATTTTCTTTTGCTGAAACGGCATTTTCAGGGGCGCGAAATGACGAGACGTAATTTATGAAGGCTGAATATACTATGTAAATATCGCCGTAACCATTATTTAAGGTTTCTTTATTTCCCGTGGAAAGAGTACCCTCGAATTTTTTGAATTCGGCCATGGCCTTTTTTTCTTCGTTTTTCAGAAAATAAATTTCAAAATTCATAAGATGTTTTTCGGTATCTTCGAATTTTCCGGCCGCGGCTGAAGGCTGACGGTTGAGAAGCAGAAAAAAGAGCGCTATCAGAATCAGCTTTATTAGATTTTTATTTCGTGAAATAAACAATTACAGTTACCTTTCAATATCGGGTATTTCGTTTAACGGCATTTTAACTGCGTTTTCAGGCCTCTTGAAGAGTTTTTCTTCTATCGGCCCCGTAATTACGTTTTTGATCTTGATTTCCCGGGTTCCCAAACCGTCTTCGATGATGGTTATGCGATCAGGCAGTCCTTCCGCGGTGAACCGGTAAGACGCTTTCGTGTTGCCGGGCGGGCCGGAGATTTCATACGTTAAAAAAGCGCCTTCGCTGTTTTTCAGCACGATGTAATCGGACGGGTTCGCGATATAACCGCCTATGAAATCGTATTGGAGATTGACGCCTGCGGATTTTTTTGCCTTTCCGGGAATGTCGATTATTATATTTGTTTTAGGAAAATATATCCATGCTCCGCCGCCGGAATATACCGAAACTATTTCCGTTCCATCGCCGGTGGAACTTTCAAGCCTTATATTTGACGCGTCGCGGACAAAAAGGCGGGCGCGCCTGATCGTTGTTGATGACGCTTGATTAAGGGTATTTTCTGTTTCGTAGCATATATTTTCGCTGAATTTTTTTATCAGTTCGCGAAGCAGCACTTCGTCGCTTGAAAGCGTTTTTAAGGCCGGCCCGTTCTTATCGGTCCGGCGTTCTATAACGATAACGTCAGTATCGCCCGCGGCCTGAGAGAGAGAGGGGAAAATAAGGCAGGCGGTGAATAATAAAACCGGAAATGACACGCCCGTTGTAATTATTGTTCTCATTACATCGCCTCCGGAATGGATTTTATTCCAAACCCCCTAATATGTCAATGAATTTGTTGACGAACCTTAATTGGCGGATTTAAAGGCCCGTTTTTTTAACAGTTGAATATTTTGCGCGCCTGTTTTTATCTTATGGTGTTTCCGGTCCTATTTTTTGAATCTGATGTATTGACATTTATTTGTTAAATTAGTATTATATGAACAATGGCGGAGCGCTTTTGTCTTGAAAGTTATTCCGGCCTGGTTTCATACGAATTGAACTAGTAATTTGTTTTTAATAAAAATATTTTAAGGAGAATGATTTTCATGAGAACGTTTTCAAGGACAATTCCATTACTTCTGATCTTTTTACTTGCGGCTTTTTTTATTATAAGCGGTTGTTCCGGCGGCGGATCAGGCCTTCCGGACGGTTCAGACGAAAGAGCCAAAGCGTCGCTTAAGATGTCGTTTAACACATCGTCGCCCGATCGCGCCCTTGAGACGGACCCTATTCCGTCTAACGCGCAGGGGATAGTCACCGTCGTTATAAAAGACCTGAGCAACGCGCACACCCCGTCGGGGAAAATATCCGAATATCAGCAGGGCAGCGTTGTTTTTGAAGAGGAATTCTCGGTTCATTCTACCTATGAGGTTCTCATCGTGGCAGCTTTAAGGTACAGCTCAGCTGATGATTTTGAAAGAGTTTTTATCGGGTCATCCGAGGTTTTTATAAGATCTAACAAGGAAGCATTGGGAAACCCTGATTATAACCAGATATTCGTTACTCTTAATTTTTCCGGAACGAAGCAGATACCGCGGGTAGCTTCAAAGCTCGTTATGGAGCCGGCTCAGCCTGTGTCGTCCATCATTTCCGGAAGCACGATACCGGCGTTCACGGTTAAGATCTTCGACCAGTTTGGAAGCGCTCTTTCAGCTTCTAATCTGCCCGTGACTGTTTCCATTCCGGGCGTTCTTCTTTCCGGCGGCGTTTCAGTGGTTCCCGTTAACGGCGTCGCTTCTTTTTCGGGAATACTGGTCTCAAATATTTTACAGGGCACAGCATCTTCTCTAAATTTGACGGCTTCTTATGGCGGGATCACCGTCGCGAGCGGTCCGATATCCGTTTTATCGTCTTCGGCGGCGAACACCACGGTCGCCGGATACTTGAAATATGATACAACCACTGCCGCATCTCCAGTATCACGGTTGATTTCACCGGCCGTCGGTAAAAAAGTCGCGGTTATTACGGACGGCCGCGAGTATTCAACGGTAACGGACCCGACGGGCTTCTGGAAGCTCGATATAACGCTTCCGAAAACGGCGGTTGAAGCTATAATGATGGCTGAATATCCGAACGGAAGCATGGGCAGCACTGAAATTTATCTCACCGGCGGAAAGCTATATATCGGAAGGGCAACGCTTTTACCGCCCGACCAGGGAAAACTTGTTCTTGTGGAGTCCGGTAATTTTCAGGGACTTATCGATATCTCAAGCATGAAAAATATCGTCGACAATAAATTTATCGCGCTTAAAAATTCATCTTCCGTCCAGGTACTCGCCGGAAAAGTAGTTGAAAGAAACAGCTCCGGTACTTTTCTGAACGCGGTAGGCGTTCCCGGTGCTACTGTCACAGTTTCGCCCTCAGGCGCGAGCGCGGTTACCGACAGCCGAGGTTTTTATAGGGTAGCGGGCGGGTTCACCGCCGGAAATTATATGCTGACGGTTACGGCCCCGCAATATTATCAGGCTCATGCTTCTTTTGCAATAACCGTTGATGATTATGGGTTCGTTATGGACGGCATCGGTGTCCAATTGGAACGCGTCGCTGAAAAACTCCCGACCTCGCTGCGCCTTTTACCAGGCTCTGACACCGTCGAAGCCGGTTTGAACTATGATATCGGCGCCCGGGTTAAAACGACGGTTTTTTATTCAGACGGTTCATCGCTTGACGTTACTCCCTCCTGGCAGGTAGTTTCAGCCTCAGGCAGCCTCGCAAACGGAGTTTATACGCCTTATCCCGCGGAAGGCCGGGCGATTTTCAGAGCGGTTTATTCGCAGAACGGCGTCACCGTGTCCTCTGATTTCGCCCTTAACGTTCTGAACGCAAGAGAACTCGATTCTCTCATTATGTCTAAAATATCCGATACTGCCGAGGTCTCATCGATATATGACCTTTCGGCGATAATCGTAAGAGCCAGATATATCGACGGTTCCGTCGCCGTTATTGTTCCGGCCTGGTCAATATCTTCCGGTTCCGGTACAATTTCGTCTAACGCTTATAACGCACCCGGTTTTTTTGAAACCGCAGTTTTAACGGCCGGATATTCTGAGAACGGCATATTCAAGACCGCCGCTTTCAAGCTGACCGTAACATCGCTCGCGAAAAAACTTATAGGCATGTTTTTTGTAAAACCGCCTTCGACAATAGAAGTTTCGGCGGTTTATGATCTTTCCGCCATTAAGACCATAGCGACCTATTCAGATCAAACCACCGCTGAAGTTCTGCCTTCATGGTCCGTCCTGGTTGGCGCGGGAACTATTACCGGAAGCTTTTATAACGCTCCTGCGGCTACCGGTTCTTCGACGGTCTCAGCTTCATATTCAGAGAACGGCGTTACAAGGAACCTGAATTTCACATTCGACATAATTCCTTTCAATTCGCTGGTTCTTAACGCGGCCGTCATAACTTCATCTAATAATTTAAGGCTTAATTTCAACAAGGCCGTTTCGGTTCAGAACTTCAATCCTACGGCCGTAATGGTCGGCGGAGTTTCTCTTGCGCCCGGAACCATGGCGGCTATCGATATAAAGAACGATCCTTCCGGAAGAACCGTTTTAATAACTACCCCGAAAGATTTTACCGT
Source organism: uncultured bacterium (assembly GCA_964551445.1). Taxonomy (GTDB): domain Bacteria; phylum Muiribacteriota; class UBA9980; order UBA9980; family UBA9980; genus DAOPXV01. The sequence goes on along the minus strand of CAZKCG010000018.1, from coordinate 43,797 downwards.
TGATCAACAAAAGCTCGGTGTTAAAGGCGGACTTTCCGGAACGGGCCTTGAGTTTTTCTCCAGCAATGGTATTATTGACGCTACCGCGGCGTCTCCAAAGGAAGTTCCAGTAACAAAAGTCGGGTTCGATATAAGTCCCGACACATATCCTCCGCCCGCTCCCGGTCCTCTCGTTCAGGCGAATGTGATAGGTTTCAGCAACGGATTTTCCAGGGTAAGCTTCACGACAGCGATAAATTATCCGGAAATTGCCGCTCTGGAGTTAGGTTATACTCCGGCTGCTTCTCCGCTTGATACAACCGCCGTTGTCATGCTCGCCGGCGAACTGGCGTTCGTAAAAGCTCACGCCGCTGGCGATATAGCTATCAAGGGCGTTCCCGTTCTCAAGGCTGGCGACAATATTTATTACAGTTACAAAGATCCCGCCGGCAATTCGTCGGGTTGGGTCCATGCCGGATCCGTTCCCGCGCCGCCGGACATTAATAACATTACCTGGTATAACGACCTTAAAGGTTTTAAAATATCCAACCTGCCAGTCGGCGACTCCGGCGGAAAAATGATGCTTTACGAAATGAACGGCGTCACTCACATTTTTAAAACCATATCAAATACCGCCGCGGCTCCATATCAACCTGGAACTCTTACGACCATGGGTATCGAACTGAATCCGAATTATATCGTTTCGTATTCCCTGATCACTCCGCGCAACATTGAATCACAGATTGTCGACGACGGAAAGATACCTCCGGCTCCCGCGACGTCAATAAGCGCATTAAGGCTCGGATACGTTCCGCCTGGAAAATACGTTATTAAAAATTCAAACGCCAATTTTGAATTCGCCGCTGACGCTAATTTCGATCTCGGGGTAATGATAGGTTCCTTTGATTCAGGCATACTTGCGGCCGGCAAAAAGATCACTGCGAGCGGCTATTCCGACGTCGATTTCACTCCGATCGATCCGGGCGGCAACCTCAAATTCGTTTATATCGATCCAGTTTCCAGGAACAGGTCTGTCGCTTCCGGAAATACTTTCGTTCCGCCGATGCCTGTATTCGGAGGTCCTGATGCGATACCGGCCAACGATAACGGTTCGGGCAACGGCCCTAATTTTATAAATGACGTTCTCGCCGCAAGCGTAGTAAATCCATTGGTAAATGCGGATAATTCGCGGCTCGCGGTCAATATAGGGAAAGCTTATCCGGGAAAATTAGAGATCGTAATGGTCAATCCGCAGGCTGCTTCATACGGAACGGCGTTACTGGAAGCGACCCTGCCTTCCGCAATAGCTTCAACGACGCCTGTTGAATTCACGCTTGGAAATATAAATCCTCTTCTTACTCAGCCCGCTTCGCTTAAAGCGGCTCTTGGAACAGTTTCGACGCAGGTCAATCTGGAACTTCATCTTAAATCCAGAAGCGCTGACGGCAACGATTCCCGTGAAACGCCTTTTATTAATATTGCTTACGGTTTGGGCAATTCTGGCAGCGGCCTTCAATTCAATCCGCTTCCCGGAAACTATCCGGCCGGAATTCCGAACGGCGTTACTTTGGTTTCTCCCGTTGCCGGCGCGGTTATTAAATATACCACGAGTTCAAGTTCCAGCCCTGGAATCGAGCCGGTAGACCCGCCGGACCCGTCCGATCCGAACAGCGCCATCGCCGTGACCTATTCAAATCCGATCGCCGTGCCGGCGTCAACGAAAATGGTCATAAAAGCCGTATATATAAACAATGGTGTTTATTCCCCGGTGTCCTTAGCCGTTTACAATACTTTCCCCGCGGGTTCGACTAATCCCGTGAAGCCGATAATAACGCCCGTGGGCGGAAATTATAATGCAGGTCAGATGATAACCATAGTTAAGGATGTTCTCGATTCGGCCAGGACCAACGCGACGATTAAATATACTATAGACAATACCGAGCCGACGCTCGTTAACGGCCTGCCATACGGCGGCGGTTTTATTCTTAATGCTTCGATGACCGTTAAGGCTATCGTTATCGACGGCGCGCTATTCTCGCCGACCGCTTTCGCTACATATACGGTAGGCGGAGCCAACACGGTAGCCGCGCCGACCTTTAATCCGGCCGGCGGCAGTTATCCGAACGCGGCCATGAACGTAACGATAGATTGTCCGACGATCGGAGCGACCATAAGATATACCACCGACGGTACCGATCCTGCAACGGCGACCACATTCCAGACCGGATCGGCGCCGCTTGGCGTGAGCGTTCCTGCCTCGGTTTCGAACTACAGGATCCGCGCCATAGCTTTAAAAGCAACGATGACGAATTCGGCGGAAATGTCTCAAATTTACTCGACAACGGGCGGCGCCGGATCATCCGTGACCATAACCAACGTGAGTAACGGCGTTATCAACCTCAATATAACTCCCGCGCCCACGATCGCCCCCGCGTTCGCGGATTTCGCGGTAAAACAGAAGATAGACGGCGGAGCCGAGACCCAGGTCACGCTATCATCGTTCAACGGCGCCGCGAATAACCCTGTAGTAGTTTTGAACGTACCTCTTGTTTCACAGACGGCCAGCCCGCAAAACGTCGTATACATGGTATCGTATAAGGGCGGCGCGTACATAAGTTCGAGCCCGTTCACGGTTCCCGCGCAAACTGGCGGATCATCCGTGGCCATAACCAACGTTAGTAACGGCGTCATCAACCTCAATATAACTCCCGCGCCCACGATCGCCCCCGCGTTCGCGGATTTCGCGGTAAAACAGAAGATAGACGGCGGAGCCGAGACCCAGGTCACGCTATCATCGTTCAACGGCGCCGCGAATAACCCGGCGGTCGTCTTGAACGTGCCACTTGTTTCACAGACAGCCAACCCTCAGAACGTAATATACATGGTATCTTATAAGAGCGGCGCGTATGTGAGTTCAAACTCATTCACGGTTCCCGCAAATACTCCGCCTCCGGCTCCCACGGGCTTTATATACGACGGCGCTTCGACCCCGAAGAGGCTGATATGGAATCCCGTCACTCCTCCTCCGGGCGGAACGGTAGAATATAAAATTTCGCTCAACGGCAGTTCCGGTCCGTTCAATTCCGTTTCCATAACCGAATACCCGATTGCGCCAGGAACTCCCGCGGGAAACGCTGAATTGTACGCCGTTTTAACTGACGCGAATGGAACGAGAGACTCGCAGCGCGCGAATGTCGGGTATCCCGCCTCGGCTCCGTCGTTAAAATAAAAAACGGATGAAAAAACAAGAAACTTAAAACACGTAATAATGAAAAAGAGACCGTATGCGTTATTCGGTCTCTTTTTCGTTACGGAAGGTTTTAAACATATAAATTCAACAAAGAAGAAAAATACTCAAAAACAGGGTTTTATGTTGAATAATTAATTGCCGGTTGTCACGGCGTCCGCCGCCGCGCGTAATCATGCGCCAAGTTTAATTGAAAAGCCTGTCTTTTATCGAGGCGAGTCTTTCGTCGGCTGAAACGCCTTTCGGGCAACTGTCTTTAAGCGCCGCCGCCAGCTCTTTTTCATGTTTTTCGAAAAGCGACAGGCTTATGTAGAAAAGATATTGAGGGTCTATGCCGTTCCTTCTTATGACGGAATTTATCGCGTCAAGCTCATAGTCTGAAAAATTATAACGCCGGGCGATGAAGTTTATCACTTTTTTCTTATATACTATTTCCGAATATTTAGGATATATGTAATATACGTAGATCATCGCGAAAACCGCGAAAGCGATTATCCCGAAAATTATCGCGAGATCATAATGGTTCTGTTCCATAGCGTTATTTATGGATGAAAAAAAATCCTGATGGCTCATAATTTCAAATTTTCGCCTTCCTGAAATGATTTACCAGATTCGTCGCTTCGGTCCTTATTTTTTTATTCTCATCGTTTAAGAATCTGAAAACGAGCGCGGCTGAATTTTCGTCGCCTACTTTTTTCAATACCCTTATGGCGTTGACGACGACGTCGGGGTCTTTATCGTTTAAAACGTTGTTAAGCAGGGGAAGTATGCGCCGGTCGTTGATCTCGCCCAGAGCGAATGTGGCGGAAGCGCGCATCCATTTATCAGGCGAGCGGAGCATTTCCGAAAGCCCCACGATCACGTTCGTGTTCCCTAACTTATAGAGAGCTATTATGGCGTTCGCCCTGACGCGGTTGTTGGCGTGCGAGGTCATCGGAAGCACCAGGTTGACGATGTCCTTCAAATTAAGGGCCGCGGCGACCTCTATCGCGTTCGCGCGCACTCTGGCGTTCCCGTCGCCTATGAGATTGATGAGAACATCGGCGACCTCTTTTCCGCCGACCAGCCCGAGCAGTTTAGTGAAATCGGCCCTTATCTGATCGTCCGGGTCTTTCGCGAATTTCAAAAGAAGGCCGAGGACCTTTTTGCTTTCGCCTTTCGAGAGGTGAACGAGCATTTTCAATATCTGCATTTTTACTTTCGGTTCGGTGAGCGTCAGTTTTTTTTCCATTTCCTCCACGAAGGAATTGTCGGTCCTTAAAATGACCTCTCCGAGCTGGTTGCGGATATCCTCCGGAAGCGCGCTTAACTGGCTTAAGAGCCTTTCCTTGCCGCGGGCCACGATTATTTTAGCGGCGAAACCGGCGACGTCTTTTTTAGGACTGTTGAACGCCTTCATTATTATCTCCGTGGATTCAATGCAGTCGATCTTTGAAGCCAGGTTAATGATGTTCATTTTGAAAAGGCTGTTTTCTTCCTGGTAGTATATCTTGTCCAGGAATTTTACGGTTTCCGGCTCGATGTAATATTTTTCGCAAGCCGCGAACGCGGCGGTTTTAACTTCGTCGGTATGGCTTACCCAGTCCTGGCCGAGTACGCTTAAAAGTTCTGGGTCTTTCATGGCGGCCAATATTTCGACGGGCTGAGTGTTAGTGCTTTTAATTCCGGTTCTGATCTCGAGGCGGTATTTTTCGAGAAGCGCGGAAGCGTCGATATCGTATTTTTTAAAAGCTGTGTAGAGTTCGATAAGAAGATTTCCGGGTATTTCGTTTATTATATGTGAGAAAAGCTGCGCGGTAAAAGCCCCGCCTTTCTGCTGGTTGAGGTATTTAATGAAAATATCGCGGGCCTGCGTGTCCCAGGAAATGAATAATTCGGTCACAAGTTTTTTGTCGTGATACAGCGCGGGCGTCTCAGCGAATAGTTTGTTAACGGCTGCTTTGGCCTTTTGGTCGAAGGTGTCGCACGCCTCGTGCATCAGTATCTCGAAATATGCCATGCCGCAGGTTTCAAGAAGTTTGGATAAAAAAATTCCGGAGCCGTCGGAGCCCCACACTAAAATATTTTTAAAAATGGTTCTGAGCGTCACGTATTTTTCGCTTTTTCTATTGAATGTTCTTTCGCGGTCGTAGGTCTGTTTTAAAATTTTAAGAAGGACCGAGCGCGCTTTGACGCTTGCGAGTTCGGAAAAAGAGATTATTATCTGGACAAGCGAAGGGATCTTCGTGACATCGGGGTGCGATTCGAAAAGGTCGAGAATTCCGTTAAGGAAGGTGAGGTCCTTGATCTTTTCAAAATGGTCGACCTGCTGTATTATGGCGGCTGAAAAAATATCGTAATGGCTGTTGATGAATATTTTAGCTTCGTCACGGACCTTGATGTTCTCGTCCGACAGAAAAGATAGAATTATCGCCTGGGATTTCTCGGTTTTTATCTGTTTCAGCACCTGGAGGACGTTAAATCGGATCATCCAGTTGCTGTCGTTTTTAAGTTTTGATATTACCGGAATAACGCATTCGTGAGGCACCTGGTGAAATTGTTTGAGAACGTATAATATGACTTTTTCGGACGGGTAATCGAGCATTTCGGTCAGAAGTTTGTAGAAGCCTGAATCTATTATGAGGCTGTTTATGATATCGACCATTTTTTTATTAGATCTCATTGATTCCCGGACCTCTGCGTATTCGGACACGTATCTGTAGCCGTATTTGAGAAGGATTTTTCTGATGATCTCCGAGCGCATATATTCGGAGGATTCGTATATCTTGAATAAAAAGGTCAGCGAGTCTACCGTGCCTGTGAACGCGAGCAATTCAATTACGCGGTCCCTGTATTTGTCGGAGATGTTTATCGAATAGTAAAGGCGGAAGAGCGCGGTGGAAAATTTTTCGTTAGACGCAAGGCTTATAATATTCTTTTCGCGCTCAAGTCCCGCTGAACTTTTCGTGAATAGTTCAGCGATGAAATTTCTCCGTTCCTCGGGAAATTCCGCGGCCATTATTTTAACGTCTTCAATGAAGTCACTCATACTTGAAAAATTATAACATACTGATCTAAATATTTCAAGAGTTTTAAGCCTTGCGGAGGCATTGTTTGAAATTAAACCATGTATTCCGCCATAAAAATCCGGCAAAAATTTGCTTGACAATGAAATATGATAAGTATAATATTATGTCATAAAAATACGATGGCGGGTGTCAGATGGAAGATTATGGTTATTTAGGCCTGATATGGGCCATAGACAACGGTTACGCGGATATCGCGAAACTCCAGCTCGAAAAGGGCATAGACGTGAACGCCCGCGACGGCGAGGGAATGACGCCCCTTATGCACGCGGCTATAAGCGGGAATCGCGAGATAGTGAAGATGCTTCTGGATAAAGGCGCGGACGCGTCCATCAAGGACGGGGAAGGCTTCAGCGCGCTGATGTTCGCCATTTCAAAGAAAAATAACGAGATAATCGACATATTGAAATTATATGACCAGGCCGCCGGTTTTTATATCAATCCGAGAGGTTTTTTTGACGCTGTCGAAAAAGGCGAGACCGGCCAGGTCCTTTCGATGATGGAGAGCGGCGCGGATATCAATCTTAAAAACGAGCGCGGCCAGACCCCGCTGATGATAGCCGTGGAAAAAGGGCGCATCGAAACGGCCCGGCTTCTGATCAAAAGCGGCGCGGACGTCAATATCCGCGATCACAGCGACAGCACGGTTCTGATGTGGGCGGCTCTTAAAGGCTACAAAGAGATTTTAAACACTCTCATCGAGGCGGGCGCGGACCTCGACATGCGCGATAATAACGGCGGAACCGCCCTTATATGGGCCGCTTTCAAGGGGCACTCGGAGCCCGTCAGGATTTTGATCGAAGCGCAGGCGGACCTTGATATTAAACGCAATAACGGTATGACGGCGCTGATGTGGGCGGCTTATAAAGGATTCGAGGGTATCGTCAAGCTTCTTCTCGATGCCGGCGCGGATATCAATTTGACCGAAAACTACGGCAGCGTGGCTCTGATGTGGGCCGCGCTCGGCGGGCATGACGGGATCGTGAAAATGCTCGTTTCTTACGGCGCGCCGGTTGACGTGACCGAACATTACGGCTCAGGTGCTCTTATGTGGGCCGCGTTCGGCGGGCACATCGCGGTAATTAAAACGCTCATCGAAGCCGGCTCCGACGTCAATCTGAAGAACGTTAAGGGCAGAACCGTGCTTATGCGGGCGGCTTTCAAGGGATATTACGATATAGCGAAGCTTCTGATAGAAAGCGGTGCGAGCGTCAATGAGCGGGACGGAGAGGGTTCGACGGCGCTTATGGTGGCGGTCGAAAAAGAATTTAAAGACATAGTCGGTCTTTTGATCGAGGCCGGAGCTGACGTCAACGCCAAAAACAACAAGGGCAGGACGCCGCTGATGGCCGCCGTGGAAAGCGGCAACGCCGCGATCGTAGCGCTTCTGATGAAAAAAGACGTGGACGTCAACGTATGCGACGCCAAAGAAAACACTTCCCTTATTCATGCCACGATGAAGGGAAATTTCGAGATCGTAAAACTGCTCGTCGAGAAACGCGCCAATTTAAACGCCCGTGAAAATTTCGGCGGGACGGCTCTGATGTGGGCCGCCTACTCGGGCTTTTCCGAGATCGTAAGTTATCTCGTTAAAAAAGGCGCCGATGTAAATATAAGAAACATCAAGGGGCGCACCGCTCTCATGCGCGCGGCTTATAAAGGCCAGACCGCGGTCGTGAGGTTTTTGATCGAGGCGGGCGCCGACGTCAACGTTAAGGATAAAAACAATAATACCGCTCTCATGGCGTCTTCCGAGCGGGGGCACACCGAAATAGTCCGCGCTCTTATCGATCACGGCGCCATAATAAGCCTCGAGGACAACAGCGGCAACAGTTCTCTCATATACGCCATCGACCGGGGATATACCGAAATAGTCCGGCTTCTGCTTCAGAAATTCAAGAATATAATCGTGCCCGAAGAAGAAAAAAACACCATGCTGCGCCACGCTATAATCGAAGGCCACGCGGACATATTGAAACTTCTTATCGAGCACGGCGTCAGCGTTAACGACACGGTTTACGACAGCGATACTCCGCTTATTTGGGCCGCGGGTTATGGCCGCGCGGAGATAGCGTCCCAACTTATCGGTGTCGGCGCGAACGTGAATGCCTCCGGTTCCAACGGGACCACGCCGCTCATAGCAGCCTCGTATAAAGGCCATGATTTTACGGCCCGCAAGCTTTTAGACGCCGGCGCGGACGTTCTGGCCCGCGATAATTACGGGTACAGCGCCCTTATGTGGGCTGTCAACGGCTGCCACTACGAGGTCGCCAAAATGCTTATTGAAGCCGGCGCCAACGTGCTGGAGCGGGACTCGAAAGAGCGGTCGCTTCTCATCCGTTCCGTGCACAAGATGCATTCCGAGATATCGATGCTTTTGATCGATGCCGGCGCCGATATCAACGCCTGCGATAAGAACCGCAATACGCCGCTTTTAGAGGCTATAGAATGCGGCAACGTGAATATAGCCGTCGCGTTGATAGAACGCGGCGCGGACCTTTCCATCGAGGATAGAAACGGAAACAACGCCATGCTTTCCGCGGTGGACCATGAACAGCCGGAAATATTATCCGCCATACTCGCTAAGACCGAAAATTTCAACGTGGAGTTCGACGAGAACAACACCGTCCTCATGCACGCGATCATATCCGGGAACGCCGATATCGTTAAGATCTTCATCGAACACGGCGCCAATCCGAACGTGCTTTTCTTCGAGAACGACACGGCCCTCATATGGGCCGCAAATTACGGGCATGCCGAAACAGTAAGAACTCTCATCGATGCCGGCGCCGACGTCAATGCTCCCGGCAACAACGGCGCAACGCCTATCATAGCCGCCAGCATGAAAGGCCACACCGCGGTCGTTATGCAGCTCATCGAGCGTCAGGCCGATCTCAACTTTTACGACAGTTACGGAAACACCGCGCTTATGATAGCCGTCGGGACCGGGTTTTCCGACATCTCCGAAATACTCATCAAAAACGGCGCTGATTATAACATCTGCGACGACAAAGGTTATACGCCATTGAAGCTCGCCGAAGAAAAGGGCTATACGCGCATCGCGGAATTATTAAGAGAACAGGGCGCGGTTATATGAAACTCATCCCACGGCATCTGACTTTACGGACAACGGTTTCGTAAACCGCAGGTCAAGGGTCAGGCGGGCCGTTTATAAATTAATTAACTAATAAAATTTCTTTAAAATAATCCTTGAAATTTTAAAATGACTATGCTATAATAATTTCACAAATAAGCCAACTTAGCTCAGTTGGTAGAGCAGCGGTTTCGTAAACCGCAGGTCGCGGGTTCGACTCCCGTGGTTGGCTTCTACAAAAACCACCAGAAAGACAAGTGTTCTGGTGGTTTTTTGTTTTTTGGTTTGGGCGCAATGCTCGGGTCGGTGTAACTATGGTGTAATTTCATATCGTGTGTTTAGAGCTTTGTAGCCCGGACTTAAATGGTCCGGGCTTTTTTTTGCTTTTTAAGGGCTGAAAAAATTATTTTTAAAATATTTTTAAGGGGCTTCAAAATGAAAAAAGTGATAGACTATTATATTAATTTTAATATTTACTTATGCTTTTTCGGCGTCTGAAAACCCGGACTGCTATTGACACGAGCGAAAATGTGTAATATAATGGAAATATAATACAGAGCTAAGAAAAAGTTAAGCGAAAGGGGGTGAAAATATGAAGGTTCCTTCCTACATTCTCATTGATTTGAAAAATAAGCTCGGCGCGAAACTCTATGAGCGAATCCAGCGCGTGAACCGTACGAAAATCAGAGAATACCGTTCCGTGACCGCTTACGTTCTTTTTCTCCTCGAACAGGACGCAGCATTATAGCAACTTTATAATGGTATATATACATATCATTGAAAAAATAATTTAAATATTTTTCAAATCAGTTCATTTTCAATCATTTAAATTCGTATAATAGTCGTAGAGGTTCAAGAAAATCATTCAGGAGGAAAACAAATATGCCAAAATGTAAAATAGTAAAATTTCAGGATAACGAAATTACCCTCTCGGTAGGTGACGGGAGGTACATAGCCATCACTGGGTCAGGCGAAACCGCAAAAGTAGGGGATTGCATCGATATCAGCGAAAAGGGCTGTAAAGCATACCGCATACCACGATCTGAAATTATGCAGGAACTCAATTTTCGACTTGAAAAACTAGCGGATCATAAATTTTTTCTGCAAATTAAAGCAGAGAAGATTTCGAAATGCACTTTGTTTTCGGACGCGGAACGAAAAAAACTGATGAAAATCAACGCGATGGAAGACGCCGTGGTTTCCGAGAAATTTCTAGAAATCTGGAATGAGTTGGAGGCTGCAAAATGACGAATACAGAGAAATTGGAAAAAATAGCTATGTATAGGGAGTTTTTAAAAGCCCAAGGAAATGAGATCGCTATTTCAACGCATTTCGATGAGAACGAAAAAAAGCGGATTCTCAAAATGCTGGAAGCCGAAGAAAAAAAAGCTTTCCGAAAAGTCAGGACTACCGTGTCGAGAATAGAAATCGACAGGCGGAACGGCGAAGGAATCGAGGCTCACAAGCACCTAGACCCGAAACTCATTGACGACGCCGTAAAGAATTATGAACCGGGGAACTGATCTCGAAGAATAGGGGGCCGCGACTATAAAAATACGGCGCGGCGAAATGAAATTAATTATTGGCCGGGGGACTGTGAGTGGTAGCCCCCTTCCTTCCTTTCAAGGGGGATTCTCTATGAATCTAAAAACTGTATCGAATGGAACCGTAGAAGAAATACGGGGCGACCACGCGAGAGTAAAAACAGAGGATGGAAAAAATATTCAGATACATCTGCCCGGTGGCCGTATCGGGCAAAAAATAAAACTTACCATTGAATTATTATCGGAAAAATAAAATATTGTAAAAATAGAATATACTAAATAGCCGCCTTCGTAAGAACAACGAACGCCGCTCGATCTCAAAGAAGAGATTGGGCGGCGTTTTTTTTATGCCCGCGAGGGCGGGGAAAAGGAGGATAGTAGCGGGTTTAAGAGTTTTTTAAAAATTAAAATCAACGAGGAGCAACGATCAATGAATACTAATACTAATATCCCGAATGACGTTAAAAAGATGGACTTTGATCTCGCAAAGAGCGACGGTACTACTACGAACATGAGTTTCGACGCCGCTTTCAGGAACACCGGAGCGGGCGCAGTCACGAATATGCCGAGTGGCTCTGCTGTCGGGACTACAACGGCACTGGCAACCGTGGCCCCGGCGACAACGATGGATGTAGCTGCCTTTGAGGATGCTTTTCGGAAAGATGTATCCGAAAATTTCGCGGGCGTGGAACGGCTCGCCCTGCCCCGCGTGAAGATAGCACCCGGCGGAATTGGTTTTTTCGATTTCGGCGAAAACAAGGTTCTTCCTTCGTTTTCGGGATACATCATTTCTCACGCAGAGGCTCGAGCCGCGTGGAATACGGGCGACCCGTATCCCGTATGTACTTCGCCTGACGGAAAAATCAGTGAAAATGGGCAGTCCTGCGCCCTCTGTCCTCGAAATCGGTTCTCGGCGACGGCTCGCACGAATCCGCCTCAAAAAGCCGAAGAATGCAGAACTTCGCTGAACCTACTCATCGTGATCGACGGGGGCGGCGACCTGCCATACTTGCTCTCGGCAAGTGCCACATCTCTGAAATATTGGGGGCCGCTGGCCGTAGCTGCGACGAAACGCGGTTGGCCTATCGGAGGATGCCATGTGAAATTCTACCTCAAGAAAGAAACAATGAAAAATGACGCCAGCATTGCTTTTTCGACGCTCCAGTATGAAATAATTGGGCGTTGCGAGAGTGCGGCAGAGTATGCGAAGCTCAAGAACATGGCTGCGAACTTCGCCCCTCAGCCCTCCCGGAATGCCGAGTTCCCAATGTAGAAAAATCTTAAAAATCACAGTGCCGAGGGGTGCAAAGCCCCTCGCACGAGGAGTCTATATGCGAGAAATGAAATGCACTATATGCTCGACGACCTGTGAACGGCGGTCTAACTCGGCCAAATACTGCCCCGTCTGCCGAGTTTTGGCTAACGAACGTAGAATCGAAAAATTTCATGAGAAGAATCCAAACTACCGGCGGGAATACCAAAAAGCATACCGGGCCTTGCTCAAAAAAATTTTAAAAAATGAAGACATATAACATCTAAAACAGTTGAAGGAGCAGTAATTATGAAATTCTTAATGATCTCACATGGCGGCGGAAACTCAATAATTCAAATGGATGAAACAATTAAAAAAATCGAAACACACGGCAGCGAAATCGAAATATTTTATACAGATCAATTTCTTCGGACATTCGAAAACGTCGAGGACTTCGAAATAATCTAAGTAAGTCACGCGGCATACAGCCATATCGGCGCGTATGCCGCACACAAAGAAACGGAGGGAACATGGAAAAACAAACAGAGCGCGACTACCCGAAAGAATTGCATGAAACGATTGTACAGATATACAGCACCTTCGACGCGCTGTTAAAGGTCGTCGGAGCTTGTAAACTCGAACTCGACGCGAAATCAAAAAGGATAACTGAGCTTGAAAATGCGGACGAAGACAGAAAAAACAAACTCATGGACACGTTCGACAAGATCAAAGAAAGGGAGTGATGGCCTATGACAACTATGCTTGGATACATCGATGTTTCATTACTTCCGCTTATCAACGATTTTTCTTCTGAGGAATTGAGCTATTTTAAGCGCGAATTCGACAAAATATACGCGGCTAAGACTGCGGTTCCGAAGGTTGAAATCCCGGAAAGCTGCATGGATGTGAAGAAATAATGGGAGGATTCGGAAGCGGGCGACCGTGCGGGAGCCGCGACAAGCCCACAAAGAAAAGACGCTGCGTCTACTGTGGCGATTTTTTTGATGGCAGAGCGAATAAACTATACTGCGGCCCAAACTGCAACGCCAACGCCTACTATCATAGAAAAATAGAGAAATGCTATCGGCAACTTTTAGAAAAAATTTTGGAAAAGGATGTGTTGTAGATGAGAAATCTAGTCAATGTTTCTGATGAAAAAGCCCTGAAAGCAAACAATGTACCTTACACGCGAGAGTCGATATACCAAATGAAATACTTAGGTATGCACCCAGAGTATTTCGTGAAGATCGGGCGGTACCTTATGTTCGATTGCGATGCGTGGAACGCGCATATCGAGAAAATAATAGCTGAACGGAATGAAAAAATAGTTAAGCGTGGAAAGCTATGAAAATAAAACAACAGGAAATGCGCTGAAATGATAGGCTATGACAAAGAGGGGGAACGACGATGACTTTCAGTATTGGAAATATTGTTTTCAAGACGAAGGCAACAGCGAAAAAACATATCCAGAAGATACTACGAAGCGCACTACTAGGGCAACCGCTACCGCCAGACGAGTTCACTTTGATTCGTGATCTGTTGCAAAGGCATCCAGAAGCGTCCAAAAAAATCGGGTGCGGGCTATTGCACATAACTACTGCGACAGCGTGTTACGGTACAATACATTTTCTGGCGGTGCGAGTTGATGGCTCCTCGACCGACTTTTCATACGCCTCGTGCCTTGATAGGAAAGTACCGACCGTACGAGAATCAATGTTCGACGCTTGCCGGGACGCTGTTAACAACCACATCAAAGCATTCAAGCGCGGAAAATTCGAGACCGGCACTTGTATCTGCGCTATCAGTGGCGTTGCCCTTGCCATGGATGAAGCGCACGTTGACCATTTTCAGCCGCAATTTCATGTCATCGTTGAAAATTTCTTCAAGGAACATCCGCAATACAATATCGATGACCCGACGCTTATTACAGTCCCGGCGGACAATCAGACTCGAACGCAGCTCACGAATCCGACCATGAAAGCTGAATTCATCGCATATCACGAGCGAGTTGCGGAGCTGCGAATAATCAAGCAAGAACTCAATTGGTCCCGATCTCGAAACGAATAAAAGGAGCATCAATATCATGTACGATTTTTCTATGCCACCACTACCCATACCACAAGCCCTGCAAAGGCTGAGAATTGAGTTCCCTATTGAAATACGGATTCCAACGCAGCGCGGCGCACACGCTATCGTCGTCAGCTCCCACGAAGAAGCGTTGGTAGCCACGAGAAACGCCATGACGAAATTCAACGGCCAAAACGGGTATAAGAGCAACATATATTTCACTATGAACCCCCTACTCCCGGAAACGATGTCGATGCCTCACGCTTGTACTTCCGACCAGATATGCCCGGTACCCGCCTCAACTACGGTCAGCGATGCTATGACCGTTCGGAGACGCTATATTCTCATAGATTGCGACCCCGTTAGAATCACGAAAACAGCTTCTACCGATGAAGAAAAGGCCGAGGCGTTGAATATTATAAAAACTATATATACAGACCTTATAGCCTTTGGGTTCCCTGATATGTACGTTGCCGACTCCGGGAACGGGTATCACTTACTTCTGCCTGTGGACCTGCCAAACGATCAAGCATCACTCACCCTCGTCAAGAACTTCTTACTCGCCCTCAACGCTAAGTATAGTACCCCGAAGGCGAAGGTCGATATATCAGTTTCGAACGCCTCGCGCATAACTAAGCTCTACGGGACTTTCAGCGTGAAGGGAACTCATACGGCGGATAGACCTCATAGACAATCGTTCCTAATGTACACACCGGAAACTCATACGCCCGCCACTGTGGAGCAGATACGGAGCCTATGTCCCGCGAAGGATGCCGCAACGCCAGTTGAAGCCCCTTTCGATCTCGTCGCGTTCTTAGACGCCCATACGATACCGCACAGAACGCCCCGCCCATACAACGGCGGGCTAAGAGTGGTGCTCGAAACATGTCCCTTCAACGCGGCTCATACAGGGTCAGAAGTGGCGGTGTTCGTGGATGGCAAGGGAAAGCCGGGGTTCAAGTGTCAACATGAGTCATGTAACGATAAACACTGGAAGCAATTTCGGCAGCACTATGAACCCGATTGGAAGCCCGCCCCCGCCCCCGATCAACTATCCAACGCGCAGATAGTACGCCATGTGAAGGATTATGCAGAGGAACGCGGGATTATTTTCTACGATGGCGAGTTCTTTTTCTTGAATGGATATGTTTACAACACCCTCAAAAAAGAGGACATTGAATCCGAAATGTTTAAATTTCTCGACATGCATTTTTCGGTCGGGAGGCTCGCGACAATGGTGAAAGCGTTAGCTTGCCACACGAACACACCGACCGCGAATGTATCGAAGCATCTTTTATTGAAAGATGGAAAGGTTTACGATCTCGACACGGCGAAGGTGCGAGAACGCGGAACCGACGAAAAATTTTTCAACATGTTGAACGTCAAATATGACACGAAAGCCGACTGCCCGCGATTCTTACAATTCCTATCTGAAATTTTCCCCCGTCATTCTGAGGCAATACCACTGATACAAGAATTTATCGGGTATTCATTCAGTCAAGATACAAATATAGAATCCGCGCTCGTTTTCAAGGGTGAAGGCGCTAATGGGAAAAGCGTGTTATTGCGCGTAATCGAACACATTTTAGGCACCAAAAATTGCAGTCATATCAAAATGTCCCAAATGAAAGACAAGTTCACGATAGCCGGGGTACGCAACAAACTTCTAAATATATCATCCGAAGTCGGTAGCCGCGACGTAGCGTTAGACGAGCTACTGAAACAACTCATAAGCGGCGAGCGAATTCAGGCTGAGAAGAAAGGGAAAGACCCCTTTGAGTTCACGCCCTTTGCGAAGTATATTTTTGCTACGAATAATTCTATCGCCACCACTGATCGAAGTTCTGGCTTCGAAAGACGCTGGATATATATTCCTTTTGTATGCGATTTTCACAAAGACCCTACGCTTCGCAAGAAAAAAGATACAAGACTCGATGAAAAACTATTCCTTGAAGCCGACGGTATATTTTTGTGGGCGTTGACTGGATTAGCTCGCCTTAAAGCGCGTGGCGATTTTTATATTCCGACGTGCCTGCAAGAAAACACAGCGGACGAGATCAACGAAAATAATCCTGTACATGAGTTCGCTCGCGAGTATCTATTTTGGGACGCTGATGAAAAATTTGTGCAGAACGCACTTATTCACGATGAGTATAAGAAGTTTTGTGCCATGAACGGTTACAAGCCGCTAAGTAGCGCCCACTTTTTCACGGGCTTGCGACGAGTCATATGTGGCGATGTTTCAAAAATAATCAAGCGTACAAAGAAAAGTCGCGGCTATGCTCATATATGGATGCGACCTGTTCCGTATGATATGAATACTCGAAGTGTTATGACGGAAATTTTGAAATTACAAACTGAATGCAAAAAAGACGGGGCGAGTGTGTGTGATATCTCCTTTGACGAATTTTCTTCTGCGCTTGTAAATTGATGACAGTATGCCGTCATGAATGACAGAGGTTTTTTATATGCTTGTCATACGGCTTTTTACTACTGCCATAAGGGTTATCAACGGCGGTTGACACTGGTGACACTTCTTTTTATTTATATATAAAAATTAATATATATATACTCGTTAAAAGTGATAGTGATGTATGTATGCATATTATATAAAACGATTTGCCGCGTTTTGCTGTCGGTTGTCATCTTATGGATATCGTGAAACAGCTTTAGTTTCAAGCGTTTATGGGGCAGGGATGAAACCGAAAGATGTCAGCGCGTCATGATTCGAGTAGTTTTTTGTAATAACATATAGGATTTAGAATATTCGAATATTTGTGAAGAAACAAAAAAAGCGACCCTCTTTGATTTGAGGGTCGCTTTTTTGTTTCTTCGTTTTTCAGATCGTTAAGTGGATTTCGGATTTATTTTCAGTGCTATAAGCAAAATTTTCATAATAAGAAACGCTTATCATATTTGAAACTTTCTCTAGTCCCATGTATTTATCTTTTAAAACCAATAATGCTGATTTTTGAACAGCCTTAATTAATAACCACATTGATGCCAAAAGCATAAACGGCCATAATTCTGGTGATGCCAATAACAAATATTGAAATGTATAGATTTCCATTGTGAATTTGTGCCTATTAAAAAAATCTTGTTGTTCCGTTGGCATTTTTTCAATGGCGTTTTTCCATTTGGCCGAAAACGATGCTTTGTCAGTTGATTTCTTTTTTAAAATCATAAATGCATAAATTAATCGCCACATACTCAATCGATGTCCAAATCTGATAAAACCGTTCATTGTCGTTCTCAATAAAACATAGGCTTCATTGTCAAAATTTATACCCTGTTTTATCATTTCATCAAACATATGGTCTCTTAAAGTAATAATATTGTGACGATATTTATCAATAAAAAATTTGGAATAGCCAAAATAAATTATATAAAATATAACCATTATGTTTAAAATAGAAATAATTATTGAATATTCAGTGTTCATTATATGGCCTCCTTATTTCAGATCAGCGGGATTGGTTTCGCCCCTTGGAGTAATCCCGCTCGATGATCTGTTTTTATCAAAATAACTTTCGAAATCTTTGATGCGTTTGTCTTTGGACTCGATGACATCCTTACGCTGCTTTCTTTCTTTCAAAAACAATAAATAACATACTCCGGTTCCAGTCCATGCAAGTGTTTCCCGAATGGTGATTTTTGCTAGAAAACTTATAACAATATTAGCATTCGTATCTTTGCCCGCCAATAAATAAAGTGAAACAGGTATACAGATTAACCCTGTTATGAAAGTAATGTATTTAAAAAAAATTTCCGTTACAGACCCCAATGTGTTTATCCAATTATTTTTTTGAATTGAATCGAGGCGTTCTTTTAAAACAGCGTTTTCGATTTTCAAATCTGTTATTTCTTTTTGTTGGTCGTCGAGTAAAGTCATGCTTAAACACCTTAAATTATAATGTTTTTCAAATCGTAAGCTTTCTATTTAAGTTTAAGTATATCACTATATAATGTTATAAGTCAAGTTTTTTTTGTATTACGATTATTGTATCGGTACTCGTATTATTTCTCGTCGTCATAAACGATGACATAATGATTGAAATCGATTGAATTATTAACAATAAAGCCACTTGTAGGAACAACTGATATAATTTTTTTCCCTTCGTTTTTTAATGTTGTAAGATAACTCGAAAGATCATTCGGCTGAATATTTGGTAAATCATCTATTTTCTGCATGTTATTGTCTCCTTATAGATAGTTTTGTATATTGATATCGCTTTTCTCTCGCATTGTTGTTAGAGAAAAGTTGTTTGATTGAGCTTAACGTTTTTTAATATCATCATCGCTATGGGCGACAACGAGAAGTCCCTGACCTTCATATACCTTTAATACTTTATCGATTATCCAACCTTTGTCGAGTAATTCGTTAATGGCCTCATCTGGTCTGACAATATCGGTTTCGTCCGCCCAATATTCTCCATCCATAATTGGTAAAAGAAAGGCTTTTTGCATGTTATTGTCTCCTTATATCTTAAATCGCTGATTTAATATATCATAAAAACAATTCGCTGTCAAACTCTATAAAAATAACGCACAGGAGCGCGTAGGAACCCCCGTCGATGCCCTCGCCCTTGTCTGGATACCCCCCGAAACAAACAACCCCCGGCCTTTCGGTCAGGGGTTGTTTTGGCTTGAGGTTATTAGGTTGTTATTCGTTTTCCGGTTCCATCTTCGGAACCTCGCCGGTAATCTTCTGAATTTCATCGGCGGCTATCATAATATGATTCCCCGGTGTACGGATGATATTTATCTTCCCGGCTTCCGCCCAGCGTTTGATTGTCTTTTCTGACACTCTGAGGATTTTCGCAGCTTCTTTTAATTTGTAGATCATTAGTTTAACTCCGATCATAAGACTTCCCCCTTATTATATACTGATTTGTCCACGTTTGTCAAGTCAAGCCTCCATTACATATGAGGCGCGGCGGACCTCTGTTCTGATATCGTGATCTCGGATGCAGCCGTAAGCGTCGAAATGGTCAGGCGTGAGATTGATGCCGATGCTTTTAGCGGCGCGGGCGATAAGCTCGGGGCTTTCTGTACGGTCAGCGAAAAGATATTTTGTGCCGCCGAACACTGTATTGAACTCGCTGGCGTTGTACTCGTAGATATCCTCCATCCCATTGAAACTGCCTTCTTCATACTTACTTATGATATCTTTTATCTGTTTTACTGTCGGACCATCGTTCCAGCCAACGCGAACACTATTACCGCCGCTGTACCTCTCTGACTTCACGGTGAATTTGATTTTCGGGAAAGACCTTTTAAGTTCTATCCTGATGTTCTTCGCAGCGAGAACCGCGCCGCAAAGGTTCCCGGTGGGCTGCTGAATGATAAGATATGGATACTTCGAAGGTAGCTCGTTCCGCTCTTTCAGGCGGGCCGCAGCTTTCTCGTCGTCAATTCTCTTTTGTTCCGCTATCTTATCATTGCAGTTTTTTCGGGCTGCTGTGATCTCGTCCGATGTGGCTATGGAGTCATAGATATACCACTGAACGCCGCGCACGATGCTTTCTGGTGTAACTGACCTGTGAGCGTCAAATACTATTGAGAAAGTAGCCCGTCCGCCGTAGGAGATGAACCCGCCGAGCGTCTTGCAGGTATTCGGCGACTGTTCGCCTGTGATTTCATAGACTATGCCGTCTTGACCGCCGTATAAGATACAATGAACGCGCTGCCCTACTGTGATTAGTCCTTTGTACTGGTCGCCTCTGGTGTAATTTGTGTTCATCATAATATCCACTCTCCTTATAAATTTTCAACTTGCCTTTTCTTGGCTTCCCATATTACTTTCGCGATCTCGCCCATAACGATTTGACGTTCTGATAATTTGTCGGCACTCGCAATATCCAACGCACGAAGGCCAGCGGGTGTATCGTATATCGAGGAAGATGTTTCACGATTCGTGCGAACGTGACCCGCAATATGTTCGGTTCCTTCTATCGGAGTTTGACCGCACCATGTACGCTGTCCGTAGTTGTTATAGTAGTTATTGCGGTACCTGGCTTCGCTGTAATATTTCGCTGTCAATATGTGCTGTTTACCTGCTGCATCTGTATAAGTTGCTTTTACCATCGCCGAACCGCCTTCCATACGGCTCTTTATCGAGTTGATTGCGTTATTGATTTCCGTATCCTTGATTGTTATGCGATATCCCGAGATCGTGTTTATTATCATGGTAGCCTCCGCGTAAACCCGCCGGTAATTTTAAACTTCCGCAAATTATAGATGCAAATACCATGCCGAAAGTGGACAAAACAAGACAACAGGCTATTGACAGGCATTTAAGCAATATGCTTGTTTTAGCCGTGTGTATTAATTAGTCAACTTTTGTCCGTAAATGTCCACTTATTAGACAACCTCTGTACGCTTTTGTATCAGTTTGTCCACTTGTTAAACAGATCGACGGAACGCAACAACGTCACCCGCCACGGACCCAATGCCGCCTATCGTAAAAACATTCAGGATTCAGAATGTTATTACAGCCACGGCGCATTTATAATAGTATAATATGTATATATACCGAACGATATAGATGAAATGTAAAACAATTATGTTTATTGATATATGGGATGGTCAATGATGACAGGTGTTGCGTTTTCGCGACATTATACCGTTCAATAAAAAAAATACGGTTCTATCCTCACTAATATCGGCCCGTGTCTCAAATTGAGACAACTAAAAACAGGCATCCGAACCCACGATCACCGCCCCGCTGACCACCGCCCAAAACCCGCATAAAACCGTTTAAAATATTTTTTTAAAGAGAAAATTGGAATATACTTTTTAGTAAAAATCGTTAAAAGTGCCGTGAATAAAGACTTTTGTTGATTATATCAGGTTTACATATTGTCTATTATCGGACGCGGTGATGCAGGTTCCGGGGGCATAAAAACAGGGATTTTGGAGGCATCGGGCAGGGTATCATCCCCGAAAGAATCGACCCCGCGAACATCCACTTCAACCGACAAAAAGCCCAAAACATTTGGGTGAAATGATTT
This sequence comes from uncultured bacterium, assembly GCA_964551445.1. Taxonomy (GTDB): domain Bacteria; phylum Muiribacteriota; class UBA9980; order UBA9980; family UBA9980; genus DAOPXV01. The sequence goes on along the minus strand of CAZKCG010000018.1, from coordinate 22,536 downwards.
GAAAATAATATCCCCAAAGCCCAACGCCCCCAAGGTCTATGCGCGAATAAAACAAAAATACAATAATCGGGTGACGAAGCCAAAGAGGAAAAGCAACATGAGGATAAGCCTTAACACAGACACAAAGCGTCCCATCTGTCAACGATGCGGCGAGCAAATAAAGGAAGGCCAGAGCGTTCATAAAAACAACCTCCGAGGCAAATCCCATGTGAAATGTGAGGCGTCGAATGACAAGAAATGAAGCAATAACAGCCATAGCACACAAGATACACGACCTGCTATCGAATCAACTGAGGTACTTATCGAAGAACTCAAAGGCGAATCCTGACGGAACCACAACGCTCGAAAGAGTGCGTTCGAAGTTTCTGGATACGAGATCAAAGATCAGCTTCGAAACACTCGGCGAAGACCAAAAAGACGCTCTACTGAAACATGCAGAGGACATAACGAGGATACAAGATGCGGAAGAAAGACATAGAAAAGATATCGGCGAACGAGAACGAGAAACGCGCCATCAGGAACATGGGCAAGGAGAAATATCACCAAGCCCTGATAGCAGCCCGCGCCGGTTGGACCCGCGAACGGCTGATGAAGGAACTCAAAATAACGGAGCATCAGGCGCGTCAAATAGCGTTAGCGGTAGATCGTCAGGAAGAAACAAAGAAAAAGGAAGCAGCCGACCCACTCGCTAGTCCCGCAATGACCCCGGAAGCGATACAGAAATTAATTTACGACTATGCTACGGGGGCCAAGCACTGCGATCTTCCAAAAATCAACGCGGCCAAGGCCTTATATGAGATGGTGAAAGATAAAGACATCGGCGCGGATGACGTACCACTGGACGAGAAGATAAGAATTATTCGTGGCCTCGTAAGAGCGCAAGACATCGTTGAAATGCTCCCGAAGTTTAAGGGCGTCGAGTTAGAGTTTATTAAAACTAAAATAACAGAAGAACAGGAAAGCCGCGTGAGAGTAGCAAATGCCGAAAACGATATTTTATCAATTATCCACCGAGTTGGGTCCGAGCCAGTACCCGTACATCCAGCCGAACCCGTACCAACTTCAAGCGATTAAACACGCATCGGGTAAGAAATTCATATTCGGCGGGAACCGTAGCGGCAAGACATTCATGATCGGCTATATATTGGCACTCTTAGCCGAGGGCAAATACAAGATAAGAAACAACCCTTTGAAAACTTCATATATCGTATGGGTAAGCTGCCTTGATTACCAAATGATAAAGCAGACGATTATCCCGACGCTTGAGAAAACAATCCCGGCGGCGTGGTTGAAAGTACAGCAATATCGAAACGAATTCAGAATATACAACCCCCATACCAAAATAGAGATAAAAGGCTATTTTAAGAGCGCGGATTCAGGGCGTCTCAAGTATCAATCGGCATCGGTGGACCTGATTTTTTTAGACGAGGAACACCCGTTCTGCGTTTACAAAGAATGTATGGCGCGTACAGTCGATACAAAGGGCCAGATCATAACTACAATGACCCCGTTACTCGGTATGACATGGATTTATAACTTTAGTCGTACTCACTTTCACATAACGATGCCGACAGCGGCTAACGAGTCGCTTGATGAAGAAGAAGTAAAAGAATTTCGAAACGCCTACACGGATGAAAAAGAAATCAAAATGCGTCTTGATGGCGAGTTCATTGATATATCGGGTTTGAAGTTCCTCAACAGCGAGGATTTGCAATTTCTCAATGACTGGATAGGAACGCCAATAGGCACTTATTCGCTGATCGGCGATGTAATGACCCCGGACGAGAACGGGCCAATAACTATATTCGACGAGCCACGGGAAGGCGAGCGTTATGTGATAGGGATGGATATAGCGACGGGCATAGGCCGCGACTTCACGGTAGCGACCATATACAAGGCCGGTAAGAGTCTGGTCGAGGTCTTGAGATATCGCAGTAACTTCATATCGGTGCCAGAATCAGCGCGAATCATATACCAATTAGGCAGAAAGTACAACGACGCATGGTACATGGTCGAGATGAACGGCGTAGGAATCGCGTTGAAGCAATGCTTAGAGCAGCAATATTCATATTACAAAGTACCACTCCAAATAAATCAAAATACATGGGATTTCAAAACAGTCTATGGCTATCAAGAAACGGGCAAGAGCAGAGATGAATTATTAAACAAAGCGAGATTATTAATACAGCAAAGAAAGCTATGGATTAAATCGGAGATTAGCGTTCAGGAATGGGGCGCGTTCCAGTTCATTCCAAAGAAGAAGCGTTACGACCACTTAGACGAGTTCAACGACGACTGCATATTTAGCGACGCATTAGCCGCGCAGTTATGGGATTACGTCGCACACGAAGACCCGGAACCTATTAAGAAGGGCGTACCTCGGCGCATAACATTTGACGAGGATGACGAGTTCCGGGCGTCGGAAGGGTTCGACACAATCGCCGTAGCGAACACGCATGAAAGAATATTCGACATAACAAAAACAGGAGTTGATAGTAATGACTGATTTTAAAATGAAAAACGCTGATTTTCAGGCACCGGACGAGGGAGCGACAGACGACACAGCGACCGATGCGACTGAAACATGTAACTGCCCTAAGTGCGGATACTCCGCACCGGTAGCTGATTTCATGGCTACTGAAACAGAAACCACGGAACCGACGCCCAAGAAAAACAATTTACGCGACAGCATAATGGCGAAAATGGCAACCGAGTAAGCGAGGTAGAAATAAAATGACCGAAGAAAAACTCGTTCAATTTTGGGCAGGCGAAATAGCCCGTGGGCAGAAGGTTCTGGATTACTGGAAGCCGTGTTGGCAGAAATGCCGTCAGGCGTATCGGAACCATTTCTATCGGAACGACGGTTCGAAAACGAAAGAGGTAATAGAAAGACCTCTGTTTTTCGCGAACGTGAAAACACTCGTTTCTTCGTTAGTCGCGAACGACCCGACGATTATGGTTACGCCACAGCGCGACGAGTTTACTTTCGACGCTATTTTCACGCAAGCCGCTTTGAAGTATGACTTTGAGAGGCTCGACATCTTCAAAAAACTATTCTACGCCACAATGGACATGGCTATATACAATCCTACCATTATGAAAGTCGGCTATAACTTCACGGAAACATTTAATATGAAGGGCGATAGTGCTTTCGTATCAAGGGTATCGCAGCTCAATTATATGCAAGAACCGGAGGCCGTAACGCAAGAAGATGCCCCATGGGAATTAGAAAAGAAATACATGAACATCAGCGACTTACTCAAAGGCACTGAGGACGAAGGCTATTTAACTCATAATTTCGATAAAGCGAAAGAACTTGCCAGACAGCAGATCACGAACAAAGAACTTACTGAAATTTACGACGGCGACAGCGGCGACCCGCTGAGGGCAGAAACCCATAACAACGCCCGTCAAGCCTACCCGAACATACCGCCTTCTAAAGTCAAAAAGCTGCTCTACTACGAAATTTACGACAAAGTGAATAGAAAGATAATCTGGATTGCCGAGGGAAAGGTATTAATCAGATACTACGATTTTCCTGAATATATGGAAAACTCGCCATATGTAACTGAAATGTTTAATCGGACTCCCGAATATTTCCACGGCGAACCGGATTACCTCGTACACGAGACGCAGTACGCTGAAATTAACCGTATTATCAATAGATTATCCGAGCATACAAGAAAATTATTATACAAAGTCCTTATAAATCAGAACGCTATCAAGGGCGGCGCGTCTAAGATAGATAAGATATCGAAGGGCGAGTTCTGCGAACTTATACCCGTCGATACCTCATTACCCCTCGACCAGATAGTGAAGTCAATTTTCAACGAGGGCATCAACCCTGCAAACTTCCAAGTATTGATGGAGATAAAAGCAGAGATAGATCAAGACACTGGAATCGCCGATTTCATGCGCGGTGCCAATTCAGGCAAGGGAACAGCGACACAAGCAAGCATGGCAGCATCGGGCGCAGCGTCACGCGCAACAGAGCGTCTTAGAATCGTTGAGAACATAGCAGAAAACGTAGCCCGCAAACTTTTTTTAATCCGCAAACACATGATGACCGCAGAACAATGGATAGGCACGGAAGGTATCTATCCCGTTTTAGACCCTATTTCGCGGTTGATAAAAATGCAGCAGTTAAAAGGATTCATGGCGACCCCGGATATGTTACAGGCCGACTTGAGAATTAAAATCGAAGCCGGTTCAACAGCGGTTAATAATTACTTCCAGAAACAACAATCCGCGCTTAATTTTTACTCGGTCATGGCGCAGAACCCGAACGCAAATCAAATTTACCTAACTAAATACGTCAGCCGCCATTACGACGGAATTGATATCGACGAATTATTAAAACCGAATCAGCAGCAAATACAGCAACCGCCTCAAGGTGCTAATCCGATGTCGCAACCCGGCGCGAATCAGACGGGCGTAAATCCGTCGGCTATGCCCTCAGCGAACCAGACCGAGGGCGATGTAATGAAGAACTTAATGGACCAGAACGCAAGTGGAGGGAATAAAAATGTCTATTGATTTAATTGACCCGGATGTAAAGCCGTCTGACAAGATTGAACTTGAGTTTCATTTAGCGTGGGCGTGGGTATGTCCGTACTCGAAGAAACTGAATTTTTATATACCGAAACCAGATGAAAATAACTTAGTCGCTTGCCCTTGCGGTTGCGACGGTCTTTATGAGAAAAAGAAATTCGACCGTATAGGATTCCAAGCGGCAAAGGGAATAGTGGAAAGGAAGGCGGCTTTATGAGGCACATAGCACTCACAACTGAAATGATTAAATGCAAACCCGTAATTCTAACAACATGGGAATGCCCCGCCTGCGAGCAAGTCCATGTCGGGTATCCACAGGCGAACAGAGGCGGCTGGGTAACATGCCCGTCATGTCGCGCCCGATTCGACCAGAGAAATTTTGAAGAAAAAATACCACTGAGAATGAGACGCCTTATAGATGAAATAGGCGCGAAAGTAATTTAGGAGGAAACACCATGGCAGAACTCGAATCATTAGGGACAGCCGCACCGGTAGAAAGTATTAAAGGAACGGATAACGGTCTTACGGATTGGTCGCCCGACTCAATCGGCAAAGCATCCCCGGAAGACCTTGAAATTATTGACGGCGAAGACGGCGTAGTATCAGAAGACGAAGACGGCTCCGAAGATACGCCAACGCTGGACAAAGAGAAGAAAGAAGAAAAAACCGAAGAAGCTAAACCGGAAGCGAAGGCAGAAGAAAAGAAAGATACAGTTGACTATAAATCTGAATTCGAAAAACTCAAAGGCCAGGTCGAGCAGATATTAACCGACCCCGAAATGTTCAAGAAACTTATCAACCTCCCACAGAACGCGCATTTGAAAACAGCGTTACAGGGACAGGCACCACAGGAACCGACGGCTCCCACGTTCGACGAAGCGGAATTCGGCGACCCGGATGAGTTAGCCGAAATGGTTCTGACCGACCCCATTAAATATACACATCATGTAGCGAAAATGGCGTATGACAAGGCTATGGCGAAAGTGGACGAAGTAATGAAACCCATGATGCAGTATAACGACGCCATGAAAAATATTCAGCTAAAAGAAAGCACGGACAAAGCTATCAATGATTTTAAAAATACCCATAGCGAAGGCGAGTTAAAAGAACTCGTCGGAAAAGTAATGACGCCGGGGTCCGCAGAGGAAGCCCGCGTTGTTAATGCAATGAACACTAAGAACATGACGCTTGACGAAGCGTTTGAGTTCACATTCAGGAAAGAGATCGCGGACGCTAAGATTGCCAATATTGCTAAAAGCAAGCAAAGGGCATCCCTCGGCGCACCGGCTGCAAGCGCAACCGCCGCATCTAAAGGTAAGCCGCTAAGTTTAAGAGAAAAAATATTCAAGAACTTAGAGGCGACGGACTAAAAATAATAATTAAGGAGTGAATCAATATGGCAGCACCAAAGAACCTAATAGCAACTACATTAAACGATTACCGCAAAGAGCTTGCGGATAACGTCACTACCCATATTCCTTTTTTCAAATTGATGAAGGAAAAGAATAACATCAAATCACAAGGCGGTAAAGCTATACAGATACCTATCGAATATAGCGATAACACATCTACTATGTCGTTTGAAGGCAACGACCCGCTTACAATAACCGACGACGATATTATTACGGCTTTGGAAGTGAGATGGGGTCGTTACAATACGTCAATAACTTATAATTCCGATGAAGAGGCGTTCAACGATGGTCCTGCGCGTATCGTTGACTTCATTGAAGCGAAGATCAAGAACGCCGAACGCTCGACAATCAAGAAACTCTCCAAACATGCAATGCTCGACGGTTCGCAAAACGCTAAAGACATATACGGCATCGGGTATTATGTTAAGACCGCTCCCGCCGCCGGTGGCCTTGTCGCCGGGATCGATCCCACTGACGTTGACAGCGACGGAATCGCCTATTGGCAGAACGTGGTAGTCGATAACGCGACTCACGGTGCATGGGGTTCATCTACTAACAAATACGGCAGAGCCTCAATCGAAGATTTATTTGTAGAACTCACAAGAAACGAGGAATTTCCTGATATCGCAATGACCTCAAGGAAATTCTATAAAAAACTGAAAGCAGAATACGACCTCGCCGAGATCAACCAGCTCGGAACTACCAATGGCGCAGCTAAAAAGGCTTATGGTTCCCGTGGCTTCTCAGTTGACGGCGTAGATATAATTCACGACAACAACCTCAACTCGACAAACGGCAACGAAGATGTTTTCTATGGCCTCAACAGCGATTACTTCAAGTTGATAATCCATTCTAAAAAGAACTTCGTAATGGTTCCGTTTATGAATTTCACAAATCAGGCGGCGTGTGTCGGACATATCCGCGTGTATTTAAATCTCGTATGTACTAACCGTAAACAGCAAGGCGTAATTAAGACGCTTACCTAATATCGCGTCTAACTATACCTAACAGTAAGTATATTTGATATAAACCAATAGGGGCGGTCATTCCGCCCCGAATAAAAGAAGGAGCAATGTAAATGAAAAGACTTATATTCGGCATAGTTATTATGCTTGCTATGTTTCTTGTGATTTCAGACGCCTCAGCGACCGGCTGGCCCATCGCTCAGACATCACAAAACATGTTTAAAGTTTCTTATAACTGCAAAGTCGATGCTAACGGAACCGACCTCGGCAAAGGCGCATTAGTGTTACTCGATTATACGAACGCTGCAACTACCGAAGCGTTGATGGTTGTAGGTACTACGGCAACGTCGAGCGTACATTTAGTCGGCGTCCTCGAAGATACAATTGAAGCCGGTCATACCGGTCATGTAGTTATATTCGGTTACGTTGACGCACTTTTCGATAGCGGCGGCGCGACAGCGGGCGCGAACTTCGGAACCGGCACCACATCAGGAGAAGCAACAGACGCGAACACAGGCGGCGGAACAATCATAGCTTCGCGCTCTGGTCGTGGTCTTACAAAAGTATTCGTCAATCCTAAATAAACAACTGAAAAATTAAACAAACAAACGGCGGGGCTTCGGCCTCGCCGGGGAGAAAGTAAAATGAATTTCGGCCAAGCTATCGAAACCGTAAATGAATACGCGGCGGCAGTTTATCAGGGCAATAAAATGACCGCTGATAAGCAGCAATCGTTAAAGCAAGAGGTTGTTGAAGACTTTATTAACGAAGGTTATTTTGAGTTTGGCAGAGTATCGCGTGTATATCGCAAGCCTCCGATTTATGTAACTACGATAGCGGGAACAGCCGAATACGACATACCGACAGGCATGTTCGGCGTAGAATTGGTAGTTTATTTGAGCGGTACGAGTAGATGGAAAATGAATAAAGTCCGCACACAGCAGACTTTATGGGCTTCACAGCTAACGGGTGTTTCACCGGTTTGTTACGACATGAACTTTGCGACGATGAAGATGACCCTTTATCCAGCTCCTACATATAGCGGGGAGTTGATCGGCGTATCTGGAATTTTTATACCGGACGCTATGACGCTTCCGGCTGACGTTCCGAAGATACCGACGCATTATCATCAATGCCTTGTTAATTACGCTAATTTCAAAGTACAAGAATTAGTAACTGTTTTAACGGGCGCAGAAAAAACAGATAAGAAATCAGCCGACTTTTTAAGTTATTTCAGGGGACTTGCGGAGGAGTGCCGAAAAGAAATTGAATATACGGACGACGACGATTTCGCATTATTAACGGAAGAAGAAACACTTCAATTAGAAAATAGATTCAGTCATCCAACCTTTAATAACTCACCGGTAATAACAGCACTTTATTTTAAAAACCTCGTTCAATTTATTGATGTGGTAACGAAAACGGTTTTATTCGAAGTGAGCCTTACTGATATTAAATGGAAGGGCGTTTCGCTTCTCGGCTTCCCCGGCTTAAAAGGTACAGGCACATACGGAAGTACGACAGGAACGGTTATAACGATAGGCTCGACCATGACAGATACAACATATCGAATTCGCATAACTACTAACAGTCTCGACCCCGGCGATATAGGAAATACTTACTATTTAGAAGCAGAAAAGACGCTTACAACTTTCAAGATATATAACTGCGGAAGCAACACGACGGCTACATTTGAATGGGAAATAACTTTTTAAGGAGTGAACATGAGAAGATTTTCATTATCAATAATAATCATAGTTATATTCGCATCATTGGCGTTCGCTCAGGGCGGTTATTCCCCGAAAGATGTCAGCGACGATCTTCATAATAACTACTCGACCACGACAGCATATAGAGCTTGGGTCGCGGCGAATACCGTTTCAGCTTCCGTCCTCACTTCGTACAGACTCGTCATCGATTCATATTCAACAAGCGAAGTAAATACGCTTCTCAACGCAAAACTCGATACGGTGACCGCCGCAAGCACATACGCAACCATAGTAAACCTTGCATTGAAAGCCAATTCAGCAGATGTATATACAACGAGCGCGGTTGACTTGCTTCTCTCGGCAAAGTTAGACGCCTCGGCCCTTATTCCGTATTATACGGCGGTTCAAATCGATATAAAACTCACGGACTATGCGACCACTGGTGCGGTTGCGTTGAAAGCTGATTCAACGAATGTTTATACGAAAACCGAGGCAGACGCTTTGCTTTCTGATAAAGCCTCGACCGGAAGCGTGGCACTCAAAGCCTCGCAGACACAAGTTGACAGCGAGGCTGTCGGATTAAACAATCACATCGGCGACCTTGCAGGTCACGGTCACAGTTCGCCGGTCGGCCAGCCGTCGAACCGGCTTGAGGTAACAGATGGCGCGGGCGGATGGATGTTCACGAGCGTCGCGGCAGCGGGCGGCGGTGTGACGAACGCCGTTGACCTGAATTCAAATGTATCAACATTCACGAGAATACTGAACGGCCTCGCGTCTAACGCACAGACGGCGTTCGAACAGATAGACCAGAACGCAGCGACCACAGCGGAAGTGGCGGCGAAGGCTAATACGGCTGATGTTTACACGAAGGCCGAAACGAACTCGACGATTGAGGACGCGATAGCTGCGATACCGCCGCCTGATTTATCAGGATACTATACAAAGGCTGAAATCAATGCCACGATAGAAGATGCGATAGCTGCAATACCTACTTCAACTTTTTATTCTGGTTCTTCAACTTTCAACACCAATACCGGTGTAACTGTTTCGATAGGAACGACATTGAGCGGTTCAACCTATGAAGTATTCGTAACGCCAACGGCGGCAACTGGAGGAACGGTTGGGGATATTTACATAACCGATAAAGGCACAACCACTTTCAAGGTGAAATGTGTGGGGTCTAACACTACGGCAACATTTGATTGGATTTTAAAACCATAGGAGGAAACCATGACGGTTAAGGCAACGGCAGGGGATATATTAGCTTTGGCAACCGCCGCAGGGGATATGCTTATTTCGGATGGCGCTGGAAGTTTCAAGAAGTTAGCCAAAGGAACAGCAAATCAAGTTTTGAAAATGAACTCATCCGCAACGGATGTTGAGTGGGGGAATGCAGCAGTGGGAATACAGCCAACAAAAATTTATAGTGCGGGAATAACCCAAACAAATTGTCAAACAAGTACCGATTACTCTCTGTTAAATATTAGTGCTAAGGGTATAGTGAATCGAATTCTATTAAAATATGTGTACGGGGGGACTGCTGTTTCAAATGGTTTTCTTTTCATTAAAGTGACCGTTGATGGGGGTTCAGCATATACTATTACAGGGCCATTTAGCTCAGACCCCGGTGCGTTTCTCGTAGGTGGAGCTACTTATTGTTATAACGATGCTTTGTTTGATGGAGATAATGTTCTTTTGTGGACAGGGCCTCTTTTTTTTAATACTTCAATCCTTATTCAAGTATCACAATCATGGGGTGGTAATGCTACTTTGTACGGGTACACTGATTATGCCACGGAGTAACCATGCAGAACTTCATTGTAATCGCTTTAATCGTCATGGTTTTGCTCTGCGGCTGCGTCTCCGAAAATACAATACTCGTTGACGACGCCCCGATAAAGATGTTTGTTTTTTTCGATAAATACCAGACTATCATTGAGTTATTCAATGCTATGGGGGCGTCTCAATTCCATTATTTCAACGAATGGAACGACGCCAACTACTACACCGACGAGCCGACGAATCCCGTGGACACGTTCAAACAGAAATGGACAAATTGCAGGGGCTACGCTCTTTTCACAGCGACTTATATTCAATACAAACGCAACTGCGATAGTTATACGCGAGTGCTTATGACGGAACGGAACATCATAGGCGTGGTTGTCAAATGGCACGAGATAACGGTAATAAAGGTTGACGGGAAAACATATCAGCAATCGAACACGGAACTACGCGAGGTCGAAAGCGAACAAGTTATTTTTACTTTATGGGCTTCGCAAGGATATCAGACTTTTCAAGAGATCGAGAAGTGGTCCAAATAATTCATGCGCCGTTAGTTTAACTTAGACCAAACAGCCGCTACCTAACCGGCGGCTAACCGAGTGCGAGCCTCGGACGGCGCGATACAAATACATTTCAAGGGGGCAGTAATGAAGAAAATAATGGTAATAGCCACATTGATATTGCTATTCGCAACGATATGCGAAGGTGCTACGCTTACGACCGAGATAGACGCTGTAAGAACAGAAATATATCAAACCGATTCGGCAAACTCAACGATCACGGACGCACAAATAAAAATGGCGATAAACCAATCGCAAGAACAGCTTTGCAATCTTCTGACATACGGAGCGAACTACGAAAACTGCATAACAGCTTCATGCTCCTATATCACCGGCGCGGTCACGCTCACATCCCCGACCGCCTTCAAGAAGATAATCGAAGTATGGGATAGCGCGGGGAAGCCGTATATCCAAATCAAGCCAGAAGAAACGCATAGACTCTATGGAACGAATACAACTAAAGACCCTATCTTCTCAATCGAGGGCGGCGTCATATCATTCAGGCCAGCCGCAACAACAAGCGGGACTATGTATATAAAATACTTGAAAGGTTATCCGCGATTGTCCTCCGGTTCCGACATAATAGCGGTTCAAGACAGGTATCTCGACCTCATAACTTGGGGTGCTGCGTTCATCCTTTTACAAAATGATAATCAGCCAACAGCGGCAATGGGGAAGAAGCAAACAGTAACCGACCAGCTCACTATTGAAAACAATCAAATGGGCAACGGCAATATAGTTGAAAAGATGACAGGGGGCGCGAAATAGCCTATGAAAAAGTTATACGCGATAGTTTGTATAGCCGCGTTCGTCGGGACGCTTCTGACGGCCTCTAATGCGTTTTGCGGAACTGACGATTCTGGTCTGCAAGTTTTTGAAATTGACGCGGCCAAAATGAACGGAATGACAGCCGATATTTTTTCGGAAGATACCGTTTTCGGTATGAATTGTAAAAACCTTTATAAAAGCATGAATGGGCTTTCAACCCTGCATTACCAAGCGGATGCCGACATATTTACTTGGGGTTCAACAACTGCGGTTTCTCTTCTTCGCTTCATTGATTTCACAAAGACAAGAACGCACATTCTCAATCTTTTTTATAAAGACGGAAGTTATTATGTTACGAGAGCGGCAGACAATGTTCCGGTAATATCGGGCGCAGAAGCGAACAATTCGTTTATATTTGGTTTTACTTTTTTTAATTCGTCCTTTTATGAATACGTCCTCACGCAAAAAGTTTGCCGTAATGTCAACACTCTCGCGGCAGTAACAATGCCATGGACAACAGCGGGTCAAGACGCATACACGGCGGCACTGTGGCAAAACCGTTTATTTGTTTTAACAGGTGGAACCGGAACTACACAAAAATATACTTTATGGTGGAGTGCGCCGGGGAATTATACCGATTTCACAACCACGGCGACAACAGGCGGCGTTATAAATATTGCCGATTTTCCGTCTATTACAAAGATAATCGGAACCAAATATGGGCTTTATTTAATCGCCCTTGAAGGGATATGGATGGTTTCGGGCGGTTCTTCGCCTTCTGCTTGGACGGTTCAGAAGATAGCCGACTTCCCAAACGAGGCTTCTTACGGTGGCATTTGCGAATATAAAGATCAAGTGTTTATTGCTTGCGACAAAGGGCTTTTTCTTCTCGCGGGAACGCAATTACAACAACTTTCGACGTTGCCTGAAAAAATAAATATATCTTCGACATCGGTTTATCAAGACCGCTTTGTCGCGGTGACTGTAAGCCCCGATTTAACGATTAATCCGACATATTCGTATTCGACCGGAACATCGGAGGTTTATTTATACGACACACAAAATAAATCGTGGTCAACGCTTTCAACGCTCGGCGGTTTGTTTATGAATAATTATTGGGTTAAGTTTACCTCAAACAATCTCGGCTTCACAGTTTACGAAGCCCCCCCGTTAACATACGAAGGCGCAAACACAAAGACTTTTCTTCCGTTTAACTACGCTACAAATTGGATGACACTTGACGGCAACGGTGCAAACTCAAAGAAGATACACAGAATCGAAATTGAGTGTGGCGGTAACGCGCAGACGATTGAAGTTTCGATGCTTGCCGAACGCGCAGACAATACTGCTCTCGGAAATGCATATTCGTATATTGATTTTGTTCCGGTAATACCAATTACGCCGGTTTCTTTTAAATCAACGCGACCGCCGACAAACACTTTTGTTTGGAATGTTTTCCAAAATCAACCGTTCAGAAAGATAGCATTGAACATTTTGTCTCTCGCCAATTCAACAATAACCGGACATTTCGTTATAAAGAAAATCCGCGTTTATTACTTCAACCTCGGCAATCCGCTTAAAAACACATTGAGGTAATTATGAAAAAATTGATAACGATTCTCGCAATCATATTCCTAATGCACAGCGTTCAAGCGTGGGCGTTCCAACAGGTCATCCCACTTCCTAACGACTACAATTTGCAGAATATCAAGGCTAACTTCGACTCAATTCAAATGAAAGCGGTCACATTTTTGGCAGGGAATACCTCGCAGACTTTCGACTTCCCGGGCGAAGTAACTTCTCCGATTTTAGCGACTATCAACACATCGACCGCAAGACACTTGCTTTCGGCGGTTCCTATCGGGAATCAAGTTACGGTTACGTTAGACGGCGCAGCGGCTTCTGACCTTCAAATAAGTTTATTTACGATATTAAATAATTGATAAGGAGTGATAGTTATGGGTTTTTTAGACGGTATTTTCGGTTCGCTATTCGGTGGTGATGCGCCATCTTATCAGCAAGTAGCACCCGAAACCACAATGACCGAAGCGCAGAAGCAGATGCAGACGCCGCTTATCAATTTAGGTAAGGCGGGTTATGAAAATGCAATGAAATATCTCGACCCGGAAGTTTTCAAGAAGAATCAGAACCGTTTCAACGCCGCAATGTTGGCTATCCAGAATAGGACGCCATACACTCCCGAAGCTATAAACGCCACAGTTAACGCGCAGACGACGGCGCAACCAACGACGACCGCGCAAACTCAAACGCCTGTTAGCAATTTCGTTTCCAACTCTGAATTAGAAAAAGCCATAGCGTTAAACAATTTCTTCAAGAGCCGTGGCGATAATAGTTTCAAAGACATGAATCAAGGACAAGCAGCGTTCAACGCTCTCGACAAATATAGAACCGACCCGGAGTTTATCACTGCGCAAAATAAACTTGCAAACGGACAAATAACTACGGATATGCTCGACGCATACAGGCGACAGAAACAAGCGGCAGACGACGCGGCGTTACTCGCTAAAGGGACGGTGAAATAACATGGCTTGGATAACAAAAGACGGAAACCGGGTATGGTACGACGAAAAAACACAGACCTATGTTCCGAAAGAAAAACTTATTGAATACAGAAAAGTAAATCCACGAGCATATATAGACGCTGGCGATGACGCGGCGATAGCAGCACAGGTTGCCTCGCCCGAAGAAATAGCGCAAGCACAAAAAAACGCCAGTGACCCGAATAATACCAATATCGTCAACGCCGGGGCGCAGACATATCTTACGCCTTTTGATAGTGCTGTTCCGCAAGTCGTAATGCTCTCGGACCAATTCAAACAGCTCAACGACACGAATAACGAACAGTTCAAAGACCCCACAAAGATTGAGGGCTACAACGATCAACAGAATACTATCGATAAAATAAATAAACTGAACACGAACGATCAGGACGCGGCGATAAAAGCCATAATGGATTCAATCGGTAAGGGCGGCAATCAGCAACAGGCCATCGACTTACTCAAAAACACCATAGGGCAGTATGATACGCAAGCATCGGACACGAGCGCGAATTCGCTTTACGATGCGATATACGGCAGGGCCGCAAGTAAGTTAAACGCGGCGGCACAGGCCGAACGTGAACAGAACGCAGCAGACCTCGCATCTCGCGGTCTTGGTATGTCAACGGTAGTTAACGATGTAAATAGCGTGACTAACCGTAACCTCGGTAATAATCTTCAAACCGCCACATACGACGCAGAAGTAGCGAGAGAAAAGCAAATCATGGACGCACTCGCTGGAAAGACCAACGCGGCGCAAGGTATCGGGACCATCGGAAATAACATGGCATCGTCAGCAGCGGCAGCGGGGCAACTCGCAAATAACCGCGACGCGGGGGTAGTTAATCAGCAACAACAAGTCCAGAACGCAGGTATAAATAAAAATCAACTATACGCTACGGTAATGAACCAGAAGAAAGCGCTCGGCGATCAGGTCGAAAATAACGCTCTGCTTAATCTCGGTCTTGGTAACGCGAACCGTGCGAATCAGAAAGCTAACTTTCTCGATCTCGCCGAGCTTCCATATAAAACAGCGGCGTCCGGGAACCAAGCCTCAGCGAACGCGACGCAAGCGAGTACGGATATCTTCAATCAGGCCAATGCGAACTATGCGAACAAACAGAAAGATATAGGCTCGTTATTCAGCGGCCTTTTCACGAAAGCACTTGGTAAATAGGGAGGGAGTATGGACACTACTAATAATTTAACACAAGCTGTAACTAAACAAATGTTAGCGCAGATAATGGGCTTGAGCGGTATGCCGACGGGTGCCGTTACTCCTGAAATAGATGCCAATCTCGCTAGAACTCAATCTAATATGCAGAAAGCACCGACTACCGAACCCGTTATTATTCCAAAACTCAAAGGCGCAATGGCCCCGCAGTTCAACGGCGGTGCCGGTGGCTTCGGTCTAGCTGCTGGACTCGGCGAGGCATTGCGTAATAACTATAATAACAAGATAGCACAGAGCGAAGCGGAAGTTAAACAGGCCGAAATGGTAGCGAAGGCAGCGGAGATGGCTAAACAATCAGCAATCGAAGACGACAGACGCTTGCAGAACCAGTTGAAAGAGATTGATTACAAAGAAAATTTACCGAGTTCACAGGCGCAGATTAAAAATATCGAAGCCCAAACGACCGCGAGAAACGCGCAAGCCGAGTTATACGGGAAGCGGTCTGAACATGTAGGACATACCGGTAACAGTCCGGGGCGCGGTGCCGTAGCCCAAAACATACTATCGGACGACAAAATAATGGCTATCGACCAAGGCGCGAAAGAATGGGTCGCAAAACATCCCGGTACAAGTGAAAGCGACGCCCGAAACTCAATAGCGAATCAGAACGCGCTTAATATGGGGTTGAAAGGGTATCAGGCGACGGCTTATGTAGCGGCGGTTCACAAGCGTTTCAAAGACGAGAAAGCGGCGGATAAAACTTTAGATATGGCGCATACCGAAGCCGTTAAAGACGCACATTATTATAGAAATAAAATGGACGACCCGAATTTATACGACGAAGAAAAACGGGCGGAGTATAAAGCGGCATTCGATAAATCGTCTAATATGGCACTTATGACCTCGCGTGAATATAGGAACGCCGATAAGGCAGCGAAACAAAACGCGAACTCGCAGAATGTAAATACACAGCAAACTATGACTCCTCCGACGGGCGGACAATCAGTTACGCAACCAGCAAATCCAGCTAAGAACGCAATTCAGCAACCGCAAGAACCGACAATACAATTTACTGGTGAAACCGACCCCGTAATGGGTCGCAGAATTATAGATGCTAATGGTCGAAAAGGATGGATGAAATAATGGCTAATATAGTTTGGGATGATGAAGAAACTAAAAAACCTATCATAACATGGGACAATGAGAATCCTAAATCTAATATAACATGGGATGATGAACAACCCATCGATAAGGCCGCGCCTGTAATAGAACCTGATTTAACTATGGCGCAGAAGTTGACTACATACTTTCCTGATTTCTCGCAGCCTTCTACACAGCAACCAGATTTCAAAGGTGAGAGCGGGATAGCTGCGCCACAGGCCGGTATTCCTTTTATTTCAAATACCCCTGTCGCAACTCCGATACCGGGTAAAGAGTTCGCAAAGAAGTTTATCGATAACCTGCCAGCAGCGACCGTACAAGTGGGAACGATGCTGCCTGATTACGCTACTAAACTTGCAACAGAGGGCGTTAAGATAGGCGGTATAGGGTTACGAGAAGTCGGCGCGATCAGTCCAGAGGCCGAACATAACTTAGCACAATCGGCCAATATAATCGCTGATACAGTTTCAGGGTTAAGCACAATCCTGAAAGAAGCTACAAGACAAGGGTTCGAGAAGAAAAGCAAGTCTTATGAAGAAATAGCAGCAGACGCAATCGGGCCGACAAGTTCAAGAACTGCGGTTCCGGTTAAGACGGCATCGGGTAAAACGCTCGTAACAAAATATCCCGAAATGGTCGAAAAGGCTATGACTAATAAGTTCCTGAGCGATAGCCAAAAGTTAAGCGACGGCGCGTTTAAGGCAAAGTACCCCGACGCTATCCCGTTCGACCAGTTCACAGAGAAATTCAAATCTGTGATCGGCGAGAGCGAACTACCGCAGACCGCGAAAGAAATATATCTCGGAATACCTTATGAGGGTTTGAAAACAGCGTGGGGCTTATTATCTCAAGACCCTGTAACTGTTAAGAAGTTTATGGAAGCACCCGCAGAGGGCGCGTTTAATCTCGCACTTGCGGGACTCATGGGAACGCATACAGCAGGGTTAGCAGTTAAGCCATTTAAAGCCAGAGCGGAACTCAATAAATTATCCTCGCTCGTCCTCGACGACAGCGGGAAGATTGAAGCACAGACGCCAGAGATCAAAGCAGAAGCCGACGCGCTCGCTAAAAGACATATGGCCGGTGAAGATATAACATCTGCAAGAACAGCGTTGAAAGCTAAGAACGACGCACTAACGATGCAGCGATTCGGCTATACCCCGAGTGAACAGCCAGCGGAAGTAATACCGCCTTATAGAGACATAGCACCTCGAACTCAACCGCCTGATTTATTGGCCATTCAACCGAAGGGCATGAGTGCCGAGGACTTAGCGGCTACTGTAATGCAGCCCGATAATCAGCAGACTACTACTGACTTTTTGACAAAACAGAGTGATGTGAAACCTGTTATCGAAACGCCGACAACCACGCAATCGATACCTTTCAAATCGAAAATAGGGTTATTACAAGAAGAACAAAATCAAAATATAGAAAAAAGAGCAGAGAATTCCGATAGAGCGGCAGACATTCAAGATAATTTAGGCGACCTCGGCGATAAACAAAAGTCGGATGAATATAGACAAAAAGCGCGGGAAAT
The DNA here is from genome assembly GCA_964551445.1 of uncultured bacterium. Taxonomy (GTDB): domain Bacteria; phylum Muiribacteriota; class UBA9980; order UBA9980; family UBA9980; genus DAOPXV01. The sequence goes on along the minus strand of CAZKCG010000018.1, from coordinate 4,356 downwards.
AAGAAATACCAAAAACAAACCTTTGATATTAAATGCCGAAACAGAACGCTCACAATCTTTCGAACCTCTTAACATTCCTAAACCCGGTATGACCATTGAGAGTAAACAAGCCCCGGAAGCTATTATAACTAAGTCAATCCCTCAGATCGTAGCTGAAAAGAAGGCCGAAGGATTGAAAGGCCCGGAGCTTCTTCAAGCAGTGCGTGAAGAAGTTACTATCCAGAAAGAAGTTGCGAAACAGGATACGAAACCTACTCCTGAGCAAACCTCAATAGATGACCAACTTAACGCCCTCGCTTATCAATACAGTACATTAGCCAAACCATACGAAGGCGGCAAGGGATTAGCCGTCGGCTCCGCCGGTGTCGAGTATCGTATGAGAGAAGGGGCTGTTCTTAATTTCAAAAGAGCATTGTCCGAAGGTAAAACCATAGATGAAGCAGCAGAAATCGCTTTGAAATCAGCCCGTGAAAATATAACTAAACACAACAATAAACGCCCTAACGATATGAACTGGTCTCGTTGGGAAGGTACAGCGGATGAGGCAGTACACAAAGCAGTTAAGATAGCACGGGAAGCCGAGAAAACAACTCCAAAGGTTATAGATGAAGAAACTTATCTATCGACAAACGGCGCAAGTCGTCAGGATATCGGGGAACCGGCGTTACATAAAAACATACCCGCTAATATAAAATCAAAGTTAGTCGAAAGACAGGCCGCTAAAGACAGAGAACTAATCGAAAAGCGTGATAAGTTAAGAACTGAATACAATCAGAAAGTTGAGAGCGGCGAAATAAGACCGCCGACAAGGATAGAAAAACTAATCGAAACTGCTAACGGCATGGATGAAAAAGCAGCCGTGCAAGCAGCAAGACGCCTACTCGATAAAAAGGGTATTGAGTGGCGGAAGGAACCTGCTCAAACCGTCGAAACTAAAGAACCTTGGCAAATGACAAACAAAGAGTTTTCACAAGAGATACTTGACGGCAAGAAAGACTTTACGATGCTCGGTATCGATAAAAAACCAGTATCGTCACTCGTCGAAAACTTAAAAGCTACGGAAATAAACACGCCTGATAACTTAGCGTTAGTTAGAGAGCGGTTCGATAAGGCTATAAAACAAGAACACGGCGCGGAAGTAACAAAAGCATACCTTGACGGCAAGTCTGTGCCGCCCGAAGTCCTCGCTGAGTATCCTGACTTGAAACCAACTACCGAGAAATCCTCGGCAGTTGAAACGCCTCAATGGAAATATACAGATTATAACACTTGGTCACAAACATTAGCGAAAAACTATACTGAAAAAGAACTCAACAAAATGTTCGACGCCTCTACGAAAGAATTAGAGAAGGCGACAGGTTCGCATTTGAGGGCCGTTGAAAAAACATCCTCGATGCAAGGAAACTCACAGCGTCGGGCGCAGTCAAGGAATAATGTTTCGGGCATCGCTGACAAGAAAAACGCGGTCAAAGACGCACTTGAAATACATAAGTATTATCCTGAACAGTCAAAAGGCGGCGTGAATAAAACATCGGCAGTCAAAGAACCTTGGCAGATGACATCTGACGAGTGGAATCAAGAATTCGAAAAGACACGCGCTAACGCTCAAGGCACCGGTGGCGGTGATAAATACTCTCGCGTTACGTCGTCGAAGGGCCACGAAAAAGTATTGAGTGATTTACTCGCTCGTAAAGAGTGGTTGAAAATGGGTTTGAAAGATATTGATATTGGAGAGGGTTTGAAAAAACCTGCTCGGCATTTCGACGTAATAAAACACGCTCTTGCAGAGGGGAAAGATATTCCGCCCGAAGTTCTCGCCGAGTATCCTGAGTTGCAGGCAAAGGCTCCTATAACGGACCCTGTGAGAAGACAAGAAATCAAAAACAGTCTCGCCGAAGGTGAAAACATATTAAGGACAGGCACGTTCAACGGTAGAAAACTATCGCCCGACGAGTTAGGGATGTATCAAAGAAGCGTTGAAAGCGAGAGACGCAAGCTCGGGATAAATGATAAATCAGTTGAAACCGTACCCACAAACGGGCAGGAAATAAAAGACCTGTACAAATACGACAGTGAAAAACAAAACAATCTTCTGACCGCTGAAAGCGCAAGTGAAAAAAGGTCAGACGGAACACCAGCCATGAAAAGTATTGTTTATCGTCTCTTAACGCCCGAAGAAGGTTATACCGGCGGCAAAAAAAGAAACGGTATTCAAATCATCAAAGATAGTTTTTTAGATGATAAAAAAACAAACTCCGAGGTATTCGGAGAGTATAACACTCGCAAAGAAGCGATAGACGAAGCGGTTAATTTAATCAGTAGCCGTGGTCAGTCTTATATTTTCGATAAAGATTTACAAGCAAAAGATGGTGAAATCAAAGCCAAAGCAGTCGTGAATGAAAGATTGACGCAAGCGGTCGCACCAGTAGCACAACCTCAGTCCGAACCTATCAAAATCACTAAAGGCAAAGATAAAGCGAGCGCGACGGAACTTAACAGTATCGAAAGTATAATGAAAGTTGCGTCGTCATTTGACATAGACAAATCAAGACCCGCATACAGCGGCGTTAATGTCGAAGGCGGAAGGGCATACATCACAGACGGTAAGCGTCTATTTACGCTGCCGACGGACGCTAAAGACGGCTTCTATCCATTCGAGGCTTACAGATCGAAACTTAATCCCCGCATAGAGCGCGTTGAATCAAGTGCCGTCGGAAGACCGATAGGCACGGAGATGGCGGGCAATGTAATACCAAAAGGCAAAGGCCCGATTGTTACTATAAACAACCCTGCTGCGTTCAAATCGTTCTTAACTGAGTCTATTAAGTCAGATATTAAAGCACCTGACCTCAAGGGTATAGGACTTGATATTACGGCTGGTGGCGAGGCGTCGGAAGCAACTCAATTAAAAAATGCGAAAACATACCTTGACCAGTTGAAACCGATGCAGTATATCGAGCTGAAAATCACAGACGGTAAGCTCGTTATTAATGGCGTGACAACTAATATCAAGGCTGATACTGACTCTATGGAGGCGCGTCATTTTGATGCTAAGTTTTTACAAGACGCCATAATAAACAATAAACCTATCGATATTAATTTCGGTAACAAACCAGAAGGCCCAGCGCGTTTCGATCAAGAAGGCCAGACATATAGCGTCGTTATGCCTGTTCGTTCAGGTTTCGGTGAGGCTGTTTCTGGTAAACCTATGCCAACGATAGGCGGTAAGCGTTACGGCGGCGGAGTAGCTAAAGACGCAGAACTTCAAGACGCTTTAAAAACAAGACCCGATAAGCTAACGCCGTCGGGTTCTAAGCTCTCCGCTCTCGGCGCTGGAACCTTGCAGAACGCCTACGAAGCCATTTTCGGCAAATCCGAACCTTACTCACTCGACCGCAAAGCCACAGTCGGCGACCCTGTAATAGCGGCGAAGATGGGGAAGATGCTCGAGGATGTCGGGAAACAAGAACAGTCCATCAAACAGGAATCAAAGAAAAAAGCTGAAACACCGGGCGCAATGATGCGCCGTGAGTTCGTCGATGTGTTCTCACCGATATACGACAGGGTAGTAGGCGTCGGAAAACTCGCAGGGCAAGCAGCAGAGCATTTACAGAAACACTTAGAGGATATATTCTATCTGCCGAGCTACGCGCAAGGCTACATGAACGAAGTAAATAAGGGCGTCTTTGAACCCCTGAAAGCTGACGGTCTTTCCTATGCTGATCTTCGGAACGTAGCAACCGCAAGGCGTATTGTAGGCGAGCGTTTCGGTATCAAGAACCCTTTCAAAGTCGCCGAGATGACTAAATACTTAGACAGCATACCCAAAGACAAATTAAAGATACTCGACCAGCGTTTAGCGGACTGGTTCGAGACCCGTAAAAACTATGTTATCGACGAGCTTAAAAGCAAAGGCGGACAGGCCGATGCACTCGCTGACTTCGCGGCCAATAACGCTGACTATACGACATTCATGGTCGGCGAGTATTACGGCAAGGGGCCAGGTTCGATAGAGTACGGCCCGAACGCGCAACAGCATATACAGAGAGGTACAGAGAAGGCCATTGACGACCCTATCGCTATGACGATGAAGAAAGATTTATCGTTGATAGCGGCGAATAAAATCAACTATGCGAAGATGCAGACGGTCGAGGCTATGCGTACATTCTCAAAAGGCGACATCCAGCCCGCCGAGGTAGAGAGTCAATACGCTAAAGAATACGATACGGCGTCAGGTCACAAGATAACGATAAACTATAAGACCTATAAAGACGCCGCAGCGGGTTCTAATCTCGATTTAATTACCTATCGTGAAAACGGCGTGATGCAGGGCTACTATGTCCCGAAGGAAATAAC
>CAZKCG010000017.1:0-99641 GCA_964551445.1 uncultured bacterium | reverse complement strand
CCTTATATCGCCCGTTCTTCCTACGTATTTGGCCTGGTAATTAGCCATGATAGCGGCCGGCGGAAGCCCGGGAGCTATACCGAGGCCGTAACAGGTAGCGAATCCGGCGACATCGTTCTTTTGAGTTCTGGCTATGTCTTCCCTCGGGTAAGAATTGTGCCAGGACTTGGGAGACGCGTCGCAATGGTTTATTACATCGTGGAATTCGGTGCCGCCGGCGTTTCCGACGCCGACTATACCTTCGGCTTCAGGCGGATCGACGGGGAAATAAGAATCCAGAGGCATCGCGATAAGGCCCGGATCGAGTTTGCCGGACAAAACATAGATATTTCTGAATTGATCGACGGCCAGCGACTGGTAATTATCCATTATCGCGGGGTCGCCAAAAAGTTTGACGCCGTCAGGTTTTTTCGTTACACGAGCTCCTCCGACCAGCTGCTGGCTGGCGTAAACGCCCATGCGGGTGCCCTGGCCGATCATGACATAGACCTCGCCGTTACGGCTGTAGACCGTATCGTTATTGGCGGCGAGAGAAGAGTCCATTGACCCGAAGATAAATAAAGAGATGAAGACTGATAATGATAAGGTAAATAATGATAATTTTCTTAACATAAAGATACACCACCCTTTCCTTTATAGGATAATTTTTAAATTGCATAAAAAATTCCTGCTACTACTATTATATATTTAAAGCGAGGGGTTAGTCAAGTCAAATGCAAATATAAATCCCGATAACCCTTTTTTTCTTTTTTAATTGTATGTAGAAATTATTTTCTTGACATAGTATTTCCTGACGGTTAGTGTTTCGGACCTGAGATGTAAACTCATTTATGGAGTTTAATATGCATAAATACACCACCCCTTTTTTTGTTCTTTGCGCAACAGGTTAGTAAAGCTGGTAATTTTAAAAATTTGTTTTTTAATACATCCCGCTTATTTTTAAATATTGTCGTTAAAATTTAAGTATATATTAATTGACGGCCGGACCTTCGGTTCTTATTTCAGCTAATTTCGACTTCTTACATTGACTTATGGTGAATTCTTTTATATAATTAATATAGCATATTTTTCTAATCAAGATGAAAAAAGTCGTCAACGAAAGATTTAAAGCCGGGAAAGCATTTAACTTTTACGCTAATGTTTATTCTAAGCTGATTTATATGAGCAAATCTTCTTTTAAATAAAGGAGGTCTTATGAAAAAACTTTTTTTTGCCGTTAAAACGACCTTCGTTTTATTCGCGACTCTTTTTATAAGTTTTGCGCTGTTTTCTCTTGGTATCGCTTTGTTTTCGGGAACTGGCCCGACAGCGTCATCAAGCGCCTCGTGCGTTGAAAACACCTGTGAAAGCTGCCCGGCGGCGAACGACTGTGTCGAACCGGCCAACGTTATTGTGAGTGAAACGCGTCAGGGAGCGGCTCTTTTGAACCCCGCGGAGTCAAGGGCTGACGTTAAAAGTTCCTGCGCCGACTGCCAGCTTTTTTACGCCTGCGGCAATGAAGCTAATATCGACATGTCCGATCTTTGTCTCGACGCGGATCCTTTTAAGTTGACGGGTGATACTTTGGCGGGAGCCGGAGAGTCTTTCGATTCTTTAAAAGCATCGGTTTCGGAGGCTGAGGGGTATTCGGTCAGAATAAAGGGCGACGCGGCCGTGCTTGAAAAATTATCGAAACAGTTAAGCTCCGTATTAGATCTAAAGGAAAACAAAAATTCTTTTTGCGAGATCGTTATGACGGGACCTGAAATGGTTGTGAAATTAAATGAAACCGCTAAGCCCGAAAAAAAAGAATTTCCATTTTAAAAAAGGCGGCAATTTGGATCATGTTAAAACTTATTTTTAAGACCAAACTTTTTATGATAGTTCTCTCGCTTTTTCTGGCATGCGCCGTAGAAGTGAATATATCTTTCGGAGCGCCGGCCCTGCATGAGGCGGTTAAGGCGGGAGATGTTGAAAAAGCGGCCGCGCTCATAAAAAAAGGCGCCGGCGTCAATGAAAGGGACGGTTCGGATAATACCGCGCTGCATCTGGCGGTTGAAAAAAATGATCTTAAAATGGTCTCGCTGCTTTTAGAAACCGGGTCCGATATCAATGCCCGGGGCCTTAATATCAGAACGCCGTTAAATATAGCAGCCGAAAAAAGCGAAATAAAAATGATCCGGCTATTGGTTGAAAAAGGCGCGGACATCAACTCAAAGGACGATTTTAACAGAACGCCCCTGCACAAGGCCGTTTTCACCAAAAATAACGATGCGGCCAAATTTTTGATCGAAAAAGGCGCGGACGTCAACGCGAAAGATAAGAATTTCATGAATCCCATATTGGAAGCCATAAGATCGGATAATGCCGAAATGGCCAAAGTTCTTATTGAAAAGGGAGCGGATGTTTCAGCTAAAGACCATACCGGCTCTACCCTTCTGCATTGGGCCGCGGCGGAAAACAGATATGAGATCGCGAAGCTTTTGATCGAAAAGGGCGCGAGCATAAAGGAAAAAGACGCTCTGGGAAATATGCCGCTTAATGCCGCGGCGACTAGAGATGCCTATGAAACCGCTAAATTGCTGATCGAAAAAGGCGCGGATATCAACCAGATGAACGTCCATAACCAGAACACGCTCCATCTGGCGGTGGATTCCGGCAGCCGTAAAACCGCCAAATTAATTATAGACAGCGGCGCAGACGTCAATCTGGTCTCTTTGAACGATCTTATAGTTTCCTGCCTTGGAAATTTATATTCCGTAGATGAGAACGAAATAAAGAACGAGAGCGATCCGAAACGGAAAGAAACCCTCGAATCTCTTAATCGCGCGTATAAAAAAAAATTCGACGATCATTTTGAATCCATAAAATTGCTGATAGAAAGCGGCGCGGATATAAACGGCTATAATAAAAGCTGCGTAAGGGTTTACGGAAGGTTGACCCCGATACATACCGCGGCTTCAAGCGGCCGGTGTGAGTTCGTCAAATTATTGATCGAAAAAAAAGCGGATATAAACGCGAAAACGAACGGAGGCGTGACCCCTATATATCTCGCCGCCGGTTACGGCCATACCGAAGCGGTTAAGCTGCTTATAGAAAGCGGCGCGGATATAAACGTGAAGACGGATAAGGGAAGAACGCCTTTAAGCATAAGCGCTGAGAACGGCCGGCTTGAAGTAGTGAAACTGCTCATCGAAAAGAAAGCTGATATAAACGCCAGAAACAGCCGGGGTCAGTCGCCTCTGACTTTAGCAATACTTAAAGGCGATACCGGGGTCATAGAGATCTTAAAAAAAAATGGAGCTAAAAAGTAAAAACCTTACGCCCCGTCATTTTGATGCGGGAATTTCTTCTTCTTCCGTGCGGTTCGTCCGCTCAAAATCAGCGTTCATCATTTTAATGAGCCTTTTGGTCATTATATCCATTTTAGCCTGAGGCACCGAATATTTTCTAAGAATATTTTCAAGAACTTTGATCGTTAAATTTTCACCGCCGTGAGCGAACATTCGGTTTGAATGCATCGACACGCCTTTTCTCATGATCGATTCGATGAACGAACCGCGTCCGTTAAAAACCGCTTTACAATTTTCGGATATGGTGTCAGCGTTTTTTGAGGCTTCCGCTCCGGCTGGCGCTTCGAAAAGATCTCCGTATTTTACATCCGGTATCGCGGCGCCCGGCAGGTAGGGATCTTCCACCATGTGGTTTTCGTGCCTGAGATCTTCCGGCGGCGTGAAACCGGAAATAACGGCTGAATTTAAAACGACGCTCACGCGGTTCTCTTCGGCCACTTCTTTCAGCGAAGCGTTGATCTCTTCGGCTATTTCGTTTAAAAACTCAAGGCCGGCTTTTTTATCGAGATAATCCACTTCCCGATTGGAACGTGATATTTCATTGAAGCGTTCATTTATCTGAGCTTTGCGGTCGTCATATTTTTTTTTCGCGCCGTAATAACGGATATCGATATCCGAAAGGGCCTTCTGGTATTTTTGCGTGCGCGCTTTTCTGTCCGCTTCATTTGGAAGCGCGGTATATTCCTCGGTGTAATTGCGGTTGATAACGTCCTGTTCGCGGCTTACTCCCACTCTTAATCTGTTGATCTCGTTCTCCACGGAGTCGAGTTCCTGCTGAAGTTTTTTCAGCTCTCCGCCGCTGGTTTCGGCGAATATCTTATGTTTTTGCTGGCGGCCGGCCGCTTCGTCCAAAAGTTCCTGTTTTGAGAGCCCTTTTTTCAGCGGTTTTATAAAGGCGTCGGAATCAACCGAATAGTATTGCATTAGAGGGTGGAACGCAAGTAATATTGACAGATCGACAAATCCTATTTTAAGCTCGGAAGCTCCAGCGTTTTTTTTGTTTTCAGCGGCCGGTGAGGCCGACGGCAATAATAAAGATATCGTTAACAGCGCCGCAAATATAAGCCGCGATTTTTTCAGCTTCCTCATGTTCATCACCTTCCATGCACTAATATATACCGTAATATGAAAATAAAGTCAATAAAAATATGGCGTTATGAAAATATGACTGCGAGCCGCAAAGGACATTGTTTAAAGTTCGAAACGCGTTACCGCCGATTTTATTTCATATAATTTTTTCGGACCTATTCGTTCAGATGAACCGAAAGGTTCAAAGAAATGAACCGAAAAGAGCAGGCGTTCTTTTGGAAGCACGGCAGATTTGAAAGAAATTGAGTATTAAGCCGAACGGATCGTTTTTGCGGGCTTTAATTAATTGGCATGCAAAATGCAAATAAAACTGCATACGCAAAAATAAAAATATGGAGGTATTATTAATGAAAAAGACCATCAACCTTATCGCGGTATTTTTAACGGCGGTATTCATAGTAAGTTTCCTTTCAACCGCGGCTTTCGCGCAGCTTACTTTCGCGGGCGCGTCCACGATAACCGATAATCTCATGCCCGATCTTACAAAGGTATTCACCGAGAAAAACAAGATCAAATTCGACAGCATGCAGTCGATCAATTCAAACGATGCTTTTCAGGCTCTCGTTGACGGGAAATGCCTTATCGCCGGCGTGGCCAAGAACCTTACCGCGGACGATAAGAAAAACAATTTTTTCACTCAGATATTCGGTTATGACCCGGTCGTTGTATTCATAAATGAAAAGAACGCGGTTACAAATCTTTCGAAAGATCAGATCAAAGGCATATTCACCGGCAAGATCACCAACTGGAAAGAAGTGGGCGGTTCTGACGCTTCGATCGAGGTAGTTATTGATCCGCCCTCAAGCGGAGCCCATAAAGAACTCAAAAAAATAATACTTGACGGCGCTGAATACGCAGCCGCTAAAACAGTCGATAAACCTGTGCTTTGCGCGGAAGAAGTTTCGAAAAACCCTAACGCCATATCTTATGCTTCCATCTCATGGAAACGCGAGGGCATTAAAACGGTTTCCATCGATAAGATAGCTCCGACCCCGGAAGCTGTTGCCGATGGCGATTATATACTCAGCCGTCCGCTCATCTTTGTATCCAAAGAGGTCCCGAAAGATAACATCAAGTTATTTTTTGATTTCGTAATGTCTCCCGAAGGCCAGGAGATCATAGGTAAAAAATTCGTCGCCGCAAAGAAAAAATAACGGGTAAAATATTGTAACGAAAAGGCCCGCAAGTCTTAGCTGACGAAGCGGGCCTTTGAAGAAAAAGCGTTCATCGAGGAGGGCGTAATGCTTCAAAAAATTAAGAACTTAATAAAGAAAATTAATTTTTTTGACCGTATAAAGATCCGTTCAAAATTATTTTTCCTTATAATCGTTGTCCTTGCTTTTTCCGCGTTGAACGTGCGTATGTTCATGACATCTTTTGACCGCGTTAAGGTGGGAAGCCAACTTTATAACGAAATAAGTTCGGCGAAGGACGTCGTTCAAAAGCTTTACACGGTCAGTAATGATCTTTCAAATTATAAGACCGGCCTGGTTATTTTAACGGTGGATAAGGACTCCGATCGCGTCAAGGCCTGCAAAGGCGAGCTTGAAAATATAAAAGCGCACGTCGCGGCACAGTTTGATGAAATGAGCAAAATCCTCGCCTGGTCGGCCGAATTATCGGCTTCGGTCAAAGAGGTTAACGGTTACTGGAATGAATTTTTAGAAAAGGTCAATTCCCGATTTATGCCGATGATAGACGAAGGCAGCCATGAAAGCGCCAGAAATATTCTTCTTTTCGGCGCAATCAATAATAAATACGAGAGATTTCTCGAACAGGTCAATACCGCGACCTCCGTTTTAAAGCTTCGGGTTAGCACGCTTGAAAAAGACGCGCGGGATTTTATAGCCATGACGCTTGGCAGGATAATATGGATAAACGCTGGCGTAATGGTGTTTTTTATAGTAATTTCTCTTATTATAGCAGGGAACGTTAACAGGGCCATATCGGGGCTCATAGAAAATATCCGCAGCGTGCACGGTTCAGTTCAGAACGGGCAGCTCGATAAAAAGGGGGATCTTGCGAACACTAATTTTGAATTCGCTCCCGTTGTCATGGCCTTCAATGACACGATCGACGCTTTTCTCAAACCCATCAGGGTTTCCGCCGAATACATTCAAAACATTTCAAAAGGCGTAATTCCCGAACCGATAACGGAAGAATACCGCGGAGACTTCAATGAGACCAAAAACAACATAAACGGGCTGATAGGCAATCTCAATAATTTCACGCTATCCATGAACAAGATGTATGAAGAGCAAAAAGCCGGTGATATTGAATATTTTATGGATGTCGAAAAATTTTCCGGTTCATACAAGAAAATGGCTGAAGGCGTAAATTATATGGTTAAATTCCACGTAGACAGCATCCTGCTCTTCTTCAAGGTCGCCTCCTCCTACAGTGAAGGCGATTTTACGGCTACGCTTCCTAAATTTCCGGGAAAAGCGGCTATCGCGAACCAGATAATGGATTCCGTCAAAAATAATCTTCAGGGCGTCGTGGATGAAACATTGACGCTTGTTAAAGCAGCAGTGAACGGCGAACTTTCAAAACGCGGAAATATCGAGAAATTCAAGGGCGGATTCCGCCAGATAATAGGCGGCATGAACGAAACTCTTGACGCCATAGTCAGGCCGCTTCGTGAAACGGCCGAATGTCTTGAAAAAATGGCCGGCGGAGATCTGGCGATATCGATGAACGGAGAATATAATGGCGATTATGCTTTAATGAAATCTTCGATGAACCGCACGGTGAACTCGATAAACGAAATTCTTTCGCACGTCAATATCGCGGCGGACCAGGTAAATACAGGGGCCCGCCAGGTCTCTGACGCCAGTCAGTCGCTTTCGCAGACGGCCACGGAGTCCGCGAGCTCGCTTGAAGAGATCGGCGCTTCCATGCAGGAAATAAATTCGCAGACGAAGCAGAACGCCGAGAACGCAATGCAGGCCAACAGTCTCGTCGTTAGCGCGAGGAGCTCGGCCGAGGCCGGGAACAAGAGGATGCGTGATATGCAAAATGCTATGGCTGAAATAAACGAGGCTTCCAGAAGCGTCGCCAAAATAATAAAAGCGATAGACGAAATAGCTTTCCAGACGAATCTGCTCGCGCTTAACGCGGCGGTTGAAGCGGCAAGGGCCGGAAAACACGGAAAGGGATTCACGGTCGTCGCGGAAGAGGTCAGAAGTCTCGCGCAGAGAAGCGCTAAGGCGGCCCGGGAAACCGCAGAAATGATAGAAAGCTCCATCAAAAAGGCTGACGCCGGTTCGAAAATAGCGGATGAAACGGCGAAAGCGTTAGTCGAAATAGTCACGGGCGTTACGAAGGTAACGGACCTTGTCGGCGAGATCGCGGCGGCGTCAAAAGATCAGGAAAAAGGCGTCGCGCAGGTCAACACGGGTCTTTCACAGGTCGACCGCGTCACTCAGCAGAATACGGCTACGGCGGAGGAAGCGGCCGCCGCGAGTGAGGAATTGTCGGCCCAGGCCCTTGAATTACAGGCTATGCTGCAAAAGTTCAAATTGAAGGGATCCGGGCAGGGCCGGGGCGTGAACCGCCTGGCGCTGGAATAAGATGATGCCTTTCGATATCATCTTATTAAAAACCCTGCGTTAAATTATATCTATAAAAAAGATCTCCTTTCGTTTTCGGATCAGGTCTTCAAAAGGCTCTGCTCCGCGGCGTAAGGAGATCGTTTATTTTACGGTATTTTATTTTTGACTTGATATGAGAGCGCCCGCAAGCCGGGAGACGGCGCCTATTTTTTGTCGTCGCCGGGCCCGGAGTTTTTTTCCGGTTCTTTATCGGATATCGATGCGCCGCTTTTTTTGTCGTCATCGGTGTCGCTCATGGATTTTTTAAATTCTTTTATGCTTTTTCCTATGGCGCCGCCGATCTGGGGAAGGCGCTGCGGTCCGAAAACGACGAGAGCTATTATTAAAATTACTATCAATTCAGAAGTTCCAAGGCCGAACATTAGATGCCTCCATTTATTTAGCGGCTTTTATCACGTCAACGAGTTCGATAAGCGCGTCCAGGTCGGAAACGGCTTTTTCGGGGGTGTAATCCGAGGCGATGCTGACCGGTTTTAAAAGCCTGTATTCTTTTCCTGTCATTTCGAATTCAACGAAAGGTTCGAGATCTTTTATGACGCCCCTGAATTTTTCTGTGATGGTTTTTTTCGCGTTTTCTTCCGAAACATTCTGGATTATATAGCGCGCGTCAAACGCGGCGTCGCCGATCTTGACCTCCGGCGAAAGATTTATTTTGTCGAGAAGTTTGCTGACCACGTTCTCGGGCCTTATTAAAAGCATGTGGGGGGTGCCCATATTCACTTCCAGCAGGATCTCGCCGGCGTCGATGAAATCGACCTTTATATAGTGCTGTTTATAATCGGCGTAAAGGCGAGGGCAGAATCTCGGCAGCGGTCCGGAATGAGGGCTGCTGTAGCTCATCGGATCGATGTCTTCCCGTATTATTTTTCCGCCCGTTTTTTCTTTAAGCTTTTCAAGAAATTCCTGCGCGGTCATGTGCGTACCTCCGTATAATAAAAAACAACGGTTTTAATTCATCACGGCGAGCCGTGAATTCTTTCAGAGACTGATTTTATACTAAAAAATAAAAAAATGCAAGGGGTTTTCTCGGCCTTGTGTTTTATGCGGGTACGGAAAGCGGCGGGCCGCCCGTATTATTTTAGAATTACAAAAAGAGCCGAGGCGAGAGCGGTAAAAAGCAGGCCGTAAATAAAATAAAGTTTTAAAAGATAGTTCGTATCCATTTTTTTCGAATCTTCAAGCGAATAGTGGCGGACTATGACGCCTTCGGGCGATTCTTCGCGAGCGGTCAGGGTCTGTTCGCTTTTGAAAAAAAAGGTCTCGAAATAATGGACGTATTCGTGCATGATCGTCATGAGCACCTGAAACTCGAGTTCGCGGCGCGTCCGGCAGCCGAGCATTTTGAAAGAGCCTTCAAATATGACCACATGCTTTCTGTCAACGACCGTCTTATATTCCGAAGCGGGGAGTTCCAGAAACGGAAGGCCGGGCCCTAAAGTGCTGGCGGTATAGCGTTCCGTATGCGAAAAATGGCCGAGGACCACCCTGTCGCCCGGGCCGAACTGGACCTCGGAACATACTCTTACGGGGCAGATCTTAAGCACGCTTCGGGCTTTTATGACCGCGCCGGGTGAAGGCGAAGGCGTTTTAAGCATGTAGTGGACCTGGCCGCGGTCCAGATCGTCAAGCATTTTTCTGATAAAAAAATAACCGCGGCCTCGAAAATACTGGTCGATATAACGCGGAAGTATCTTTTTGAAAAACAGTGCTTCTTCTTTTTTAACTAAGGCCGCGAAATCATTGAACAGCACAATTCCTCCGGTATTAAAAGGTTTCGGGGGCAGCCGTGATTATACTATAAATGAGATCTAATTGCAATAAAAAGACTTTCTAGGGCCGGCCGGATGATTTGCATTTTTATTTAAAACATGATATAATTTTTATTATGAAAATTTTTCGTAATTATAAAAATAAGGGTTTCTCTCTTATAGAACTTATAATACTCATTGCGATACTTGGAATTCTTTCCGGTTTTGCCATACCCGCCTATATCGACTGGGTAAAGGAAGCGAAGATAACCAAGACGAAGACGGATGTTAAAACTCTTTGCGAACTGGTATCCAAATACGAGATCGAACAGAACAACGCGGGAAAACTTCCGCCTGCCCGGCTCAGGACTTTGAATGAGCTCAAGGGTAAATATCTGAGGGACCCCGAAGCGCTCCGCGATCCCTGGAGCAGAAATTATAAGGTGATCCCGGAAGCCGGCCATAAAAGCTTTCAGGAACTTCTTCCCGGCAGCAAGGATAAATACGCGCTTTACAAGGAAGACGCTCCTACGAATTCAACAACCGGCGAGCACCCCAAGATCATTTATTCATTCGGTCCCAACGGACTGGATGAAAAAGGAAAAGGCGACGACATTAAATACGAGTGCAGGCGCTTTCGTTACCTTGAGTCGGTATCAAACAGCAGCCAGCCGATGCCGTCCGCGACTCCGGCGTCTCCTCCCGCGGGCTCTATATCGGTAATTCAATAAATTTTATTTGAAAGATATGATGAAAATGAAAAAAAATATTTTATTAATGATCTTGATATTTTTTATAGCGGTTGCCGCGTTTCCGGCCGCCGCGCCGGCTCAGTCTGCCGACACTTTGGCGAAGGCGGAATCGGACGGTCTCGGCATGATAATAAAATCGATCGAGATGGTCGAAACTAAACCCATAATCGCGGCGATATTCAACACCCGGACCGGAAAGACGGTAGAATACACCGTAGGCGACTACGCTGAAGGAAAACTCGTAAGAGATATACTTGAAGACCGCGTTATACTATTTGACGAGCTTACTAAATATCAGCATGTTCTGATATTTAACGACATAGTCATGGCCGCGGAAGACGACGGGGAAAATTCGACCCCCGTTACAAAGATAAGAACAAAAAAACGCGATGACGAGGACATGAACGTAACGCTTCAGTTCAATAAATATCTCAACAGGTCCAAAGGCAAAGAACTTAAATACGGCGCCGTGGACGAAGCATCTGAAAACGCCGAAAAAACTAATCTGAATAAAACCACGCGCGATTTTAAACCGAACACGGCCCCGATCGAAAATAAAGCCGCGGTTGAAACTGAAGCCGTTAAACCCGCCGCGAAAGTCGAGGTCACGGTTTCAACGAACGAGGTCAAGGTGGATACGCCTGCATCAAAAAAAGAAACGCCGGCTTCAACCGAAACTCCGGATAAAGAAACATCATCTCCGGCTAAAACCGGCGCCGCGCCAGCTCCTTCGGCGTCCGATAAAACGGCCACTTCGGAAACTCAGGTTTCGCCCGCGGCCACAAAAGACGGCAAACAGGTAAAGATCAGATGAAAACCGGAAATCAAAGACGCGTTAGGACTTGATAAATGGATCCATCGCTCGAACCGAACCCGGAAATGGCCGGAAAAGAAACTTCCGAAAATATCGAACTATCCGGAAATCCGGAGCCGAAAGCCTTGCTTCTGAGCGAAGGCGAAGCTGAGCTGTGGGTCGAATTAAAAAAAAGCCGCGATCTTAAAATACGGGAAAAACTCATTTTGAAATATGCCCATTTCGTAAAATACGTGGCCGGAAGGATAAAAATGCACCTGCCGGACCATATCGAATTCGAGGACCTCGTTTCGTGGGGCACCTTCGGCCTTATAAACGCCGTCGATAAATATGACATCGACATGAATATAAAGTTCGTGACATATTCGACGAAACGCATAAGAGGCGCTATAATAGACGGATTAAGGCTTCTGGACTGGGTGCCGCGCGGAATACGAAGCCAGGCGAAACAGCTTAATTCGGCCATGATAGAGCTTGAAATGAAGATCGGCCGCGAGCCGAACGAGGCGGAACTCTGCGAGTTCATGAAGATAACACCGGAAGAGCTTGAAAAAATATACGAGGAAGAAAACAAGTCCTTCGTTATGTCGTTAGACGAAATATGCGTCGAGGACGGAGGCGGAGAAATAAGCTCCAAATATCAGCTCGTCGAGAACCTCGCGGCTAAAAATCCTGAACTTTCCATAGAGTCGGGCCAGGTGAAAGAGATAGTCGTCGACGCAATCAATAAGCTTTCGCAGCAGGAGCGTCTTGTCATAACTCTCTATTATTACAACGAGCTCACGCTCAAGGAAATATCGACCATCATGTCGCTTTCCGATTCGCGCGTTTCGCAGCTTCATACCAAGTCCATACTCAGGCTTCGCGGAAGGCTTTCACGGCTGAAAAAAGAAATCTATTAAAGGAACATTCTGAAAAATGGCAATGAAAAAACTTATTATCAGGCCTTATCCGAAGGTCGTTTTCTTTTATCCGACCTTTTTTCTGTCGCTTTTTATCTTAATATACGCTAACTTCGGCGGGACGCTCGACGGTTACGCCGGCAGGATCTGCGGATCGATGTTCGCGGTCGTTTTTATGTTCAATCTGCTCGTTTTCGCGCTTAATTTCACGAAAAACATCTTTATAAATATTTTCGTGGGATGTTTCGCGCTCGTATGCCTCATGATAGCGGCGAACGAAAAATACCCGGAATTTTTAGGCCAGCTCGGCGCGGTGATCCGAAGCGTTGAAATAATTATGAATAAAGGTTTTTACGCTTTCATGACGTTCGCTTACGGCGTGATATTTCTCATAGTTTTCTTTGACACGCGATTCGAATACTGCGAGATAACATCGAACGAGATAATATTTCATTACGGCTTCTTATCCGACGTGAAGCGCTATCCCGCGCCGTCTCTGAAATATGACCAGGTCATTACCGACGTTTTCGAATATATGCTTTTAAGAGCTGGCAATATCAAGCTCACTCCCGCGGGCGAACGCGAGCCGATAATGCTTGAAAACATACCGTTCATAAAAAGAAAATTCAAAGCGTTAGACGAAATACTCTCCGCCACCGAGGTCCAGGTCGTGCCTCAGAAGCAGGCGGAACCTCCGGCTCAGCAGGCGCAGGGGTAACGAGCTCGCGAGCGAAGAGTGTATAGTGAAGAGTGAAGAGTTAATGAAGGCGGGCTTTGCCCGCGCTAAAAAAACGCCGCAAAGCTGCGCTGCCGAAACTCTCCGTTTTCCACTCTCCACTCTCAACTTTTAATGATTACTTTGGAAATAAGACAAAATCTCAAGGATAGGGGCCGGTAAAAAATGGAAAAAGAACTTTACCTGAAAATAGAGGAAACCGTTAAATTCATAAGAACCAAAACGCAGTTGAAGCCCGATGTGGCGGTTATTCTCGGAACGGGCCTCGGGCATCTGGCGAGTGCCGTTCACGACAAGGTCGAGATAGCTTACGATCAGATACCTCATTTCGTCGTATCTACGGTCGAATCGCACGCCGGGAAGCTTATTATCGGAACGATGCACGGCCACACGGTGGTTATGATGCAGGGGCGCTTTCATTATTACGAAGGATACGATCTCGCGCAGATAACTTATCCGGTAAGGGTCATGCACGCGCTCGGCGCCGGAATTCTTATGGTTTCAAACGCCGCAGGAGGTCTGCACCCTAATTTCAATGCCGGCGATCTGATGATAATCCGCGACCACATAAATCTTCAGGGAGGCAATCCGCTCGTAGGACGGAACGACCCGCGTCTCGGGCCGCGCTTCCCGGATATGTGCGAACCATACGACCGCGCTCTGATAAAGATCTTCGAGGAAACGGCGAGCGATCTTAAAATCAGGATACAAAAGGGCGTTTATACCGCTCTTACCGGTCCTTGCCTTGAAACTCCAGCCGAATATAAGTTTTTAAGAATAATAGGTTCCGACGCCGTCGGAATGTCGACAGTGCCCGAAGTGATAGTAGCCAAACACGAAGGCATGAGAGTTTTCGGGCTTTCGATAATAACGGATCTGGCGAACAACGAAGTGATCGAACCGGTCGATATGGCGCGGATAATAAAAACCGCTAACGCTTCTTCTCTTAGAATGACCCAGTTATTTAACGAGGTTCTGAAAAAAACGAAGTTATAATTTTGAAATATTTGGAGAATTGAAAATGGAAAAAAGCCTGCTTTATAACGGCCTCAAAAAAGAGATAGTTTTTCTCGATCAGCTGAAGCTTCCGCTCGAACACAAATACGTTAACTGCAAGAGCTTCGCCGGAATGTGCGACGCCATACTTTCGATGAAACTGCGCGGCGCGCCGCTCATCGGCGTCGCGGGGGCGTTCGGCCTTCTAATGTGGTCGTTTGAAAATCGCAAAAAATATAAAGCGGCGGATACGAAAAAATTCCTGGCCGATTTTGAAAAAGCCTGCCATGAAATGGCGCATGTAAGGCCGACGGCCGTCAATTTAAAATGGGCTTGCGACAGGGTTTATCACTTTGCCGCCAAACTTAAAACTTCGAGCGTCGACGAAATTATCGCGTCGCTTGAAAAGTTATGCGTGAAAATGGACGCCGATGACATTTCGATCTGTGAAAAGATCGGCATGAACGGCGCCAAACACATAAAAGCGAAACATGGGAAAAAGCTGCGCATATTGACGCACTGTAACGCCGGATCGCTGGCCACATGCGGCTACGGAACAGCCGTCGGCGTAATAAGATCGGCTCATACGCTCGGAATACTCGATCACGTATTGGTCGACGAGACCAGGCCTTATCTTCAGGGCGCGCGCATCACGGCCTATGAACTTTCGGAAGATAAGATACCTTATTATCTTATCTGTGACAATATGGCGGGATGGCTCATGAAAAAAGGCGAAGTGGACGTCATAATAACGGGGGCGGACCGTATCGCGGCTAACGGCGACGCGGCTAATAAGATCGGGACCTATTCGCTTTCCGTTCTGGCCCATGAAAACGGAGTTCCCATGTATATCGCGGCACCCGAATCGACCTTCGATCTCACGCTTAAAAACGGCGAAGGCATAAAAATAGAAGAACGCAATCCCGACGAAGTGACCCACGCCCACGGCGTCCGCATAGCCCCGAAGGACGCCCGCGTAAAAAATCCCGCGTTCGACGTTACGCCGGCGAAATATCTGGCCGGGATAATAACCGAGCACGGCGTGATCGAAAAGCCTTATGTTTCAAATATTAAAAAAATATTAGGATGATATGAATATGGAAAAATACCAATTATGCGAACAATTTAAGCTCTTCGGCCGCGAGCTCTTCCTGATGGGGATAAATAATTCCCATTCGGGAAATATGTCGACATGCGACAGATCTCATCGCGAGATAACCATAACAAGGTCCGGCGCCATGCTCGGAAATATCCAGATGAAGGATCTCGTCTATACGACGGTTCATGATAACGATTATCTCGATAAGATCGCCTCCCGCGAACTTATCGTTCACCGAGCGATATATAACGCTACGCAAAAGACCGCGATAATCCATTCCCATCCGACATCCGTTGTCGCGGTCTCGCTCAAAAACGATTTTATAAATCCCATAGACGTCGAGGGAAGTTATTATTTTCCGAACGGCGTTCGCGTCATATCGGCCCAGACGGCCGTCGCGTCCGCCGAGGTCGCGGCCAAGATAGCGCCTCTTCTCGAAACTGAAAAAATAGTCGTTGTCCGCGGCCATGGAACTTTCGCCGCGTGCGCCACGCTCGAAGAATGCTTTTTATATACCACGACGCTTGAATTCGCGTGCAGGACGATCATTAACTATGTAACTCTTTCCAGAAGCGGAAGCTAAACGTTATATCAGAAAATAGATAAAAGAGAATAGAGAATAGATGTGGTCGCGGCCGGCGGCCGCCGGTTTTGAAAAGCTTCGCTTTTAATACTCTGTTTATTTGTACTGAAATAATTAAAGGCTGGCGAAGGTCGCTTCTCGCAAGCCGGCTCTCGCAAGCCGCTCATTGCCCGTTGCTTCACGCCATCCGTGGCTCCAGCGACACTAGCGCCTCAGGCCCCTCGCAATCCACAATTCTTCACTCTTCACTATACGCTATTCATTCTTCACTTTTAAAAAAAGTTCGCGCGCGGACTATTTTTTAAGGACTATTCCGTGAGGGAGAGATTCGCCGAAGAACAGTTTCTGATCGTCCTCGGTCATAGCGGCCATGTTCATCAGAAGATCATATAAGTGTTCGGACGCGGGGCAGGACTCGATGCGCTTCTGAACCCTCGCCATTATCTCGGGCCCCAGATCGTTCTTGCGGTCGCCGGTCACGCGCGACATCATGATGACCGAATACGGGATGTAGCTTTCTTTTATCCAGTCGAAATCCAGAAGAGTTTCTATCCAGCGTTCCACATGTTCGGGCGCAATGACGGAATCTGATCCGCCGTAAACCAGGCTTCGCGCGCCGAGTCTTGACAGAGCCCACGCGGAGATCGGATTAACGCCGTCGCGGTTTATGGATTTTTTCAGCTGCGTGCCGATGTTAACTTTTTCATGCTGCGGCAGAAGCTCGAAACTCGCCGCGAGCCTTAAAAGCTCTACCTGTTCCTGGTTGTTGGCGCTGATCTTGAAAGGCTTATCGCCGGCTTTTTTAGACGATAAAAGATTTTCCTTTACGCTCTTATTGTAGATCTCGAGCTGCTGCCCGGCTGTCATTCCGCCCGCTATCCTTCTTAAAAAAACGAAATAATTAACGACGCAGGACTTGTTGCTTTTAAATCTTATGCCGTTGAACGTTATGCGCAATGCCTCTTTGACGCGCCAGTCATCCATCTGCGCGCCGAACCCGGGCCTTAATAAAAATCCCGTCAGATTCAGCCAGCGTTCCTCGTGGACCGCCGTTACATCGCGCGTTTCAGCGGTTTTAAGCATCGCGGCGTAAAGCGAGCGCAAAAGTCCCATCGGCCAGTGCTCTTTCTTCATGTTGAAATGGGATTCGAGTTTTTTAGTAATGGACATAAGGTCCGTCGAATCCTGGGCCGTCTTTCCTGAAAAGGCCTTTTCAATATTGTTTTCGGCGGCTTTAATGGATTCTTCGCCTATTTCGGCCGAGCTTCGTTCCGCTCCGCCGGTCCCTGAAACAGTCCCGGCCCCGGTCCCTGAAACGGATTCTTCCACTGAGGTTTTCGGCGTTTTATCCGCTTCGCCGGCCGTGCCTTCAGTTTGAGTTTTCGCCGCCTCGGCTTCGTGCTTCCTGAAATTGAACTGAAGTTTCCAGCGGTGTTCGCTGATCTTTGATATGCAGTATAGATCGATAGTTCCTATCTCTGAAAGATAGGCGGAAAGGGTGACGTCTATCTGAGGCGATTTGGATTTCTTTCCGTAAGTGAGGCAGGTCAGAAGCGGCGGCAGTTTTAAATAATCGCCGCCTTCGGCTATCTCTACTATCTCGCCGGCCGTTCCCTGATTAACCGTGGATGAAAAAAGAGTGAACTGGACCGGCTGGTTGGTTATCAGCTGAAATCCGTTCTCGAGCGTCGATTTTTTCCCTTCCTCCATGCCGCGCGCCACAAGGCATACGGCGCGCTCTTTCTTCATGGGGATCGACGCTCCGGTTTGAGCTTCGCCTTCTGAAACGCCAATGAAATATGATCTCGCGCTTCCGCTTTTTATCCTGATGCCGCTTCCGCTTTTAGCGTATGCGTAATAAGCCGCGCCGAGCGATACGGCCAGGTCGAGGTCCGAATTTTCGAGCGCCACCAGTTCGTTCTGTTTTATGGCGGCGCCGTCCTCGACGATCTTTTCGCCTACCCATTTAGATACCATCGACATGACGCGCGTCCTTATGGCCTCGGATTTGAAAACGCCTCCGTTGAAAAGTATCTTGTCCGGATGGACGAATTCGATATTATGGCTTTTCGAGAGCGTTTTATTTTTTGAAACGTCGCCGATGTGGCGCCTTAAAAAGCGGGCCAGATGGTTTGAGACGGAAGGGTCGTCGGCGTATGGAAGCCCGCTCTCGCGAAGCCCCGCAGCCGATTTCATTTTATTGTCTATAGTTTTAAAATCAACTTCATTGAAAAAACCGTCGAGCATGATGTTCGCGGCTTCCGCGCGCGTGAGTTTGAATTTCATGGTGCTCGCCACTACGCTTTTTCCGCGTCCGGTGATGGAGATATGGTCCTCGGTCTTTCCGCCCTCGCCGAGAAGCGTCTCTTTGAGAGAGCGGCATTTCATGCAGAGCGACGTCCAGCTGAGAGCGTCGAGTTTGGTCTGGCCGCCCATCTGGTTCTTTTCAAAGTGATGCGCGATGGCCATGTCCATATTGTCGCCGCCGAGCAGTATGTGGTCGCCGACCGCGATGCGCTTTAATTCAAGGAAGTTATCGCTGTTTTTAGACGCCGTGATAAGCGTGAAGTCGGTAGTTCCGCCGCCGACGTCGCATATTAAAATGACGTCGCCGTCGTTTAACTTCTCGGCCCAGTCCACCTTGTTTTTATAGATCCAGTAATAAAAAGCGGCCTGAGGCTCCTCCAGAAGCGTTACGCTTTTCAATCCGGCGTCTTTAGCCGCTTTAAGCGTGAGTTCGCGCGCGACCTCGTCGAACGAGGCCGGGACGGTGAGGATGACCTCCTGGTTCTCGAACATATAGTCGGGATCGTTATTGGCCATGCGGTGGTTCCAGGCGTCTTTTATATGGGCGATGTAATAAGCGGATATCTCGACCGGTGAAAAACCGGCCATATTGTTGTCGCGGTTCCACGGCAGTATCTTTTTATGACGGTCGACGCGGGCGTTGCAAAGCCACGATTTGACCGAAGACACCATTCTTCCCGGAACTATCGCGCCCTGTTCGCGCGCGAATTTTCCGACTATGAAATCGGCCTCGGCGTTCCACGGAAGTTTCGCCGCGCCCGGCGGAAGTTCGAACCCCGCGGGAAAGTAAAAAAATGAAGGCAGAAGGTCGAGGTCCTCGCACACTCCGGGCGAGGTCGTCTGAGGGACGTTGAATATCTTTATTTCGGTCTGGCCCTTTTCGCTCAATCTATCGATATAGGCCACGGAGGAATTGGTCGTTCCAAGGTCTATTCCGATGAAATATCTGCTGGTGAGCGCGTCGACGCGCCTTAAATTCTTTATTTCGTCTTTATTGGATGATCTTTTACTCATGGCACGCCTTATCGTTTATTCATTTTCTCTGATATTGAATTCGAGTTTCCATCTGTTCTTATCGTCTTTGGAAACGCACCATATCTCGACGGTCCCGATGTCGGTGACATGGCTTTCGATCTTGACCGGCACCACGCCTTCCAGTCCGTTCTTTTTCTCGAGGGACGCTTCGAGAGGAGGCATTTCGGACAGATCGCCGTCGCTCCATTCCTCGAGTATAGTTCCGGGCGCTTCGGCCTTATGCGTGGTCGACGCGAACATTTTGAATTCGCTGGCCTCGCCGATCCTTAAGCCGAACTCTTTTCCGGGCACGGTGATGACCGAACCCTCTTCGGTCTTGGCAGGCACGACGCAGAGCGCCTTCATCGGCGCGCGCATTCCGGGGACGGCGGGCATCGCCGTTTCCAGTCCGATATAATATGAGCGGGCCGTTCCGCCTTTGATGCGGATACCCGTTCCCGTTTTAACTATTCCGAAATAAGCCGCGCCGCGCGCGACGGCAAGGTCCATGTTCGCCGACGGAAGCAGCTTGACCTTCTGGCTTTTTTCTTTTTCGAGCCAGGAATTTATCGTTTCAAGGACGCGCCCCTGAAGAAGGTCGGATTTCATAACGCCGCCGTTGAAAAGCATCGCCGACGGGTGAATGAAGCTCGCGCCGGCCTTTTTCTTATAATTTTCGTTCGCGACATGCTCCGTGAGAAATTTGGACAGATGGCGGGTGATCGCCGGGTCGCTCGCGTATGGAAGCCCGAGCTCGGTTATGCCCGCGCTCTTTTGTTTGAGCGGCATTTCGCTCGCGCCGCTTTTCGGCAGGAACCCTTCGATGAGTATATTTTCTATTTCGCTTTTTAAAATTTCTGATTTTATGACGCCGCCGATAACGCTCTTTCCGCGGGATAAAATGGTTATAGGGACCGATTCGGCTTTCGGGTCGGATAAAAGCGCTTCCTTCGCGGCCCGCGCCGAATACCAGAGCGCCTGAAACTGCCAGCTGTCGATCTTTTTGCCGGCAGCCTCGAGCTTTGTGCGGACCATGTTGGCGAGCGCGACGTCCATGTTGTCGCCGCCGAGAAGTATGTGGTTTCCGACCGCGATGCGGTTGAGCGTCATTTCGCCGCCCTGCTGTCCGACGTAGATCAAACTGAAATCCGTCGTTCCGCCGCCGATATCGAAAACGAGTATGACGTCGCCTTCTTTGACTTCCTTGCGCCATTTGGCGTCCATGTTGTTGATCCATGAATAGAAGGCGGCCTGCGGCTCTTCCAGAAGCGTAACGCTTGAAAGACCCGCCAGCGAAGCCGCTTTGAGCGTCAGTTCGCGCGCCACGGCGTCGAAGGACGCGGGGACCGTTATATAGATCGTCTGTTTTTCCATCGCGGCGCTTTTATCGGACGCGGCCATTTTATGATTCCACGCGTTCTTTAAGTGTTCAAGGTATTTCGCGGAAGTTTCGATAGGCGAGAATCTTTCGCACTCGACGTCGTTTCCGGCCGGGAGTATCTTGTCTTCGCGCGATACGCCGCCGTGGCAGAGCCACGATTTAGCGGACGATATAAGTCTCTTCGGGGATTCGGCTCCGCGCTTTCTGGCGAACTCGCCGACGAAATAATTTTTGCCCGCGGCCCACGGGAGATCGAGCGAACCTTTCGGAAATTCGACGTCGGACGCGATATACATGAATGAAGGCAGAAGCTGCCGCTCTTCAATGACGCCGGGGCCAGTAAGCTGAGGTATCGCGAAATTTTTTATTTCGGGTTTTTCGTTCCCTTCCGCCGGATATTCTACATAGGCCATGGCGCAGTTTGTCGTTCCAAGGTCCATGCCTATAATGTATTTCGGGGTTTCTTTCATTAGAACTCACCTTTTATTTTAATAATTTTGAAATTAAATTCTCAATGTTCCGCGGCCATTAATTAATATTTATGCGCCTTCGCGGCGCGCCCGGCGCGGGTGAGGCTTAAACTACTTCGATCTCGGCCGCCGCGATAATATTGGCGTTAATTATGTCGGGCCTTACCGGAAGTTTGACATCGGTAACGGACCAGCCCGAATGGCGCACGACGCCTTTGAACGGCGGTTTTGCCCCGACGTTTCCGACGAGTTTTATAGTTGAAGGGTCGAAACCTTCTTCGATCCGGTATTCGGAATCGTCAGCCGCGTCGATCGCCGATCTGAGAGGGAAATATTCGTCTATGACCTTTTTACAGCCGTCGTGCATGGTTTTTGCGAACGCGCCTATTTGCGCGTCATCGGCGTCCTTCATTCCCGGATCCATTAAAAAGTCCACGAAACGGCCTTTTTCCTGAAGAATGCTTAAAAGCTGGACCGCGTCCGGGCGCTTTTCGCCTGAATCGGTTCCGCGCCCGCGGGATATCGCGGCTATTATGGCCGTTAAAATGAAGCCTGACGCGAGCCCGCCCAAAAACGGCATTAAAGTATTGATGTCCATGTATATTTCCTCCTGAGTGAGTTTTAGGTCAAACCTTGTGATTCGCGGAATGATTCTATCAAATTATAATTAAAAAGTCAAAAATAACTTAAATAATTCTCAATATTATATAATAATTAAACCGCGAGTGACGATATTTAGTTTAAAGACCGCCATGTTTTTACGCGGTTATTTTAAAACCGTATAAAAAAACGCAGCCGCAAGCCTTGAATTTTTTCGGTAATATAATTCGGGCAGGCGCAAAAAAACATTTGAATAGTCGTATCCAGTATATTCCAAAATAATAATATGAAACGGGGAAATTATTATGACCGAAACCACGAAAAGTCAATTCTGGGTGAACACTTTCTATAAACTTGTCGCGGCCGCCATCGTTATGAGCATAATGGGCGGAGTCTTTCTTTTGTACATAGTCAAGCTTTCGACGGAACTGCCCGATACCGATTCGGTCAAAAATATGGTCTCTGAAAAATCGGTTGCCATAGAATTTAAGGAAATACCCGATTTTCTCGTGAGATCGGTCGTCGCGGCCTATGATCCGGGATTTTTCACGCACAGGGGGATCGATACGGCAAGGCTTAAAAATTACGCATTAAATAAATACAACGGCGACAGCCTTCGCGACGACGGCCCGACCATCACCGAGATGGTCTCTGAAATGGCGCTTATGGCGAAAGAATCATGCGGCGGCGGCGGATTCATGCAGAAAACGGCGCGCAAGCTCAAAGAATTGATGCTCGCTTTAAAAATTGAAATGAAGATCAAAAACAAAAATAAGATATTTGAAATATACGTTAACAACGCGTATTTTGGAAATAACGTCTACGGCCTGCTCGAGGCGTCATCCGTGTACTTCAATAAAAGGCCCGCGCAGCTTTTACCCGCCGAATGCGCCGTTCTCGCGGCCATGATGAAAACGCCCGAATGCCGTAATCCCTACAGGCACCCGGAAGAAGCGAAATCCGCGCAGCGCGTCGTTTTAGAAAGCATGGCGGCCGGCGGTTTCATTTCAGAAAAAGAGTCGAATGAACTGAAGGCTGAAAAAATAAGGCTTCAGCCTTTTATCGGAAGCAGCGCGAGCGATGTCGCGAAAAGTTATATCGAACTGTAACGGCGGCCGTTGAATAAGCCGCACATTGCGAGCGAGGACAAGGTTTTGGCTCGCGGCGCGATCATGGGCATACGGCCTGGAATTTACGGTAATGATAGCGGAAAATAAAAAGTTGAGATGAAAAATAAAATAACTGAATAAAATTATGAAATAAAAAAGTGAAAAAATGAAAAAGTGAAAAAGTGAAAAAGTGAAAAAGCGGAAAAGTAAATAACGATAGAAATATTCTCAGCGCCGGCTCTTGGTTATGGTGACCTCGTTGCCGGCGTTGTTGAATTTTATGCTGGTCATGATATTTTGGATCATGAAAAGTCCGCGCCCGTTGACCTCATAGCCGGTAAAATCGGCGGTCCCCGAAAGACGCTGATTTTTTTTCCAGTTGAAGCCGCAGCCCTGATCGCGGATGACTATTTCTATTTTTTCGGGAGAGATCCTGAATTTAATGTTTACGAGAAGCTCGGTCCGCGAACCGTTCCCGTGGCTTATGGCGTTTGAGAGACACTCGTCGAGCGCTACCGCCACGGACATTTTCGAGTCGTCGTCGAAATCGAATTCGTTCATCGCGGAAAGGATGGTCTGTCTGACATCCTGGATAAAACGAACGTCCGATGAGATATTTATCTGTTTTTCTAAAGTCCTGGTCTTGACCATCTTTTTTGTGTGCCGCGCCGCGGCCTCGCGTTGCTGTTGCGTTTATAAACCGATCGCTTCAAATATTTTCGAAAAAATATAACTATATGATTATAATACAAAATATAAATAATTGCAAATTTATTTTGCGGTTACTCACGCTCTTACAATTTTGGCTCTTTTTTTATTATACTTATACAGGGTTGTAACATAAAAAACAACGGTTGCGGTTTCAGTTGGTTCCCGGTTTAAAAGCCGCGAAGGCCGTATAAGTAAAAGGAACTTTTATGAATGGAAGACACGGCGGAGTTTTTGAACTGAATGTATGCGCGCGGACATCTGCCCGTTTTTTCACGTTCGCTTCGCGCCGGCTGAAAATTTACGCCGCCGTTTTTCCTTTTCTTATTTTTATCTTCATGGCGGGGTGCGGCGAAACGCCTCCTATTATGGGCCTTCTGGGCGGGACGGACTCTGAAGGCGATACCGCGGCGGCGGCCGTTTCGAATAACGCGAATTCAAATAACGCCAATAATACGAATAACGGCAATACCGGAACCGCTAACGGCACCGGCGGCACGGGGACAAATAACGGAACCGGCGCAGGAACGAACACCGGCGGCGCCGTGGATTCATCTCTGCCTAAAAGTTTTTCCGTTGACCGCGAGCTCGCCATCGAACAGGCGGTCGTCTCGCGAATGAGCAAAAATGATGTTTCCGGCGCGATAATAGGCGTTTTCAATGGTGAGGGGACATATTTCAAAGCTAAAGGCGTTTCCGACAAGGTGAGCGGGAACCGCATGAAGACAAGTTATCAGTTCCGCGCCGCGAGCATCACCAAAACAATGGTATCGACCGTCATTCTCCAGTTATACGAAGAAGGAAAATTAAGCCTGGAAGATAAATTGAATAAATATTACGAAAAACCGTATCCCAACTCGGAGCTGATCAGCATACGCCAGTTGTGCGATCACACTAGCGGAATAAAAAACTACGCAAGTTACATGCCTTTTTTGATGAAGGCATATCTCGATCCGATGCATATTTACACGGAAGAGGACCTTATCGAAGTATCCCGCAGCATGACGCCTTCGTACCCCGGAACCAGTTATTCTTACTCAAATACCAATTATATTTTTCTGGGATTGATAATCGCTAAAGTGACCGGAAAAAGCGTCGGGGAAGAACTGGCAGCGAGAATATTTACGCCTCTGGGGCTTTCACATACATATTATCCTTCTGACGCTTATTTTATCGGGTCGGACTTTGTTCATGGCTATGACGATTATGGAAAGGATTCGAGCATAATCGATCCAACGGTCTCAGGGGCCGCCGGAGCTGTCATTTCGACGCTCGACGATCTGAAGAAGTGGTCGGTAGCGCTTGCGGCCGGAACTTTACTGAAGCCGCAAACACACGCCGAACGGATAAAGGGGTCGGCGGTTTATAGCGGATATGGCATCGGAGTTATGACCGAAGACGGATTTATCGGCCATACCGGCGTGCTGCCGGGTTATAACACCTCGATGTATTATAATCCTGAAAAGAAATGCACGGTGATCGTGTTTTTCAATAACAGTCAAATGGCCAGTGATTCGCTCTTATTCGATATCATCAATATACTTTATCCTTCTTCTTCGTCTCAATCTCCCGTCCGCATGGGCGCTTTGCAAAATGATCCGTCCGGGGCGCCCTTTCTGTTTTATTAGCTGCGGTCAATTTTAAAAAAGAACCGTGAAATCAGCCGTTATCCTGCGCCGATGATCGTGGTTCGGCGGTCTTTGCCGTCCGGTGACGAGAGTGGTTATACCGGAGGCAATTCCGTGTTTATTTTTTAGACAATTTTGCAGTGTGCCTAAAAACGAGTCAGAAAGAAGTTCAAAAAATGACGTTGGCGTGAAGTCGAAAACAACCGATAATATTAAGATTTGCGGAAATTCAATGTGTCAAAAGTTTTGGGCATGAAAATTGCTAAGAAAATACGACCAACAAAAATTACGCAGAAGAATTTTTTTCTAAAATACAAGGAGTAACATTATGAGGACCACATTTTTAATAGTTTTTATCGCTTTAATAGCATTGAATTTAAATTTAGCATCGGCATACGCCAATCAGTCGTATTCACCCGACAGCTGGTCGAACGGCATCAGCGACTCAGCGCTTTCGAGCCTTCCTGACGCGGACGAACCGTTCGTAATTCAGAGCGGCCCTTTCAAGAACCGCGATATCGGAAGACAGATGATATTCGGGCTTGCTTCGGAAGTCGGAATGCCCGGCTATTTTCAGATGCTCCGCGGCGCATACGAATCGCCGAAAGACAACATGCTTTACGTCAGGGTCGGAAAATTCGCTTCCGTTGAAGCCGCCGAAGAAGCTAAATCGAGAGTTCAGAAAAACAAATATCCAAATCTTCGCGTTGAGAACACATACGATCGTTCCGACGATCTTAAAGGCGTAGTAATGCTTGATATCGTATATGATGAATTCGATGAAGGTTCAAGATACACCGGTCGCTTCGTTATATCGTGCACGCCTCAGGTCCCTGATTCAGTGCAGCGTTTCATAAAAGTTTCCCAGGACGGAATGGAAGTCGCCATGCCCATACATATGGACAGAATTTCCTCGAACGCGAACGCTGCCATAAAGAGGATCAGGAACCAGAGCAGCCATCAGCTCGTTAAAGACGTTGAAATTCGTTTTGACGAACAGTTCGGCTGCGACGTTATCGTCATCAAGACCAAACGCAAGATCGAACTTTCAAGGATCCGCCAGTTCTCGCCGGTGCTTGTTATCGATCTTGAAAAGATCCCTAACTAAGAAGTAAAAATTCAAAAAAACAATTTAATACAGATCCCAAAAAACGAGGCTGCTTTTAACTGGGCGGCCTCGTTTTTTTATCTTTAATTGAAATATAATATAAAATAAGATATAATAACCACAAAAAAACAAACGAGGTGTTTTTCGTGAAAACTTATACCGACTATATGTGGTTCAACACGAAAGAGAAGGTCGAATTCATAAATATTACCGCGAACGTGGAGGACGCTCTTTCGAAATCAAAGATAGCGGAAGGCTTCGCGCTCGTCTCCGCCATGCATATAACCGCCGGAGTGTTCGTAAATGACGCGGAATCAGGGCTTCTGGCCGACATAAAGGAGTGGGCTGAAAATCTCGCGCCGTTCAACATAAATTACCGCCACCACAGGACCGGCGAAACCAACGGCGACGCGCATCTTAAGAATCTGCTGGTAGGGCATGAGGTCATAATTCCGGTGACCGAAGGAAGGCTCGATTTCGGCCCGTGGCAGCAGGTATATTACGCCGAATTCGACGGCCGGAGGAGAAAAAGGCTGATCATTAAGATAATCGGTGAATAAGACCGTTTGAACGGAGAGGTTTTTTAAAAAAGATACGGACCCGGCGGGTACAAAAGTATCAAAAAAATAAGGAAGTATAAAGAATATGGAATATAAGATATTTTTAATGTTGTTGTTTCTGGCGTTTTTACTGCTGCCCTTCTTCTCCCACGCTCACGCGGCCGAAACGGGGCCGCAAAAGGTCGCGGTCCATTATCACCGCCCCGACGCCGATTATGAGGGATGGAACCTGTGGAGCTGGAACCTGACCGCGAACGATATGACGCGCGAGCTTATGCCCGTTAAGAAAGACGAATTCGGGCTTGTTTTTGAACTCGATATTTCGAAATACGGCGAAAGCGGTGAAGTAGGGCTTCTTCCGAAGTTCATGCAGTGGGCTAAAAAGGACGATCCGAACAGGGTCCTCGACCGCTCAAAGATCGGAAGCGGTTCGCGCGAAGTTTACATCGTTTCGGGAAAGCGTGAATTATTCTTTGAAAAGCCGGATATAAATCCCTTCGTTAAAAAGGCTTTCCTGGATTCGACCGACGAGATAGTGGTTGTGCTTTCTAAAAAAGTGGCGCTTAACGATCTGGCCTCGCTCGAGGTCAGGGTTGAAAATATCACATCCGGAAAGAAATTCGAACATATAAAAATAGAGCCGGTATTCTTCGAAACCAAGGATACGAGCGCGGTATGCGTGCTGCGTATATGGCTGGCCGATTTTATAGAGATATCCGACCGTTCGCCGCTTCCTGACATAGAGGTTTCCGTTTCGGGTTTTTCGAAGAAACGAGTGGTGCCGCGCAACGTTCTCTATCTTGAAAAATTCCACTACTACGGAGAATTGGGATGTTTATACAATAAAACCAGTACGATATTTCGAGTTTTCGCGCCGGCCGCGGATTCGGCGGAGGTCATTATATTCGACACGCATGACGGCGAATTTTCCGGAGTTCACGCAATGAGCCGCATCGGAAACGGCGTGTGGGAAGCAAAGCTCGGAGGCGATCTTCTGAATAAATTTTACAAATACCGCGTTCAAACGGCGGGCGAAACGGCCGAAGCGATAGACCCTTATTCGCGATGTAATACCACCCACAACGGGCGCTCGATGGTGATATCGGACAACACTCCCGTTGCGGACGCGCCGAAATTTCCGTTCGACCGCGCCGTCATATACGAAATGCACATTCGCGATTTTACGATAGATCCGAAAACTTCCGTCAAACTGCGCGGGAAATTCCTTGGCGCAGCGGAGGAAAACACCAGCCATACCGAAAATGCCGGCGTGAAGACGGGGATAAATCATCTGATAGAGCTCGGCGTGAACACCATACAGATACTTCCTATACAGGATTTTGAGAACGACGAATCGAGCGATGCCTATAACTGGGGATATATGCCCGTTCATTTCAATTCGCTGGACGGGTGGTACGCCACTAAAACGACCGACGCGAGCCGCATAGCGGAAGCGAAGATCATGGTGGACGCTTTTCACAGAAACGGCATGAAGGTTGTCATGGACGTGGTCTATAATCATACCGCGGAAGGCAACGAGCTTGTCCGGCACAGCTTCAATGGTATCGCGCCTAACTATTATTACAGGCTTAAATTGAACGGCGAATACTGGAACGGCTCCGGCTGCGGCAATGAATTCAAGTCGGAAGCGCCCATGGGCAGGAAATTCATCATCGATTCCCTGAAATACTGGGTGAAAGAATATAAAATAGACGGGTTCAGGTTCGATCTAATGGGGCTTATCGATTCCGAAACGGTTTACGAGATCGTCTCCGAACTTAAAAAGATCAATCCGGATATATTCATATACGGCGAGCCCTGGGCCGCAGGTTCCACGCCGATAACCGTGACAGTCAAGGGTGCTCAGAAAGGCCGTGATTTCGCCGTTTTCAACGATATATTCCGCGACGCCATAAAGGGCTCGGTGTGGGACGCTAAAGGCGGATTCGTTCAGGGAACGACCGGCGCCGATATCGTTTCGCGCGGCATGATAGGCAGTATCGACGATTTCGCTTCGTCGCCGCTTGAGAGCATAAATTACTGCGAGGCGCACGACAACCGGACCTTATACGATACACTGGTGTTTACGACGAAGGAAGATAAGACCGTAAGCGAGGAAAAAATAGAGAATATGCATAAGCTCGCCACGCTTCTGGTTCTTACTGCCCAGGGAATACCGTTTCTGCACGCCGGCCAGGAAATGATGAGGACCAAATACGGCGAAGAGAACAGCTATAACAAGCCCGATAATGTGAATATGATAAACTGGGACAGAAAGATCGAAAAGTCCGGCATCTTTGAATTCACGAAAAATCTTATCGCGATGAGGAAGGCGCATCCGATATTCCGGCAGAAAAACGCGGCGGAAATAAGGCATAGCGTAAAATTCCTGAAAAAAGACATGAAACTTGGCGTGCCTGAAAAATGCCTCGCGATGATGATAAAGCGCGAGGCAGGCGCAAGTGATAAGTGGGCTTCGGCGCTTATTCTCGTTAATCCCAACAGGGAAAGCGTTAAATTTAATATTCCGAAAGGGAAGTGGCATAAATTTATATTCAATAACGAAGTTTCGGACGGCGGAGCTTTGGAACCGGGCCGGGGCGGCAATGTCGTCGAATTGAAACCGATATCTTCAGCTATTTTATACACGGAGTAAGAACGGAAAAGATGCCGAAATTTTTAAATACGATACAGGCCAAGATAACGCTTCTGCTTTTCACCGCGGTCTTCGTGACCGTTCTGGTCGAGGCCAGGTATTCCGAACTTAGCGTGTTAAAGCTCCAGGTTCAGAATATGAAGACGATCGTCAATTCGCTCGCGAGCGTTCTTACGAAATATGTCGAAAAAGTAGAAGATATAAGGGATAAGGCGCCGGGTTTTTTAAACGACGATAAGTTGAAGGCGTTCAGAAACCAGTTCAACGCCTATTTGAACAGCCTCATGGATTCGGCCAAGGACGAAAAAAACGATTTTTTCCTTTTCATATTCGTCGTCAGAAGCAACGGAAAAGCTATGCCGGCCGCGTCTTACGTTAACGACGATCTTATAGGGGACGTCAGGTTTCCAAAAGGGATAGCGGCGAAAGATCTTCCGGGCGTCATGGAGGAATTTCACAGAACGAACCTTGCGCCTATAGAAAAAATGATAAATAAAGATCCGGCCTATACATCTAAAATGGCTTCCCTGCCGGTGATATTCGACGGGCAGGTCTCGCTTTATTCGAAGGCGATGCTGAAAGAAAGCGGCGGAGCGGCCGGCTGGGTCGTCGCGGGAATAATGAGGAAACAGGTCGTTTCGTTCAGGGCGGAAAACCTGAAAAAATACGTTTTCTGGGGGCTTATATTATTCTCGGTCGTTTTCGCAATATCGTTTTTCGTTTCGCGCCATATAACTTCGCCCATACCGGTCATCGTCAAAGGCATGAAGGCAGTCAGGGACGGAGATCTGGACGCTTTTGTCGACGTGCGACGGGGCGATGAGACCGGCCTTCTGGCTTCGTCCTTTAATGAAATGGTCAAAGGGCTCAAGCGCGGCATGATGGTCGAGAACAATTTTAAAAAATACGTGAGCCGCCAGGTGGCCGACGAACTGCTGGATTCCGGTTTCGAGATGAAGGCGGGCGGTGAAAGCAGAAAAGTGACGGTGCTTTTCGCCGATATACGAAATTTCACATCCATATCTGAAAAAAGGCGCCCTGAAGAGGTCGTTACTATACTGAACTGTTATTTTTCCGAAATGATCGACGTTATCTTTAAATACAACGGCACGCTCGATAAGTTCATAGGCGACGCCATAATGGCGACATTCGGAGTTCCGAAGGGGGACGACGGCGACGCTAAACGCGCCGTGCTGTGCGCCATTGAAATGCACAAGCGGCTTTTCATGCTGAATAAGAAAAAGAATTTTCCGCCGGACGTAACGATAGATATCGGTGTCGGCATAAACACGGGGCAGGCCACGGCGGGCGTTATCGGTTCGAGCGACAGAATGGAATATACGGTCATCGGCGATACAGTCAATATCGCTTCAAGGCTCGAGGGGCTCAACAAAGAGTTTAATTCCAAGGTGCTGGTCTCGGCGAGCACATACGAAGAGGTCAAGGATATCATCAGCGCGACCGATCTGGGTGAACATAAGGTGAAGGGCCGCGAGCAGACGACGAGGATATACGCCGTAACGGGCGTTATAAAAAAAGGCATGAACGGAGGCGTTGAAAATTCGAAAGCGTAATAAAATAACTTGCTTTAAATATTGCTTTTTAATGATCTTTTTTCTTTTTTCAATTTCTTTCAGCGGTTGTTCCTGCGGCGGAAGCGGGCAAAAGGACGCGGTTAATTACGATAACGTCAGAAAGAATCAGGCGGGCCCCGGCAAAGTAGAAGTCGTTCAGCCGGCGCCTTCTCCCGGAAAACAGGAGCCGCCGCCCGTGAAAGACTCCGAAGCTTTGGTCCAGAAAATAATCAGCGAGGCGAGGAAAAATTTAAAAATAGAAGTGAAACCGGCCGCGCCGGGGCGCGAGGCCGACAGGGAAAAGCTGAAAAAAGCGATGAAGGAATTTAAATTCGACCGCGATTTCAATGAACAGTCCATAGCGGATATCGTTAAAAACATAAGCGATAAGACGGGATTTAAATTCAAGGCCGACGCGGAGCTTGCCGCGAGAAAAATGAGCTTGCGCTCGTCTGGCCGCAAGTTGGCCGTTTTCATGAGGGAAATAGAAAGAATGGGCGTTTTGGTCATATTGTCGCCCGAAAATGATATACTGTTGAGATCCGGCGAAAATAGAGGCGCGCGAGGTTTCGGGCGCGGCGGTGGAAAGCGTGACGGCGCCGAAAGGCTTTCGGGCGATAAAATTCCGGCCGGATCGAGGCCGAATATCCTCAAAAATCAGGGACAGCCAGGCGAACACAAGACGGCCGCGCCGGACGCGGATGTTTTTGACGACGTAGATATATTTTGATTGAAATTTTATGCACGGGAAAGATGGATGGAAAATGGAAAAACTAAGTAAAGTGGTTTTAAACGCTATCTTCTGGTCGGCCTGCGCGGCGCTTTTCATAACGCCTGCGCTGATGTCGGCGAAGTGTTATTCGCATTAC
Organism: uncultured bacterium; assembly: GCA_964551445.1. Classification (GTDB taxonomy): domain Bacteria; phylum Muiribacteriota; class UBA9980; order UBA9980; family UBA9980; genus DAOPXV01. The sequence continues at coordinate 67,992 of CAZKCG010000017.1, read as the reverse complement.
GGCGCACCCAAAGATTTCGCGGTATACGCCGGATCCGGGGTGCTGTGCCTTCTGATGTCGGTTTTCATAATATCGCGGATGTTTTTTACCGTCAGGGAAAAATTTACTGCGCCGGGGGCGGCCGTAATATTATTCTCTTTCGTCATTTTCAGTTTTCTTTCGTTATTTAACTCGATGTCCGAAGGTCTTACCTATATCAAACTCTTATATTTCTCGTGTCTTTTTTCATGGTTCGCGGTATTTTATTTGCTTTCCGCCGACCGTTCGCGCGTGGAGAAAATGCTTATGTGCATTGTCTTATCCGGCGTATTTCCAGCCGCGGTCATCGTTCTTGAATTTATCGGCATCCGCTTTATGGATGCGTGGAATAACATCGGCCCTTCCGGGCTTGCCGGGACCGTTGCCTACGCTTCGACGCTTGGAGACGCGGCCGCGGCTGCGCCTTTTTTCGGCCTTCTCGCTCTTTTGAATATCAGAAATTTTATATATTCGGAAAAACCATATCAGATGTTCATGTACGGCGTCCTTGAATTTTTGTATATAGCGGCATGGCTGATCCCCATGACGAGGTCGTCACAGATAGCGTTCGCGGTGTCCGCCTCGTTATATTTTTTTCTGGTGAGAAGATTCGCTCCGGGGCGCGCGGTATCTTTCGTCAATATAATAATACTTATTTTTATAGCGGCGTCGGCCATACAGTTCAAGGATATGTTCAGCCAGGCGAATGAAACTTTTTTGACGCGGGCTTTCGGAATGTTCTTCAACGCAAGGACCTCGGCGGAGAGGCTTTATATGTTAAGCGCCGGCTGGGAGATGATATGCGAGAACCCGCTGCTCGGTTCAGGCGCCAACACGATGCTTTTGATCTTTCCAATATACGCGGCCAAAGCTTATCAGGGGGCCGGGATGTTTAACATGGTCCCGTTCAACTTCAACCCGCAGCACCTTCACAACGAATTTATAAACATAGCCGCCGAATGCGGGATCATAACTCTTTCCGCATATGCCGCCGCGATCGCCGCGATATTATACGCCGGGCTTAAGAGTGTCGTAAAAAAAGGCGAAAAACATGAGCTTTCCGCGATACTATCATGCGCGGTCATATTTGTGATGGTGGACTCGATGTTTAATATCACGCTGACTTTTTCGCACCTTAATTTAATACTGTTCGCGGCGCTGGCTTTTTTGGCCGCGGTTTCGGATAACGAAAAGAGGCACATGATCAATTTCGAGTTTTCGAACAGGTTCGCGAGACTCTTTATAGTATGGCTTCTGATAATGTTCTCTCTTTTTTCATCCATATTCGCCTTTAAATATATAAATTCCGAGACCTGTCTGATGCGCGGCCGCATGGAGGAATTATCAGGCATGAGGGTAGAAGCGTTAAGTTCTTACGCTTCATCGATATCGCTTTATCCCTTCAGGGCCGAGCCGTATTTTTTCAGTTCCGAGATAAACAGAGAAGACGGGGAATTCGAGCGCGCCATTGAAAATTTGAAAGCCGCGTCGAACGTCAATCTTTCGCTTCCGATAGTTTACAGCCTCGCCCGGCTAGCGATAAGGCACATGGACTTAAACAGCGAGTTCCGCTATCTTTTTCATCTGACGAAACTCTATCCTAGATTCGACGAGCCTTATTATCTTCTGGGGCTTCGGTATCTGAAGGAAAAAACTAAAAATCCCGAAGCGCTGGACCTCGCGCTCGGGTCATTCGACGGCGCCATAAAACTTAACGAAAAGCATATCGGGGCGCGCATGTCGAAGGCTGAAATATATTATGAAAAACGAATGTACCCTGCGGCCATAGCCGAAATAGATAAGGTCCTTTCGATAGAGCCCGGGCTTAAAAACGCGCTTTATTTGAAAAGCCTTATGAAGGGTTTCTTTTTTTGATGTTTTAAGGACCGCCGGCTCCGGCTTCGTCATCTTTGTTAAACCGATCGCGGTTGGAGAAAGGCGTAAGATAGTTAGAATAATTTAAGATCGAACAAAAAACGGAGGATCTATATTGAAAAATAATTCTGAAAAAAATAAAACACCGGTTCATATTCTTTATCTTATTTTTTCCGGCGCGCTTATCTTCTTCTCATGCTTTTGTTTATGCGGGACTTCTTTAGCCTTTGATATTAAAGATATTCCGTCTAACGAATGCGTCGCGCACATGCCTTTGGAGCTTAAAATATGCCTTATGGACAATGTCAGGACCGCCGAGATAAAAGTTTTGAAGGGATTTAAGGTCAATGTTTATTCGGCTCAAGACAGAGTAAAAAAAAGTTTTTCGGGAAGCGGGCTGCTTCTCAAAATAACCGAAGTGAAGAAAAGCGTTCCGGCGAAGATCGAATATTATCCGGTGCTTTCGACATTTCCTTATACGGCCGTTTTCAAACCTGAAAAAAACGGGGCGATGCTTTTAAAGTTAAGCGAAATAGAGAAAGCGGCAGGCCGGCTCAAATTTTTCACTTACGGATGTACGCTTAAAAATAAGGGTACGGCTTTGAAAATAGATACCCGAAGCGTATTCGCGTGCGCATCCCCGCATAGATCAGAGGAATTGGCCCGCAAATTCTGCGACAGGATGCGCGAGGAAAATAAGATATCGGCTTTCGTCCATCCGGTTTTGATATCGAAGCCTTCATGCGTTATATCCGCCTCTCTGTCCTATAAAGATAACAAAGGAAAAGACCGCGTCGAAAAAATAGAAACTTCCGGAAAAATAGAGATCGTTCAGGACTATGAGGTCCATATAGCGAAAATGGAATTCGGCCGCGGCGACAGCTGGCATAATTTTAAAACCGCCAGATATGCCGGAAATATTATTGTATCAACGGATAATTCAGGGCTCGCCCAGATAATCAACAGGACCGGGCTCGAGGAAATGCTTAAAATAGTCGTGCCGTCCGAGATCGAACCGAACTCGCCTTATCAGTCAATATGCGCTCAGGCCATAGCCGCTCGTTCCGAGATCTTCACGAAATATAAAAGCCGCCACACTGACGCCAATTATGATTTCTGCGCGGGCACCCATTGCCAGGCATACGGCGGCCTCGCGAACATGACGGCTTCCGCGGTTAAAGCGGTCGATGAAACGGCCGGTAAAATAATAGTTTCGAACGGCCACATCGTCGACACTGTATATCACGCCGACTGCGGCGGCGTGACCGAAGATTCAAACCGGATATGGAGCGCGCCGTTCGATCCTTCGCTCGTAAAAATTTCAGATACGGCGGAAAAAGTTGATTATGATTTTTCGACGGATGAGGCGAAGCTTCGCGACTTCATAAAAAAACCGCCCGCGACATACTGCAGCGTTGCCGGCGCGTGCAATAATCCGGATAAGTTCCGCTGGGTAAGAAGCTTCACGCAGTTGGAAATGGATAAGATGATCGAAAAGCAATTTAAAATAGGCGGCCTGAAAGAAATAAAAATACTGGAACGGGGAAAGTCAGGCCGCATAACCGTTCTGGAACTTATCGGAAATTCAAAGACCGAGAGGGTTTATAAGGAGCTTCCGATAAGAAAGCTTTTCGGGATGCTGCGCTCGGCGCTTTTTGCCGTTGACGCGTCCGGAAAAGATGGAGAAAAAAAATATACATTCAGCGGCGCGGGCTGGGGTCACGGCGTCGGGCTCTGCCAGGACGGCGCCAAGGGTATGGGGCTCTCGGGTAAAAATTGCGAAGAGATCCTGCTGCATTATTTTTCAAACGCAAAGATAATTAAAATGGAATAGGTGATATTATGGATGAATTTTATTTAGACGGGATCCCCCGCATTTCCTTCGGCGCGGGTAAATTTTTAGAGTGCGGCGAACTGATATCGGCCGCCGGCTTTTCAGGGAAAAAAGCGCTGATAGTCACGGGGCGGTCGTTCGCTAAAACTTCGGGAAAACTTTCAAAGTTAACCGCAATGCTATCCGATGTAGGAATAAATTCGGCCGTCTTTAATTCGGTTTCGCCCAATCCCCTCTCGAGCGAGGCGAACGAGGGAGCCAAATTCTTTAACGACAATGAATGCGATTTCGTGGTAGGATTGGGCGGAGGTTCGGTTATGGACGCGGCCAAGGCGATCTCGGCAGTGGCGGCTTCGGGCGGAGACGTATGGGAATATGTCGACTTCTGGAGCGGAAATAAAATGAAGACCCTTGCCCGCGCTTATCCTATAGTTACCATACCGACCAGATACGGATCCGGCGCGGAGGTCTCTCCGTTCGCGGTTCTTACGCATGGCGAGAAACATGAAAAATCGATACTCACGTCAGAACTTATACTGCCGTGCCTCGCGATAGTCGATCCGGAATTTTGCGTCACGCTCGATTCCGAAAATATAGCGTACGGAGTAACCGATGTTCTGTCGCATCTTTTAGACACCTATATATCCGGCAATGACGGTTCGGACGTGGCCGATTCGCTCACCGAATCGCTCGTTTACGAACTCGTGAAGAACGGTTTTAAAGTTATGGAGGATCTCAAAAACATAAAATATCACGAGAATATTTTTTATATCTCGGTTCTCGCGCTGACCGGAATAACTCAGGTCGGCCGCCAGGGCGATTTCGTCCTGCACGATCTGGAACACCCGCTTTCGGCTCACTTTAACATTCCACACGGCCTCGGTCTCGGCGCGCTTTTTCCGCATCTGATGAAGTTTTCATACGAAGCCGCGGCGTCCCGTTATTCACGGCTCTATAAACATGTTTTTAAAAGACTTATCGATAACGACGAGGCCACTTTCGAGAACTTCCGCGTAACTTCCGATGAAGAGGAAATGGCCCGATCCGCAGTTTACTGTTTTGAGGAATTTTTAAAGATACTCGGAACTTTCAAAAAACTTGGATCTTACGGCGTGACCGCCGACGGGATCGAACGCATGGCGGGTGACGTTATCCGCCTTTACGGCCAGGGGAAACTTTATATAAACAACCCTAAAAAACTCAGGTTCTCCGATATCATGGAAATATATGAAAAGGTGATATAGCGAAAGCTTCGATCTGACGATATAAATAAAAAAGCCCCGCAATTTTCATCGGGGCTTTTTTATTTATATTAAGTATTTTTGTTTGAGCGTTTTTCGGCGTCTGCCTGTTTTATTGCAGGTTCATTACACCGGCATCGGAGGTATGTCGTCTAACGAGAACGGAAGCGACATTTTAATCTCAGCCGGCGGCGCGCCGTCTTCTGAGGGCTCGCGGCGTTCCTTGACCATGTAGAGCGTGGTGCTCACGCCGGTGACGAAGAAATACATTACCTCGTCCATGATCTCTTTGATGATCTTTATTCCGCGGCCGCCGATGCCCCAGGTCTTCTTATCGGCGATGCGCTCGAAGAATTCCGGGTTGAAAGGCTTGCCGCCGAAATCCTTGATTATTATTATAAGTTTCTTGCCTTCGATGATGCAGCGGACATGGACCTCTTTTTCCTTCGAGCATTCGGAGCCGTGGTCCGCGGCGTTAGCGTAAGCCTCGTCGACGACCAGTTCGATCTGGAACATCTCGATGGGCGGGAACTCAAGCCGTTCGGCTATGGCGACGACGAACTGCTTCACCTTTTCGATGTGGCGAAGCGTGGCCGTGACCTTGAGCTCGTGTATCTCTTTTTTTTCGGAGACCTGTTTCTGGACTTCCAATTAAAACACTCCTAATGAATGTACTTGGGAACGGTCAATGTTACCTGAGAGCCTTCTCCGACCTTTGAAGTTATTTTAACGGTGCCGCCGTGGGCTTCCATTATATGTTTGACGTAGGCCAGGCTGAAGGAGGCTTCACTCGAATTTAAAACGTTTTCCATGATATATTTTTTGTCCAGGACCTTCGGCAGCATGTCTTCGGGGATGCCTATGCCGTCGTCGGTTATCTTTATGTCGAAATGGTCGGTCAGGTTCGAAACGTGCACGCCTATAGCGCCCTTGTCCGAAACGAATTTTATTGAGTTTTTAATAATTAATACCATCGCCGTTTTTATTCTGTCGCGATCTACCTCGACCTCGAGATTTCGCACCGATTCGTCACATTCGACGGTATATCTGGCGTTCTTCAATTTCACTCCGTCTTCGATCTCCGCGCCGGCCAGGTCGATTATAGCGCCTATCGGGCCGAGTGAGCGGTCGAGGCGCAGCGGGCCGGATTCGATCTCGGAGAACTGAAGCAGTTTTAATATCTTTTCTTCTATGGATTCCGCGTTTCGTTTAATGAAAATGTCCACTTTTGATGATGTTCGCAGCGTCTCGCGGAAAGCCTGCATCTGGTCGGCTATTTTATAATTCAAGGTGCTCGTGAACTGCGCCCTTATATTTTCTTTCTGTTTGATATCGGTGATATTTCTCATCGAAATTATGGAGCCTGTTATATCGCCGGTCTGGTTTTTCAATACCGCCATTTTATTGGATAGAATAATATTTTCCGGCTTCATCAGCACGAGGTCGAAGCCCGCGTCGGATTTGATCTCCGAGAGTTCGGAAAGGACGACCTTCAGCTTGAACGCGTTCTCGGGGTCTTTTTCGATGCCGCCGAATATATTGTCGGCCGCTGGGTTTTTGAGCACTATATCGTATTTGTCGTCGGTGACTATGATGCCGTCGCTCATTGAATTGACTATCGATACTATCTTGTTGCGTTCGTCTAAAACGCTCTGATAAAGGCGCGCGTTCTCGATCGCCATGGCGGCCTGGCTGGCAAGCGCCATCAAAAGGCTCTGGTCGTTGAGGTCGAATGTTTCGCCGTGGAGTTTATTTAAAACCTCGAGCGCGCCTATCGTTCCGTCCTTGGTTTTAAGCGGGACGCACAGGATCGAAGAAGTTTTAAACTGCGATTTTTCATCGACCTTCTGGTAGAATCGGCTGTCCTTGGTGACGTCCTCGATGAGCAGGCATTCGCCCTTGGACGAGACCCAGCCAATAATTCCGGCGCCTTTGGGGAGCCTGATCTCTTTAAGGATGTCCTTTTTTTCACCGACCACGACCTCAAAGCAGAGTTCATCGGTCTTTTCGTCAATAAGCGCGAGCGAGGAAGCTTCGGCGTCCGTGAGAATGGCGGACTGCTGCAGGATTATCTCAAGCAGCTTTTTCAGATCGAGAGTTGTGTTCAAAAGGGCGCAGGCATCCATCAGCGCGGCGGATTCTTTCCGCGCGGCCTCAAGTTCCTTCATGAGCCTGGCTATCTCATGACTGGCGTCCGGTGTCTGGTGTGTTTTTCCCACAGAGAACCTTCCTGATAAATTTTTAATAAGTATAATTCCTTTTTGCCAAAAAGTCAAGGAATTTTAGCGTCATCGCGCCGGCGCGCTTTTTTATTTCAGCGTAATTTAACCGGCCTGAAATTCATATTTTTCTTTTTGGCCGGCTTTGATTTGTTTTTAAACCAGACTAACCCGCTCGCGTTTGTTTGACGCAAACGGTCGGCATGTCGGAAATTTTAGCGCCGTATTAATTATCTGATATTGTTAAGAACTATCAAAACAGGGCAGCATAAGTTTTTGCCTTTTCCCGGGGTGTCGATAATGAAAGATCGCCCGGGTGAGGCCGGCTGGCACATCCAGCCGTTTAAGATATGATGATGGCGGTGGATCGCTTCACATCGTTTTAAAGCTTTTGTCTGTTTTTAATACGGGCGGGGAAAAATTCAGGCGCGGCGCTGTTAATTTTAAAAGTGATATTTCAATATTTCATCTTTTATGATCTTATATAATTCCGGCGTCCACGAAGGCGCTGCCGGTTTCGATCCGCCAGGGAACGGATCGCCGGAATCCGGAAGCGTGTTTTTTACCCTCATATCATAAGGCGCCATTATGACTTTTATATCGTTTTTAAAAGCGTTAGCGGCCATTATGAATATCTCTTCGATAGCTTCATCCCCGATAGCGAGGCATCCGACCGAGGCTGCGCCGCCGTGAATAAATATGTCTCCGCCCAATCTCGTCCTGTTATCGTCAGCGGCTTTTATTTTGTCGTGATCGTTCGGATAATTTACCTTCAGCGATAAGTGATATCCGCTGTTGGGGTTCAAGCCTTCAATTCGATAAATTCCTTCAGGGACCTGAAAATCTCCTTCGATCAATTTCGGACCCGGTTTACCGCTGGCCGCGAGTATCGCATATTTTTTTATGAGCGTGCTGACCTCACTCGTCTCGTGCCAGACCTCGAGAACTTTTTCATTTTTAAGCGCTATCAGAGTTATTTTATCAGGCGGATATTTAACGCCCGTTTTTTCAAAGTTAGGCGCAAGCCTGTTTCTGACGCCTTCGCCATATAAATTGACGATGTCCGATACGGTCCTTCTTTCCCGGTATTTTTGGAAATAAACTACAACTTTCGGATCCGTTACAAAAAGATAAGCTTCGAATCCGATAATTCCCGCCAACACTATAAATAAAAGTTTTTTCTTATTCATAATTTCTGAAAAGGTAATAATAATACGCCGCGAATTCCCGGATTATGCTTTTGATATCGGTGGTTTCCGGCGCTATATTCGCTCTTGCCGTTCCGATATTCTTAAACCCGGCTTTTTGAAACGCCATTTTTGCGCGCGGGATGTGATAATAATCGGTTACCACGATTATTTTGGAATCTTTTTTTATAAAAGGCATGACCCGGACATTTTTGACGGTTGAAAATGTGTCGAATCCCTCGCTGTCCGTTGTTATGTCGCCGGCCGCGATCTTACATTCAACCAGATGTTTTTTCATTACGTCCGGTTCGTTAAAGCCTTCAACGCCGAGAGCGCCGCTTACGACGATCTTTTTCGCCGTGCCCTCGTTGTATAATTTCACGGCTTTATCCAGGCGCCTTTTCAATCTTTCGGAAGGCAGACCGCTTGTTTCAACTTTGTTTCCGAAAACGACTATCAGATCGGACTTTTCGTAATTATCACCAAGCGCCGGATACATGAAAATAAGATAATGTAAAACGACGCAGGCGAATGGTATTAAAAAGGATATGAACAATATTTTTTTGATTTTGCCGGGTTTAGAATTCTTTTTCATCTCGTGACGATGATAACATTTTTAAAAGATAATTTCAATATCGGCTTGACCCGTCAAGCGCAACCTGACTTAAAAAAGTTATGGCTCTTCCTTAACTATGCACTCAAGGAACACGACGTTCCGGGTGTCGCCGAAGCCAGGGATGGTGAGAGGCGACCTCCGTTCTTCACTAAAAAAATACCCATACCAAACGCGAAAGAGCCAAAGTTATTAAAAGTAAGTATATGCGGCCGGCACTAAATTTTTTCTGTACTTGATTATTTGTAATAATGGTGATATTATGTTAAAAGCATATCTTTTTAAACGAAATCGCCGTTGAAAAATACGCGAAGGCCGGTCGAAATGAAAATAATCTTTCATGACAAATTCTATGGGTCGGACTATGCCGAAAATGGCGCGTCAATGCCGGGCCGCATGGAAGCTATTATGTCCGTTATCGGCTGCGAGAGAGACTTCGATGTCGTCCGTCCCGTTCCGGCCGCGGAGGACGAGCTTCTTCTGGCGCATTCAAAAACATATATAGATGCGGTCAGATCGAACGGGCCTTTATATGAAATGGCGGCCCTTTCTGCCGGTGCGGCCATCGGAGCCGCGAACATAGCGGTCGCAGGCGAACCCGCTTTCGCCTGTATCAGGCCGCCCGGGCACCATGCCTCGAAGGAGTCCGCGTGGGGTTCATGCGTTTTTTCGAATATGGCTTTAGCGCTGCTTAAATTAAAACAGCAGAAAAAAATAGGGTCGGCTTTCATTCTTGACTTTGACGCGCATACGGGAGACGGCACGAAGGAAGTGCTTTCAAACTGGGAACAATGCAGTATCTTAAACCCTTATGCCGAAGCCGGCGAAGCGTATATCAAAGAGATCGAAAATTTTATCAGAAATATTCACGCCGTTGACATCGTCTGCGTTTGCGCCGGTTTTGATTCATACGAGAAAGATCTCGGAAAGAAACTCGCGACCTTTGACTTTTACAGGATAGGCGTCATCATGCGCCACTTCTCTGAAAAGGCTTCGAATAAAAAGCGTTTTGCTATTTTGGAAGGCGGTTATTATCTTCCTGATCTCGGAAAGAATGTCCTGGCGTTCTGTCAGGGTTTTAACTGAAAAGAGGTTTTTATATGGCTGTATCCATCAAATTTATTTCTCATCAGCAGCAGCACTCCGAGTATGACTGGGCGGATATTTCTTTCGAGGATATCCGCGTCGGAAAAGCCCGCTGCAAACTGAGCGCGGGGAAAAGTGAAGGAAAATCAACGATCATCATACATTCGATAAATATATATCCTGAATGGGCCGGGCATGGTTATGGTCGGGAGTTTGTCGATCACTGCAAACTTCATTTCGATATCATAGTTGCGGACCGCGTCAGACACACCGCCATAGGCTTCTGGGAAACTATGGGGTTCGTCGATAACAACGACGGGAACTGGATATATCGAAAGCCCTGATCATTTTAAGTTGAGAGTTCAGGGTGGAGAGTGTAGAAAAAGCGGCCGTTCCGGTATATGGAACGGCCGCTTTTTAACTAAAAGTTAGACGCAATATATTACATGTTGAAATCCAGGTAGTACTGATCTTCCCAGACCTGCTCGCGGCCGGTGCCGTTGCAGCGGTAACACGTCTGCCACGCTTTGGAATCGTCGGTCAGATGAGGCGCGGGAACCGGATCGGGAACGTTATGTCCTCCGGCGCCGTTGCAGGCGCTGCAGGTCTTCCATACGAGTTCCGGATATGTTCTCTGCTGGAACCTTTCCTGGACGGCGGGCCCGAAGTTCAAGCCGTCGTCGGCCTGGCGGACGCTCCACACATAGCGGCGGTTGCGTTCGAATATTCTGGTGTTTATAAGTTTGTCGGGTTTGCGGCTGGCGGATGCGTAAACGGTCTTTCCTGCGCTTTCGTCGAATATCTCGAGTCTGTAGTTGGGGCCGGCGCCGCTCCATTTCATGCTGATAAAGTCGTTCGCCTGATATTTAAAGACGCCAGAGACCGGCCCGACAAGCTGCGGCGCGGTTCCAGGAACAGTTGCGGTACCGTCGTTTTTGAGAGTGATGGCGCATTTGAATTTCATGTTTCCGCTCGCGATAAGGCCTTTATCAAGATAGATCGACGCTGCGTAGCCGGCGCGTTCGAGAACTTCCCATACCATGACGCCTTTGCCTTCGAGGGCTATCCATTCGCGCTTTACAGGCACGAAGTTCTTCGCGAGAAGTTCGGCCGGGACCGCCCATTTATCTTCGTAGGTCTTGCCCGCTGAGAACGAACCCTGAGAGTGGCTGGCCTCTAAAGTTACCTTTACTTCGGAGACGGAGATGTTATCCGTCGATAAAACCTTAAAATCTGAAGTGATATTGGCGGCGAAAAGAACCGCCGGGAACATGAGAAGCGCGATAATAACAAGCACCTTGATAAGTTTCAAAACCAACACTCTCCTTGAGCTTAAATTGAGAAAAAACCGTTACCTAATCTACAATAAAATTTTGCGGTTGTCAAACAGGCTTTTTAAATTATGGCGGCCGGTTCAGACCGGTTACCGTTCGGCTCCTATATGCCTTTAAAAGTTTGGACGGAGCGGTTATTAAATGTTTATTCGAGGGCGGGCAGTCTGATATATATATTATCGGAATAAAGCCGGATATATTTAAGCTGAAACGTAACACTTTGCGGCTTTTATCCCGTAAATATGAACTTGATGTTTTAAGTCCCGTGACATGATATTTTGCCGTTATGCCCGCGTGAACGATGTTTTTGAAAAGATACGCAAATTGATCGCTGGAATAATCAATTACAAAAAATCCCCGCACTTTTTCAAGAACGGGGATTTTTAACATGAGTTTTATTTCAAATGAAACAGGTTACGCTATAAGATCCAGGATCGTGCCGAGAGCTTCATCCGCCGCTTTGATCGCGGCCGCGTTGATCTGTACCTCGACCCTCGCCATCTTTGTATCGATAGCGTTTCTTATAGGGTCGGTTTCGAAAGGGGTGCTTTCTTCGAATTTTTGAAACGCCCTGGTGAGCGCGTTCGAATTAGATAAATTTATAGTTCCCATGATAACCTCCCGGGCAGCGCCCTCTAAAGAAAAACATCAAGCGTAGAGCTGGAATCGGCTCAAAGCAAAGCCTCGCATTTTAAATGTTTTGTTTATACGATGTATTTTACGGTCAACGCTTTGCGATAAAAATTATCCACTTAATATCAGTATAAGCCTAAACGCTATAAAAGTCAAGCGGCCTTTTTTGATTTTCATAAAGTGTTTTGCCTGAAGAGGCCACTGGTCGTTATTGTCCCCGCACTTATTTGCGGTCTGCACTTTGGCCTTGATCCTGAAATTGAAGGCGCCGGGGTATATATGGACGCTAAAAAACCGTGATTTGAATTTTAGCCGGAAATGTTATATAATGTGTTTGAAAGTAAAGCGAGTATGAAAAAAAATAAAAAATAAGGAGAACGTCATGTCTAAAGAACCAAAAAAATGCGCCTGCTCATGCGGCGGCGAAAAAGCCTCTGAAAAATGCTGCGATGATAAAAAACCGGCTAAATGCAGCCCTGAAGATCTGAAAATATCCGAAATGATACACACCGGCTACGAAGAAGATAACGATAAAAAAGCGGCCGATCTGTGGCTTGGCGCCTGGAACAAGATCGTTAAGGCCTATGGCGGGAACAAGAACGACTTTTATACGCTGTGCGAAACCTTCCACACCAAATTTTCGATGGACGCTTATCAGTGGCTCGAGGATATGGACGAAATGTTCGAGGAGATCCTTTGCGACGAGGAAAAATATTTCCAGAAATGGATGAAATATCAGGCGGAGTTTATGGAAAATTTCACCGATATCGACGAAGACGTGCTTAAAGACATCAAAACTTCTCTCGCTCTGAACCATTTCAAGATCGGCGACGCGGCGGGCGGCGATAAATTGTTCGGCGAACTCATAAAACAATTTCCCGAAGACGACCTGCTCTATCTCTACTGGTCGGAGCCGTACGAAGAAGAAGGCGGCGGATACGTGAAGATCGCGGCCGATTATAATAAGGCGCTCGGGATACTTCAAAAAGCGCTGGATGATTCGGACCGTGAAAACGTTGAAGAGGTCCAGAACGCTATGAAAGAGCTGAAAAAGAAGATCAAGAAGAGTTAGTCCGTTTTTAAATATTCGAAAAAAGTAATTTAAGATCCTCCGCTTTTGAGTTTGAATTCAAAAAACGGGGGATCTTTTTGTCAATGTAAAAAATCGGGTCGCGGGAGAGGCAGCTCTTGAATTATTAGAGATCAAATTCATAGCGGACAGCAAAAAAGAGGGGAAAGCTTATAAACGCTCTCGCCCTCTTTTTTTATTTTTGGAATTTCTTATTTTGTTTTAGAGTTTTATTTTCCCCACTGGTAGCTGTCGTCGTGTTTTATCGTTTTATAGGCGAACTGCTGGTAGAACATCGTGACGTGTTTATTTTTTCCGTTCATGTTAAGGGCGGTCAGTTCGATGGTTACGATAGGATTGAAGAGCATTTTGCGTTTTTTGCCGAGGCCGAGGTATTCGTTGATCTTGACCGTTACCTTATCGAGAAGGCCCGGGAACGCTTTGGCTATATTTTTGAACATGGTGTTATTTCTGCCGTAAGGGGTTTTGAGCATCGCGGTGAGAATTTCTTCGTTGGGCTCGAATTCGTTCTTGAGCGAGCCTTCGGCCGAGTTATTAACGTTGTGTGCGAGCGAACTTACCGATACGCTGACCCTGAGTGAAACTTTTCTGAGGGGCTTCGCGCTGTAGAGTTTGCGGAGCTGGCCTATGAAATAGGTGTCTTTCGGGTTGACTTTTACGAGAACGCCGAGTCTTTTGAAAACCACGAGCTGGTTGAAAGCGCGGTAAACGCTCATAGGGGCGTTGTATTTTTCGCAGAGCGTTTCTAGGTTTTTAACCTGGTCGTTAGCGATAACGCAATAATACTGGCTGACCTTGGCGTCGATGGGGGAGGAAGGATCTTCGGGTGTCGGGATCGACGGTGCCGTAGGAGTGCCTGAAGGGGCCTGGTCGGCGGGGGCGGGATCTTCGTCAGCCGGTGTTTCGCCGGCTTTATTCATAAGTATCTGGGTCTTCTGGAGCTGGGTCTCGTCTTTTTTATTGAGCGCGAACGCGGATGTGAACGAAAACAGTATTGAAATAACTATCAGCGCGGCCATTAACTTTTTCATTGAATTACCTCCATTAATTTTTGTTGTTAAAATTATACTAAAAAAATAAAGTTTTGTAAAGGGATGCGGATCTAATTGCTTGCGTGAATTCAAATTATTTATGATCATGCATGAACACGACGGATTGAAGAATATTTAAAATCTTGAATTTTGCGGGAAAATCGAATATAATAAAAACAAGGTTGGTGTATCCGCCTATCCGGGCAGGTTAATAAGCTTTTTTGTCTCAGCGTCCGCGCCGGAGCCTGATAAGTCGTTCGGTCCCTGAATGAAGAACGCTTCGCGTATGCCGCCCGGACTAATTATAAGTGTCGACATTTGGAAAAGATCGAAAGGGGAGCGTTTTTATGAATGATATTCGAACCGTTAAAAAGATCGTGACCGGCTTATCGGCAACTGACGGCGCCGGCGTCAAACTGGTAAGGGTTTTTGGGAATCACGATACGAAAGATTTCGACCCGTTCCTTATGCTGGACGCTTTTGATTCGACCGAGCCCGATGATTATATAAAAGGTTTTCCGTGGCATCCGCACCGGGGAATAGAAACGATAACATATCTTATAAAAGGAAAGGTCGAACACGGCGACAGTCTCGGAAATAAAGGGTGTATCCTGGATGGAGACTGCCAGTGGATGACCGCCGGCAGCGGGATCATCCATCAGGAAATGCCGAAGCCGTCCGATAGAATGCTCGGGGTCCAGCTATGGCTCAATCTGCCGGCCGCGAATAAAATGACCGATCCGAAGTATAACGATATTTTAAAAGCCGCCGTGCCGGTAGTGGATGACGGCGGCTGTAAAATAAATATCATTGCAGGAAAATATAAAGAGATATCCGGCGCTTTTGAAGGCGGATTCGTTAAACCTGTTTTTCTTGACGCGGAATTAAAAGCCGGCCATGAATGGTCTTTAGATACCGATAATGATTCGACCTTGTTTGTGTACATTGTTTCCGGATCAGGCCGCTTCGCGGGCGACAGCGATGAATTCGTCCCCGAAAAACACGCCGTATTATTTAATGCCGGAAAAACATTTCGGGTCAAAGCCGGCGACGGCGGCATAAGATTCTTGCTGCTTGCGGGGAAACCGCTTAAAGAACCCGTCGCGTGGGGCGGCCCGATAGTTATGAATACGAAGGAAGAACTGAAACGGGCCTTTAAAGAGCTCGATGAAGACACGTTCATCAAACACGAAAAGGCGTAAGAGGCAGAGTAGAATGAACGATGAAAATAAAACAGGCGGCATGATCCCAACGGATAAAGTTGCGGATATTCCGGAAGGTTTTTTCCGGCCCGAACTTGAAGGCGAGGATATTGCGGCTAACGTCGTGAACGGCAAAGAATCTTTGTCAAAACTTAAATTCAAGCTTGAAATAACGAGCGAACTTGAGACATTTTTTCTAATATCAGGGATATGGTTCGTTTCGATCGCTATTGTGTTATTTTTTTTAGTTTTTATCGATGATCCCAAAATAAATTCCGTTAATTATTATCTGAAATTATCCGGTTCTATATCGGTTTTATTGACCCTGATCTCGGCCGTTTTATATTACGCGACCGATAATTATTATATAATTGATGATTCCGCGAAAAAGATCATGTTCAATTTCAAGTTTTTCGGGTATCTAAAAACGACTCCGGTGATCGATTTTATTGATATATACGCGATAACGGCAACCGGGGTGATCGTAAGAGATCTGATCCTTTACAGGATAATAGCTATAACCGAAAACGCGGCGGTCATAGTTTTAAGCGAACTGGAAAAACCCGATAAGCTTGATGAACTAAACAGAAAAGCCGGCGCGCTGGCCGCTGTCGCCGGATGTTTGTACGCCGAATGCCCGGCGAACGGGTTTATATATATCGACCACATAGACGGTGAAATAAAAACCGTGAAATTTATTATCAGATAAATGGAGGAATGATGAAAAAAACATTAATAAAATACGTGTCGGTGATCCTGGCCGGATACCTGATATTGTTCGCGTTCAGGTTAACATACGGATATTTGAATATATCCGAACAGGCGTTTCAGAACATCATCAACGAGTTCGCGGTGAACACAAGAAGCGCGGTCAGAAATTACGCGAGCGAAAAAATGACGCTTAAAAATGAAAAACAGCTTCAGGTCAACGCGAACCCGAATATCTCGGTCGATCAAAAATATGAGAAGGTAGCTTCGCTGGCTTCAAAAACGGCTAATTTCGGTTTCGACGAGGCCGCTTTAAGAAAATGCATAAACGATTCCAGCGCGCTCGTCCAGTTCGAGCAGAACAGCGGCCTGGCCGATAACAGAAGGCTGCATCTGATCATCGGCGTTCAGCCGGAAAAGTTTGATTTTCTCATCAGCGAGATCAATAAGATCGGCACAATCGTTTCGATAGAGGTCAATAAAATAGATAAAACGAGCGAATATAAAAGTCTGAAGGCCAACCGTA
This sequence comes from uncultured bacterium, assembly GCA_964551445.1. Classification (GTDB taxonomy): domain Bacteria; phylum Muiribacteriota; class UBA9980; order UBA9980; family UBA9980; genus DAOPXV01. Next base: position 51,395 of record CAZKCG010000017.1, on the reverse strand, counting down.
TGTCATTGGAAAAGTCCAGGGCTTCGCTTGAAAATCTCAGGAAATTAAACGGGTCGGTCCAGGAAATGATAGAACTGGAAGGCAAGATACTTGAAAATGAACAGGCGATGCAGAAACTTGGCGTACAGCTGAAGGAGTTCGACGAGGAATGCGAATTCTGCACCGTGAAATTCACTCTCGCGGAATATAAAGATACGCGAAAAGCCGAGATATCCCTTATGCACAGGGTCAAGGTGGCGTTCGAATGGTCCGTCGTTTACTATGTTTACTTTCTCGCGATGGTTTTTATGGCGCTTCTTATATCCCTGGTTTTAATAATTATCGTCGGAAAACTCAAATGGCTGCCGGATTATATAAATCAGCTCAACAAGTGACAGATTTTTTTTGACATCGGTTTATTTTTGTGCTACAATTAAATCAATGGGCTGCCTGCCGTTTTATTAAAACGGGCGCGGCTCGTTAAAACAACTTCATATTAAACGTCTTTCCTTTAAATGGAACATGCTGGGCAATATTTTTGCCGCCATGTTTATTTAAAAAGACCGAAACCACCTGAAATAAGTCCGGATATGCTGGGACGCATTATTTCGCGTTCGCCGTAACCGGGAAGAAATTCAGGCCATTACGAAAGGAGAGTGTCCCCATGACGACTAAATTGTCTATTTTTAAGATCAGCGATGATTCTTTTCAGGTTGAATTCGAAAATCCCTCCGAAATACTCGATATCATTTCAAGATATTCCGACCGCAAGGTCGAGGTAATTCCCAACCAGAATTTAATACGGATATCCGGCGCCCCTAAGAAGTGCGACGCGCCGGAGGGTCTCGCGGATCCCGGCGATACCATGGACGCGGAAGACGACCTGTTCGAAGGCGTGAATGCCGATTATCCGCCGCTTTTGATCAACCTTCACACCAATTATGATAAGATATACTACGGCGCGCCTAAAAAAGTTTACGGCCTAGTCGAGATCAAGGCGCCTGAAAAGTGCGATATTCCGGCCGCGCAGCGTAAAGCGCTCAATATTATCGCCGCGATAGACGTTTCCGGATCGATGAGCGGTAAGAAGATAGAATGCGCGCGCGATTCAGTGATCAAGCTTATCGATAATCTAACCGACGGCGATCATTTCGGGGTCGTGTTGTTCGACACTGAAGTGAAGGTGCTCAGCCCGATGGTTAAAACGGACCAGGCGAACCGTGACGGGCTTAAAAGACTCATTTCAACTATAGCCAGCGGTTCTTCGACAAATATGGCTGGCGCCATGGGTGAAGGATACGGGCTGTTCAAAAATCTGGATCCAAAGTTATGCGACAAAGCTCTGAACAGGATGATAGTTTTTACGGACGGAATGGCCAACGTAGGGGTCACGGGCCGGGAAGGTTTTATGAAACTGGTTTCCGAGAGGCCGTCCGGGCTTTCAATATCAACCTTCGGCTACGGGTCCGACCACGATGAAAATCTTTTGAGGGCGATCGCGGATAACGGCCGCGGAAATTTCTACTATATTCAAAATACGGAATTCTTTCTGGAATGTCTCGCCACTGAGATCGGCGGCCTTATGAGCACCTATGCGCTTGATATCAAGGTGCAGATACGCCCTTCGATCAACGTCGTGATATCGAAAGTTATAAACGATCTTGAAATGAACGATATCAACGGAGCGAAGATAATCGACGCCGGGGATATCCAGCTCGGAGAAAAGAAATATATCGCGGTGTGGTTCACGCTCCCTCAGGTCACGAAAGCCGTTTCGATGCGCCAGTTCGCCTTCGCGGAGATACGCATGAATTATAAAAACAACAATACCGGCGAAGAAATGATGTTCTCGCGAAAGTTTAAAATGTCTTTCGTCAAGTCCGAATTCGAAAAAGTCATGGAGAACGAGTTCGTGCGCGAAAAAGTGATCATGCTGCATTTCGGCAACTGCCAGAAAAAAGCCATGGCTTACGCGGACGCCGGAGATATTCACAAGGCCCAGGACGAGATAAAAAGATTCCTCGCCAAGACCGAAAAATATCATGACAGATATCCCTGCAACAAAACTATTTATAAGCTCATAGATCAGGCGCAAGAGGTCCTTTTGAAGTTCAGAAACCCGGATGAATATAGAATTCGCCGCAAAGAGATCTATATCAAACAGTCCATGTTTCAGAAACAGAGAACCTATTCTTCCGAGGACAGCGCGGTCGAAATGTTTGAGACGAACGAAAAACGCGACCTGAAAGAAAGATGGCGCAATGAGGAGAACGAGCGCAGGAACGCCGAAGAAGCGGAGCGCCGCAGACGCAACAAGTAGCTTTGTTCCCGCGGGTTCGATAATATAATTTGATCATGATCAATAAGGGAAGAAAGGCTTTTTATTGAGAGCTTTTCTTCCCTTATTTCGTTTTATTGGAAATTGTCCGGGTTAATTCGTTCAAGCGGTTTTCAAGGGGCTTATAAAGTCTAATTTTTGTGGAAATTACCCCAGCCGAGCTTGGTGCGCAGTATGTCAAAAAAGTTGTTCTCGTCGAATTTTATAAGTCCGGCCTGGTACGGCGAACGCGAAAAGTATATCGCGTCGTCTTTTTGAAGCATGAAAGACTGCTGGCCGTCGGTTGAGATCGAAGATTCCCAGTCCGATTTTTCGTTGATCTTGATCTTCACGGTCTCGGGGACTATGAGCGGCCTTGAAGCCAGAGTGAAGGCGCATATGGGAATGATTATGAACGCGGGAAGTTCAGGAGACAGGATCGGGCCGCCGCATGAAAGCGAGTAAGCGGTCGAACCCGTGGGCGTTGAGATTATGAGGCCGTCGCCGCAGTATTTATCGACGAATTTACCGTCTATGAACACCTCGGATATATTCATCTTTGAGGAAGATTCACGCCTTATGACGACATCGTTGAGCGCGTAGAAAGTGGCGACGATCTTTTTGGAACGCTCGACCTCGCATTTTATCATGAGGCGCCGCTCGACTGAATAGTCATCTTTTTTGAATATTCGAAGTATTGAATCTTTGTAGTCCTCGGGCATGACCTCGGCCAGGAAACCGAGGTTTCCGAGGTTTATGCCGAGAATGGGGATGTTGTGTTCCGATACGGCGCGCGCCGCGGAAAGTATGGTTCCGTCCCCGCCGAGAACGACAGCGAGACCGATCTTTTCCCGGATGAAATCGTGGCCTTCGATCGTTCTCACCTCGCCGTCGCCGCAGATCTTAAGGGACGCCAGAAGGCGGACCGTAGCGGCATCGGCGAATATCTGCGATCCGTTATGCCCGATGAGCGCGATTATATCTTTCAGATAAGCGAATTTTTCAATTTTTTTAGGATTGATTATTAAAAAAACCCTTTTTATTGCTGACATTTTTACCATCTCTTGCGTGTTTTACTTTTAATATTTCGGCCGCTATGGAAACGGCTATCTCGGCAGGCGTTTCACCGCCCAGGTCGAGCCCGACCGGCGCGAAAACCCGTTTTAATTTATCTTCCGGGTGGCCTTTTTCAAGAAGCCCGCTCATGCACGAGGCCACCTTCGCACGGGAGCCTATCATTCCGATATACGCGAAATCGTTGAGTTTTTCGAGGATGAAATTGAGGACCTTGCCGTCTGAATATTCGTGGCCGCGCGTTACTATTATTATAAAATCTTCCGGCGCGAGCTTCAGGCGGCTGGCCGCTCCTGAAAGGTCGGCGATCTCGTATCCCGGGATCTCGACCGTCTCGCAGTCAGGAAAACGGTCATGGCAAAGATATTCAGGCCGGTCATCGACGATCGTCACGAAGAAATCGAGCGTTCTTAAGAGCGGCGCCAGTTTATGGGCTATATGGCCGCCGCCGAATATGACCGCGCGCGCGGAAGACATATGCGGTTCCACGAATATTTCAACCGCGCCGCCGCATGTGAGGAGAAGTTCGGCCAGGTCGAAACGGATCCTCGCGCATTCATTTTTTTTCAGGGCCTCGACCGCTTTTTTCGCCGCCTCATGTTCGAGAGGGCCGCCGCCTATAGTGCCGGTTATCGAGCCGTCGGGACGCACGACCATTTTTGATCCGAGTTTCCGGGGCGTCGAGCCTTCGCTTTCGATCACCGTAACAAGCGCGAAACTGGCGCCCTCGGCCTTGAGCCTTGATATCTCATTATATACTTCGTTAAGTTCCATTATTTCTGCACCAGTTTTTCGATGATCTCCAGGAAGAGTTCGCCGCACATCGCGCGCCTGTATTTTTCGTCCGAACGGACGTCGGTGATCGGGCTGACCTCGGACATAAGCATTTCCGAGGCTTCGGATATCATGGCTTTATTTATGGTCTGTTTCAGCAGCATGAATTTTTCGGTCCTGACCGCCCTGACGACGCGTGGAGCGACCGATCCCAGAGCTATTTTGATGTCGTTTAATTTAAGCGAACCGTTAGAATGTTTTTCATAATGAAGCGAAACGGCGGCTGAAACTTTTGATATGGCCATGCCCTGCCTTTGGCCGAGACGCATCCAGGCCGATCTGTAATTCTCAAATTTAGGGATGATGACCTTCGTTATTATTTCGTTAGGCGCAAGCACTGTTTTTCCGGGTCCCAGAAAAAAGTCCGAAAGCATGATCTTGCGGTTGGAATCGATGGCGCGCGTTTCAAGCTCGGCGTCAAATACCATGAGGGGCGGAAGGCTGTCGCCGGCGGGCGAAGCGTTCCCTATGTTGCCGCCGATAGTTCCAAGCGCGCGGATCTGAGGTGAGCCGATAACCGATATCGCGTCGATGAGCGCAGTGTAATTTTTCTTGAACGGCTCATAAGCCATAACCTGATTGTGTTTTGCCGTTGCTCCGATTATGTATGTGTTTTTGTGTTCTTCGATCTTTGAAAGTTCCGGGACTTTTGATATGTCGACCAGGACCTTCGTGTAGTTCGGGTTGTCCTTGAGGCGCACCAGCACGTCGGTGCCGCCGCATAAGAACCTGTAAGGTTCCTTGAGGCTGTTTATGACATATAGCGTTTCGTTCAACGATGACGGCGTGAGAACTTTAAAATTTCTAAGCATATACTGCCTCTCTCCTTACTTATTTAATTCTTTAGCGGCTTCGTGTATCGCGTCGACTATTTTGACGTATCCCGTGCAGCGGCAGAGATTGCCTGAAAGACCTTCCATTATCTGTTCGTTAGTGGGGTTCTTGTGTTTTTTCAGAAGCGCGTATGACGAGACGACCATTCCGGGAGTGCAGAAACCGCACTGAACGGCGGCGGTTTTAACGAACGCATCGATTATCGGTTTCGCTTTTTTATCGTTTTTGACGCCCTCTATCGTCAGGACTTTTTTTCCTGTGAGCGAGGTTGAAAGTACGAGGCAGGCGGCAACGATATCGCCGTCCATTATAACCGTGCATGCGCCGCATTCGCCCATGCCGCAGCCTTCCTTCGAGCCGGTAAGTTTGAGCTCGTATCTTAAGATATCTAAAAGCGTATAGTGGCATGGAACGTTAAGCGAAATATCCTCGTCGTTAACTTTGAATTTTACGGCTACCGTTTCGAACGGTTTCGCGTTTTCTTCGGAAAAGTTTTTGAACGGCATTTATTTTACCTCGCTTTTGTTTTCAGAATTTTTTTTGACTTCGAGCACTTCCCATATTTTTTCAGGAAGGACCGGAACGTGTTCGAATTGATGGCCGCAGGCGTTCGATATGCCGTTGGCTACGGCCGCGACTATCGGCATTATCGAAGGTTCTCCGAGCCCTTTCGCGCCGTAAGGGCCGTCCTTGGATTTTTCCTCCACGAAGAAGGATTTGACATCGGTAGCGTCCATTATCGTCGGCGCGGTATATGTCGAGAGTCCGAGGGTTTTAATATATCCTTTTTCGCTGACCATGTTTTCCATTATGGCGTAGCCGATGCCCTGGACCGCTCCGCCTTCGACCTGCGCAGCGCAGAGGGCCGGATTGACCACCTGGCCTACGTCGTGCACCGAGGTCATTTTATTGACGCGAGTTTCGCCGGTTTTTCTGTTGACCTCGACCTCTGAAACTGAAGTGGCGTATGAATATACGTAGTATGGTTCGCCCTGGCCGGTTTCCATGTTGTAGTCGATCTTGGGCGACACGTAGAAGCCCATTTCGGAAAGCCCGATATTTTCCATGTAGCATTTTTTTACGACTTCCTGGAATGTTACCGTATTTCTGCTGTCTTTGATGCTGTAAAATTTATTGTGTTTCGCCATGACCTGTACGGGCTTGATCTTGAGCATTTCCGATGCCTGCTCTATAAGTTTTTTGCGAAGTTTATTGGCCGCGTCCAGAAGCGCGTTACCGCTCATGACGGTCGTTCTCGAAGCGACGGTCGGACCCGAGTCCGGGACGATATTGGTATCGACGTTCTTGAAATTAACCGCGGTCACTTCGCAGCCGAGGGCTTCGGAAGCTATCTGGGCCAGCACCGTAAGCGCGCCCTGTCCCATATCGACGTTTCCGACGCACAAAGTTACGGAGCCGTCTTTCCAGATCTGGATATGGGATCCGGCCTTGTCCATGAACCAGCCTTTAGCGCCGAGGTTCATTCCATAAAATATCGAGGATACGCCAAGTCCCTTGAAGGTTTTGCGCGTAGGATCCGCGTTCCATTTTTCGAATTCCTTGCGGCGTTTGTCGTAATCGCTCTCTTTTTTTGCTTTGTCGATGGTCTCTATAAGCCCGCATGATTCTTTGATCTTGTGGCTGTTTATCGTGAGCGCGCCTTTTTTTACGGCGTTATTTTTTCTGAATTCGAAGGGATCGTATCCCATTTCGTTACAGATGATATTGACCATGGATTCCATGGCGTAGATGACCTGCGGAGTTCCGAAGCCGCGGTATGCTCCGCACGGAACTTTGTTCGTATATAAACCGATAACGTCGCCGCAGACGTTAGGAATAACGTAAGGGCCGCCGAAGTGAACGGATGTCCTGAAAAGAACTACCGTCGAAAGAGTCGTATAGGCGCCGCAATCGCCGAGAACTCTTACTTTCAGAGCGTTTATCCTGCCTTTTTTCGTGATGCCGACCTTATATTCCATCTTCATCGGGTGGCGTTTCGAAGAGATCATAAGATCTTCTCCGCGATCAAGTATCAATTTTACGGGTTTTTTCAATATGAAAGCCGCAAGCGCCGCTTTGGCCGCGTACTCGGAAGGGACGTCTTCCTTGCCGCCGAAACCGCCGCCGACGGCGCATTGTACCACGCGCGCATGAGAAAGCGGGATCCCGAGGGCGGCGGAGATGGCGCCCTGGACGTAGAACGGGCATTGAACGCTTCCGTAAACCGTGACGCCGTCATTGCCGGCCGGAACGCCTATGCAGCCTTGGGTTTCCAGGTAGAGATGTTCCTGATAATTTATGGTGAGAGTTTTTTCAAAAACTTTGAAGGATTTTTTGAATGCTTCGTCAATATTTTCGCCTTTTCTAATCTTGTAGTGGCAGACGGTATTACTTTTCGGGTGGACTTTCTTTTTTTCATCGAAAGACTCTTCGACGGTCAAAACCGGTTCGTATTGCTCGTAAGCGACCTCAACGAGTTCGGCGGCCTGTTCCGCGATCCGTCTTGTCCGGGCGACTACCAGAGCTATCGGCTCGCCTACGAACCGGACGCAGTCCATGGCTAAAAGCGGCTGGTCATCGACGACGCATCCGATCTTATTAAGGCCGGTTATGTCGGAGGATGTTAAAACGGCTTCCACGCCTGATAATTCGAGCGCCTTTTTTTTGTTTATACTCAGAATTTTTCCTGAAGGGATCTTTGAATAGACCATTTTGGCGTGAAGCATGCCGTCGAATGACAGGTCGTCGACGTACTTAGCGCTGCCTATGATCTTGTCATAAGCGTCTATTCTGTTGACCTTTTTACCTACCACCGAATAAAGGCCCTCTTTTTTTCCTCTCATTTCAAGCTCCTTTGATTTTCTCATACTCGCCGGGAGTGTCGATATTTAAGACGATGCCCGGGTCGCAAACATTGAGGTAAGCTATGTCGTCACAGTTGTTATTAATAATTTCCCGAAGTGAAGAAGTATCCGCGAGTTCTAATATTTTTTCAATGTATCCGGCCGAGATACATACCGGATGGCCTCTGCGCATTTCGAAAGAAGGTATCACGATATTTTTGGATGAATCTAAAAATTCCTCTTTCAATTTTTTAAAAGTTTCCGGCTCAACCGTCGCACGGTCTATTAATTGTATCATAAAACCGGCGTAAAAATCAACGGATTTTTTTTCGCAAATCGCCGAAATTCCGCGTCTTATTGAAGAAAACTGGCCCAGCTTGTAGGAAGCGTTTAACGCAAATGTTATTTCAGAACCCGACATGGCTAAAACATCCGGCGGATATGATTTTTTCAGGTGAGATTCCATGAGTTCGAATTTATGGCCTAAAACGACCACTATATTCTTTACGCCGGCGTAAAGAAACCCGTCGACGGCGCGTTCCATGAAGGTCCGGCCGCGGTATGATAGAAGCTGTTTTTCGGTGCCCATACGGGAACTTTCGCCGGCCGCGAGGACCAGGCCGAACAATTCGGCCGGTCTTTTATCGCGTGCGGCTGTGGTTTTATTCATTGATTCACCCATTGTTCCTATTTCTGGCTGATGTGGCGGCCTATTTTTTTTCTGAAAAGCAGCAGCGCTCCGAAAACTCCGGCGGCCCCCTGTATACCGTTTGGTATAAGAGACGAGAGCGCCTTGGGTATGCCGAAAATGAAAATCTGCATGACGAAATAGCCCGCGACCATCAGTAGAGCCGCACAGACGCCCGCGGAAAGCAGCCGTGCTTCATTTTCGGCGTCGCTTTTATCTTCACGGTATGAAAAAATAGGAAGGCCCGCCATGGCTCCCTCGAGCCCTTTTATTATAAGCGTCATGAAGTAGAAAGGATATCCGCTTAAAATATCGGCTATGGCCGAACCGATGCCTCCGACGATAGCGCCCGTTTTTGAGCCGAGATAGAAGCCCGCGAATATTATGATGATGTCTCCGAGGTTTATATAGCCTCCGGTTAAAGGCGTGGGGATCTGGATAACGCGCGTGACGACGGCCGCGAGCGCCGTTATAACGCCGGTTAATATGACTTTTTTATGATTCATTTTACTTTCTCTATTCTAGTTTTATCTTTATTTTTAAAATTTGCGTTAAATGTAAAACAAATTTGTGCTTTTACATTTTTAAGGCTTTTTTTACGGAGGCGAGGCTTGGTTCGACAACCGGCGGTTTCGTGGTGCAGGAAATGGCGGTGTTAATATCCTTGAGACCGTTTCCGGTAACGACGATCGCGACCGATGCGTCCTTGGGGATCCTGTTCTCTTTTTTCATTTTTACGAATCCGGCGAAACCGGTCACTCCGGCTGGCTCGGCGAAAACTCCCGAGTATTTCGGAAGCGTTTTCAGAGCGTCGAGTATCTCGGCGTCGGTAACGTCGATGAATTCGCCTTCGGACGCGTAAACGGCGTTAAGGCCCTGGTGCGAGGCGCGAGGGATGCCGACCGATATCGAATCGGCGACGGTTTCGGGGACCATGTCGATAAGCTGTCTGCTTTTATTGTTTTTAAATGCGCGAACGAACGGGTTAGAGCCTTCGGCCTGGACTCCTATGAGTTTCGGGACCCGTTCGATGAGCCCGAGGTTCATGAGATCGTAGAAGCCTTTATAGATGCCGCCTATGATGCAGCCGTCGCCGACCGACACGAAAACGTAGTCGGGAAGCTTCCGGCCGGACTGTTCGAATATTTCGAGCGCGCAGGTCTTTTTGCCTTCGAGCAGGTAAGGGTTATAGCCGGTGTTTCGGTTGTACCAGCCGAATTCCTTAGATGCCTCCATGCAAAGATCGAACGCCTGATCGTAATTTCCGTCGACCATTAAAACATTGGCGCCGAAAAGAAGAAGCTGAGCGACCTTCGCGACGGGCGCGGTCTTGGGGACGAAAATATAGGTTTTTATTCCCATCTGTGCGCATATGCCCGAAAGAGAGGAAGCCGCGTTTCCGGTCGAGGCGCAGGTTATGATGTCTTTTTTGAATTCGAAGGATTTGGAAACGCCGACGGCGGAAGCCCTGTCTTTAAATGACGCGGTGGGATTCTGGCCGTCGTCTTTTATGAAGATGTTCTCATGGCCTAAAAATTTCGCGAGCCTTTCCGGTTTATAATAAGGCGTCATTCCTACGCGCAAAGATGTTTTTGGCGTCTCCGGAGCCACCGGGAGAATGTCGATATAGCGCCATATGTTGTTTTCGTTATGCGCCGGGGGTTTCGATATTTTTTTCTCGAATTCTTTTTTTATTTCCGCGTATTTGTATATAACATTCAGAAGTCCGAAGGGACCGCATTGATCGCATGTGTACATCGCTTCTGCAGGTTCATAGCGCCTGCCGCAAAGAACGCATTTTAAATGGTCGATATTTTTATTCATAACGCATACCCTCTTTATAAAATTTTTATCTGTAGTAGGTATATACCGTTTTTATGGCCGAGACCAGAGCCCCTTTCCCGTCGCGGTTCACGATCAGGACCATATTGCCGTTTTCGTCGTATCTATAAGATTGAGTCGACGCCGGGCCGTCCGGATAGAAAAAGTTCTTTTTTTCGATATTGCCTTTTTCATCATATTTAAAGACGTTGCGGCCCTCGAGATTTCCGGCCATGCCGTATGACGCTTTTTCGATGACGTTTCCGCGCGAGTCGCACTTATAAAGCGAACTTGTTTTTGAGTTCGTCTTTCCGGACGCGTCATATGTGATCTCGTCCATGGTGTTTTCGCTAAAATTTATCCTGTAGACGGTTTTGCTTTCGAGACGGCCGTCCGGAGAGTATTTTTCAAGCTCGATCATATTGTTGAAATCGTCGTATCTGTATGTTGTTTTTCTTGAAACGCTTTTATTTGAAGCGTATTCGACACCGGAAACGAGTTTTTCGCTATCCTGTTTATAAACGCATTCTTCACGAACGGTTTTATCGGGGTTATATTCGACCGAACGGACCGGATTTCCGGCACGGTCGTATTCATAAAGATAAGACTTGTAAGATCTGCCCTTCTGATATTCGTAAATATAGTGCGAAACGGATCTTATTTTGAAATGCTTTATCCTGTCGATGACCTTTTCCTTATTGAGGTTGAGATCGAGTCCGGCGCCCATCGCGCAAAGCGGAGAAAAAAGTATGACGAGCGCGGCCGCGGCCAGGATTTTTTTAAGATACATCACTGCCTCCTTTATTTAAGGGACCGGCCAGAATATTTTCTGGCCGGCAAAAATTTTTAATTATTTAAAAAGCGTTTTCAGCACTTCTCCGATGTTTTTTACGAAGGTGAATTTCATGTCTTTTCTGATCTTTTCAGGAATGTCCTCAAGGTCTTTCCGGTTGTCGTCGGGAAGGATGACCTCGAAGATGCCGACGCTGTGAGCGGCCAGCACTTTTTCCTTGACGCCGCCTATCGGAAGCACTCTGCCGCTTAACGTTATCTCGCCCGTCATGGCCAGATCGCCGCGGGCCTCTTTTTTCGTTATGAGAGATATGAGCGATGAACACAGGGCTATGCCCGCTGAAGGCCCGTCTTTAGGGATAGCGCCCTCGGGCACGTGGACGTGAAAATCGAATTTTTTAAAAGTGTCGGACGCGATACCGAGTTTATCGCCGTTGGACCTGATGTATGAGAAAGCCGCTTTGGCGCTCTCCTGCATCACGCTTCCAAGCTGTCCCGTGAGGCCAAGTTCGCCTTTGCCCGGCATCATGACGCATTCAATCACCATTACGGATCCGCCGGTCTCGCTCCAGGCGAGGCCGTTGACGGTTCCGACGCGTTTTTTAGTTTCGGTGTCGCCGTATTTGAATCGCTTGGCGCCAAGATACTTTTCGACGTCGGACGCTTTAACTTTTATATCTTTTATCTTTTCGCCCTTGGCTATGGTCCTTGCGCGTTTTCGAACGATGGAACCTATCTCGCGTTCAAGGTTTCTGACCCCGGCTTCCCTGGTGTAAAAGCGGATAACGTGTTTAAGCGCGTCCGGCGTGAATGCGATCTGTTTTTTTGTGAGGCCGTTCTCCTCGATCTGTTTGGGCGTAAGATACTTCGTCGCTATACTCAGCTTTTCATCTTCGGTGTATCCCGGGATCCGGATTATTTCCATTCTGTCAAGAAGCGGCGCCGGTATAGTGTGCGTCAGGTTGGCCGTCGTCATGAACAGGACCTTTGAAAGATCGAATGGAAGGTTTATGTAATGGTCGTTAAAAGTAGAATTCTGTTCCGGATCGAGAGCCTCCAGAAGCGCGGAAGCCGGGTCGCCGCGGAAATCGCTCGAGAGTTTGTCGATCTCATCGAGCAGAAGGACCGGGTTTTTAGCCTTGACCTGGTGTATGAGCTGCATTATTCTTCCGGGCATGGCGCCTACGTAAGTGCGCCTGTGGCCTCTTATCTCGGCTTCATCCCGCATGCCGCCGAGCGACATTCTGACGAATTTTCTGCCGAGCGCGCGCGCGACCGATCTTCCAAGCGAGGTTTTTCCTACGCCCGGAGGGCCGACGAGGCAGAGCATCGGGCCTTTCATTTTATTTCCGGCGAGTTTTCGCACCGCCAGGAACTCGAGTATTCTTTCCTTGACCTTTTCGAGGCCGTAATGGTCCTCTTCGAGTATCTCCTCGGACCTGTTTATGTCGGAGTTATCTTCGGTTTCCGTGTCCCAGGGAAGTTCGATGATCCATTCTATATAATTTCTTATGGTCGTGGTTTCCGCCGACATCGGATGCATCTTTTCGAATTTGGATATTTCTTTTTCCATTTTCTCGCGGCATTCGTCCGGCATTTTGAGTTTTTTCAGCTTTTCCTTGTATTCGACCGCTTCGCGGCTCATGCTTTCGTCTTCGCCCAGCTCTTTTTGAAGCGTCTTTATCTGTTCGCGCAGATAATATTCCTTCTGTGTTTTTTCGAGCTGGTCGTGTACGTTGTTCCTGATCTTCTTTTCAAGGGAAAGGATCTCTATTTCCTTGTTGATCATGGCGAGAAGCTTTTCGAACCGTTTGCTTACGCTGGTCTCCTCGATTATTTCCTGTCTTGCGGTTAACGTTAACGCCAGGTGCGCCGTTATTATATCGGCGAGCCTTGAAGGGTCGTCAGTGTTTAATATAACCATCATTATTTCGACGGGGATCTTTCTGTTGAGCTTTACGTAAAGTTCGAACTGATCTACAACCGACCGTTTGAGCGCCTGAAATTCAACGCTTTCGTCTATAACGTCGTTTATCTGTTCGACCTTTACCATGAAATTCGAGTCTTCTTCGCTTAAAAACTCAACCACCCTGACGCGTTTCAATCCTTCGATGAGGATCTTGACGGTTCCGTCAGGCAGTTTCAAAAGATTGAGTATCTCGGCCGCGATACCGAAATCACAAAGGTCTTTGCGCTCGGGATTTTCCTTTTGCGGGTCCTTCTGAAGCGAGAGGAATATCTTCCTACCCGCTGTCATGGCTTTTTCGATAGCCGCTATGGACTGTTTCCGGCCTACGAAAAGAGGCACTATCATGTAAGGGAAGACCATTACCTCACGCGCCGGAAGCAGCGGAAGCACGTCGGGTATGACGTATTTTCCCGATTCGGCGCGGGCCGTTCCATCGTCAGAGCCTTCGCCGTTCCCGTCTTCGGCCGCGCCGAGAAGCCCTTCAGCGAGGTCTTTTTTCAGTTCGCCAAGTTTGCTTGCGAGTTTTTTTAGTATCTGGCTGCGGAGCTTATCGGGGTCGTCGCTTCCGCCGTCATTGGAGCCGCCGGAAGCGCCGCCATTTCCTTCGTTCCCGCCGGAAGCGCCATTAGGTCCGCCGGAGTTTTCAGGCGCGGCGAAAGAGAGCGGCCACGGGCCCGGTCCGCCGGCGTTATTATAAAAATTTGATATTTCTGATGCCATTACGGTATTCATCTCCAAAAAAGGTTTATTCATCGATAACAAGCTGGGATATGTCGACCAGCCTGAAGAAGAGGTTTCTTATGGCGCAAAGAAGCGCCACCCTGTTATTTTTAAGGTTCTCGTCCTTGTCCATGACCATTACGCCCGTGAAGAATCTGTCTATCGGTTCGTTCAAAACGGACAAATGGGTGAACGCGTTGAAATAATCATTGGCCGCAAGGTCTATATCGACCTCCGCTTTGACCTTCGAGTATTTTTCATAAAGCTCTTTTTCCGCGTCGATAGCGAGAAGTTCCGGCCTGATATCAACGCTTTCGATATTTTTAGTGATATTGAGAGCGCGTTTGAAGGGAGTGACCAGAGATATGAACTCTTTGGACGTTCTTGCTTTTGAAAGGCAGGCGGCTTTTCTGTGGTCCTCGTAAACGTTGGATACGCCGTTCCAGAGCGTCGCGTTTATAACGTCGTATCTAAGCCCGAGCTCCTTTAATTTGGTTTCAAAGCGCTGTTTGATGAAATTCACGATATCCGCCACGGTGTTTTTAACTTCGCATTTTTCAGCGGCGATAAGAGCTTCCGGATATGAGCGGATGGCAAACTCTACGATTTTAGCGAAATCGAAGGAAAGTGAAGAGTGAAGGGCTATCTCGATGATGCCGAGAGCCGCGCGGCGGAGGGCGTAAGGGTCTCCGGAACCGGTCGGTATCATTTTTATGACGAAACATCCTGCTATCGTATCAAGTTTGTCTGCGATGCCCACGCACTGGCCTTCGGTCGTTTCGGGGAGCGTGTCGCCTTTGAAGCAGGGTTTGTAGTGCTCGAATATGCCCTTTGAAATGTCTTCGGCAAGTCCGTCGCGCTGCGCGTAAACCATTCCGGCGTAACCCTGAAGCTCGGTGAAGTCCTTTACGACCTCGGATGTGAGGTCGGCCTTGCAGAGTTCGGCGCATTTTTTGATCTTTTCGAGTTTGGCTTTTTTGTACTCGTCCTGAGGCGGCACTTTCGTTATTAAATTCGAGTAGAGGTACTGGGCGAGAGCCGATATCCTCGAGGCTTTTTCGTGTACTGAGCCCAGTTTCTGCTGGAACGCAACGTTTTTAAGTTTTTCAGCCTTAGCTTCGAGAGTGGTTTTGCAGTCCTCTTTGAAATAAAATTCAGCGTCGGCGAGGCGTGCCGCGATGACCTTCTGGTTGCCGTATCTGACCTCGTCCATCTGAAGCGGCTTTCCGTTAGAAAAAACCACGAATTTGTTCGAGAGTTTTCCGGAATTTTCATATAAAGGGAAGTAACGCTGTTTTTTGATCATCGTAAAGGTCAATATTTTTTCAGGGACCTTCAAAAATTCAGGGCTGAATTCGCAGAGGATGGGTTCGGGGTTTTCGGTCAGATTCGCCACTTCGTTTATAAGGTCCTCGTCTTTATAAGGTTTAAGACAAAGTTTTTCCGATATCGAATTAAGGCTTGTTATTATTGAATTACAGCGTACTTTGGTATCTATTATGACGTCGAGTTTTTTAATAACGTCGAAATATTCGCCGGGCGATGAGACGGTCGCGCTGGTATTGAGCCTTCTGATACTGTATGTCCTGTTCGACGATTCAACGGTGCCGAACTTGAATTTTATTATATCTTCGCCGAAAAGACAGAGCATCCAGCGGACCGGCCTTGCGAAGCGAACTTCTGTGGAATCCCATTTCATGGCCTTTGGAAAGACAAGGGCGCCGAGCGCGGCAGCGATTATGCCGGGCAGTATCGTTATTGTGTCAACGCCCTTGACCGTTTTATTGAGGTATAAATATTCGCCTTTGGGCGTGGCTTTTATCGTTATATCGTTGAGAGTAGCGTTATTCGTCTGGATAAAGCCGAGAGCGGCCTGGGTCGGACGGCCTATGTCGGAGAAAGCGGCTTTCTTGGGAGGGCCTTTTATTTCCTCGAACTGGTCCTTCTGAGCTTCATCGACGCCCGTTACATGGACGATAAGCCTTCTGGGCGTCGAGTAAAAATATGATTTTTCATAAGATATCATCGAAGATCTGAATTTTTCGGTAACGAGATTATGCAGCGTTTCTATAGCGCCGTTAATAAAGCCCGCGGGTATCTCTTCCGTTCCAATCTCTATTATAAAATCGCGCTTCATCTGTTATTTTGCTCCTTTTAATAATGGAAAATTTAATTCTTCGCGTTTTTTCAGGTATGCTCCCGCTACCGCTCTGGCCATTTCGCGTATCCTTCCGATATATTTGACCCTTTCGGTGACCGATATGGCGCCGCGGGCGTCTAAAAGATTAAAGGAATGGGACGATTTCATAACGTAATCGTACGCTGGAAGGACGAGGTCAAGTTCCATAAGGCGTTTGGATTCGCGTTCATAAGTCGTGAAAAGGTCTAAAAGCATTTTAGTGTCGGCGTGCTCGAAATTATATTTGGACTGTTCGACCTCGTTCTGATGATAGATCTCGCCGTATGTTATGCCGTCGACCCATTCTATATCGAATATTGAGTCTTTTTTCTGTATATACATGGCAAGACGCTCTATCCCGTAGGTTATTTCAACGGTTATAGGGCTTAGGTCGATGCTTCCGATCTGCTGAAAATAGGTGAACTGCGTGACTTCCATTCCATTGAGCCATACTTCCCATCCGAGGCCCCATGCGCCTAACGTCGGTGATTCCCAGTCGTCCTCGACGAAGCGGATGTCGTGATCGTTGCGGCTGATGCCAAGTTTTTCAAGGCTCGTAAGATAGAGCTCCTGTATATTTTCCGGAGCCGGTTTCATTACGACCTGAAATTGAAAATAGTGCTGAACGCGGTTCGGATTTTCTCCATAACGCCCGTCGGTAGGCCTGCGGCATGGTTCGACATATGCCGCGTTCCACGGCTCGGGACCCAGCGAACGCAGAAAAGTTGCGGGATTGAAAGTGCCCGCGCCTTTTTCGATGTCGTAAGGCTGAGTAATGGCGCATTTTTGGGAAGACCAGTAATTTTGAAGGGTTAGTATGATTTCCTGAAAGTTCATCGCACACCTCATAACCAGATTTTTGAATAATAATTTATTAAAGTATCGTTTTGGGATAATCCATGCCGGTATAAATCAAACAAAGGTTGCCTGTTAACGGCAACCCTTTTAAAATTTCAAGTTCGAATTTTTAAAGCATATTTCAGTCAGTAAATGATAATATCACAAACAGAAGTGGTTTGTCAACCTGTCTTCTTTCATTCAAGATTATAAAAGTCTTGAATTGATTTAAAAAACAAATTGTGTTATAATGCAAAAACTTAAAAGCATTACCTGAAAAAAATTCGAAATTTAAAGTATAAAAGTATAATTTCTATAATAAGTAAATTAGAAAGGATGGGCCACATGAATTATCCGTTCTGGGATATCCCGCTGCTTGGCGGCTCCATGCTTATCGCGATAATAGCTATCCTGCACGTGATAGTATCGCATCTCGCGGTGGGCGGCGGTTTTTATATTTATTACTCGGAGGTGCTCCTTAGAAAGAGCCCTGACGGCAAACTTCTCGAATATCTTAAAAGTCACGCGAAATTTTTCATGCTCTTAACCACCGTTTTCGGGGCTGTTTCGGGCGTCGGTATCTGGTTCGTCATAGGCCTCGTATCGCCTGCCGCCACTTCCACGCTTATCCATATCTTTCTATACGCGTGGGCCATCGAGTGGGTCCTCTTTTTCGTCGAGATAGCGGCCATAATGCTCTATGTTTATAAATTTGACGTTCTGACGCAGAGATCGCGCGAGATCCTCGCTCTCATATATTTCGTCGCGGCCTGGCTTTCTCTTTTTGTAATAAACGGTATCATAACATTCATGCTTACGCCCGGCAGCTATTATGAAACCGGAAATTTCTGGGCGGCTTTTTTCAATCCGACTTATTTTCCGTCACTCTTTTTCAGAACGGTGACATGTATAGTATTAGCGGGCGTATTTGCCATGTTCACGGCCACCTTTCAGTTCGATGAAGAGGTCCGTGAAAAAGCCATTCTCAACGCTTCGTTTTACCTCGCGCCGTGCCTGGTTCTAATGCCGGTTTTCGCCGGGTGGTATTTCTGGATGCTTCCGGGCTCTTCAAAAGACATAGTAATGGGCGGTTCCGCGCTTCTTATGATCATGTCGAACATATGCGCCGGTTCTGCCGCGCTTCTTATAATCGCCGCCGTTGCTCACGCCTGGCTTGACATCAAAAGGTTTTCAACCATATTCACCATCGTTCTTATCATATTCGCCGGGACCTTTATGGCCACATTCGAACTGGTCAGGGAAGGCATTAGAAAGCCTTACACGCTCTATGACAGATTGTATTCGAATTCGATATACGTCGATAACCAGGGGAAGCCCGAGATAGACACATCCGATTTTCTTAAAAATCTCAAATGGTGCTCTATCAAAGAAGTAACATCCGCCAATAAAATAGATGCCGGCCGCGAGCTGTTCCGTTATCAGTGTCAGGCCTGTCATGCTCTCGACGGTTATAACGCCGTTCGCCCGCTGGTCAAGTCCTGGAGCGAGGAGCTTATTAAGCAGAATCTGTTAAAGATGAACGAGCTTAAAAAATTCATGCCTCCGTTTTTCGGCAGCGGTCTTGAACGGGACGCCCTGGCGGCTTATCTTTATTCTTTGAATCACTCTGCTGATAAAGCGTCTTCAGCCGTCATAAAATAATTTGAACTTGTTAGGAGTGTTATAAAATGCCATTTACGAACGAAGTGAGTTTGATACTTCCGTCGATAGATAAAGTGCCCCAGATGGCGCATCCGATATTGCAAAAAGCTCTTATGATCTTAACTTTTGTTTTGCATCTCATCCCTATGAACCTTCTTTTCGGAGGGCTGATATTCGCCGTGATCTTGAAAACGATGGATGTCGCGGGTTACGGCCGCAAAGATATGGTCTCAAGGCTTTACCATGACATCATTAAAATGCTTCCGAACGCGCTTTCGCTCACCATAACCATAGGTGTCGCGCCTCTTCTTTTCATTCAGGCGCTGTACGGACCTCTTTTTTACACTACCACGATACTTATGGCGCCTTTCTGGCTTCTCATACTCCTGGTTGTCATGGCTAACTATTACGGCCTCTATCTTCTTTCATGGACGCAGGAAAAGGTGTTGAAACCATTTCGTCTTCCGCTGCTGTTTTTAATTCTGGCCGGGTTCGTCTACACTTCGTTCATGTTATCGTCCAATAACTCTTTCATGCAGGCTCCCGGTAAATTTTACCAGACCTATCAGAGCACTTATTACGGAATATATATTTATTTCGGCGATATCAACCTCTGGAACAGGTATCTTCACGTTGTTTTCGGTTCGATATTCGTCGCGTCGATCCTGATTTATGTTCTGGCGTATTTTAAAGGTAAAAGCGATGTCGAATATTCCGATTATATAATATCCTTCACTAAACCGATATTTTTATCGTCATTTCTTGTGCAGGCGATTCTCGGATTTCATATGCTCTACATACAAAAACCGGCCGTATATGAAGCCTTTATGGGGAAAGATGTTTTATATACGGCGGTCTTCTGGTCGGGCGTCGTTCTCGCCTTTATCGTAATGGGATTAGGCCATATGAAAGGCCGGGTTCTCCGCATTGGAAGCGTTCAGATCGCGACCGGCCTGTGCGCCTTCGTTTCGCTCGCGGGCATGGCCATGGCGCGCGACTTTATCCGCGACGCCGAGATCGGCTCCGCTTTTTCATATCTTAACAATCCTTATGAACCTAATTATATAGTCGTCGGCGCGTTCCTTCTCACGCTCGTTGCGGGTCTCGCGACTGTCGGTTACATGCTTATGCTTCCCGAAAAAAAGGCCGAAGCTAAGTAAAAAATAAAAACAGTAATATAATATAAAAAGGGACGGGCTTGCGCCCGTCCCTTTTTATATTTGAATGAGGTCAAAAACAAGTCCCGGATCGTGCGAGCGCTAACTGAACTAAAAATTCCGCGACGCAGGCAAGGAGCCTCGATTTGTTTCTGATCAAAATCGTGTTTTAGTTTTCCATGGTTTCGGTTATCGCGTCGATGAATTCCTTGTGAAGGTTTTTAACCGCGAGTTCCACGTCGCGCTCTTTTATAACGCATGTGAGCGTGATATTGGACGACGATATCAGGTCGATGTTTATCTTTGAATCGGCTAGCGTTTTAAAAACCCTGCTGGCCACTTTCGGCGCGCGGGCGATCCCGGTTCCGATGACCGAGACAGTGGCCACGTTTATGTCTGAGATGACCTCGCTGCCGCCTATTTTTTTCAGGTGTTTTTCAAGGGTGTCTATGGTGTGTTTGTAATCTTTTTCAACTACCGTGAAGGTAATATCGTTTTTGCCGTGGTGCCCCTGCGATTGAACTATGAACGAACAGGTTACGTTCTCCGCGCCGAGTATCTCAAATACCTTAGCCGCGATACCGGGCACGTCCGGAACTTCCGTTATGGATATTTTTGCGATGTCCTTGTTGAACGATATCGCCCTTACGTCAATTTCTTCCATGTCCTCTCCTTTTACTATCGTCCCTTTGTTTTCATTGAAACTGGAGGATACTATTATAGGCATATTGAATTTTTTAGCGAGCTCGACCGAGCGCGGGTGAAGGACCTTGGCGCCGAGCCAAGCCATCTCGAGCATCTCGTCATAAGAGCAGCAGTCGAGTTTTTTCGCGTTATTGACCACGCGCGGATCGGCCGAATAAACGCCGTCAACGTCGGTGAGTATTTCACAATATAAAGCTTTGAGAGCTATCGCGAGAGCGACCGCCGTCGTGTCGGAACCGCCGCGGCCGAGGGTCGTCACTTCTCTTTCGGGTGAACAGCCTTGAAATCCCGCGACTATGACTATCTTGTCTTTTTCGAGTTCCTCTTTTATCCTTGTCCCGGATATCGAGACTATACGGGCCTCGGTGTGCGAAGTATCAGTAAGGATCCCCGATTGAGATCCCGTGAAGGAGATGGCCGGATGGCCCATATCGTTTATGGCCATCGCGAGAAGAGCCATGGATATTCTTTCGCCGGAACTTAACAGCATGTCCATTTCGCGCTTCGCGGGGTTTCCGGCGACCTCGCGGGCGAGCGTTATCAGATCGTCGGTTGAGTCGCCCATGGCGGATACTACCACCAAAACGTCATTTCCGGCTTTTTTTAACCCGATTATCCGCTGCGCCACTTTCCTTATCCGTTCGGTCGTTCCGACCGATGTGCCTCCGTATTTTTGAACTACTAGCGGTGCCATTTTTTAAAAATCACCCTTCCTGAGTTTTAATCCTGAATATTCTATGTTATGAATATTATATCTCACTTCTATGCTCTGCGCCGCGAATATATGAAGAGCGTTATTTATTTCGCGCCCGACGTCTCCCGATGCTATGGCGCATATCGTCGTTCCGCTTCCTGAAAGGAACGCGCCGTATATATTATCGCACGAATTAAGACTTTTAATGACCTCGCCGCAGGGCGGGCACAGGCCGAGCCTGTATTGCTGGTGAACGCTTTCGCTTAAAAGCGATTTAAGGTTCGAAAATATGGGAAGCGTCTGTTCGCCCTTCGAGTTAAGGCAGAATTCGGCCACCATGCACGATAGATTCTGGAGGTTTTTGACCACGTCGGCGAGCTTATAGCTTTCCGGCAGTATCTTGCGGGCCATTCTGGTCTCGACTTCGATCTCGGGTATGATTATGTGAAGTTTCATTCCTTCGGGGAAAGGGATGTTAAGGAACGCGCCTTCGCCGTTATCTATCCTGGCCGCCACGAACCCGCCGAAGAGGCAGGGCGTTATATTATCCGGATGGCCTTCCGCCGCGATAGCTTCGTTATATACCTTCGGCCTTATGAACTCTACCAGCGAGGCCGTATCCATATCGTTTAACTTTTCAACGGCCGCCATTTCAAAGATCTTTTCGAGCGTTATGGCCACCGCGTTAGCCGCGGATGATGAACCAAGGCCGCGTTTCAGCGGTATATCGTTATGCATGCTTATGCGGAAGCGGTCCTTGAAGCATTTTCGGGCGGCGGCGAAAATTATATTCGAGTCGCCCGCCGGAATGCCCGCCGTGTAATCTCCGCTTATAATAAGCTCGTTCTTCTTTATCTCCGGAGAACTTTCAAATTTAACTTTAAGGTGCCTGTCGATAGCCATGCCTAGCGTATCGAAGCCCGGCCCAAAATTTGACAGCGTCGCGGGAACGGATATCTCAAATTTCATTTATTGAATTCCCATCCTTTTTAAAATTTCATCCATCGTGGAAACCGGCGTAAGCTCGCACTTGTTGTATTTTAACGCCGAATCCGGGTCTTTAAGGCCGTTTCCGGTGAGTATGCACACTATCTTTGAACCGCTTTTCAATTTATTCGTTTTACAGTATTTAATAAGTCCGGCCAGCGACGCGCAGGATGACGGCTCGGCGAATATGCCTTCTTTTTTGGAAAGCATATCGTATGCCGCGATTATTTCTTCGTCGGTCACCATGTCGATAATTCCGCCGGATTCGTCGCGGGCGCCTTCAGCTGTTTTCCATGAAGCGGGATTTCCGATGCGTATCGCCGTGGCTATGGTTTCAGGATTTTTTACCGGATGGCCCAGGACTATAGGCGCCGCCCCCGCAGCCTGATATCCCATCATGACCGGTTTCGCGCTTATTTTTTTCGCATCGAAATATCTTTTGTAACCGGCCCAGTACGCGCTTATATTGCCCGCGTTCCCGACGGGCATGAATTGATAATCCGGAGCGGCCCCGAGCGCGTCGCAGATCTCATACGCGCCCGTCGTCTGGCCTTCTATTCTATAAGGATTGAGGCTGTTGACGAGCGTTATGCTATGTTTTTCGGATATCTGTTTTACGAGTTCGAGCGCTTCGTCGAAATTTCCGTTGACAGGAAGCACGATTGCGCCGAATTGGATAGCCTGAGAAAGTTTTCCGAGAGCGATCTTTCCATCCGGTATCAGAACGGTGCATTTGAGTCCTGCGCGAGCCGCGTAAGCCGCCGCGGAGGCCGAAGTGTTGCCGGTGGAAGCGCATATGACGCCTTTGGATCCAGCTTCGACCGCTTTGGATATCGCCATCGTCATTCCGCGGTCCTTGAAGGAACCCGTAGGATTTGCGCCTTCATATTTAAAAAAGATTTCCGCGTCGACGCCTAATATCGAAGGGATCCGGACCGCCCGGACGAGCGGCGTATTTCCTTCATTAAGGCTTACGATCGCCTCATCGCTTATCGCCGGAAGAAATTCCCGGTATTTTCGTATCAGAGAGTTCATAAAATTCATCAATCCTTTTAAAGGTCAATTTTATACCAGATCGGGTCGGAGATCACGAAGTCGAATTCTTTTATTTTTCGAAGCATTTCGGGTATGAAAAGAGTTTTCGTGACGTGCGTCGTGAAGATGATGTCGACGGGCATCTTTTCATGGGAAACTTCCTGCTTCATCGATGAAATGGATATCTGATATTTTTCGAAGAGCGCCGTTATCTTGGTTATAACGCCGGGAACATCCGTGACCTTGAATCTGAAATAATTGCTCTGCATTTTTTTATCTTCTGGCAAGAGCGCCGTTTCTTCGCCGCTATTATCATACGCGTCGTTGAAAAGTTCCGCGGGGGTTCTTTTAATTCTTAAAACGTCTGAAATGAGAGAAGCCGTCGTCGGGCCCTGTCCCGCGCCTCGCCCGAACAGCATGACCTCGCCGATGGGAGAGCCTTCGATGAATATCGCGTTGAACTCGTTCTTGACCTGGGCCAGGGGATGGTCTCCGTGGAGGAAAACCGGCCTTACGCCGATATCCAGGCCGTCTTCCGTTTTTTCTATATAGCCTATGAGTTTTATCTGATATTTTATCGACCGCGCGTATTCGAGGTCGATCTTCCCTATCTTTTCGATGCCCTGGCAGAAAACGCCGTCGGCGCTGGCCGGGGCGTTGAAAAGGATGTCCTTTAATATCGATATCTTATAGGCGCTGTCGCGGCCTGAAATATCGAAAGTCGGATCCGGCTCGGCGAACCCTTTTTCCTGGGCGAGTTTTAACGCTTCGGAAAATTCCATATCGTTATCCGCCATCTGGGTGAGTATGTAGTTGGTCGTTCCGTTGACTATTCCGGCGACCTTATTTATTTTGTGGATCCTGATATTTTCATTGAAAAGATTTATTACGGGGATCCCGCCGCAGACGCAGGCCTCAAAGTAAAAGTTGACCTTTTTCTCCCTGGCGGTCCTCAAAAACTCGGGCCCTTTTTCCGATACGGCGAGTTTATTCGCCGTTACGGCGTTCTTTCCGGCTTCAAGCGCGAGTTTCAGGTAATTCAAACTTCCCGGCCCCGCGGTTATATCCACTACCGTATCGATGCTTTTATCGTTTAATATCTCATTGTAGTCGGTAGTTATAATGCTTTCGGGATATTTAACGCCCGCCGGCAGCTCGCGCTTTTTGTAGCGGTCCTTCAAAAGTATTTTGGCCACTTCTATCTCTGGGTAGTTTTTAACTATTTCGGAGTAAAAAAATGTCCCGATATTTCCAAAACCTAATATTGCTATTTTCATATATGCGTTTTCCTTTATATATTTTTTATCGTCTGGCGTATTATTTCCCGTTTCCGGCGAAAGCTTCTTTTCTTTCGTGGCGGAGCGTCTGGATTATTTTATCGTCGGCTATCTCCTCGTCGGAAAGCATCATAAGATCACTCATCGAAACGAGGTTCAGATAATTATCGTCCCATTCGAAATGTTCCGAGACGTGGTTGACTATAAGGTTGTATTTATCGCCGAGAGTTTCTATCTTTTTTCCGATGGTGAGATTTTCATCGATCGCCGTGTGGAAAAGGACCAGTTTTTCGAGTTCCGAATTGATGTTGAACCACGGAATTATTATTACCGGAGCGCCGTCTTTTCCGTAGCCCATTTTAAGCCTTCCGCCGACGCACGCTATTTTTTTGTTACCCCTTATCTTTCCGGGTTTGTCGAATGAGGACGCTTTCGTTTTTGCCACTCCGAAGGATCTGTCGCGCTCGCGCGAAGCATAGTATTCGGTCTTTCCGCCTTCGATCTTTTTCTGGACGTTATAAGGCGAGCCGCCCGTTATTTCCGTTATGGCGTTGGATATGTTCTTCATCGTCTTAAGGTCGTTTATCGTGAATCCGTAAGGGTCGATATTCATCTCGCCAAGAACGTCATTGAATTTAAGCGTTTCCATAAGATTGCGCTTATCCTTGACCGTCTCGAACTGTTTTACGAGTTCTTTTTTTTCAAGCATTATTAGCTGCATCGGTGACATTTTAAAAAGCAGGTTCTTTATTTCACCCGGTTTTTCATCCGAATACCACTCGATCAGAAAATCGATCTGCGATCTTATGAAATCGTCTTTTTCGTATATTTCGGTCAGGTCCTGTCTTTCCATCTTTTTCGTTTCGCCGTCAATGACGAAAAGAGCGTCGGCGTCGCCGAATTTATCCAGCAGGAGAAGTTCTATATGGTATTTGCTGCCGTTGGTCTTGGTTATGTTAAACGATGGGCAGCGCTCTCTCACGGTTGCGTTTATGAATTCTTTAGCGATGCTGGCGTATTCGCTTTTGCCCTCGGCCGAAATGAATTTATAGACTTTGCTGTCGCCGAACTGCGCCCTGTAATTCTGTATCTTTTTAATCGTTATCATTTTCAGAGCGGATATGAGTTTATCCGCTGAATCTTTTGAAAATCCGAGTTTTTCAAGGTCTACCAGAAATTCTTCGACTTTCCCGTCCGGCGACTTGGCGAATTCATCGAATGACCTCGAAAAATTCACCTGCGGGTCCGAGAAGCGTTTGCCGGCGTCGAGAATGAAACTGGATATGCCCCAGCCCTGCTGGAATTTGGCTATATTGTCGGGCTTTATCGGGTTGGCTCCGATTATTTTTGAAATGCCCTGGTAATGGATCGCCATTTTCGAAAGATATGGCGAATTTTCGAAACGGTCGTCCGCGAGCTTCATCGCGAGGCTTCTGTTCGAGAATTCGAGTATAAGGTCGTTGACCAGGTTGTAGAAAATTTCGTGCTCTTCGGCGTTTTTAGGGTCCCACGAAAAAAGTATCGAGAACACGTCGTCGATGAAGCAGCGCGTTTCTGCTGAAATTATTGAAAGAGAACGCGATTTTTTATAGACCTTCGATATCGAACGGTCGCGCTCTTCGTCGGAAATTATCTTATCTACGCGCTGGGATTCGATCTCCTGAAGGTTTTTCGTGCGCTCTTCCGGGAACATGGATCCGATCTCGAGCTTTTTATATTTTTTCCATATGATCTTGAGTTCCTTGAGTATGGCGGGTATCGCCTCAGCCGTTTTTTTAGGTCCTGAAGTTATTTCCAGAAGCCTGTTTCCCCACGATATTATTTCATCGGCTATCCTGTTGGATTCAAGTATCGCGGCTAACGTTAAAAGATTGTCCAGTATCATTTTCGTCATCGCGTCGGTGAAAAGGTTCTCGGCGCTTCCGCGCGGCGCGGCGATAACGAAGTCGGCGCCGTTCTCGAAAAGCCTTATCGAATCTTCCTCGCAGGTTACGACCGCTATCTTTCCGACGCGCGGCTTGTCTTCTTTTATGAGCTGAGCCATCCATGAACCGATGGAGGTTTCAAGATTCGGGATGTGCAGGATAACGAGAGATCCGGGCGATGTCCGTAAAGATCTTAAATATGTCGCCCTCTGTCCGTGCTGTTCGTAAGCCCCGGAGAAGAATTTGACGCGCGGGTGCTGCATCATTTCGGCGAATTTAAGCGCGCCCTCCGTTCCGTCGTAGCCGTTGAAGGCCCCCACGTATGATATATCGATGCCGTTTCCGGCGATGTATTTTCCGAGCGCCTGTGTTTTTTCCTTGACCGACGCGCTCGCGAGCGTCATTTTAATGACCTCCGGGAAATTCGCGAGGGCCCTGTAAAGATACTGGGCCCGCTCCGGCTTTATAAGTCCTTTTACTTCGTGCATATACACGATCAGAGCCAGCACGTTCTGCATAGCCGTGAACGCGGCGTATGTCGATCCTACGGCCTTTTCCCAGGGCATATTTGTGACCGAGGCGCCGAGGTTCTTATTCGAGATCGTGGCGAGTTCGGAGGTCACAAGGTTCGTCACCGACATCACGTAAGGCCCGTTAGTGAATGTCTCATCGGCTTTCTCTATTATTTCTTCCGCAAGCGCGACGACGGGTTTCGTGCCTCCCGAATTTGAAACGAAGAGCATCAGAGTGTTCTCGTCATGCCGCGGGCGTTCGATGCGCGCGAGGTTGGATTCCATCACGTTCATGAAACAGCCGTTCAGGCCCTCGAGGTTCGCGAGCGAAAAGCACAGCCCGAGAATGTTTCGCGAAGTGCCTTCGGCGTAGCCGTATATATTTTCTATCTTTTTAATTATTTTTTCGATGCCCTGGCGCGTGAGTCTTGGATTGGCGGTATTGAAAAAAGCTCCCGGATTGACCTTTATGCGGCCTTTTATATTTCCGTTCGAGTCGTACTCGCCCGAGAATATTTTTTTCGTGTTCCTAAGCAGCGTAACGTAGCTGAGATATATTTCAACTCCGTACTGATTGTCGATGGCGTAAGAAACCGATTCCTCGGTCGTGAAACTCTTTATCTGTTTGCCCCTGATGAAGTTTGGGCCCGCGATTATCTTGCCGAGTATCGTTTCATAAATTACCGTTCTTTCGACGCGGCTTTTCCCGGTGAAATAGCCTTCTTCTTTTAAAATGGCTGTTTTTTCAAGGCCTTTAAGCTGGTAATCGATTATCGGGGAAGTTTCCTTGTTTTTATTAAGAAGCGCGCCCGACGCCACGTCATACATTTTCAACACCGGTTCTATCGATTTAGGCACCTGATAAATTTCGGCGATCTGCCAGTCCGCGAGGGAATAATAGCTGACCTGGCCTTCGCGAACGAGTATCTTCGCGCCGGTCGTTATATAGTCGACGTGTATCTCTTCCTGTTTTTCGCGTTCGTATTGTTTTATCTGATTGCGCATATTCGAAAGCGAAGAAGCGAATTTTATCGGAACTCCGGGATCGGCCGCGTCCTGGTAAATGACCATTCCGCCAGATTTAGGACCGCGCAGTATCGTCGTAACGGGAATTACCGAGCCTTCGTCGTTTATTATGTTCGTAAGGGTCTCGAACACGAATATCGAGGTCGGGTCGGCGAGATATATAAGCTTTCCGGCCACGGCGCAGGCTATGCTGACGCAGGTGGCCCCGGCTTTTTTCATTTTACGGGCCGTTTCAAGGATCATTTCCTTCTGTTCGTCGAAAGTGAGGATCCTGCTTTCGCCGTTCACTTCGAACTTCGCCGAGTCGCCGAGCACTTTGTTATAATGAAGCGATGAGACCAGCCAGTCTAAAAAGCGCGACTCTTCCCCGAGTACACGCTCGGCCATGAGGCATTCGTAAACTATCCTTATTATTCTAGGTATCTCTTTTGAATCGGAGTCGGCTTCGGACTCGAACCCGATGTCGAGAAAGAATTTTTCCCATTTGATCTTCGAATTCACGTCGCCGTTGTGGCCCACCGAGAAAGGGCCTTCGCATCCCACGACGAGCTTATATTCCTTCCTGAATTTTTCGAGCTCTTCCGGCGTCATCGCGTCATGGAATATCTCTCGCGTCATTTTGTCCGAATGAAGGTGGGCGTTAGCGCGCGAATACATATTGTCGCCCTGCGTGGCCGCGCGCGTCTGGGCTCCGGTCACGAGCACCAGCGCCTCTCCGCGTTCTATCTCCGGGCATTTTTTGAATATATTGCTTATCGTGATATGGCCGCGCTCGTCTATGTCGCCTGACGTTTTTTCGCGCACAAGCTCTACCTTTCCGGTCGAAAGATATATGACGGCGAGCGTTATGCCGTGTGAATCGTAGCCCGCGGCCGAGCCTTCGGCGGTAATGTCGAACACGGACCAGATAAGTTTAAGGTTGTGCTCGATTATCTCGTTCCTGTATTTTTTATAATCCTTCAGGTTGAAGAAAAGCCTTGTTATTCCTCCGCCCACTGAACATCCGGCCGGATACGAAGGCGCGTCTAAAAAGCCGTCGCCCATCGCGTAATAATTATGGATGTCGACGCTCTCTATCCCGAAAAGCGCCGCTGCCGAGTCTAAAAGCGCCGCCCTGAGCGCCGAATGCGCCGCCATGAAAAGCGGGTTCGCGCTGAGATGTTTTACGGCTTCCGCCAGGCGCATTTTATAGAAAATAGTGAATTTTTTCATGTTTTTTACGCTCCATGATCATAATTAAATCCCTATATTTTATCATATTTCGATTTATTTTGCAAAAGAAAAAACGCGTTAAAATCATTAAATTTCAACGCGTTTTTTTATTAATGACGGCGGTTTATGCCCGGGCCTGATTCCCGGTGCGCCGCGCCTTTGTTATATCGAAGATACGAGGCTGTTCTCAGGCGCGAGAGGTTTTTCCACGTTCACGTGCCCGGCGAGATTTTTAATGATGTAACCGTTGACCAGGATCTGTATGTTCTTGATCGATTTGTTGTTCGCCGCCGGAACTTCGGCAAGGCTGTTGACTATCGAATAAACCGTAAGAAGCTCCGCCGAAACGCCGCCCGGATGCTGTGTGACGATGTCCTTCGAAAAATCCACTATCAGCGTTTCTCCGCTCACGTAAACGGCCCGAAGCGTCGTCCCGGCCGGTATCGTCCGGTAAAGATCCTTATTTGTCGGCCCTTTTATAAGCTGGCGGATTATGGCTTTCGCGTATTCCTGAATATTCGGATATTTTGATATTCCTCTGTCCTCGGCTGAAAGAGATTCCATGCCGGCGGTCGCGAAATAAAGCCGCGTGTTCATCTGTTCCGGCGCGATCGATTTGAGCTCAGCGCTCTTTCCGTTCATAAGTATCTTTTTCTGCGCCGCGTCGATACCTGAGAACCCGAGCACCTCAGGTTCCATGAACATATAATAGCCCATCGTAACAAGTATCCCGAGTATTATCAAAAGCATTATCACCGACAGCCAGTTTCCGCCGGAAGTCTGTTTTTTTTCTATCATCTTACGCCTCCACTACTTCTTTTTCGAACTCAATAAGAAATCGCGCATTCCCTCGAAGATGGCGAGCGCCACTTCGTCGTTGTGTTCATCCGTCCCGAGCGCCTTTTCGTCCTCGCGGCTGGTCAAAAATCCAGCTTCCACTATAACCGCGGGCATCATGCAGTCGGAAAGCTCCGCGATCCTTGCCCCTGTGACCTTTCTGGTCTTCATGCTTTTTCTTTTTTTGAAGGCCTCGGACATTTTTTCAGCCAGCGCCCTGGAATCGGCTATCTTCTGGGACGCGCTCATCGACATGAGTATCTCGTTCACCTGCGCGTCGATCGTGCCCGTCGCCCCGCTTCCGGTTTTCACATCGGCCGCTGGTATCACCGTTTCGGATTTTCCGCCGTTTATATCGTAGTAGAAAATTCCGATCCCCGAAGCCTGCTGCGCGGGAGATGAACCCATGTGTATCGAAATATACACTTTCGTGTCGTAGGTATTCACGAATTTAAGGCGGCTTTCAAGCGGCATGAAATAATCGCCGGATCTTACCAGAAGCGCGCGCATCTTCGTTTTATCTATTATAGTTTTAAGCCGCTTCGCTATGTCGAGCGCGACGTCCTTTTCCTTGAGCCTGGTTTCGGATACTACTCCGAATTCCTCTCCGCCGTGGCCCGCGTTGATGGTTATGATGCAGTTCATGTCCTGCACCGGAGCTATTATTTCATCCAGGTTTTTTATCTTTACCGCGACCTGGTTCTTTGATTTCGGATCTTCGGCGGGCGGCGGCAATTTTTTGTCGTCGGCCGCGTTTTTCGCGTCGCCTGCCTCGGGAGAAACCGCTTTGACGGCGACGGACGAGGTATCATTTTTAGGGTCTTCGGATATCACGGGTGCCAGCTCAGAATCAGGAGAACTCATAACGAAAGTGACCGTGTTCCCGCTCTGCCGCGATGAAACTTTCACCTTGGCGCCGGAATTGACCGACAAAATGACCTTGTTCGATTTATCCTGCTGCGCCATCGTGAGCTTGACGCTTTTAATTATGTTCTCGGATATCTTGATCGTCTGTTCGCCGAGTTTTGAATCGGCTTTGTTGACACGGATATCAAGGAAAGTTCCGTCCGGGTCGAGGGCGAATTTTATGTTGTCCATGGAAGGTTCTTTGTCAAAAGTGACGTCGAGTTCGAATGAATCCTTGCCTCTTCTGTATTTTACGTTCTCTATCGTCAGATCCGGCGCCGGCGCTTTTATTGCGGCTTCCTCGGTGACTGCGACCTTTTCATTCTTTCCGATTTCTTTCGTTAAATCGGTTTCACGGGTGGTTTCGCCTTCTCCGACGACCACGCTGACGCTTTCGTTATCCGTGGTTTCTTCCTCCACGACTATTTCTTCGTGATTTTCGGCGGCTTTATCTTTATCCTTGCCGTTCTCTTTTTTAGCGGTCTCGTTTTTTTTGTCAGCCGCCGGTTTTTTTTCGCCTCCGGAGACCTCGAAAATGGATGTTATCATTTCAAGCGGTATCTGGACGCCGTCTTCATCCTTAACTACGGGGTCCTTCGATTTGTAATATTTATCGTCAACGACGACGGCTCTCTTGTTCAAAACGAATTTGATCTCTTTTTTATCCCGGCCGACGACCTTGTACATTTTTGAATCGGCGAAATATTTGACCGAAAGCCCCATTTTTTTAGCCAGTTTATCGAGCGAGACGTATTTGCCGCCTTCGATCTCGCCAACTTCGATATCTTTTCCGTCGATAGTGACGGAACCGTTAGCGGATCCTTCCGATTCGGCCTGTTGAGACCGGGCGCCGGAGGCCGTTAAAAGAAAAAGCGGCAGGCACAGAAGCAGGCATAGAATTAATTTTGCGGGTTTGATACGGTGAGAACTCATTTTTTCCTCCCGGGATAAATATATTTAAATTTAATTTGCGAGATTTTTTTAATGGCCTTTTATGTCTTTTGCGAACTGTCTTTTCAGGTCGCGTTCTTTCAGGTGCTCTTTTTTGTCAACGGCTTTTTTGCCTCTGCAAAGGCCTATCTCGATCTTTAATTTTCCGCGTTTAAAATAAGCGCGCAGAGGGATTATTGAAAATCCTCTTTCTTTGCATTTGGCGGCGAGTTTTCTGATCTCGTATTTGTGAAGCAGAAGTTTTCTCTGCCTTGTCGGCTCATGATTGCATATGTTTCCGAAAGTATATCCGGCGATATTCGAGTTTATCATCATTACTTCGCCGTTTCTGGCAAGGCAGAAGCTGTCGTTCAAATTAAGATGATTTTCACGGACGGACTTTATTTCGGTCCCCAGAAGCGCTATCCCGGCCTCGTATTTGTCGAGCACTTCGTAATTGAAATACGCTTTTCTGTTGGTGGTGACTATTTTTATGCCTTCGCCTGTTTGTTCCATTTGTATTCCTTCCGTTTCAAATTATATAAAAAAATTATTCCTTTATTCTGATCTCGTCGCCGAGATTGATGCCGCCGTTCTGTTCCGCCGTTATAAGCGCCTCGGCGTATTCGTCTTCGATGCGCGTGAGAAGCATTTCGCCTACCATTAAAGGTTTTTCATAGCCTAAGACCCTCGATGTCCTCATGTCTTTGATCTCCGGGTTTTTATAGGAGCGGTACGCGAGCATTCTGGTTTTTAATTCGTCGCCGATCTTCAAGCCGCTTTTATATCCGGCGTCGACGAAGACCGAGTTGCCTCTTCGTTTTATGACCGTGAATTTGTCGAGGGTGATCTTCTTTTTATCCACCGTGTGGCATTTATCCATTTTAGCCAGATATGAAGCGTTTCCCGTAAGATTGTAAAGGTCGGAATAAAGCTGTTTGGCCTGTTCGGTCTTTCCGGCCTCGAAATAGATATCGGCCAGCTTTTTTAAAGCGGTTTTATTCGAAGGGTTCAGAAGAAGGGTCTTTTCAAAAAAATCAGCGGCTTTGTTGGCATCGTTCAGATCGTGATATATCTCGCCGAGTTTGACCATGTATGAATCGTTGAAAGGCTGGAGCGCCACTGCGTTATCGAGTAGTTTAATAGCTTCCTCCCATTTGCCGTCGGTCAGAAGTTTGAGAGCGTCCTTATAATTTCGCTGCGCGAGCGTCTTGAACTTTAATATTTCCGATTCGGCGACGGCCTGAGGCATTCCTTCCTCGGTCGCGAGCTTTTCGCTTTGCTGCTGCGTCATCTTGAATTTCGAAGCGGCGTTGATTATGTCTTCCGCTTCACGGTACATTTTCTTTTCGAGATAAATGTTCGCCAGATAATAGTATGCCATGAAATTATCGGGATTATCGACTATGGACATTTTTAAAAGCAGGGCGGCCCGGTCGAAATCGCGCGCCTTGTATTTCTGGTATCCTTCGGTGAAATTATTGGCCGCTCTGATCTTTAAAAGCTCGGCAGTATTGTCTTTTTTTGGTTCGGGACCCCTGGGATCGGCTGCCGCGGGCCGGCCGGAAGCCGGTACGGGAGGCGCCGCCTGAAGCGTCAGCGTATTCGGGCCGGGCTCGTTTCCCGGCAAAGGTCCGGCCTGAGCGAAAGGTGAGAACGGCGTCGTCTGGAAAGCGCTTTGCGTGTCTTCCTGTATTTTCCGGTTGCCGCCGGCTGTTTTGTTTTCATTAGCGCCGCAGGGGGCCGGGGTTAACAGCCAAAAACAGATATATATAAATAAAACCGTTGAAACGGCGATCTTTTTCTGCATTTTATTTTAAATTCCTCATGATCAGCTAAAATATTATAATTCATTAACCTTTATCGGAAAAAAGATGTTTTTAATTAATAAAAAGAGGCGCGCCGTAAAAGCGAGCCTCTTCGTGGTTTATAAAGGTTTTTATTATCGCGCGTTACAATTTTATCATCGGGTTTATGAAGCTTCCGCTTTTCTGGACGGAGAAGTGAAGATGCGGGCCGGTCGAAATTCCCGAAGAACCTATTTTAGCTATGGTATCGCCGCGTTTGACGGACTGACCGCGCTTTGCCGTGAGCACGGAGCAGTGGGCATAGAGAGTGTAGAGGTCTCTCGAATGTTTTATTATGACCGTGCGCCCATAACCCGACTTCCAATCCGAGAAAACGACCGTTCCGTTTTCGGCGGCCTTTATCTTGCTGCCGTATGACGCGCCTATGTCTATGCCGTTGTGGAATTTTCTGGAGTGATAAACCGGATGGATACGCGTGCCGTATTTCGAGGTTATGAGCCGGCTTGTGGAGGGCCACAGGAAGCGTCTGTCCGGAGCGGTTTGGGATATTGAAGATTCTTTGGCGGCCGTGACCTTTGAAATATCGAGTTTCTTTTTGTCGATGGACGGCACCGAAAGGGATAAACCGGTTTTTACTTCAACTGAATGGAGCTGGTTCGCGCTCATTATTTCGGATACTGAAACATTATAAGATTTAGCGATCGAAAAGAGCGTATCGGTCTGGGTAACTATATGGACCTTGTTGAATTCCCGGTTTTCGCCGGTTTTTGAAGTATCGTTATACTCGCCCGTAAGCGAAGCTATGTTGATGTCTTTGAGGCTTATGTTCTGAAGGATGTTGTTGGTGGGAAGAGTGTTCTGATTCTGGTCGATATCGGCCATATCGATGGCAGTGTCGGATTCCGCGGCGGACATGTTATCGTTTACGGTCAGCATGGCGTAGTTAAGGTTTTCAGCCGGCACGCCTTCGTCTTTTTCGTCTATGGAAAGATAAAGTTTCGAGCTTGCTATCTCGTTCTCGCGGATAGCGGATGCGGCGCCGTAAAAGTTTTTCTGAAGGCTGTTGAAGGAGAGTTTGCTGTTCGGGTTGAAAAGCTGGCCTTTGTCGGTTTCGCGCCCGAAGATATTCTCTGAGTCGCGGCCTATGTTAATGAGCGAGGAAAGTTTTAATTCCTGGATCGAGTCCTCGCTGTTGTCATTGGCCATTTCGGTTTCTATCTCGGTTTCAGGCGGCGCCGGATTGGCCGTTATTGCGATTGAATCAGGCGGCGTTTGTGATATAAGCTGCGCTATGACTATATTGGCGTTAGCGAAACTGCCGCTTACCGTATTGTTTTCCGGCGTCGAAATTTTTGAGATGTTAGAGTTATCGAAGTTTTTTTCAACCCTTACAAGTTCGCCTGGAAAAACAAGCATGGAATTTTCGAATTGTTTTTCGACGGACGATGCCTCGTTCGATTTAGCGGTGACGGGATTTAAGATCGGAACGCCGAAGAGACAGATGGCGTAAACCAGGATTATAACATAAACAACGGAAATGAAGTTGCTTATTTTTTTGTTTATCATTAATTTCCCCCAAACAATTTTTTTTATCAGCTATGCTTTCACCGGCCGGGTTTGTTTTAATATTATCAGGCAGCCCTTATAATGAAAAAACTTCTGTCCGGCCGGGCCCCGGAACATTCATGATGAATGCGGATCGGTATAAAAAAATGTTTGATTAATTATACAATATGAATGAGAATTTGTCAAGTTTCAGGCCCCCGAGGCTTGCCGCGAAGCAATGAAAAGTATTGAAAATAAAAGAAAAGAGGCGGTTTTAACGCCGCCCCTCGATTTATATTGGTTTTGGTTAATATGATCCGTTAATTAGCGTCCGCGATGCGCATCGATTCGAGGAAATCTTTGTTGTTTTTGGTTTTCGACATTCTGTCGATCAAAAGCTGCATAGCTTCAGAGGGTGAAAGGGGTTCGAGTATCTTGCGAAGTATCCAGACCTTGTTGAGGGTCTCCTTGTTGAGAAGAAGCTCTTCTTTTCTGGTTCCGGTGCGTTTGATGTCGATGCAGGGGAAGAGGCGTTTCTCGAACAGCTTTCTGTCCAGCACAAGTTCCATGTTTCCGGTGCCCTTGAATTCTTCAAATATGATGTCATCAAGTTTAGAGCCGGTTTCAACGAGGGCCGTGGCAAGGATAGTAAGCGAGCCGCTGCCTTCTATATTTCTGGCCGCTCCGAAGAATTTTTTAGGCTTGTAAAGCGCGGCCGGGTTCACGCCGCCGGTCAGCGTCTGGCCGGAAGACGGGATCTGGAGGTTATAGGCGCGGGCAAGCCTTGTTATACTGTCGAGAAGTATTACGACATGCTTGTCGTTCTCTACGAGCCTTTTGGCTTTTTCGAGCGTCAATTCGGAAACTTTTATGTGGTGTTCGAGCGGTTCGTCGAATGTTGAGCTGATAACCTCGACGTCGACGGAGCGCTGCATATCGGTGACCTCTTCCGGGCGTTCGTCGATGAGAAGTATCATAAGTTCGACTTCCGGATGGTTCTCGATGATCGAATTGGCGATATATTTTAAAAGGGTCGTTTTACCGGCTTTCGGCGGCGCGACGATGAGACCGCGCTGCCCTTTTCCGACCGGCGACATAAGATCGATGATCCTCGTCGAAAGATCGGACTGAGGTTTCGCGTTTTCCATCAGGAATTTTTCAGTCGGATAATAAGGAATGAGATTATCGAACGATTTGCGAGTTTTAACCTTTTCGGGTTCGTCAAAATTTATCGCCTCGATGCGAAGAAGAGCAGCGAATTTTTCGCCCTCTTTCGGGGCCCTCGTCTGGCCGATGATGACGTCGCCAGTTCGAAGATCGAAGCGTCTTATCTGTGAGGGGGAAACGTAAACGTCTTTTTCGTTCATGGAGTAGGAGGCGGTCCTTAAAAAACCGTAGCCGTCCTCGAGAATGTCTAAAACGCCTTCAGCCGCGTATCCGCCGGCTTTTTTTATCTGTTCGTGCATTATGCGCATGATGAGATTGCCCTTGCGCGGTTTGAGATGGCCGAGATTGATGTTCAATTCGACCGTGAGCTTCAAAAGATCTTCAGCCGTTCTGTCTTTAAGGTCTTTTATGGTGAACCCTTTCGCTTCGACGTACTGGTGCTGCTGGAACTGCTGGTTCTGAAGGCTCTGATAATTAGCGCTGGCGCCGGTATTGGGATTATTGGCGTTATTGTTATAATTATTGCTGTTGTTGTAGTTATTGCCGTTTCCGCCGGAATTGTTATTGTTCCCCGTATTGCCGCTGTTTCCGGAATTATTGTTGTTTCCGGTGTTTCCGCCGGAATTATTGTTGTTGTGGTGGGGTGAAGAATGTCCGTGCGAGTGGCTGGAATGAGATGAAGACCCCTGATAATTTCTGTTGTATCCGCCCTGCGATCCGCCGTAAGACGAGCCTGAA
This sequence comes from uncultured bacterium, assembly GCA_964551445.1. GTDB lineage: Bacteria > Muiribacteriota > UBA9980 > UBA9980 > UBA9980 > DAOPXV01. Next base: position 14,385 of record CAZKCG010000017.1, on the reverse strand, counting down.
TGGCGCGGCTGGGACGGTGAATGTTTATCGGTCTGGGGCGGGTTGTCTTTAAAAGCGGGTCTTGGAGGAGGAGCTTCCGCCGTTTTATTATTCTGTACAACGGGTTCCGCCGTTTTATTTTCTTTTACGGCTTCCGGTTTGGCATGAACATGAGGTTTAGCTTCTTTTATTTCTTCCGGTTTGGGTTGAGCGTGCGATTTAACTTCTTTTATTTCTTCATGCTTGTCGTGTGAATTGCTTTTAATTTCAGGGCGCTCTTCGCTTTTGGGCGCTTTTTCTTCAGCGCGTTTTTCAGCTTCGATGGCGTGCGATTTAGGCGGCCTTCCCCTTGTGGGTTTTTCGCCGGCCGCGTGTTTCGGGGCCTCGACAGCTTTTTCTTCCGTCGTTTTTTTGGGCGCCCTTTTACGGACCACCTTTTCTGCTTTGCTGTCTTCGCCGCCGTCTTTTTCAGGCGCGTCAAAAAGCTCGTTGTTTTGACCGTCCTGCGGATTTGCTGCCATGATTCCTCCTAATGAATAATGAATTACGCTTTTTAATTTTAATATTCTTGTTTAGAATTATCGAAAATGTGAAATGATAAATTCTTTTAAAGAAATATTGGCCAATATTTAAATTTGTTGCGGAAATATCAAGAAAATTGAATGCAGCCTGCCGTAAGGATTTGAAATATAAAAAAAGTGCTGTGACAATGAAGTTGAATATGTTTATGAAAAATGAAAAGACGGGCTGTTCGAAGTTTTGTAAAGAAAGAAATTCCTATTTAATGGTTTTGCTTAATTGTTCATAGATCTTTTTAGCGATACCAAAATCGGCGCGCTTGACGACTACTTTTGAGTATTCATCGTCAAGCATGTCCTGATAAATGTTTTCGGCGTTTCCTCCGTTAATGAAATCGCTTTTCTGAATGGTGCTGCGCATGGCTTTCATGAGGCTGTGAACGAAAATAGATTCGAAATCCTTTGAAGCATCTTTGAGTTTTTTCAACTTTTCTTCGCGCGGCGTTTTATTGTCGCTGGAAAGCCTGTTAAGGCTTGAAGCGAGAGAGGCTGGATCTTTGGATGTGTTGTCGCGGGAAAATGATTGAATATTCATATGTTTGCGCATTTCCTTTTCTGCGAAAAGCTTTTGATCATAAAATTTTAAATATGCGAATAAAATTATCTGACGCTGAAATTCTTAAATTTCTGGTTATCGGGTTCGAGTTCGATAGCTTTCTTCAGGTTTGTTTCGGCTTCGGAAGTATTTCCGAGTTCTTTCTGTATCTGAGACATCGCGAAGAAAGCGTCCGCGTCCGAATATGAAAGACCGAGACTTTGATGGAAATCTACCTTTTCGGTATCAAGCTCGATGGCTTTTTTCAGGTTAGTTTCGGCTTCAGCGGCTTTGCCTGAGTGGAATTGAGCCATTCCAACAAAATAATACGCTTCCGCGAAATTTTTCTTCACGGCAAGAAGAGCGCCGTATCTTTCGATGACCTTGCGGAATTCATTTATGGCTTCATCTTTTTTTCCAAGCGCGTCAAGAGCTATTCCGCTGAAATAGTGAGCTGAAACATTGGTCGGATCGCTTATTATAACGATATGGAGATGTTCCAGCGCTTTTTTGAAATCGCTTTTTTCAATGCAGATAGAACCGAGTTTTCCGTGTATCTCAAGATGGTTCGGATCCATTTTAAGAGCGATATCGAGTTCGGATACGGCTTCATCGAAGCGTCCGATCTTGATGTAAACGCCGGCAAGGTCGAAGTGGGAGTTTTCTATCTGGGGCTTTAATTCGATGGATCTCTTATAGTTTGAAACGGCTTCCTGATACTTTGCTTTTTTTGTGTAAATGTCGCCAAGTTTGTTGTAGGCTTCGGCAAATTCAGGATCCAGTTCGACCGCTTTTTTGAAAGCGTTCAAAGCCTTGTCGTTCTCGCCTTTAAGTTCAAATGTGAGACCGAAATCAAAATGATCGTTGGCTTCGCCGCGTTTTTCAAAAGAAACGGCAGCACCATATAATTCGCCCATAGTAAACCCCCTCATTATTTCAATGACGCTTGTCTTATTATATCAGATAATTTCAAAAAACAAAATAGTATTTTAAATTATTTAACAAGTTTTAGGACCGGTGACCTAAATTGTTTCGATCTCGGTTTGTATAGCGCCCGATGCCTTCATGGCCTGGATTATGGCTATTACGTCTTTCGCGGTCGCTCCCATTTCGTTCAAAGCATCAACCATGTCGCGGATTGTCGATCCGGCGTTAAGATAAACAAGATTTTTCTCGACGGGTTTCTGGTTCTTATTCGCCGTCTGCGAAGCCGCCTGCTGCGCCCCGCGGTTAGCCTGCGCATTTTTAGGGTCCTCATTATTATTATCGGCAACTTTGAGTTTTATTCCATTGTGCGATATTACGATAGGGCTTATTCTGACCTCGTCGCCCATAACGATCGTGCCGGTTTTTTCGTTGATGATTATTTTCGTCGTGAAATCCGTCGCAACTTTAAGAACTTCTATCGAAGCGATGAATCTGACTATATCGTCTTCGAAAACGGAAGGGATCTTCACTTCCACGAGCCCGGCGTCCTTCGCGTGCGCGAAACCTTCGCCGAATTTTTCGGATATGACCATCGCCACGGCGTCGGCCGTTGTAAAATCTTTCTTATTTAAAACTATATCGATCTTTTCGCCTGACGAGTAATCGCTTTTAAGTTCTTTTTCCACGAGCGCTCCGCCTGGAATTCTCGCCACGAGAGGATGAAGTTTCGTGCCTCCGCCTCCGCCCGCCTGCTGGCTTGAACCGATCTGGCCTATGGAGATCGGGCCCTGAGCGACCGCGTATATTTTGCCGTTGGCGCCTTTTAACGGGGTCTGCAGAAGAACTCCGCCCTGAATGCTTTTGGCGTCGCCGATGGAAGATACCATTACGTCGAGCTTATCGCCTTCGCGCATGAACGGAAGTATGTTCGCCGTGACCATTACGGCCGCGGAGTTCTGCGCTTTAAGCGTTTTCGGGTCTATGGTGACGTCGAATGATTTGAGCATATTAACAATGGATTGGGCGGTCATTATATTCTTGTCGCCGCTGCCTTCGAGGCCTACGATGACGCCGTATCCGACGAGCTGGTTCTCGCGCACTCCGCCGATCCTTGCGATATCTTTTATGCGCTGGACGGCTCCGGCGAAAGCTTCAGGTATTGCGGCAAATTGCAGTGTGAAAAAGATGATGAGAAGGGAAGCAAGTATTTTTTTTATTTTTAACGCCCGATAGGCCATGAAAACCCCCACTTTTATTTATAATATATATTTTTATTCTTCATTAAGCTCTTATGAGCAAACAGCTTATACAAGTTGAGAGTTGAGAACGGAGAGTGTAGAACTAAAGGAATTAGAACGGCTTCTTTAATTTGTAAAAGCTCGCGAAGCGAGCGAGTCCGAAACTCTTCACTTTCCACTATACACTCTTCACTCCGTTAAAATATCCAGTCGGAAATTCTTTTGACAACGCCCGGTCTGTTGGACGTTCCGACTATTCCGTTTCCTTTGTACTTGATCTCCGCGTCGGCGAGATAGGACGATAAGATCGAATTATCCGATGCGATGTCGCGGGTCCTTACGATGCCGCTGATCTCGATATCCTGGTTTTCATCGTTTATCCTTATTTTTCTTGTGCCGGTCAATAAAAGGTTTCCGTTCGGGAATATTTTGGTGACCTTCACTGATATTTTGGCGGTTATATTTCCCGAGCGCGTGGTCGTTCCATCGCCCTGAAAGTCGCCGGAAGACCCGGCGGACATTCCCGGGAGAAAACTGAGCGGGCCCGTTCCGGCCCTGCCCGTGAAATTCGAGGTTTTTTTATTCTGTGTGGTGGCTTTCTGTGTCGCGGTCGAATTTTCTATGATGAGTATCGTCAATATGTCACCTATCTGATGGCCTTTTGATTCGGATACCATGGATTGCCCTATGGCGTTCTCTTCCGCTTCCTTCCAGAGTGATTCGGCGCAGGCGTTGATATTTGATGATAATATAGATATTACAAAAGTTACCGCGAATAAAGTTCTGGAAATCGTGGATGCCATAATACCTCCGTTTAAAGTGCCGAAGCCGTGCCTGTTCCGGTTATTCTAACCCTGTATTTCCTTCGTGTTTTCGTGTTCACCGCGGATATTTCGTCGCCGATCGCGCCGCCGCCTTCCGCTATGGCGTCAAATGTTATTATCGAATTATTATTGCTAACGCTTAGTAAAATTTTTTGGCCGGCGTTAATAAGCTGCTTTTTTTTGAAATAGATTTTGCGGATGCTTTCATTCGGGAGTATATCTTTGATCAGTTCCGTGTCATTATCATTGAGTTCTTTTATAAGCTCCGCCTCTGAAGTTATGAATTCGCAAAATTTTTCCGGCGGCAGCACCGCGCCTTCGGAACGGAGTTGTTCCATGTTTATGGGCGTTCCTTTTTTTATTCTCGCGATCGATTTGACCACCGTCGACCTTTTCGATATTTTCACGGGTATTTTTTGTTCCGGCCCTCCGGTTTTAATTGAAATCGTGGCCATTCCGGCTTTATAAGCGGATACCGAGATCGTTACTTCACCCGTGGCCGTTATTTTTTTAAACAGTTCATCGTTTATGCCGCTTATTATCCCGGCTTCCAGAATATCCCCTTCCGCGATCGAGAATTTTTCTTTGAAGTCCTTCCGGAAAAGCTCGCAGATCTTTTCTTCCAGGGTTTTCTTCATTTCAGCTTTAAATGTTTTAAGGTCTTCGCGCTCGAGATATTTAACGGAGCAGGCGGGTTCGCCGGTCATCGATATTCCGGCGTTTTCGGGAAGTTTTATTTTTTTTAGTATCGCAGTTTTAACTTCGTTCGCGGTTATCCTGCGGTCTATAAAGGGCTGCGGTGAAATTCCGATCTCGATCTTTTCGATGTTTTCGCGCGCCGCTTTAAAAGCTTCATTAAGATCTACGGTGGCGATGTCGCTTAACGCTATCTTTTCTCCGCGGACCACGGCGTTCTTTTTCAGCGTCACGGTGACAGCTATATCTTCGCCTGACGCCTGAGCTCCGACAGAACTTGGAAAAAAGAAAAAGAACAGAAGAACCGGTATGGCCGCAAGCTGGTATTTTTTAAAGTGGATTTTTATCATGATATTATTAGTATCGGATAATATGCCCCGGCGGTTTAATCAATAAAAAAGAGACCGCCTTTTCAGACGGTCTCTTTATAAAGGTGTACGGTATTAAAAAACTATTTCGTTCTTACGACCGTGGCGATCCTCTTCGATGATTCGCCTTCGGTGCGAAGTTCTATGGTTCCTTCGAGGCGGGTTTTTGAGGTTTCCTGAGCTTTTATCGTAACGTCAACGTCTATTTTCGAACCGGGTTCGATCGTGACGGTCGTCGGGTTAACGGTTATCCAGTTCTCAACGGGAACGATTGTTCCTTCGAATACTGATTTCGCTCTGTTTTTCAGCGTAAGTTTCGTCGTAGCTTCGGCGCCCGGCTCGATCCTGTTGTAGAGAGCTCTGCTGGGTTCTACTCTGATGTTTGAAGCTGTTTTAACGGCAGGCTTTTCAGCGGGTTTTTCAGCGTCTTTCTTTTCTTCGGAAGCTTTTTCTTCGCCGTCAGCGGCCATCTGTTTTTTCTTCAGTTTTTCGAGGATCTCTTTGCCTTTTTCAGTTTTAGGCGAGTTTTCGTCGTCCGAAACGGCTTCTTCGGTTTTCGCTGCTTCGGCGCTTTCCGTGTATTTAGCGAGTATGCTTTCTTCGAGTTCTTTTAAAGAGTTTTCTTTGGCTTCAGCTTTTGCCGATTTAGAGGCCTTGAGCTTTTTAACTTCGATCCTGGCTTTTTTCCACTTCATAAGATCGTTCGCGAGAGCTTTAGCCATGGGTTTATCGAAACCTTCAGCCTTGGTGTTGGTATATTTTTCAGCGAAAGCTACGTCCGAATGTACGGCTTTGAAAGCCTTCAAAAGGCTCGTGAGGGTTTCGCCCTTGGTGACTTTCTTAGCGGCTACGGCTTTTTTAGCCGTTGCTTTCTTAGCTGTTGCTTTTTTTGCGGGTTTTTCAGCGGGAGCTTCGGCCGCGGCCTTTTCTTCCGTTACTGCGGGAACTGAAGGTTCTTCGGCGGGAGCAGGTTTCTGCTGCGCCATGGCGGTGCCGAAAGTAAATGATAACGCGAGGATAGCGGCTAACGATAAAATTGATTTTTTCATTACGAGAATCATTCCCCTTTTTAAAAATTTTGACCGGTTGATAAAATAAAAAAACACACAAAGCCCGGCAACTTAAACCGTTTCAGGCCAAGTGCTTTCACCCTGAATAAAAACGAACACCTCCCTGTTTTCAATAAAAACAATTAAATATTAAAGATTGAATATTTTGAGTATGATATTTTGAACGCTTGTTTATGTTATCTAACTAATGATGATGTTATATGTAAAGGCGAAATTACTCAATCATTAAAACGAAATAGAAAAAACAAAATATGGCCATTTTGCTCATTTTTTAGCCATTTTGCTCATTTTTTCTTACAATTATAAGGTTTTTGAGTTGGTTATGTGGTCCGCCTATATTTCAAATATTTTCCCCGGAGTTATAAAGTCTATTGAAAATGGAAATTTCCCGGTATTTTTTTCGATCCTGGCTATTTCCGTTTTAATGTCGTCCTGTTTGTATCTGGTCGAAATATGAAAAAGTATAAGTTTTTTCGCTTTCGATTCCAGCGCGATATTTATGCTTTCGGAAAGAGTTGAATGAAGCTGGCCGCAGCGGTCGTCGCCGCGAAGGAAAGTGGCCTCGTGTATGAGGACGTCGGTGTCAATGAACTTTTCGACGGGAGCGTTGACCGAGTCGCCGCAGTATGTTATGGTCCGCTTGTTTTCAATGAAAACGACGTTCTGTCGTCCTTTTTCGTCTATCAGGCGTTTGACCTCGTCGGGTCTGAGATCTAAATATTCATGTCTGAGTTTATTTCGCCTTTCAACAATGGTGTAGCCGATGCTCACGACGTCGCGGGTATGTTCGACGCCGAATGTCTCAAGATATGTCGAAAGTTTTGTCGCGAACTCGTAGCGCTGGTTTGGCTCGACCTGTATCCAGTGGATCTTGAATTCGCCGTGCTGGCTGAGTTTATAGAACCCCTTTATATAGTCGATATATGACTGAAGCGCCTCATCGTGTTTTGGGTAATAAATGAAAAGTTCCGTGAATTCGCCCGTCGAATAATAATGGCCGAATTTGGTCATTAGAATATTTATAAGTCCGGTATAATGATCGGTATGGCCGTGCGATAAAAGTATATTCTTAATGGCGACGATCTTTTCCTCGAGTATGGTGTTAATGCCTTCGCCCGCGTCAAACAGCGTGTGATACGGCGAATGATACAGCCAGCTGCTGTATTTTGCTTTTGAGTATCCTTTAAATATCATAGCGGAAAAATCCTTACCTCTCCATCCTCAAGATGCAGCGTCGAAGCCTTGGTGTCGCTCTTTACGTAATAATTGACGTTTTTAATGTTGAGCAGCACGCCGCTGTAGATCACGTCGATTCCTCTAACCTCTCCGCGTCTGCCGGCGGCGAGCTCCTTAAGCGTTTTTTCTTTTTCGCTTTTCAAATAATCCCATTTTGTGTCAAGCATAGCCTGGGTGGTTTTTACCCGTTCTATCATTTCGTCTATGTTGCCTTCGATCTTTTTTTCCCCGCGCACGCGGCTTAAATTTAAAAAGTTATATGCCTGATTTATTTTTTCCATCTCTTTTTCGGTGGAGTAGATTTCGGCGTTTATTCGCTGCAGCTGTTCCATTACTATAGTATCGAACCCGAGATTGAGCTTGGTCAGAACTCCCATAGGCGCGCCGATGGATTTAGCGATTATCTCGTCGCCGGCCGTCAGCTCGCCGCCGATTATCTGCCCGCGTTTCCCTGAAACCTCTATCTTTTCTCCCGCGGTCACGGTCGAATGAATTATCGCAAGTTCCACGACGACCTTGCCCTGGGCCTCTATCTTTCCGCCCTCGGCGAACTTTATTATCACGTTCTTGCCGGCTTTAAGATAACCTTTGTTTTTGCCCACGAATCCGTGCGGCAGGTAAATATCGCCCTCGGCTTCGAGCGTAGCTTCGGATACGGCGTTCTCGACGTAGATATTGCCGCCGGCTTTTACTGAAAAGCCGTCAAGAACGGTTCCTTTTACGGTCACGGAACCGGCAAATTCAATATTTCCCACATTGTAATTGACGTCGCCGTAAACTTCAAAGACCGGAAATACGTTAACGACGCCGTTGACGAACTTGATCTGCCCGTCTATAAGCGATATCACGCTTTTTCCATCCTCGGAGAAAGCGACGCTTTTTCCAAGCGCTATGCTTTTGCTGCGGCCGGGCCTTGCTTTTATCGGAGTTCCGTAAACGTCGTAGCCGTGGACGCCTTCGGTCGCGGAGCAGATAACGCCGATGACCTGTTTTTCGCGAACGTTCGAGATCAGATATATCTTTTTGAAATCGACCGACCCGTCAGGTCTGTAATATACTATTTTTTCATTGGCGAGCCTTTCGATCTTCCATTCAATGTGAGTATCGACGCCGTCTTGAGGGGCGCTTCCCTTGCCTATGAGAAGGAGCGTGTTACAGATCTTGTTTTTGATAGTGTTCTCTATTACGGTTTTATCGAGCGGGCAATTAAACCCCTTGTCAATAGCCAATTTTTCGATGTCTTCATGTTTCGGGAAATTTCCGAAGCCGCGCGTGGGAGCGAATTTCAAGAAAAGGCTCATTTTATCTTTAGAAACCTCGAGCGTGGCCTTGGCGTCGAGGTCCTTGTAATCGGGGTTTATAGTGGCCACTATCAAAGGTTTTCCGATGCATTGATCGTTCATCGCTTTTTTCACTTCAGCGTGAGATATGTTCATGTATCTTGGAATATTGAGCCTTTTATAAATGTCGTCTATCGAAACCTGTTTTCCCTTGCCGCTGTGCTGAAAAACGGTAAGATAGACGTTATCGCCTAAAACGTCCAGTTTAAAGAAACCGTCCTTTATTTCAGCGAAATCCTGGGCTTCCCTGAGCATCTGGTTTAATTTGGACTCCCGCGTGAAGCCCTGGTCGCGCACGAGCGCTTCGCTGATGACGCGGATCTTGACGGCGCCCGTGCGGGGCCTGTCGGCGCGCATTTTTTCGTCGACGAACTCGTATTTTATTTTTCCGGATGGAAGTCCCGTCCTCGCCGAGGCTTTTTTCAAAGCCTCTTCAAGGGTTTCGGCCTCTATCTCGATGTGCGTTTCGTTAAAACTCATCAGCCTTTATTCTTCGAACGATGCAAGCGTCGCCTGAAGCTTTTCCTTTATCTGCCTGTATTTTTCGAGTTTGGCGCGCTCTTTTTCGACTATCTCGGCGTTCGCGCGCTCGATGAAGTTTTTATTCTCGAGTTTTTTGGTGACGAAATCGAATTCCTCGTCGGCCTTGATTATTTCTTTTTTGAGGCGGTCTTTTTCTTTTTCGATGTCGATCAAACCTTCGAGCGGAAGATAAATATCGATCCTGCGTTCTTCGTCGGGCATGCCCGTGAATTCGGCCATTATGGAAGTTACGGCCATTCCTTTGGGTTTTCCGGCCATGACCGCCCTGATGTCGAATTCCTCGGCGCGCATAACCGTTTTTATCCATTGCGCGTTATCTTTTATTATGTTTTCGACTTTGTCCGAAGGGCTGACTATTATGGGCTTTATCTGTATGGCAGGCGATATGCCGAGTTCGGCCCTTATCTGGCGGGTGGCCACGATTATTTCCTTCATAAGCTTGAAAGAAGCGTAGATATCGTTCTTATCCCCGTCCGTAAAGTTCAATCCGGCAGCGGCGTTAAAACTTTCAGCGCTCGGAAATTCCGAGACCATAAGCGATTCTTTTTCAAGGCTTCCCTTCGGGAATGTCGTGAAAATTTCTTCCGAAATAAAGGGCATGAACGGGTGCAGAAGCTTCATCGTTTCAACGAAAACGAAATTTAAAACGCACTGCGCCGCGAGTTTCGACTTTTCCCCGCCCTCTTTAAGGTAGAAGCGCGGCTTGACTATTTCTATATACCAGTCGCAGAGTTCAGACCAGATGAATTCGTAAAGCGAGAACGCCGCGTGCGAATAGTCGTATTCGTCGAGGTTCTGGCGGACGGTCTTTATAAGGTCCTCTAACTTCGCGAGCAGATATTTATCGGGAAGTTCGAGTTCGAGTCCGGCGAGGGTGGGTATTTCGTCTATCGTTTTTCCGGTGAAGCCGGTCATGTTCATAAGCGAGAAACGCGCCGCATTCCATATTTTATTCGCGAAATTGCGGTAGCCTTCGATCGCCGAATATGAAAGATTTATGTCGGCGGTCGGCGTGGAAAGAGCGGCCAGCGTGAATCTTAAGGCGTCGGTGCCGTAGTCGCTGATGACCTTGAGCGGGTCGATCGCGGTGCCCTTCGACTTGCTCATTTTTTCGCCCTTGTCGTCGCGCACGAGCATCGTGAAATAAACCTTTTTAAAAGGCACTTTGCCCATGAATTTTTTGCCCATCATTATCATGCGGGCGACCCACAGGTAAATTATATCGAATCCGGTTATTAAAACCGAGGTCGGGTAGAAGGTCTCGAGATCCGCGGTTTTTTCAGGCCATCCGAGCGTCGAGAAGGGCCAGAGGGCGGAGGAGAACCATGTGTCAAGAACGTCCTCTTCCTGTCTCAATTTATCGGAATTACATTTCTGGCAGTTCGTCGGGTCGGTTTCCGAAACGTTGATATGTCCGCAGGATTCGCAGAACCATACGGGTATGCGGTGGCCCCACCAAAGCTGCCTTGAAATGCACCAGTCGCGGACGTTCTCGAGCCAGTGGAAATATGTTTTCTCCCAGCGTTTCGGCATGAATTCGACCTCGCCGTCGCGTACGGCCGCTATAGCCATTTCGGCTAACGGTTTCATATCGACGAACCACTGCGTCGAAAGGTAAGGTTCTATGACGGTATCGCATCTGTAACAATGGCCTACGGCGTGCGCATGCTCGTCTATTTTGACCATGAGCCCAAGGGCCTCGAGGTCTTCGATTATCTTTTTCCTCGCGTCGAAACGGGTCATTCCCTTGTATGCCGGAGCGTTCTCGTTTATCTTTCCGTGAATGTCCAGCACCGTTATCGATTCAAGGTTATGGCGCTTTCCGATCTCGAAATCGTTCGGGTCGTGCGAAGGAGTTACTTTCACAGCGCCTGTCCCGAAGGCCATGTCTATGTATTCATCCGCGACTATGGGGATCTCGCGGTTCATAAGCGGAAGCATTATCTTCATTCCGATAAGGTTTTTATATCTTTCGTCCTTCGGCGATACCGCGACGGCCGTGTCTCCGAGCATCGTTTCGGGCCTCGTTGTCGCGACCACGAGGAAATCCGGCAGGTCTTTTCTTGACGCGTCCTTTACGACGGGATATTTGATGTGCCAGAGTTTTCCGGGCAGATCGTGGAATTCGACCTCGTCGTTCGAAAGCGCGGTCGTGCAGCGCGGGCACCAGTTGATGATGCGGTTGCCGCGGTATATCAGCCCTTCGTTATATAAGCTGACGAAAACTTTTCGCACCGCGTTGGAGAGCCCTTCATCCATCGTAAAACGTTCGCGAGACCAGTCGCATGAGGCTCCCAGTTTTTTCAGCTGGTTTATTATATTTGAGCCGGTAGTTCTCTTCCATTCCCATACTTTTTCGACGAATTTTTCGCGGCCCAGATCGTGCCTTCTTACTTTCTCTTTGGCGAGCGCCTTTTCCACCACGTTCTGAGTGGCTATGCCGGCGTGGTCCGTGCCCGGAAGCCACAGCGTGTTTTTGCCCAGCATTTTATTATATCTTATCATTACATCCTGAAAGGTAGCGTTAAGAGCGTGGCCGATATGCAAAATGCCCGTCACGTTGGGCGGCGGTATGACTATCGTGTAAGCGTTCGCGTTATCGAAGCCTTCTCCGGTCTTCGCCCTGAAATAATCGCGTTCGGTCCAGACAGAGTACCATTTGTCTTCGACGGTTTTCGGGTTATAGCTTTTATCGAGGTTGATCTCTTCCAAAATTATTTCCTCCGCTTTCTTTTTATGACGGTTTTATCTTCCACAATACTTTTTTTTCTGTATTTCGCCAGAGGGTCCTTAGGCTCATCGCCGTCCTTGTCCTTGACTTTTCTGGCTTTTCCGGTCTTCGTAAAAAGTTCCAGCTGCTCGTCGCGCTTTACTTTCTGCGGGCAGGTCAATATGGCGACCGCCGCCTCCTGCTTGCATTCGTTGGCGCAATCGACGCAGATGGGGTTAATGTTTTCTTCCGGTATTTCTTTTTTTAAAGTTGTCTTGCGTTTCATAATTCCTTAATTTTACCACAACTTCGCCATATTTTTCAAGAAAAATGTTGGCCGCCCGTCCGCCTGCGTGCCGGTCGCCTCTTTTGCCATTCTCACGCTCCCCGGCCGTCGAGCCCGGACGAACCTCGTGTTTTTCCGCCGCAAACAGCTGCTGGTACCGCGTCTTGCGCCTGCGTTCATGTCAGGCGTGAGCGGAATGGCGTGAATTACAAAAAAAACAGGGGCCCGCTATCTGCGAACCCCTGCTTTTAAAAGATATTTAATTTCAGTTTTATCAGTTCTTGAGTTCGACGCCTTTCATGATACGGTTCTTCACGAATTCGTATCTGCCGGGCTGGGTCCTTTTCATGTTTTCAGGGTTTTCATAGTATTCGCGCACTGATTCGGCCATATCTTCGAGTGAATTTGTGTCGCCGTATTCTGATACAGAAGCGGTTTTAGGCTTTCCCATACTGGCGAGATGTCCTATGCGGTTGCCGAAAAATTCGCGGTTCCAGTCGTTGGTGAGTTTTAAATTGTTGAACTGGTAACAATGCGTCATTTCATGCGCGAGCGTTTCTTTGACGTAATATGTGGTGCCGCAGAGGTGGACCTTCCATGGCATTATGGGGCTCACGAAACCTTCGGCTTTATCGCTTTCTTTGTCGCGCACGATGGTCGTCGTATATTTTCTGAATTCGGGCGGCATCTGTTTCAAAAGGCCGTAAACGCCCTTCAATTCTTCGGCGGTCCATTTTCCGCCCGAACCGGCTTCAATGCTTATCTTGAAATCTTTTTTTATAGCGTCCGTAATTCCCTCGACCGTGGCCATGTCATAGACCGCGGTTTCGTCGATCCGCTTCGGCATTATTTTTTCTTTTATGTTATCCTGCATTATCTTGTTGGCGCCGGATACTTTTGCGATACCCTGCTTGAGAGGCCTTATTAGAACCTCGTTCAACATCATCAGGCCTTTTTGCAGGCCGCCGAGAGTCGAATTCAGAGCTTTTTTCCCTATAGCCGCGGCTTTATCCCAGAAACCGGCCTTCTTTTCTGCGGGCTGAACCGCCGCGGGTTTTGCGGGCTGGACCTGAACCGCAGGTTTTGCTTCAGCAGCGGCCGCTTTGACTGTTTCAGCCTTCACTGCCGGCTGAGCTTTTTCAAGCAACTTTTGGTAGTTTTCCAGGGCGTTCTTATATTTAAGAGCGCACGCGTCGACGGCGTCCTGACCGGCGCCGGCTTCGACAAGGCTTTTAAATTCGTTATAACTTTTCAAATATTGGTCATACGCTTCCCTGACGCCGGGTTCCCCGCCAAACGCGGCCGGACATATGCAAAGCCCGAAGAACATCGCGAAAATAAGTGATAACGATATTTTTAAAATTTTTTTCATGCGCTCTCCTTAACGGCTCTTCGGTCTTAATAAAAAGGTTCCGGCTTTTGAGTTCTTCAGGATAATTACGAAAGATAGACTATAAAAGTTTCAGCCTTGTTTTAGCTTCTTCGTCGCCCGCGGCCGAGTGCGCCTTCAATATCTGTTTGAGGTCTTTTATGAGTCCGGGGATCTTTGACTTCTGGTCCGCGTCGAGTTTTTTGTACATTTCAAGGAACATATCCAGTTTTTCGTAGTTCTGGGCCTTTACGTCGGTGAGGATTATCTCTTTTATCTCGAAATAGTTGTTCTGCCAGTTCTTGAAAAGTTTTTCGAACATTTCTTTGTTCATCGAGTTTTCCTGAAGGCTTAAAAGTTCCGAGTACGAAAGATACATTTTCTGAAGCAGCGATTCGAACGAAGCTATATTTTCATCGCTCGTTATTTGATCGGAAACTTCTATCCCGGGCATCGATTTGAGCGGGAGAAGCTTTTCGCCGGCCGTGCGCGCGCATTTAACGTATAAGTTATAACCGCCCTTTATTTTGGGCGCGGTCAGTTTCTGGAAGTTGAAAACCACGAAGCTGCTCTTTCCGAAGGCTTTAAGGCCGAGATTATTGACGGTGAAGCCTTTCTTGCCAAAAACGGTAGTGCCTTGAGGCCGCGGTTTCTGAACGAGCGTGAAAAGATTTACTTGTTCATGT
>CAZKCG010000016.1:4271-100213 GCA_964551445.1 uncultured bacterium | reverse complement strand
GCGCGGCCGGATAAAAATGGAAGGTGCGGCCATCGCAAGCAGAATAAAAGTTTTAATAGTCGACGATTCGGCGCTCGTGCGCGAGATACTCGCCCAGGGGCTCGCCATGGACCCGGCCATCGAGGTCGTAGGGACCGCGGCCGATCCTTACGCGGCGCGCGATAAGATAGTTTTTTTAAAGCCCGACGTTCTGACGCTCGACATAGAAATGCCTAAAATGGACGGCGTCGAATTTTTAAAACGGCTCATGCCGCAATATCCGCTGCCGGTAGTGGTCGTGAGCGCGCTGACCAAAAAAGGCGCGGCCATAACGCTTGAAGCGCTCGAAGCCGGCGCGGTCGAGGTCGTCACAAAACCTTCATCGGATGTTTCAAGGAATTTGAACGCGATGCTCGCCGACCTGCGCGAAAAAGTTAAAATGGCCGCGGCGACGAATGTTTCGGCCTGGAAGAAAAATAAAAAGATCGAAACGGGCGAGCTTAAGATAAATAAAGCGGCGCTCGCTGAATCCACCGACAAGGTTATCGCCATCGGCGCATCCACCGGCGGCACGGAAGCTATCCGAAAGATATTAAAGGCGTTTCCCGCCACCATGCCGGGCGTCGTAATAGTCCAGCACATGCCGGCCGGGTTCACCAAGCATTTCGCGGACAGCTTGAACGACACATGCCCTATGGAAGTGCGTGAAGCCCAGAACGGCGACAGGATCATGCCGGGAAGGGTGCTGATCGCGCGGGGCGATATGCACCTGGAGGTCCATAGATCCGGCGGCGTTTACATAGTGCGCTGCGAGGAAGGCGAAAAAGTTTGCGGCCACAGGCCTTCGGTCGAGGTATTATTCAATTCCGTCGCGAAATTCGTCGGTTCCAACGCGATAGGCGTAATGCTCACCGGAATGGGAAGCGACGGGGCCGGCGGAATGCTCGAGATGAAAAAAGCCGGGGCGCGGACCATGGCTCAGGACGAGGCCACTTCCGTAGTTTTCGGAATGCCGAAGGTCGCTTTTGAAAGGGGCGGGGCCGAAAGATTGGTAGCGTTAGGCGATATACCCGCGGCGGTAATAGATCTGCTGGACGCTTCGGCATAAAAATTGCTTTAATTTTTGTCATGAAAAAACTTTGCTTTAATTTTTCCGCGCCGGAAATTATGCGGACGATAAGCGCTAAAAAAAATATTTTATAAAAGGCCGAAAAGGAACAGTTTATGGGAATGGTCATAATCGGAATAGGCGGCATAGGAGTATCGAACGCGGCGGACGACGTTTTAAAGACGCTTGCGCTCGGTTCATGCGTAGGAGTTATGGTTTATTCTCCCAAACTCCGCGTAGCCGGCCTTATCCACATAGCTCTTCCCGAATCGAAGATAAACCTGCAGCTGGCGCAGGAAAAACCCTGCTATTTCGCCGACACCGGGATACAGCTTCTGATGAACGAGCTTTCAAAGTTCGGCCTGCTTTTACACAGCGACCTGGTCATAAAGATCGCGGGCGGCTCGAATATAATGGATCCCGAGCAGCGTTTCGATATAGGCACAAGGAATGTTCTCGCCGTAAAAAAGAACCTGTGGCGCTACAAACTCGGGCCGATAGCGGAAGATATCGGCGGAAACAAGAGCAGGACCGTTAAAATGGCTGTCGAAACCGGCAAAATTATACTTTCATCACCGAGCATAGGGGAGTGGGAATTATGAGCGAGAACGAAAACCTTTCGACGGCGGCGATATCGAAAGACGACATTAAAAACATTCTCGTGGTCGACGATTCGGGCATGGCGCGGATGATAATCAAACAGTGCCTTGAAATAGCCGGTTTTCGCGGGAAAAAATTCACGGAAGCCGCTAACGGCGCCGACGCGCTTGAAAAACTGGCCGCCGAAAAAGCGGAACTTGTCGTGACGGACCTTAACATGCCCATAATGGAAGGCACCGCGCTACTTTCGCGGATCAAGGCCAGCGGCGATCTGAAAAATATTCTCGTAATAGTTATCACAAGCACCAGTAATCCGGCGAAAGAAATAGAACTCAAAAGAAGCGGAGCTTTCGCCGTGATAAATAAGCCCGTATCGCCGGCAAGCATCCACGCCGCTTTCAGTTCGTTCAAATAATGCCCGGGAGGCGAGTAATTTGGCCATCATATTGGAAGACGCTTTAAAAAGCGCGGTTATCGCGACCATTGAAGAAATGAGTTTCGTGGCGCTTATCGATAAGAGCGTGGGCGACATCTCGAAAGACTTTCTCGCTGAAAGCCTCCAGTCGATGCTTTCGGTGCAGAAGCCGCCGATTAAGGAATACGATGTTTTCATCCTTAGCGTATCGCGGAAACTGCTCAGGGAGATAGCTTATAATATTTTCGGCCTCGATTCCGAAGATGCGGTGACAGATGAAATGGAAACGGACGCGAGATCGGAAATGTTAAACACTATAGCCGGAAGGTTCATGCGCGAAATAACGCCCGCCGATCAATCATACGAACTCGGGCTTCCCATCGCCGGAAAATATGACATCGACCGGGAAAAGGATAAAACGCTCAACTGCGCGTTCGAATCGGAAAGCGGCGAAACGCTCGTCGTTTCATTTATTTACAACCTTTAGCCGCGGCATTTGAATATTTTAAAATAACTGACTACTCATTAAGTACATCTTTACATCACATGTGAACCTATCGGTTCATTTCAGGGCGTATCCCGATACATCATCCTAATAGCAAAAGGCGGCTTTCAATGTAAGGCCGCCATCTTTTTTCTTTTGTTCTTCTTTTTTTCATGCCCTCGCGAGCGCCCGGCCCGCATCTGGATCGAACCAAACTCCGCCTGAATGAAGCGGTTTCATTCAGCTAACTTACGAACTCGCGCCTTATTCTGCCGCGAAGCGCCCGCACGTCGTAACTTATGGCATATATTTCTTTTTGAATATTCTCGACGGACTCGCGGATGCCTTCGTATTTGGCGCCCAGTTCAAATATCCAGCTGATCTCCTTATACTCGGAAGGATTTTCGTGCACTTCGGCGATGACGGCTTTTAAAAAAGCCCGGGCGTTGGGCTGATTCGAAAGCGAAGGCTTCTTCTGTTCGTCTTCCAGGGGCGGCGCCGAAGCCGCTTCAGACTCATGTCTTTTCGAAGCCTTTGCGCGAGACGACGGTCTCTGATCCCCGGACCCCATATCGAGTTTTTTTAATTCGTCGAGAAGTCCCTTGAAATTTTCGATCTGTTTCCCGAGTTTTTTTATCTCATCGTTCATGGCCGGACCCCCATATTTTAGTGAAGAGTGTATAGTGAAAAGTGAAGAGTTAAGGATCTGGCTCGCTTTGCGAGCCTTTATAATTATAAAGTCCTTTAGTTCTCAACTCTCAATTCTCAACTCTAAACTTATTTTCATACGATAATACCCGATTTTAATTTAAATATCAATCGATATTTTCGCTAACGATAAAGATCTTCATTCCGATAAAGGTTAATGTGAAAAAGTATTTTTTAGTTTTCATCATAATTTCATTTTTAGCCGTGTCCAATGGATGCAAACCCGGCGGCGGCGGCGCCGTGGGCGGTTCAGAAACGCCTGTTTACGGCGGAGCTCAGCCTAATTTTCAGGAGCTCATAATAGATGAGACCTCCATAAAAGTAACTAAAATAACCGACAAAAGCTGTAATATTTACTGGAAGACAAATGTTCCGTCCACATCCTGTATCGAGTACGGACAGTCGGTGACCTACGACAAAACGACGGCAGAAAATAAAAATTACGTCCTCGAACACAATGTCGAAATGTACAGCCTCATACCTCATACGAGATATTATTTCAAGGTCATCTCATCGGATGTCTATCAGCACCTGGCGCAGTCGAAAGGCGAGATATTCTTCAACACCTACGATCAGAACTTCGCGCCGACGGCCGTAACGCTCAACGATCCGTCAAACGTCACCACAAACTCCATGAGCGTTACCTGGACCCAGTCTTACGACGACGACTTTTTAAAATATGAATTATATCGCGATACTACCTCGGCAGTATCTTTCAAGGCCGGAAAGATCGCGACCATTACGAGCAAGATGCAGACGCAGTTCGACGACACGAAGCTCGCCCCGAATACTAAATATTACTACGCGCTCTACACCTTCGATACGGCCGAACTTTCAACGATCTCAAACGTGGTCGGGGCGACGACCGAGATCTTATATAACACGATGACAAAGATCAATTTCAGCGAGCCGTCATATAAAACGACGGACTCGATGGTGTTGAACTGGAATAAATGCACGGATTCGGATTTCGCTTCATACCGCGTTTACCGCAGCTCAAAAACAGGCGTCGATACGCTCGCGACCATGGAGGTCGAATATACGAGCGCCGACTCGACGAGCGTCGTGATATCAGGGCTCGCCGAGAACACGACCTATTATTTCAGGCTTTATGTTTTAAACAAGGGTAAAGTGTTCACCGCGTCCGAAGAGGCCGCGTTCAAAACATATAAAAACGGCGAGAACTGGAAAAGCATCAGCGGCATATATTACGGAAACGACATAAAGGTATGCAAAAACAAAGCATATATCTCGGCTTATAATTACTTATACATAATCGATCTTTCAAATTACAGTGTGAGATCGATGGATATGCCGGGCCAGAACGACAGAATGAAAAAAAGCCTGGATGAAGGCACGATCTATATAGTCAACAGGACCAACAAGGAACTCATAGTCTTCGACACCGTTTACGATACGGTCAAAAGCCGCTTCCCCGCTGGAAACAGCCCGACCGACGTCGCCGTGTCATCGCTCGGGGACTATTATTACATACCCGATCTTCATGAAGGCCTGCTCAATAAATACAGGCTTTCCGACGGCGGTTTCGTCATGTCGAAGTATCTCGGGCAATTTTTGACGGCGGCGGTCGCGGGCCGTAATAACGGCGATATTTTCGTGGCGAAAATGCAGGCCGACAAAACCAGCGAAGTATTCGTTATCAATCCGGACACGCTCGCGGTTAAAAATTCAGTTTTCGTAGGCAACGACCCCGTTTATCTTTACATGGATGTCGGCGGATTGAACGTCTATTGCGCGGAATATAAGAACAAGAGCGTATCGCGCATAAATTCGCTTTCAGGCATTTTCAACGATTCGTTCGAGGTCGGCATACAGCCCCACAGCATAATCCAGACACAGAGCGGCGCCTACACCTTCATCGCGAACTTCGGCGGCGCGAACATCTCCATGTTCTCCAACAGCCAGAACGCGGTAATAGAGACCTTCGCCGACGGAAAAACGCCGCGCGCGATAGAATTAAGCCCCTCGAACAGGGAACTTTTCGTCGTCGATTACGAAGGACATGTAGTTAATATCTACGCTTTGAGAAAATAACGAACTCTTCCGCGCGCCGTGAATAAGTTCAAAACACTCCGCTTTTCAAAATTTTTCAGCAAAAATTCGTCTCTTGACTTTAATTCGCGTATAAGGTAGAATATCCTTAAATTTTATTTGATTTAGAGGATATTTTTTATGCATATAAACAAACTTTTTAACGGGGCTTTTTCCCTTCATTTCGAGCTTGTTTTACTCATAGCGCTTTTCATATTCGCTGCCGCGGCCCTTTTTCCGCACCCGGTTTTTTCGCAGGCGCAGGCGACAGTCGATGAATATTTCAAACTCGGCGTCGAGTGCGTCCAGTCGGCGAAATTCGACGAGGCCGAAAAGATGTTCAAAAAGGTCATAGAGCTCGATCTCGGCCATGTGGACGCCCATGTGAACCTTGGAAACATCTATATGTTAAGAAGCAACTTTCAGGCGGCTATGGATGAATTCACGAAAGTCATAAATATCGCGCCAAATAACGACGCGGCCTATTCCAACATCGGCCTTATATACATGAAAGGCGGCGCCTTCAGCAAGGCGATCGAAATGTTTCAAAAAGCCGCTGAAATAAACCCGGGATCGCTCAACGCCCATTACAACATAGCCACCTGTTATCTGCTCTTCAATTCGCCGCAGAACGCGGAAAATTCGATCAAAAAAGCGCTCGCTATAAAACCGGACGATATAGATTCAAAGATCGTCCTGGGAAAAATATATTCAGCCGCGAAAAAATTCGACGAAGCCAAAAAAATATTCGACGAGATAACGGCCGCCGAATCTTCTAATTTCGACGCTTACAACGAGCTCGGCCTCATACACCTTGAAAAAAAGGAAAACGAAAAGGCTCTCGCCTGTTTTGAAAAAGTTAAAACGAATAAAAACCTTGAAAAGGCCTCGAAAGCTTTTTATAACATGGCCATATGCCTCGAGCGCCTGAAAAAAGACGCTGAGACCCGCGAGGCTTATACCGAATCGATAAAGCGCAACCCTAATTACGCGGCGGTCAGAAACGACTACGGTTCGTTTTTATTCAACGGCGGCAAACTCGAGGAAGCGCAGTTCCAGTTCAAGGAAGCCATAACCATCGATCCGAAATATACGAACGCCGCGGTGAACCTGGCCAAAACTTATTATATCCAGAAACGATACGAAGAGGCCCAGCAGGTTTTAACGGTGTTTCTCACTAAAAAACCGAAGGACCCCGTCATATACGATCAGCTCGGCCTCGTTTATTACGCCAAAAAAGAATTCGACAAGGCAAAAACGGCGTTCGACCTGGCCATCGAGAACGATCCTACGCTCGCGTCCGCCCACTATAACCTCGGCGTTCTATACGACGAGGTCAAAAAATACGACAACGCCCTTTCCGAATATAAGCTCGCTCTTTTATTCGATAAAACGCATATACTCGCGATGAATAATCTCGGATACCTTTATCTGAACCTTAGAAAATTCGACGAAGCCGTCGATATCCTGAAAAAAGCCGTGGAAATAAACCCGAAATTCACCTGGGCCCATTATAACCTCGCCCTCGCGTATTATAACTCGGGTAAAAAAGACGAAGCGATGACTCATTTAGATTGCGTGCTCGAATTCGAAGACGATAATTCACCTTTAACGGAAGCGGCTAAAAAAGCCAAAAGTTCGATCAAATCACAAAAACGGTAGGCGACATGGACGATAACACCAGGAACCAGCAGGTTAAAGCGCTCCTGAAAAAACTCTCGGACAAGGATCCGGACGCGCGGCAGGACGGGCTGAAAGAGGCCCTGAGTCTGCCCGACATCAGGATACTCGAATCGGTTAAAAACCTTTTGAACGATCATAATCCGGCGGTGCGCTATTACGCGAAAAAAACCTTCGGATCTCTTTCGGCTCAGATCGCGTCACGGACCATGGTCGAAGCCGAGGAAAAAAAGGCGGCCGACGATGAAAAAGAGGCGGCGGACCAGAAAACGCAGGGCGCGGATTTCCTTTCAAGCGAAGCGCGGGAGCGCATAAAAAATATCCAGTCCATTTCCGACGCGGCCGATCCGGTGCGGGCGGGGCTTCTTATCGACGAAATGAAATCCACCGGCGATAAATACATAATCGCCACCATAATTAAAAAGATAGGAAAGATAGGCGGGAAAGATATAGTGGCGCATATCGTCCCTTATCTTTCGCACGAGGACCCGCGCGTAATAGCCAACGCGGTCGAAGCCCTCGACGAACTCGGCGACGAGGAAGGCGTAATGGCCACCCTGAAGCTTCTGTCGCACGAGGATAACCGCGTAAAAGGCAATATCACCAAAATATTATATAAATATCTCGAAAAGGACAGGGCGTCAAAATCGCTCATCCTCGATAAACTCTCCAGCATGCTCGATT
The DNA here is from genome assembly GCA_964551445.1 of uncultured bacterium. GTDB lineage: Bacteria > Muiribacteriota > UBA9980 > UBA9980 > UBA9980 > DAOPXV01. The sequence goes on along the minus strand of CAZKCG010000016.1, from coordinate 92,503 downwards.
CAAAAGAGCCGTGGACGCAGGATTCGGCGGTATACGCGTTATGCGCCATAGGAAACGACCGCGCGCTCGACATACTTACCGGATTTAAAGGCCACGCCGAAGGTGCGATAAAAAACAAGATCTCGGAAGCCATAACGAAGCTTAAAAAAAAGCTCGACCCGAATTTCGACGAGCACGAAAGAAACGCTAAATGGGCGGCCGAAAGCGTCATCAGCGGCATAGATTCGAGCATAAAGGCGAATTCGCGCCTGATCAAGCCGCAACAGGTCGAATCCATGAATGAGAACATACAAAAGCTCAGGGACCTCATCTGGCGTCCCGACGCCAAACCCGTACAGAACTCGGTAAGAGCCGCCGCGGCAGGCGTCGTTATCATGACCGGGCTTTTTATCGTCACGGTGTTTTTAAATGTTTTATATATCTTGGCCTCGGGACCTGGAGCGAAACCTGCGCCTTTACAAACAGCCGGAACTAATGGCATTTTCGGTGAAAACCGCGGAGAGCGAACCGTCATAGGACTCATCGCGGCCGAAAAATTCGACGACGCGCTCTCGCTCGTTCGATCCGCGAAAGCCGGTCAGGTATTTAATCCCGCCGAAATGGCGATGATCGATCTCATATATTCGAAAAAAACCGAGGCCCTCATTTCAAGAAACCAGACCGATGAAGCTTTAAAAACTCTCGCCGACTGGCAGAATGATAATTCATCGGCCACGCTCGCCTGTATCTTAAAAGGCCAGATCGATCTGAAATATCTTGGAAAGATATCCGAAGCGCGCGCCGCGTTCGGGGTCGCCGCGGTTTTAGAGCCTGAGAACTTCGACGCGAAAGCCGGGCTCGCGGATTGTTTCTATTACGAAAAACAATACGGAGAAAGCCTCAGGCTTTATAACGAAGCCCTTAAATTATCAAGGACGGCGGATCAGAAACACCAGGCCGTCTTCGGCGCGGCAAATTCTAAAGCAGCCAAAGGCGATCATTTGGGCGCGGAAGCCGGCTATATCGAATCTCTCGAGATCAAAGCCGATTATTTACCAGGCCGCCTCGGCCTGGCGAAGGTCTATAGATTAATGAAAAAATATGACCGCGCGAAAGCCGAAATAGAAAAGGTAATGGCCGCCGATTCATCCCTTGCCGTAGCCAATTTCGAGCTAGCCATGATCTTAACGGAAACCGGAACGAGCGGGGAGGCCCTTAAATATTACAAATCGGCCGTGGACGCTGAGCCTGCCAACACCGCCTATAAAACGGCTTATATAAACGCGCTTTTCAAACTACAGGTATATCAGGGGCTTGACGAACTGATAAAAGCCGAGATCGCCGCCGGAAATAAAAACCGGGACCTTTACGAAAAGCTCGGGATATCTCAATACGCTCTTAACCGCTCGATCGACGCGATAGATACCTTTGAGAAAACAAAAGCCGCCTTCGGCGAGAATGACGTCACATGTTACTACCTCGGGCTTTTGAACGAAGAAAAAGAAAGCTACGACGAGGCCATAGACGAATACCAAAAAGCTCTCAACGCCAACGCGAAGCATCTTCCATCCTATCTCAACCTTTCGAACCTGTACCTCAACGTAAAAAAAGACTATAACCAGGCTGAAATAATCACGGAACTGGGCATAACCAGCTGCGGCAACCATCCGGGGCTTTTATACAACAAGGCCCTGGCGTTCTACTTTCAGAAAAACACCGCGCAGGCGCTTATTTTTTTAAAGGCCGCCATGAATTCAAACGACGGATTCATAGCGAAAGAGGCGAAAAAACTGGAAGCCGAAATAAGAGCTAAAATGACAGGCGCCAATCCCGCGGCCGTGACGAAAACCCCTGCGCCCGTTAAAAATCAGCTGCCGCCTAAAAAATAGAAATTTCGCGGAGGATAATAAATGGCAAAGATCAAATATCCTGAAAAATTCACCGAATCAGATTTTGAAACCATGGGCTGGCACGATAATTACATCCACTCCATTAATTTCGATCCCGAAAACTACTCATTCTCGCTCGATATCGACTATATCCATAAATGGATAATGGTCGACGGCGACAATAATTTTGAATTCGCTATCTCGCCCGCGAAGCTCATTTTCAACAATATCTCGAATCTGAAACTCAATATAGATTTTTCGGGATGCCTTCCGGAAATGTCCATAGACAGGATAGAAATGAAGAATGAGCGCCCCACGGCCAATAAAAAGCTTGCCGAATACGATTTCCTCATCGTCATGAACTGGCCCGAAAATGGCGGCGATATCTCATTTTCAGCGACCGGCTTCGTCCAGATATCTCTCGCTCCCGCCGCCCTCTATGAAGAACAGAAGATACCGGCGGAAGAACGCGCGCGGCTTCTTGACAAATAAGAACCTGAACCTTATCTATAATAAGGAAGTGCCATAACATGGAAACGCAAAATTTATTATGGGCTTTCGGCCTCACTCTATTCGCGGGGCTTGCGACGGGTATCGGAAGCGCGCTCGCTTTTTTCGCCAAAAGGACCGATAAGCGTTTTCTTTCAGTCGCGCTGGGATTTTCAGCCGGAGTCATGATATACGTTTCGATGATCGAAATATTTGTTAAAGCCAAAACCGCCCTGTCCGCCTCACTCGGAGAAAGAACGGGTTCGTGGTGGACCGTCATATCCTTCTTCGGCGGAATGCTCGTTATAGCGCTTATAGATAAAATGGTCCCGTCATTTGAAAACCCGCATGAAATACACGGAACGGAAGAAATGGACGAGATGCCCCGCTCCGATGGCACCGATCATAAACTTTTACGAATGGGAATGTTTTCGGCCCTCGCCATCGCGATCCATAACTTTCCGGAAGGCCTCGCGACGTTCACGTCGGCGCTAAGGGATGTCAATACGGGCATCGCCATCACAATAGCCATCGCGATCCATAACATTCCCGAAGGAATAGCCGTTTCAATACCCATTTTTTACGCGACGGGAAGCCGTAAAAAGGCCTTCTTCTATTCGTTCCTGTCCGGGCTTTCCGAGCCGGTGGGCGCACTCATAGGATATTTCCTGCTTATGCGCTATTTCAACGACGTCATGTTCGGAGTGCTTTTCGCTTCGGTGGCCGGCATAATGGTCTTCATATCATTCGACGAACTTTTGCCGACGTCTGAAAAATATGGCGAACACCATCTTTCGATCTATGGCGTAATAAGCGGAATGGTTGTAATGGCGTTAAGCCTTCTTCTGTTCGTTTAATTACGCGGCGTTTTATGCGGATCGGTTTATTTCGTCAAAAACGGCTCCTTTTTTAGCGTCGTCGCGCAGGCCGCCCTCTATGAAGAACAGAAGATACCGGCCGAAGAACGCGCAAAACTTCTGAAAAAATGATATGACTGTCTTAAACGCGGGTTCCGCGCTTCGGCGAATATTTCGCTATCATGGATATAAGGGTATCCGGAACGAAAGGTTTTACGATGTAATCGTTCATTCCCGAAGAAATATATTTTTGAAGTTCTTCCGTAACGGCGTTAGCCGTGACGGCTATTATTGGAACGGCCACCCTGGCGTCCCTGATAGAGCAGGTCGCTTCAAGACCGTCCATTACAGGCATGCTCACGTCCATTAATATGATATCGAAATCGCGGCGCAGCACTTCTTCGACGGCGGCCCGGCCGTCCGCGACCACGGTGAGTTCATATCCGCTCCATGAAAGTATTCTTTGAACCAGTATCGCGTTCATTTCATCGTCCTCGGCCAGCAATATTCTAACCGGCGGCCCCGGAACCCGGTCATTTTGAACTACCGCAGCTGGTTCCGGCTTTTCATAATGAGAAGACGCTAGTTTAAAACGAAGTGAAAAAGTGAAAACGCTTCCCTTCCCCTGATCGCTTTTGGCCGTTATTTCTTCGCCACCCATCAGATCAACAAGTTTCTGCGAGATAGTAAGGCCAAGGCCCGTTCCTCCATATTTTCGGGTAAGAGCGTTTTCGGCCTGCGTAAAGGCCGAAAAAATATCGGATATCTTTTCGGCCGGAATTCCTATTCCGGTATCTTCAACGAAAAAATCAGCCGTAACATATCCATTTTCAGGTCCATGACAGAAACATTTCAATTTTACGAAGCCGCGCTCGGTGAATTTAACGGCGTTATTAACAAGATTTAAAAGCACCTGGCCGAGTTTTTTTCCGTCTCCTGAAAGAGTTCCGGGCCGGCCGCCCTCAAGTGACCATGTCAACTCGACATTTTTGCGTGACGCCGCCGTCAGGTTCACGCTCACGGTCTGTTCAAGAAGTTTCGAAAGTTCGAATTCCTCTTCGGATATTTCCATTTTTCCGCTCTCGATCTTGGAAAAATCAAGTATCTCATTTATAATGTTCAAAAGATTATTTCCGCAGATCTCGACGTAAGATATCATCTCGCGCTGCGAGGCGTCAAGCTTCGACATACCGAGCATCTTCGCGAAACCGATGATCCCGTTCATGGGCGTTCTTATCTCGTGGCTCATCGTTGCCAGAAAATAACTTTTCGCCCTGCTGCCGGCCTCGGCGTCGGCCCTGGCTTTTTTCAATTCTTCCTCGGCCCTTCTGCGTTCCGTTATATCCCTTAAATTGACCAGGGTAAAGAGTTTTCCTTCAAGCGTATAAGTAGAGGCCGTGACCTCCATCACAAATTCCTCGCCCGTTCTTCGAAGCCCTACAGTTTCATAAAACGACGGCAATTCTATGTTTTCAGACCTCTTTTTTATGTGATCTATGATCCTGGGCCGCTCAGATACGGCGATAAGGTTGAGGATGCTGCTATCGATAAGCTCCGCGTTCTCATATCCGAACATCTTGCGATACGCCGGATTTACATATACATGTATTCCGGCCAGAGAAACGCCTATCGCGTCGCGCGAACTCTCGAATATAGTCCTTAGCCTCAGTTCATTTTCCCTGAGAGCTTTTTCGGCTTTCTGAGACTGTTCGTATATTTCGCGGTATTTTTTCGCCGACTGTTTCAGTTCATCGATAATCGCCGAAACCGTCAATGAAACCATGCCCATGACCGCTAAATACATTTGAAGTATCGCCAGGCCGTCCATCCTCGACTGCGAGGCCGAAACGGAAAAAGGGCCGAATCCGGCTTTGGTATTTAAAATGGCGATGCCTGAAAAAATCAATATATTCAGAGTGTTGCCGGCCGGATCGAGCCTTAACGCGGACCACAGAAAGAAAGGAAATACAATGAAAGGAAAATCCAATATATCATTTATGTTATCATGCGTCCTTGAAAAAAGTAAATTAGTGAACGCTATAATTAAAAGCGTAACAATGACCTGCTCCGTTATAATAGAGCCGTCCGGCTTTTTTTCCGACATAGCCATATCGTATAACGTCACAACGAGCGGAGTAACCAACAGCATCCCGGCTCCGCCGGAAATGAACCACATTCTCCATTGCTGAAAAAAATCGGCATTGAATGATAAATACGCGACGGATCCGCCGGCGAGAGCCGTAAATGCGCTTGTTCCAATAACCGCGGCAAAAATGAAAATAAAGACCGCCTTCATTTTTCTGAAGTCGATCCTCGGTTTTATCAAAGCGTCTAAAACAAAAGCCGCCGTATAAGCGTCGAGACAATTGGCGAAAGCGAACCCGAGGCTGGTAGCCGCGGTATTTCCGCTGAAATAATTCGCGGCGAAATTGGATATGAGAACAAAAGAAATTATATAAGGGCGTTCTCGCGCTTCACATAAGAGCAGGACTCCGAGCAGAAAGCCCGCCGGAGGCCATATAGCGGCTATTCCTTCCGGCTTTAAGACGAAAAAGAGTCCCGCCTTCGCAACGAAGAAATATAAAACGCTTATAAACAGAGACTTGTAAAAAATCCTCATAGGTTAAAAATAGTTCAATTCAATTTATTATGGTTTTCTCAAATATCTTATTTCACAACAATTTTTACAGGTTCAAACAGTTCGAACCGGATATATAAAATAATCTAACAGATAATAATGGTTTTGTCAATTTTTAATTGCTTTATCTAAAATTAGTTTGGTTCAAAGTTTCATCTTCGAAGCCTGATCCGAAATTACAATTTTATTTCCCGGGCGAACACAATAAACCGGCGGTTTTTAACAGCCGCCGGTTATAATAGATCATTATTTTCTAATTTTATTGTATTTTATATAAAAAGGTTCAATCCGCCTTTTTCCGCGTCGGCAAGATAGGTCGCGACCCCGCCCTCGTCCACGCCTTCGATGAGTTCCTCTTTTTTAATGCCCATAAGCTCCATCGTCATCGTGCACGCCACGAGTTTTCCACCGCCCTGCTTTATGGAATATAAAAGCTTGTCGAGCGGTTCAACGTTATTTTTTTTCATGATGTCTTTGATCATTTTAGTGCCCATGCCCATCATATTCATTTTAGACAGTTTCAGCTGATTGGTGCCCCTCGGCATCATGAACCCGAGCGCCCGTTCTATCAATGTTTTTTCGACATGCACGGCCCGGTTCTTCTTCAGTATATTCAACCCCCAGAATGTAAAGAACATCGACACTTTTTTACCCATCGAGATAGCGCCGTTGGCTATTATGCACGAAGCCATGGCCTTATCAAGATCGTCCGAGAACACGACGATCGTCGCGCCGTCGTTCTTGGCGGCCATGTGCGGACCGGTCGGGACGCTTCCGGCGGGGCACTTTAAAAGCCGCGCCTTTATGGTTTTACCCTTTTCTATATCGAGCACCTTTAAATTCGCGGAACCCGAAAAAGCCTGAACGTCGCTGTAGAAGCCCTGATCGGTCGATTCGATCTCTATTATTTCGTTGTCTTTCGCTTTTGTGACGGCCTCCCGGAGTTTCATGAGCGGGCCGGGGCACGCGAGGCCGCAAGCGTTGACTTTAATAACGTTTGTGCCGCCGGCCGCGTAATGGGTTTTGGTCTGGGTATCGTCAGCTCCTTTTTCCGTTTTGAGAGCCTGATCGAACGAGCCCTGATTGAAGAAATTATTATAACTTTCATATCCGCCGGTGAGGTTTAAAACGTTAAAACCTTTCTGTTTCAATATCCGCTGCGCGACGTAGCCTCTCAATCCGACCTTGCAATAAGCTATTATCGGCCGGTCCTTTGGAAGTTCTTCCAGTCTTTTTCGAAGCGTGTTAAGCGGTATGTGACAGGCGTCCTTTATTTTTCCCGAATTGACCTCGTCGCTGTTTCTGACGTCGAGAAGAAAAGCGCCGTTTTTTAAATATTCGTCAAGTTCGAAGATATTTATTACAGGAGCGAATTTAGTGATATCGTTAACTGCCACGAATCCGGCCATATTCACGGGATCTTTGGCTGAACCGTAGGGCGGGGCGTATGAAAGTTCGTAATCGGTGAGATCGTAAACCGTGGCGTTATGACGAACGGCCGTAGCAAGAACGTCGATGCGTTTATCCACGCCGTCATAGCCGCAGGCCTGGGCGCCGAGTATCTTCCCTGTTTCGGGCGAATATATGAGTTTAAGATGGACGACATAGGAATATGGATAATAACCTGCGTGGCTTCCGCCGTGAGTTATAACGTATTTATAAGCGATGCCGGCCGTTTTAAGCGCCGTTTCGTTCGCGCCGGTCGAGGCGCAGGCCATATCGAAAACCTTGACGATGGAGGTACCCTGAGTTTTTTTGTATTCGGACGCCACGCCGCAGATGTTATTGACGGCGATGCGCGCCTGTCTGTTGGCCGGTCCGGCGAGCGGAATTTTAACTTTGTTCCCGCTTACGAGACTCGTGGTTTCGGTCGCGTCGCCTACTGCATAGATGAACGGGTCCGAGGTGCGCATTTTATCGTCAACCCATACAGCGCCGGTGTCTCCTATTTTTAATCCGGCGTTTTTGGCGAGGCTTGTCTCAGGGGCGACGCCGATGGCCAGTATCACTATGTCCGCTTCGATCCTGCGGCCGCTTTTTAAGACCACGGCGGTTCTATTCGCGGGAATATTTTGAAATTCAACTACTGTTTCCGACAGATGAAGTTTTATGCCGTGCGATTTTATTTCCTGATGCGCGAAAGCGGCCATATCCGGGTCGAGAAAAGTTAAAACCTGGTCCATGCGTTCGACAAGCGAAACATTGAACCCTTTTTCTATCATGTTCTCAGCGACTTCGACGCCTATGAAACCTCCGCCGACGACGGCAACTTCCCGCCCTCCACGGTTCATGGCGGCTATTATCTTATCCATGTCGGGTATCGATCGGAGAGTATATATATTCGGGTTATCGATCCCGGGGATCGGCGGTTTTATCGGCGCTGCGCCGGGCGATAATATCAGATGGTCGTAATTATCCTCGACGATCTGATTCGTATTAAGATTTTTAACTTTTATCTTTTTGTTCTTCGCGTCGATCGATACTACATCGTGAAAGGTCTTGATATTTATGTTAAACCGCTCGGTCATACCTTCGACCGTCTGGACCAGAAGTTCCGAACGGTCCGCTATGACTCCGCTTATGTGATAGGGAAGCCCGCAGTTCGCGAAAGAAATGAATTCCCCGCGCTCATACATAGTTATCTCGCAATTTTCATCAAGCCTTCTAAGCCTCGCGGCCGCGGAAGCTCCGCCGGCCACTCCTCCTACAACTATTACTTTCATTGGCTATTCACCCTCTTTTGTTTTCAAGTATATAAGTATTCTATTTTTTACGAATATATAATAATGTAATTTACTTTTTTTATTTTATCATATTTTTTTCTGTTTTTCAATAGCTTTATCAAATTTTTATCAAGTTGAAGCCAGGGTGCCCGCTTCAACCTTTTAAGATAATACCGTTGAAAAACTTTTAAAAGTGTGTTAGAATCATTCAAGACGCTCTCCGCTAATCGTTTTGACATCATCAGGCGCATAAACCACCTAAAAGGCGTGATTTATGAACCATTATAATGAAATTTTCAGCCGCGCCCTGATCGAGAATCTTCCCGACGGGTTCGCGCAATGCAAAATAATATTCGATGATAACGCCGTTCCATCCGACGTGGAGATCATCGAAACTAACGGCGTGTTCGAAAAAATGACCGGCCTTTCCGGCGGCTCCGTGATCGGAAAACCTCTCAGCGCGGTAATTCCGGCCTTTAAAAATTCAGATTGGAAAAACGATCTCTTCAGAATATCAACCGAATGCGGCTCCGTAAAATTTGAACGGTATTCATCCGGCCTCCAAAAATGGTTCTCGATAACCGCCTTCAGCGTAGAAAAAAACTTTTTCTCGGTGATATTTAAAGATATCACCGCCGCGCGCAATGAAAAAGAAAATACTCTCCTGAAAGAAAAAAAAGAGCTTCAATCAAAAAAAGACATATTATTCCTCGAAGAAAGCGCCATGACCTTCGTTAAATTTCCTTCTAACGCGGACATTTACGATTACATAGCCAAAAAGGTCCATTCTCTCGCGCCCGACTGCTACGTCGCCGTCAATTCATTTGACGAAGCCGAGACCATTTCAACGACGATGGCTTTTTACGGCATTGAAAAACATATCGAAAAAATACTCGAGCTTTTAGGCCGCCATCCTCTCGGAAAATCATATGCGATAAACGATAAATCATATAAACAATACCTGACCACCGGCAAGATCGAGCTCTTTCCCGTTGACTTTTATACGCTCACATTTAAACAGATCCCCGAACATGTCTGCAAAATGCTTGAAAACATTCTGGGAATAGACCGCATATACGGTGCCGGTTTCTCAAAAACAGGGACCGTTTTTGGAAACATCATGATCATTCCGCCGAAGGGCAGGGAAATTCCTAACCCCGGACTTATAACGGCGTTCATAAATCAGGCCGCGGTGGCTCTTCAGCGAAAAAGAGCGGAAGACGTTCTGCGCGAGAATGAAGAACGCTACAAGCTTCTGGTCGAGAACGCGACCGACGTCATATATACCGTCTCGAGCACGGGAATCGTGACATCCATGAACGATGCCGTAGAAAAAGCGAGCGGCTGGAAAAAAGAAGAGATAATCGGAAAACAATTCACATGCCTTATGCATCCTGACGATCTGAAATACGCGCTCGAGAACCATAAGGTCCATAATGACGGGTTCCAGCCCGACCGCACCGAATTTCGTTTTTTATGCAGATCGGGCGAATACATAACCGCCGAATTCGCGACTGCTCCGCTTTTTAAAGACGGAAAAGTAATAGGCCGCTTCGGTATCGCGCGCGACGTCACGGCTCGAAAAAAAGCGCAGGAAGAGCTTTTAAAATTCAATAAAGAACTCGAAAAGAGAGTTATCGAAAGAACCGCTGAATTAAATATCGCCAAGGACCAGGCGGAAACCGCCACCAGAACAAAATCCGAATTCATAGCGAATATGAGCCATGAGATCAGGACACCGCTTAACAGCATAATCGGGTTTTCAAATCTATTGTCGTCGCTTTTAACGGACGAAAAACATAAAAATTATCTCAACGCCATAAGATCGAGCAGCAATAGTCTTTTGAAACTTATCAACGACATACTCGACATGTCCAAGATCGAGGCCGGAAAAATAGTCATTAAATACGCTCCCGCTTCCATACGCGCCATTATTTCAGATATAGAAACCGTATTTTCACTGAAAGTGATCGAAAAATCAATAGATTTAATTATCGAATTCAATGAGGAACTGCCCGACTGCCTTTACATCGACGAAACAAGGCTGCGTCAGATGCTTTTTAACCTTATCGGAAACGCCATTAAATTCACCGATAAGGGCAGCATCAAACTTTTGGCGGCCGCCGAAAATATAGACGGCGATAAAGGTTCGGTCGATCTTGTTATTACCGTTGAGGACAGCGGAATGGGAATTCCGGAGAACGCCCGCGAAAAGATATTCGAAGCCTTTAATCAGGCGGACCCGCGCACCGCCCAGAAATACGGCGGCGCCGGCCTCGGGCTTTCAATAACCAGAAGGCTCGCTGAGATCATGAACGGAAAAATATCCGTTAAAAGCGATTATGAAAAAGGCAGCTCGTTCGAAATAAGGCTGAACGGAGTTAAGATCGCCTCCGAAACCGCTTTATCCAATGAAAATGACGACGGCTTCTATGAAAATATAATTTTTGAAAAAACGAAACTGCTCCTGGTCGACGATGTCGAAGATAACCGCGACCTGATAAAAGAATTCTTCTCCGACCAGAACATCGAAATAATAGAGGCCGAAAACGGTGAAAAAGCCGTCAAATTGGCTTTTGAACAAAAACCGGACCTGATATTGATGGATGTTAAAATGCCTGTCATGAATGGATATGACGCCGCTTTAAAAATAAAAGCAGATGACGGGACGAAAAACATTCCCATAATAGCGCTTACCGCTTCGGTAATGAGGCACGATGACGCGAGGATGACCGGATCCGGTTTCAGCGGCTATCTCACCAAGCCGTTTGAATTTTCAGCCCTTATGAAGGAACTTTCAAAATATCTCAAATATTCCCTGAAAAAAGAGTGAGGGGAATAAGCCGCTTTACTGCCACTTAATGCCCCGCAATGCCAGCACGGAATCACCGGCGGCAGCCGCGTGTTGCCCGGTCGATAAAATATAGCATAATATATCCGTGCAGTATTGACAAAGCTCAATATAGGTTGTATAATTTTAGTATATAAATAACGATGTGATTTTTTTGTTGTTTTTTTGTGATAAATCATTGTTTTCTCAAGTATTATGACGGCTTTTATGGAGCGATGTGTATGAGAAAAAATTATATTTCAAGTTCATCTGTCACCAGAAATTTATTTTTATCCGTTTCTATCTGCTTATTCAGCGCTTTACTTCTTTGTTCTTCGTTCGCATTCGTTTTCGCCTCCGACGGCTCTGATATAATGTTCCAGTCCTTCGGCTGGGATTCTAAAAACGAAGGCCAGCAGGGAAAATGGTACGATCTCGTGACCGGACGCGCTCAGGAACTTTCTGAAGCGGGCTTCACGCTTTTATGGCTCCCGCCCGTTACCCGCTCCGTCAGCCAGCAGGGTTATATGCCCGTCGATTATTACGATCTCGGATCTCCCGCGGCCCCTACTTTTTACGGAACTCAGGACCAGCTCGCAAATTGCATCAACAAACTCCACGAAAATAATATTTCAGTCCTTGCCGACATAGTCGTCAATCACCGCTGCGCGTCGAAACAGGACGAAACAGGCCTCTGGAATAATTTCGATTCGCCATCGGGTCTTGCCAAATGGGACAAAAACATGATATGCGGCGACGACAAACACTTCGACGGCCGTGGAAATAACGATACCGGCGATCAATACGGCGTCGCGCCGGATATAGACCACAAAAACGCAACCGTACAAAAAGATATCGCCGCCTGGATGAACTGGCTTAAAAAAGTCGGCTTCGACGGCTGGCGTTACGACTACGTAAAAGGCTACGCTCCGAAATTCGTCGCTCTTTACGATTCCGGGACCAACCCGAAATTTTCGGTCGGCGAATTATGGACCTCGATGAACTACGGAAAATCCATGATGACCCGCGACGATCCGCCCGCCTATAACCAGGACCCCCACCGCCAGCAGCTCTGCAACTGGCTCGACGGCGCGGGAAAAACGGCAGCCACATTCGACTTTACGACAAAAGGCATCCTTCAATACGCCGTCCGCGGCGAATATGGGCGCCTGCGCGACAAAGACGGAAAGGCGGCGGGACTTATCGGATGGTGGCCGGCAAGGGCCGTCACTTTCATCGACAACCACGACACTGGTTCCGCCCAGAGCCACTGGCCATTTCCCAACGACAAAGTAATGCAGGGGTATGCTTATATCCTGACGCATCCGGGAACCCCATGCGTTTTCACCGAACATTTCTATGAGTGGAAACTAAAAGATGCCATAACAAAACTGATCCAGATAAGAAAAAAATACAAGATAAGATCCGACAGCAAGCTTACCATTTTGAAAGCCGAAAACGGCCTCTATGCAGCTTCCATCGACGATAAGATAATCGCTAAACTCGGACCGTGCGACTTCCAGCCGCCTGCGGGCTATAAACTTTTAACCAGCGGGTCCGATTTCGCGGTTTTCGGAAAATAAAAGACTCTTAATTCTTTTCACATATCGTTTTGACTATCCTGTCGATCTCTTCAAGCTTAAATGGCTTGAAAATATATTCGGCAGGATTTAATTTTTTCGCTTTCGTTACGATCTCAGGGTCGGAATACGCGCTCATGAAAATTATCGAAACTTTTTCGGCGATTCTCATTATTTTTGAGGCTGCTTCAATTCCGTCTATTTCATCCGCGAGCCGGATATCCATGAATATAATGTCCGGCGTCTCTTCCCCGGCCGCTTTGATCGCGCCGCGGCCCGTCGATACAACTCTGCATACCTCATATCCGGAAATGCTCAAATAATCGGCCAGAAGCATCGCGCACGAAGCTTCGTCTTCAACGATGAGTATTTTCGGTTCCTTGTTCGTCATATTCTCGCCCTGTATAAAGTATCATTGATTGTAACAACGCATGAAAGACCTTTCACTGATTCGAATTTCACTTTTCCCAGAAGCTGCGTTTCGCCTATGGCGAAAACCGTTTTTATGCCGACGCCGGCGTCCTTTCTGAAATCAAAATCCTGACGGACCCCGACGCCGTTATCTGAAACGCCAAGCTGCAAGGTCTCATTATCCGCTTTGAAGATGCGGATAATGATTTCACCGCGCCCATCGCCCGGAAATGCGTATTTTAAAGAGTTTGAAATAAGTTCGTTGAGGATCAATCCGCATGGAATGGCTATATCTATAAGAACGCTGATATTTTCAACGTCGCAAACGATCGATACCCGGCCGGCCGCTGCCGCATAACTTTTCATAAGAAGGTCCGAAAGTTCGAATGCGTAGTCCTTCAAATTGATGCTGGAAAGATTTTGTAAAGTATAAAGTTTCTGGTGCACGAGAGCCATTGCGTGGATCCTGGTTTCCATTTCCTTAAAAGAAGTTTTTAAATTTTCATCTTTCGCGTTGAGCGATCTTAAGGCAAGCATGGAGCAGATCACCTGCATATTATTCTTCGTCCTGTGATATAATTCGCTCAATAAAGTATCCTTTTCACAAAGCGATATCTTCAACCGTTTCTCGATATTTTTACGGGAGGTGATGTCACGGCACAATGTGACTATCTGAAATTCATCAGAAACAGGCGTGAGGGTAGCGTTTATTTCGATCGGGACCGGCACGCCTTTTTTATCGACGTAATCAACTTCAAGATGGCGCACAATCCCTTGTGAAACGCATTTTTTAACTTCTTCAGCGTTACGCGCTATATCATATTGAGCCGTCCATTCGATAACCGGCCGGCCGAGGATATCATCGAGCCGTTCATGGCCTGAAAGCCTTACATATTCTGGATTTGCGTCAATAACCCTTCCGCTCATATCTAAAATAACGTAACCGGTGCCGGTCGTTTCAACGAGCGCCCTGTATTTTTGTTCGCTTTCACGCAGAGCATCTTCCGCGCGCATGCGTTCGGCGATCTCTTTTTCAAGGTTCGCTGCTTTTTCCATGATCTCGATATTCGTGTAGCCGAGCTCAGAAATAGTTACGGCGAGACTTCCAAGCAAAGCCGTGACATTTCTGACCTTTTCCTCGGAAAAAACAGGGATATCATCGAGCGCGGCCATATAGGCGTCTTCATCGAAGCCGAATTGTTCGGCATTCCGGCGAAAAAATTCCAGATCGGGTTCTTCGAGCAGAAGCTGACCGGTAGCGAGGCTTGCTATATGTTTTCCCTTTATGATGATCGGGGTGGCGCAGTCTACAAGGCCGTTGCCGCATTTTTCCATGATGAGCTGGCCCGGTTCGGTCAGATCATTGAGCAGATGAGCGTTGCTTTTCCGGCAGTTTTCGAAAGTAATGGGACTGCTTCTATGAAATTTTGTGCAGATATCATGCCATCCGGTAGAAATGAGTATATTCATTTCCGGATGGTCCAGAAAACCTATTGGAAATCCGGTGGCTTTCGTAAATTTTTCGAATATTCCCTTCAGATGTTCAAGACTCACAAGGTCCGTGATGGCATATTTACCATCTACAAGATGTTGCGAGCCGTTCATTTCAGACATCCAAATCCTCCGGATAGATCGCGTTAAGCGATATCGCCTTAATTGCCAATGAAATTATTTTCAGCTAAAATGTTTTTGAAAATTTTAATTTACCAAAACATGGTATCATAAAAAATGAAAGAATTCAATCCTGTATTCATTATCCGCTGAAAAATAAAAAATAAAAGACCGGCCTGATTTTTAAGCACGGTCTTTTTATATGGCTTATTTATTATTTTTGGCGGCGTATCCGCTATCAGATGCCGGATTCGGCAAACTCAATTAAAAATGTCGTGCCGCGGCCTTTTTGCGTCCTCATTTGAATTTTTCCGCCCAGACCTTCTTCGACGGCGTTTTTGACTATATCCATTCCGATACCGCGGCCCGATGTAGTTGTAACGCCGGATCTGGTTGAGAACCCGGGTTTAAATATCAGGTCTAATTTTTCGGTTTCGGTCAAAGACACGGCCTGTTCATTTGTAATGATATTTTTTTTCAGGGCGCTCGCGGCTATCGTTTCAGCATCGAGGCCGCGGCCGTCATCGGACACTTCGAGTTTAAACCCGGCCTGATCTTTTGATATCTTAACCGATATCGCGCCCTCCATCGGTTTATTCACGGAAAGCCTCTCTTCGGGCGATTCAATTCCGTGATCGATGGAATTTCTAAGAAGGTGCAGCATCGCCTCCGATAGCTTATCGGATAACATGTATGGGATCCCCGTTTCTTCGCCCTCGAGATTTAATACGACCGCTTTTTCAAGTTTTTGAGCGAGCGGCGCGACCATGGCGAAACTTTTCGCGAACACCCTTCTGGCGGGAATACAGTAAAACTGTGAAAGGCTTTTATTAAATGCCCGTGCGTCATTGCTGTTCGCTTTAACTTCACCGACGATCTTATCTAGCTCGGATTTTTTGTATCTGAATTCGACCGCGTTCGCGTCCAGAGTTCTTCTGCCGAAAATTTTCGACGAATAATCAAGCGTTTCATTGAAAGCTTTTTCGGCCGAAACTATTCCGCTTTTAACCATTTCAGTTTCATCAGGGGTGATCTTCGCGTTTTTGATGATCTTGCCCAGATCTTCCTCAAATTTCGTCATAAGATCAACGACCGCCGAAAGTTCGAAACATCCGGCGCCGCCCTTGATAGTATGCGCAACCCTGTATGTCTCGGAAACGGCTTCCATGTCTATCGGCCCATTCAGAAAGCGCCTGATCGAATTTATCATTTTGGATGTTTCGGACATGAAATCTAAAAAAGCGTCCCGATCCAGAACCATTTTTCTTATCTGGCGGGCTTCCATGTCCTTCTGGCTTATTTCAAGCTGAAGCATTTTATTAGATGTCACGTCTTCGGCCTGGATCAGAATGTTTTCAACGAGACCGGCATCCGCCAGCGAAAACACTGGAAACATGGTGAATCTGAGATATTTTTCGTTCCATTTATATTCGGCTATCGGGTTGAGCGAGTTAAGCGATTCAATATCCATGCCGGAATTTAAAAAGTAGAGGCCGAAGAATTTTTTTATGTTCTCCTTGAAATCTATCGCGCTGTCAAAAACATGGATCAGGTCGAAAAAATTCATTCCGCCTATTTCGGCGCACTCGAATATTTTCAGGCATTCCTTTGAATACTCGCGGTTGACGCGAAATTCCCGGTTTATAGAAAGAATTCCGACTTTTACGCTTCCCATGAGCATTTTAAGTTCCGAAGAGCGTTTCGCCACCTCGGAGTCGAGATTTTTAAAAGTGTGATCGACCGTTTCAAGCATCATATTGAAAGCGGACGCGATCTTTCCGAGCTGTTCGTCCTCATGGATAGGCATGGGGTTTGAAAAATTTCCGTCAGCGACCGTTTTAATGGTGGCGACGACCTCGTCGATCAAAGCCGCCCTGAAAACATCCTTTTCCTTGAGTTCGTGATAATCCTGTTTTAATTTTCCCACGATGTTTTTTATCGTATCGAAGGTAGCTTCGAGATTTTCAATATTGTTGACGGCGTCTTTTATGGCCGCCCCGCTATCTTGCGTTTCAACTGCGCCGACGGCTTTTTCCGATTCGCTTTTGAGTTCTTCCGCTATCTTTAAAAGTTCGTCAAGGCTTTGAACGCCGTTGAATCTCTCTCTCACGTCGACGCCGGTGAACATGGCGATAAGAACGCGCCGGGCCTGGTTGACGAAACAGTTGTTGTCATGATTTTCGTTGCACTTGCCGCAAAGCCCGTCCACGGCGGTCAGGGCTTCCTTCACTTTTTCGCGGTCGTATTTTTCGATATCTTTTATTTCTATTTTTTCGGCGACATTACTTGAAACTATCTGCCTCTGGCTTTTAACGAACTCAAGCAATATCTCGGCCGCGACCTTCGGAAGTGAATTATCGGCTTTATCGTTATATAGTTTTTTTACTTTCTGATGCGCTAGAAACGCGTCTTTATGGGACCCGACGGCCATTTTATACCTCCAGGAACTGGTTTCTTATCTTGTCGACCGCGAGGCCGCGAAGATACTGTTCAAACAATCTCGCGCTTTCGGAAACTCCGTCACCCGAACGGACCTTTGAATCAAGGGTTTCAAGCGCGCTTTTTATAACGGCCTGTTCGCTTTCCGTTTTACCGTTGAAAATATCGGTCCCGAGACGCTGAAGCGTCTTGCATATCCTTTCCTTTTCCATCGCGTTGGCTTTATACCAATCGATAAATTTCATCGCGAAGGGGACCACTTTTTTTTTATCGAGTTTCGGTATAAGTTCGAGCGCCCTGAAAGGAACTCCGGCGCCGCGCCCGCCGACGACGACGCGGTAATTGCCGTCTATACCAATGAAACCTATATCGGCGCAATAGCTTTCGGAACAGTTGCGGCTGCAGTCGGATATCGCTAATTTAACGTCGAAATTAGCCGGAAAACCGTAAAGCTGTTTATCGATCTCGAGCGATAAACCTATCGCGTCGTTATTTACGGACCATTTGCACAACGCGCCCGAGCAGGCGCGGATATTTCTGACGCCGTGGTGCAGAACTCCTTTTCTGAGATCGGCTTTTTTTAATATTTCCTCGACCTCTTCCAGCTGCTCCGGTTTTATTAAAAGGATTATACGCTGGGCATGCGTGAGCTTGGCGACGCCGAATCCTTTCGCGGTTATCTCAGACACGGCTTTCAACTGCGCGGCGTTGAACAGCCCGCCCGGAGAATTTACTATCACGGCGTATGATCCGTTGGTCTGGCGAACGCCGTACGCCCATATCGGCTGATCTTCCGAGACGGCGGCCGAGGCTTTGTCGCCGATTTTTATGGTCTGCGAAAGCAGTGCCGCAAATTTTTCGTCGCATTCGGTTATCTTGAAAACGAGTTTATTAACGCCGTCTGATGAAAGCTTTTCCGTTATCTCGCCAGCGACCTCGCAAATATCGCCGGTGACAAGCTCCATGCCCAGATAATATTTTTTCCCGGCCTCGTATTTTTCAGCCGTTTCTATCTGTATCGATCCGCCGGCTGAAAACGCCGCCATTTTTTCAGAAAGGCCGATAGGTTCCAGTTCTAAGGTAACATCCTTGATAATAAACATCAGTTCCGCCTCCGCTTTATTATATTGTATTTATTAAAATTGTCAAAAAATTAAAAGCCATAAGAATTTTCAAGCAGAGTAATTTTATCATATTTCGTGTTTTTTTTCAATAACATAGTGTTTAATAATTAAAAATGCAAGCCGGCCGCAAGCTTTTTCACGGAACTCTTCGATGCTATTTTCCGTCTATAAATTCAAGTCTTTTCTTTATCCATAGCACTTCCAAGCTCATCGAATTCTCGTTATAAAAATCCGCGAGCTTTCGATATCGTTCGCACGGATCAAATTTAGATATGTAATATAATTTTCTGAGGCACACGGGACACAAAAACATCGGCGCCGAATCGCTCTCATCCATAGTGTTGCATCCGTTCATAAGGCATTTATAGTGCACGCAGTGGTAAACGCCGAACATATGAAATGCTTCATGCGCCAAAACTTTAACGCTTCTATTCAAAAAAACCGTTTCCCAGCCCGGCCCTCTTTTATTGCCGAAGAAAAGCGGATCGTACCTCGCGAGACTGTACACGCCCACGCGCGCCGACAGCATGGCCTGCCCGAAAACGAAATTCCACATATAATTCGGATACAGGTCCGTCATCGTTATTCCAAGGACGCAATATGCGTCGGCCGGAATATTCTTCCGCATTTCAGAAAGCAGATCGCCGGTTAACAGCTGAAGTTTTTTCGTGTGGTTGTTTATCCTCGATCGCGCTTTTAATTGAAGAGGTTTCGCGATCTCGACCGGCATATTAAAGAATATCTGGGTGAACATTTTTAATTTACCGGCTGATATCAAAGCTTCACCCGTGAGCCGTTCCAGCGGTTGCAGATATATTTTGCATCTTGCCTTATCGGGAAGGTTAGGCGCCGCTGCCTCGTATTCGTCAAATGTCTGGCCCGGCTCGTAATGATTAACAAGCCATGAGTCCTCGTCCAGAAGATCCGCGGCCGTTATCGGTTTAAAATCGGCGCCCGGCATGAAAGCCTTTGCGGTTTTTGCGTCAAGTTTCAAAACATCGCCGACCGCTGCCGAAATTTCAGCGGCTGTCCGCACGTAAAACTTGCGTTTATAAAAAATGCCGAACCGGATCTGCATTATAAACAGAAGAAAAATGAATAGATATATAAGAATTCTTACCCGAAAAGTCATGAAGCGCCTTATTTTTATTTACTCACTCCATTTATTTAAAGGGATAGAGCAAGCCTGAAACCGACGTTACTGAAACGGTCCGACGCGTCATTGATGACACGGCTTGCCGAACCGCAGTTTTTAGGCTCGCTTTCGCATGTGCCGCCGCGGGTGACGCGATTTAAACTTCCCAAGGTTGCTGACGATTCCGTCACGGGCAGGCCCTGCTGATCTTTAGAATAGTCGCTGCACCACTCGGAAACGTTACCCGACATATCGTACAGGCCGAACGCGTTCGGTTTTTTCTGTCCGACGGGATGCGGCGTCGAAGAAGAATTATTAACATACCAGGCGTTGGCGTCTATCAATTTGTTTTCATCGTCGTTCCCGAAATAGAATTTTGTGCTTGATCCCGCGCGGCACGCGTATTCCCACTCGGCTTCCGTCGGCAATCTGAAACCTTTACGGCCGGAAGGTTTTAATTCATTTATTTTCTTGAGAAAGCCGTCGCCGTCGCCGCATATTTCGGTCCAGGAAACGTTCTCGACGGGATAAGCGCCGCCGGCCTGTAAACTGCTTGGATTTGTTCCCATTATCTTTGTCCACTGCTGCTGCGTGAGTTCAAACTTTCCGATATAAAATTCCTTCGTGACGGGTCCGGCGGATATTTTAACCATTTCAAGTTTCACGCCGCCGAGATCGATCGAAAGCTCCTCGCCGCCGGTGTCGCCCGCAAAAGCGGATATTACGAAAATAAATATTAAAAGAGCCGTTAACGATAATGACTTTTTAATTTTCGACATGATTTTACACTCCCGATGATTTATAAATAAAATGCCGCGTTTGGATCGCTTCAAGCGGACCCCGGACTGGAACTCCCGTTTTTGAAAAACGACTTTAATATATGTACCCGGTTAGATCAAAAAGACGCCGGCAAAATAAATGGCGCGCTACGCTTCGGTTAAAACCCTTTTAAGTATCGCCGCGGCCTCGTCGCAGTTCTCTTTTGAGAATGTGAGCGCCGGCTGGATCCTTAAAACGTTGCGCTTGCGGCCGCCGATACCCGCGAGAAAACCTTCCCTGCGGCAATCGTTTAAAACCTCGAGAGCTTTTTCGCCCGTTTCAAATTCAATGCCGATAAAAAGCCCGACGCCTCTTATTTCAACGATCGAGGCAACGCCTGCGAGGTCAATTTTGAGTTTTTCATAAAAATATTTCCCGGTCGCTTCGACGCTTTCGAGGATATCGCTTTTTTCAAGGATATTTAAAACTTCGTTCGCCGCGGCTATGGATACCGGGTTCCCGCCAAATGTGTTGAAATGGAGCATATCTTTTAAAGAATGGGCGATACTGTCCGCGAACACGACCGCGCCTAAAGGAAAGCCGTTGGCTATGGCCTTTCCCATGCAGATTATATAAGGCTGGATGCCGAATTTCTGAAAGCCGAAATAATTCGTTCCGCACCTGCCGAAGCCGGTCTGAACTTCGTCGCATATCAATAAAACCTTATATTCTTCTATCAGTTCGGACAGATGTTTAAAATAGTGAAGAGGCGGGGTCAATATGCCTCCGACGCCAAGCACGGGCTCTAAAAGAAGTATGGGCCTCTTGCCCTTCGCGTTTATCTCTTCGAATTTATCGCGGGCGCCTTCGATACAGACGGCGTGTTCTCTTTCATTACAGTGCTCCGCGCAGTTGAAACATTCGGGGGTAGTGATATAGACGATATTATCATCGCGCTGGACCTTGGGGTGCCATGTATCAAGGCCCGTGGCGAATTTCGAAAGAAATGTCCCGCCGTGATAACCTTCGGAAAAAGTGAAGACCGTTTCCGAATCACAATAAATGCGGGCTATCATAACCGCGAGATCGACCGCTTCCGAACCCGAATTGACGAAAAAGAGTTTTGAATAATATTTTCCGCATTTTTCAAGAAGCCTGGCCGAATAATTCGCGATAAGCTCGGATTCGTAGATATATGAAATATGGCCGTATCTATCCATCTGGGTTTTTACGGCGTCATTGATCTGTTTGTTGCAGTGGCCGAAAGATGTCGTCGCGACCGCCGCATATCCGTCAAGATAGCGCCTGCCCGCAAGGTCCCATATGTGAACGCCTTCCGCCCTGTCAACGACAAGCGGCTCATTATAATAAGGCCGCACGAACGGCGCGAAATTCATCTTATACGAGTTTAAAACCTCAGGTACGCCCATTTTATTACCTCCCGGCCGATATGCTTTTTAAAACATTATAACATAATATTTAAAATGTTTCAAAAAAATTTGCGCGCGGATGATTTTTCGACGGTGAAGCGGTATTATCTTGAAAAAAAAGCGAATTTAAAGTAAACTAAATAGTAGGGGGGTGTTATATATGACAAAAGACAGCCCGTTGTTATCAAAGATAAAAAGATCGCTTTCGGCTTCCGCGATCGAACTTCGCGCCGCCGGCATAGTTTTTCTTTCCGACGCGCCGGTTCACGAAGATATCATCTACCACTGCGAAGCAGCTATAGAGAACGCCTTGAGAGCTTTTCTGATCTTCAGAAAAAAAGATTCCGTTCCTAATATGAGCATCAAACAGATGGCCGACGCCTGTATCGAGACAGAGCCTGTGCTTAAAAAAGTTATTTTCAAGGTCATGTTAATGAAACCTTATTCAAAGGCGGCCGGTTTCCGGTCGAACGCGGCCGAGGCCAAAGAAGCGATCCTGATCGCTGAAAAGGTTTTTCAGGCGGTATTGGAACGCATACCGATCGACGTATTCAATTCGGCGGCCTGAAAAAGATATCATAAAAGAAATTTTTTCAATTCGGGCCCGATGCGGCCCTCAAAATTTTCCCTGCCGCTGGCCGCGATGTTCTGGCCGCACAGCACGAACATTTCGCTGAGTTTTTCAGAAGATCTTCTTACTTTTTCGAGCGGTACGCCGGCCAGACGGACGAAAGCTGCAAGCGCGGACTCGAATAAAAGCCTTGAAAAATCGCAGCTTTTGCATGAAACTCCGAGCGGGTCTCCCGTCGATATCAAGGCTTCCTGCTTGCATCCGCCGCCGCAGAAATACCGTATGGCGCATAACGAACACCTATCGCGCATATCGACGGTGGTTTTCCAGAAATCCGGCGTCGAATCGATGTTTTTGAACCCGCCTTTTATTTCGAATTCAGACCTTCCGATAAGCCTGTGGCACGGATGAACGCTTCCGTCCGGAGAAAGCGAGAAATATCCAATTCCTGCGCGGCAGTGGTTCGTCGCGCATGTGCCGTTTAAAATGTGGCCTATATAGCGGTTGAGCTCGAGGCAGCCTTTGAATATATTTTTTTCACCGGCCAGTAATTCGTTGTAACTTTCGGCCAGATCCATGAAACTTTTCTTGAAATCATCGGTCATATAAACTTCGCCGCGGCCGCGGTCGTCTATGGCGGCGCTATATATCGAGCAATAATCGAAAATATTCATCGCGACGAGTTCGCGGACCTCGTCCAAAAGGCCGGGCGCGTTGTTATAAACCGTCATGCGGGCTACGAGGGGCAGGTGCGGCAATTTTGATTTAACGGCCTTCGCGTTGGCTATTATGTCGTCGTATGAGCCCGGACCACCCCTGTAAGGGCGCTGTGAATTCTGCGTTTCACGGCCGCCGTCGATGGATATCGAAAGAATGAAATTTCCGCGTTCTAAGATCCTTTCAACTTCGCCCGAATATTCTGTAAGATTACTTGAAATTCTGTTTATTATTGGCTTTCTGACCTCGTTCTGCTTTTCTTCCCAGTCGAGGACGGACCCGATGGCGTCGAGATTCAAAAGCGGCTCTCCGCCGAAGAACTCGAAGCGGAAATCGCGCATGTTATCGACATACGGCAGCGCTTCGCGAAGCGCGGACATGACCGTTTCGATCTTCATATCCCCGTCCAGCCGTTCATAATCGCCGCCCTTGGCGTAACAATATACGCAGGCGAGATTGCAGCGCGGCGTAAGGTTGAGATTCACGGCCGAAACTGAAACCTTTTGACCGCGGTCTTTCTCGACCGCCTTTTTATTCGTGAAAAGTTCTTCTTCGCGGATCAAAGATAAGATCCCGTTGATCGAAGTGATAAATTCAGGCGATAATTTGGGATCTCCCTCATTATCTTCGCCGGTTATTATCTTTTCGGAAGAAAGTTCGAAAAGACCTGAAAATTGAACGATAAAAAGAAAATGCCTTTTTAAATATTCGAATATTATATATTCATGATTTTCATGCAGATATCTTATGGGAGAATTCATGCTCACCTCATCAGCTCGTCTATATCGGGAATGCTTTTTATATCCTCTTTATAATAACTTCCGTTGATATTGGTTATGGCGCGGGCGGGGCATTGTTTGACGCAGGCCAGGCATTCGCAGCACTCCCGCTCGAGCCTCACGGAAATCGTTTTATTCTCGAATTCGAATATTCCCTTCGGGCATACCTTTAAACATTCAAGACATTTCACGCATTTTTCATTCACCTTCGGCTGGAACATGCTGCTGTTATTAAAATTTTTAAGCCAGTGCGCGATGGTCGTCTTATAAAACGGCGTCGACCCGAGCATATCTATTGACACGAGAAAATTAATGACCGCCGCGGCCGCAAGATAAAATTTAAGCATGACCTTCGCGGCCGGATTTATTAAAAAAGTATATAAGAATATTCCGATATATGTCAGAACCCCGAAAAACATGGAATTATTGGCCGGATATCTGAACGGGAATTTTTCATAAAATATAAAATTCGTGAAAATATTTATAAAATTCATCAAAACTATGAAATGAAGATGCTTTCTGAATTTTTTAGGAAGGACAAGGGCGGATATCAATACGGGAACAAGGAAAACTCCGAACATTCCGACCGCGTTATACCAGCGCTCGTTCATCGGAAATCTCGCGACGCGCATATCGGCGGGCGCCTTCATATCGTTTTCAAGGAATTTTTTAATATCGTACATGGCGGCCGGGCCCCATACGGCTTTAAATCCGCATTCCTCGAAGAGCTTTTTTTTATCGATGCCGACGGCGGCAAGCTGAGGCAGGATAAGCTTTCTGTGAGTTACGATATCCGCGATGGAGCATGAATTGACGGCGTCGGCTATCTTATGTTCGTTGAAATCGCATACGCCCGCGGCGCACCAGACGTTTATACCGGCCGAATCCGCGACCAGAAGGTAACAGTCTATTCCGGAAAGTTCGGCTATCAGGCGCTTTACGGTATGAAAATAATTCCCGGAGACCAGAACCGGCGAATCGGGCCCGGGATTTCCGATCCTGATAAGCCCCACTTCATGCCTTATCGGGTTATACCGGAGCATCACGCATCTGATATTGATTATATGATCTATTATTTTTTTCATCATGATCTTCTCACAAGTTTCAATATCGTAATAACCCCGAAAAACAGCGTTTTAGTTTCAGCGGCCTCGAGCGAACATTCCTTTATATCCGCGTCGAGGTCCTTCACCGGCCTGATAAGGGTCCTCGTCAGTATAAAATTCGGTATGAAGAATATCCAGAATAAAAAATGGTATATCAGGCTCAGGAGCTTATTTTTCGGCCATAATTCATCGTTTATCAGGATCGCCCCGCCCGGCGCGAGAAGTTCCGAGGCCGAGCGCATGGTCTTTTTTCGCACTATTTCAGGGAGCTCTCCGAGCATCATGGACATCACGATAAGGTCGAATTTCTCTTGCTTCAGCATCTCTTTCACCGAGGCCGAACCGCATTCAATTATTCGAATATTATTTCCAGCGGTTTTTTCCGCTATCTTATTTTTCAGCACCCTCAGCATTTCGATGGACGCGTCCACGCATGTCACGGCCGCGCCGAGCCCCGCGCATTTAAGCGAGAAATCGCCCGTGCCGCAGCCTATATCTAAAACCCGCATTCCCGGTTTTACATAAGATAGAAGTATCTTATGCGAGCGTGAATGATTTCCGAAAGTGAGGATATTCATCATTTTATCGTATCTCACGGGGATCTTTTCGATATATTTCATCAAGCCGTATATCAACATTTCAATTCACGCATCCGTATCTTATTTTTTCAAGATCGTTTTTTGAGACCATATCTTCAACGAATTTCATTGGCATATCACCACCGCAATTTTTAACAAACTCGCCGAACATCAAAAGGTTCGCGTAAAGGTGGCCGCCGAATTTACCGGCCGAGATATTCCTGAAATTTTTAACTATCACCGTACCCGCGATCTTTTCAAAGTGCGATCTTATTTCGTCTAACTTGAAATATTCGGAATCGCTTCTTCTTATGTTCGTCGGCGGAATAATAAATTCGTCCATTATAACTATCGTGCGCCTCGAAACCTTCGCGTTGAACCGAAGCGCTTCGGACGCTTCCAGCGCGATGAGAAAATCGCATGCGCCGTCGGCGAAGTCTATAGCCATATGTTTATCAGATCCATCGGCGGAATATCTTATCGCCGAAGAGACATGCCCGAGCCTCTGGGCGCCGCCTCTGTTATCGAAGCCGGATATAGCGCCGTATCTGACAGCCAGAATTTTTCTCATCATGGCGCTCAGATAGAGCACGCCCTGTCCGCCTATTCCGGTTATAATAATATTCTTAATCAACGAGACTCACCCCGATCTTCATTATCGCCCCGTTCGGGCATATCTGATGACATACGGAACAGCCGTTGCAAAGCGTTTCATCTATGAAAAGATCGCCTTCCGCATTCTTATAAATGGCGGGGCATGTCAGCACCGAATAACATTCGTTACATTTCCGGCAGCGCTGGGGCGATATAAAGAATTTCTGCGACCATTTCTTTTTAAGCCGCCGTTTATACTCTAAAAGCCTGCATTCATGTGATATTATAACGATCTTAAAACCGGGCCCTTCTTCAAACGCTTTTTTCAGTATCATTTTAAAGCCGTTAATTCTATAAGGATCCGCCTCGAATATTTTTTTCGCGCCAAAGGCTTCGAGCACCTTTCTTATTTCGATCGATCTCTCGTTGACCGATCCGTCGGCGAATTTTTTCGTCGCGGGGGTCGGCTGATGCCCCGTCATGGCGGTCCAACTGTTATCGAGAATGAAACAGATCTGGTTCGAGTCTTTTTCGATACATTCGATCATGGTCTGAAGACCGCTGTGAAAAAGCGTCGAATCGCCTATAAGCGAAACGACCTTTTGAGGGATGTCACCATCGCGCATCGCGAGCTCGACTCCGGCGGCTATGGACGTCCCCGAATTCATGCAGGTGAGCCACGATGAAAAATGCGGCGGAAGCGAACTGCAGCCTATATCACCGCCGATGATATCGTCCGGCCCCAGATATTTTTTCAGCGCGTAAAAAAACGCGCGGTGCGGGCATCCGGGACAGAAGGTGCCTTCGCGGAATACCGGGTTTAAAAGATCATTGGAACACGCGCCGATGGCCTTAATTTTTGAAGCATTTTCAATTTCAACCGGCCGTTTTTCGTTATGCGGCATAGCCGTATCGGACAATAAATTTTCAAGCGTCTCTTTAACCCTTTGAAAGTTGAGATCTCCGTAGGATCTGAAAGCGTTCTTGCCGTGAACGGAAGCTTTCAAGCCTTTTTTAAAAAGAATAGAAGTTATCTGAAGCTCTAAAAAACCCTCGAGATCTTCCACGAATATTACGCGCGAAAAATTCCCGCCTTCAAAAACCTTTAAAAGATCGAACTGATTTATCGGGTAAGTGACCGCTGGCGAATAGATCGAAGCGCTTTTTGATAATTTCAAAATTTCAAGCGATTCTTTCACGAAATCAAGATATATTCCGGAAGCGATGATAAGAGTTTCAGAACCGTTATCCTCAAAAACTGACTTTGGGTAACCGTTTTTGCCGCTCACGTCATCCGTCTCGAGGGCCGTTATCTTTTCCGACAGCTTTCTGTGCCGTTCGGCCGCGCGCGCTCCGACGTTGGTATAATCGGGCGAATTAATAAATTCAAGTCCGTCTCTGATCTTTTCAACCGCGCCCGCCGTGACGCTTCCGACGCCGTAACAAAAACCCGATGGAATAACAATTATCACCGGAAGTTTTATCGCTTCAGACAGCTCGAACGCGCCTTTCGTTGAATCTACGGCCTCCTGAAAGTTACGCGGCTCTATGACCGGAATATGAGTATGCAGCGAATTGTAACGCGTATCGAATTCTCCGGTGGAACACGCCGCACCGGGATCCGAACCGATGAGTATTACCATGCCGCCGCGGACGCCCGTGTACGCCGAATAATGCGCCGGGTCGGAAGCCACGTTAAATCCCACGTGTTTCATTATCAGAAAGCTTCTTCCACCCGAAAGCGAATACCCGAGAGCTTTATGGTAAGCCACATGTTCGTTTATCACGATCTGGCATCTTTTGGCGATCGGACCTGATGTATCAGCGAGAACATCGAAAGTTTCAACGACGGGCGAACCGGGATAGGTCAATACAAGCCCCGCGCCTGCTTCGAAAGCTCCGCGCGCCGAAGCCGCCGCTCCCGACAGCACGAGCGTGTCGCCGATATTTTCAGTGAAAAAATTATCAGAAAAGTTTTGAAGCAAGTTCAAGATCCACCTTATCGCAAACCATATCGATCAATACATTTTTACCGCGAACCGCGGCCGGACCGGCATTATAAACTTTAGAAAGGCGGACGAAATCGACTATAATTTTAGAATATTCATTTTTATTGATACTTCCGGCGCCGTCAAGCTCCGCCGCGACCATATCCGCGCCTGTCGCGAGCTGTTTTTTAAGAAGCGTTTCATCGTTTCCGTGCATGAACGAATTCTGGACAATAATTTTAAAATGACCGCCGGAACTTGCGCGAACGGACTTTATCAGCGAAAGGCTCGATTCGAAATTAACCGCGTTCACGGCGCTATAATCGGGTTCCCTGAAATAAATATAGCGCACGCCCATCTCGCGCGCCGTCAGAACGTCAGACGCCAGGGCCGCTCCGTTCTTATCGCGCGCGTGCAGGCAAAGACCGAATTCGGACGAAAAACCGTATTTTTTAAGGTATTCAATGAAAATAAAAGCGTTCAGCCCGCCTTCGGAAACGAAAAGCGTTTGAATATTCCATTTAACGAATGTTTCCGCGAGCCTTTTTACTTCCCCGAGAGAATCAGGCGTTTCAAAAACGGCGGCGGGAAATCTCAATAGATCCATGAGCACTGCCTTCTTTCGTCGACGACGCAATTATTCGACCCGCGGTTCTGACAGGGCCCGTCTTTTTTATTTACGGGGCAATTGGCTATGGGACAAAAAACCGTTCTGTCGTCGAAAACGCACTCACGGCAGAAAACGCAAGCCTTATGCGAAGCGCCCCCCGCCGATATTATCGAAAATTCCTCGGTCGCGACCGGCGAGATCACGGTGAAGCCCTCGCGCGGCCTTATAAGCGAAAGATAATTGGTTATGCTCTGAACGCCCGCGACGCATGTGAGAAGCAAATAATACTCAGGTTTTTCAAAACCGACGACGGTCTTTGAAACATACCGCAGCAGCCTCTGATCGCAAGGAGAATCCATGGACGCGGCGAAAATAATTTCGCAGTGGCCGGAAAGAGAATCGCGGATCTTTTCGATGGTCTTGCTGTCGCCTGTCTGATAAACGGAAGCGCAGTCGGAGCATCCGATAATTCCAACCGTCGAGCCTTTTCTGACAGCGTTTTTATAATCGAAGTTTCCGTCAAGCCTGGTTTTTATCATTTGAAGTATTTCCTTGCTGAATAAATCTCCCTTGCCGGGAGAGATCGGGACGCGTAAATAGCGTTACGGGCGATGATGATACGGGCAGCGTTAAAGCGGCCGCCAGCCGGCAATAAAGTTAGACGAAATTCCTCATCAGCGTGTTGATAAGCGCTTTTCTTTCATCCTCGAGATACTTGTCGTAAATGAAGCTCGCGTCCTCGAGGGCGAATGTGAGAGCGGTCTCGGTGAGTTTTTTTCCGTCCACTTCGGCGAAAACTTCGCACAGCGCCCCGCGGTCGGCCATGCTTAAAAGCTTCGCGCTCATTATTATCTGATCGCCCGGCCGCACCATGAATTTGAATTTGGTCTTATCGACGATGGATAGTATGGCTTTTTTATAGCTTCCCTCGTCGAACGACATTTCTATCATGAGCCCGGCGAGCTGCGCGAGCGATTCGATTATCAGAACTCCCGGCATCACCGGATAGCGCTGAAAATGGAAAGTGAAAAAGGGCTCCGTCATGCAGACGTTTTTCACGCCTTTGATGTAAGAGCCCTTTTTAAATTCCAAGACCTTATCTACGAAATAAAATCTCATCTACTTCGACTTACTGTCTGAGTATCGATCTTGCGACGTAAGAAGAGATGAGGGCGAAGCACTGAAGCTGTTCTTCTTCCGTTCCAAGTTCGGTGTCGATCGAGCATTTCGTTCCGTCAGCCGTAACTTTTATGTTCGAGAGGCCGAGTTTGTCTTCGGGGTGTGAAGCGCCTTTTATAGCGTCGTTCAAGTGGTTCAATATGTTCTTTTTAACGCCTCTGGCTTTGTCTTCGCTGGCGAAATTCGAAACGACGGAAACCCTTTTCATGTTGACGCTGTCGTTCTTCATTCTGTAGATGGTGATATCCACGTCGTTGAGTTCGTTTATCGAATCGTTTATGAATTTAACTTTGTGGTCTGCGAATCTTCTGGCGAAGAAACCCTTGAGGCCTTTGCGTTTTAACAATACTTTGCTGCTTTTGAAGTCCTGATATTTATCGTTTACGACCTTCGTGAGAAGTTCGCGGTCGCGGGCCGTAGGCTGAACGAGGTAGCGGACGGTAGCTTCGGCGTTCGCGTTTGCTTTCATCGAGTTAGCCTGAAGAACGGCTGTCGTTTCTTTTAAGAGCCTTGTGTCTCCGACTTTAGCGGATGAGAAGAGGCAGTAATCGGCGAAAGAGATCATCGTTAATTCGCGGTCTTTTTCAGCGAGTGCGAATCTGTGAACGGTGACGGCGCCGCTCTGAGTTTCCGTGAAAAGGTTCTCATGACCTGTTTTCGCGGTATGTTCGGCGTAATGTTTTTTTAATATTTCGAGAACTTTAGCTTTGTCGAACTGGCCTTTCACGGCTAAAATTCCGTTCGGGGCTCCTGTCGTGTTAGCGGGGTTTGACGCGTCCTGAAGAACGAGGCCTACGAATGCTTTTCCGGCTCCGGCATTAGGAACGCCGTGATTTTTTAAAGCCTGATAAAATTTCTGAACGTCTTCGCTGTTTAAGAGCCCGACGCTTCTGTAATAATTTTCAACGTGCGAGATAACTTTGTTCATGTCCACGAAAGTGAGTTCTTTAGGGTCGTTAACGAAGAAAAGAACATTGTCGGCGGCATAGAGAACTTTAACGCCTGTAAGTAAAACGAACGCACACACGATGAGTATTACCAGTTTAAAATGTTTTTTCATAAGCCGATTTACCCTCCTAATTTTTATTATATATATTA
Source organism: uncultured bacterium (assembly GCA_964551445.1). Classification (GTDB taxonomy): domain Bacteria; phylum Muiribacteriota; class UBA9980; order UBA9980; family UBA9980; genus DAOPXV01. The sequence continues at coordinate 61,389 of CAZKCG010000016.1, read as the reverse complement.
TATATCATTTGAACGCTTTTGTCAAATTATACTCAAATTGAGCGTCATAAATATCTTTTGGGACCAGCTCACCAAAATTTTGATGATTTATTTGTTTTCCGTTAAAACCGACAGCGCAGCGGTTGGAAGAACCGGGCCCGGGCGCTCTATATTTCCCTGAAAATCCTTAAAATTTCTTCCGGCTTTTCAATTATCACGGACGCGCCCGCTTTTAAAAGTTCATCTTTTTCACGGAATCCCCAGAGCACTCCGGCCGCGTACATTCCGGCGCCCGCCGCCGTTAACATATCGGTGGCCGTGTCTCCCGCGTATAAGATCTCTTCCGGCAAAAACCCCATCTTCCGGGCAATATCAAGCGCGCCTGACGGATCGGGCTTCCTGGCGAATCGCTCCGACGCGCCCAGAACCTGTTCGAATTGGATCTCAGGAAAAAACTTTTTCACCATTATTTTCGTGAAACCATCGGGCTTGTTTGAAAAAACGGAGAGTTTGACGCCCAGAAGCGAAAGATCGGACAGCATATCGCATATTCCGTCATAAGGCCTCGTTTTATCAGCCCAGTGAAGCCCGTACTCCTCCATCATCATCTCGACGCATTTTTTTATGTTCTTCTCGCCGCGGCGATCTTCAGGCAGCGACCGGCGGGCAAGATTCTCCATGCCGTCGCCGACGAAATATTTATAAGCTTCGACAGTATGAACCGCGCAGCCGAGCTTTTCAAGGACCGAATTCATCGAATCGGCCAGATCGTCGATCGTATTTAACAGAGTTCCGTCCAGGTCGAATATAGCGGCTTTAAATCTCATGTCACAAATAATACTTTACCGCCGGTTAAAAGTCAACTTTTTATTCGGCTGAATATTTTAACCGGCGGCATATTTCTTTTGATATTTTGTACCGTTAAAGTCTGTTAAAATACCTTTTACTTGATCGTGCCGGAAGCGGTATAACGCAGCGGCGATTATTTCTTTCTGGATGTTTTGAATGATTCCGTAAGGTTTTTCAAAGCCTCGGCCGACGCCGCGAGTTCTTCCGCCGAAGCCGCAAGTTCCTCGGCGAAACCGGCGTTCTCTTCCACTATGGCCGCCACGTTTTCGATAGCCTTCGAGACCTCGCTCGATGAATTCCCCTGGTCCCTGGTCGAAGCGGATATCTCGTGAACCGCGCCGGCCGTTTTTTCGATCCCGGCCATTATCTTTTCAAGAGCTTCTCCGGCTTTTTCGGAAAGCTTCGAACCTTCATTTATTTTAGCGGTAGATTTTTTTATGAGCGCCGATATTTCCTTGGCCGCCGTAGAAGACGATTCGGCAAGCTTTCTTATCTCGCCCGAAACCACCGCGAAACCACGGCCGTGTTCGCCAGCCCTCGCCGCTTCTATCGCGGCGTTTAACGCGAGAAGGTTGGTCTGCTCGGCGATACTGCTTATCAGAACTATTATCTGAAAGATCTGTTCGGCCGAGCCGTTTATGTGGTTCATAGCGTCTATCGCTTCCTTGACGGCACTGCCGCCCAGGGCCGCCTCGCGCATGGTCTCTTCGGCGAGAGATTTCGTGTTTCCGGCCGAATCGGCTATCGAAGCGGTGGTTATCGCCAGCTGACTGATCGAGGTGGATATCTCTTCGACCGTAGCCGCCTGGCTCTGGGCTCCCTGGGAAACGTTCTGAGCGTTGGACGACATCTCTTCTGAAACGCTCGTGACCTGATGCGTCGCCTCGTATACCTGATCAAACGCGATCTCAAGGCTCTCCAGCAGATTGTTTATATTGTTTTTCATGGTATTGAACGAACCTTCGTAATTTTCGTTCATTCTGACCGTAAGATCTTTTTCGGCCGCCGATCCGAGAGTTCTTCCGCCGTCGCTTATGATGAGTTTGTTGAGCGTTTCGATACATGTGTTGATGCTGATTTTTATGCCGTTAAATTCACCGCGATATTCATCGGTTATTTTCGCCGGTATCTCGCCGCGTGAAATGTTGTGAAGATATTCCGACGAAAGTTTGAGGGGTGAAACAAGAGCGTCCATTATCGAATTTATACCGTGTATGACCGGCGCGAATTCAAAATTTAATTCCTTTTCCCCGCCGCGTTCAGAAAGCTTGCCTTCGAGTATATCCGCCGTAAGTTTCGCCGTTGAATCGATAAGGGTTTTTATATTTTTATAGATACTTCCGCTTATCACGGCCGCAAGCACGGCGGACAGAAAAATGATTATCAGTCCGACAAAAAGCGTATTGGATATGAGTTTTTTCGACGCCGCGTTAACGTGTTCCACAGATTCCATGAATTCGTCGTTATATGTGGAAGATCCGATGACCCAGTCCCATGGCTCGAAATACATGCAGGCGGCGATCTTTTTTCGAGGCGTTTTTTCACCGGCGTTCTGCCAGGGATATTCCTCGAAATGGACCGCGCCTTTTTTAGATTTCGCCCCGTTGATCATGTTCTGGATAAATAATGAGCCGGAAGCGTCAGAGGCGTTCCACAGATTTTCCCCGTCGCGCGCTCCGTCCTTCGATATTATATAGCGCCCGCAATCCTTTCCGGAGCCCTCGAGCACGAATACGTAGCCTGTTTTTCCGACCTTCGTTTCCAGAATGGATCTTCGAACGCTCGGAACGCTTTCCTGTTTTATTCCGACGTAACTCATGCCGATAAGTTCGCCGGAGGCGTTTTTCAGGGGAGAATAAGCCGTGATATACCAGGAATCCACGACGAACGCCCGGCCGATGTATCGCTTCCCGCTCACAACAGTTTCGATCACGGCGTTTTTAGATCCGTCCGCGTTGACCGCCGGTATATAAGTTCCGATGGCGCGTTTTTTATCTTTGCCTATGACGTTCGTCGCGACGCGCAGCATATCGCCGGCGTCGTTCATTTTTTGAAATATAGTGCAGGTCCCGCCGACAAGTTTTACGACGTCGTCAACTATCGGAGTGGCGGCGAGAGACTCGCGGTTCTGGCCCAGCCACTGAGCTTTGGCGGCGTCTCCATGCCCCGTCGCGCAAACTTTTATGAGTTTTATCTCTGATGTCGCGCCGCTTATCTGATTCGTCGCGACCCACGAAGCGTCTTCGGAAGCAAGGCTTATTCCGCCGGCGTTCTTGATAACGCTTTCAGCCACGTTAATATTGGCTTCGACGTTTTTAAGAAGTATTTCATTCTGGCTCTGGAGCATATTGCATATATCTTTTGAGATATTGGCGAGCTCGCTTTTCATGGAGGCTTCTACCCTCGTTATCACGGAATCTTTCAACGCCATCGTTTCGCCGTTCAGCGAAAAAAGGATTATAGCCACCGGAAGCATCGACGCTAAAAAACCGAACATCAATATCTTCCATCTTATGGTTATTCTCATATAAATTTCCTCCAAAACCACGAATGAATTTCAAAAAGCTATTCTCATATTATTCCAACCCGGTATTATTGTCAAGAAATATTATTTAAAAACCGGGGAACGCCTTTTTTTGACGCGCCCCGGCCTTTTTTATTTTTATGATATTGATTATAGTTTTTACGATATGCCTATACTAAACTAAACATAGTCAGGCCTGTCATTTCTTCGTTATTTAAGAAGTTTTTCCATATCTTCTAGACCTTCGGTCAGATACCGCGATATATCAGGTCCGTGAACCAGCATTCTGTTCGAAAGCGCCTTTATATAAGCGTCGAACAGGCCGCCTGCATATTTTTTCAAGGCCTCTTTCGAGTTTATTGCGGCCATATTTTTCACGAATTCATTTTCATCGATGGAAAACGCGCTCTTAGCGCCTTCATCGGGTATCGCTCCGGGAATGTTCAGAGCGAAAACGGTGTCGGATTCTTCGTCGTAGAATATTTTTTTTATTCCGGCCTTATCGAGCCGGCCGTTATCGATAGCGGCCAGAACTTCCGCTCTGACCCGGTTGGCCTTTAAAACTATGGTTTCAAGAGACTTTTCAGCCGCCGCCAGTTCGCCGCCTTCGAGAGGCTTGCCGGAGCGGTCGACGGCGTTTTTAGCGTCCGGAAGGATCGTCGGCATGACCTCGGCCACAAGCCCGTGCTTTTTAAGTATTTTGGGCGCGGTTTTGGGAAGCGCGAGAGTTTTATTGTAAAGTATATTTTTAACTATCCATTCGCGGAACTGCTGATCTTTCGGAATAACGGTGTTGAGCATTTCGAAAAGAACGTTCGTGCAGTTATTTTCAAAAAGTTCATAACGCTCCATGCCGCGTTCTTTTAAAGATTCTTCTATCGCGCATACTAAAAGCGATCTTTTCTGTTCGTTCGAAAGCTTCATTCTATAAGGTATCAGACGGCTTTTATTGACGGCGCAGATCTGGATATAATCTTCTTTTGAGAGCATTAGATAAACGACGCCGAAACTTCCGGTAAAACTGTAACTCTGACCTTCCTTAAGGTGGGCTTCCAGTGAAACTATGAATCCATAGGATTTTTCTCCGAACTCGGTAACTACGGGGTGGTCTTTGTCGAATTCGAACATGAAAAAACTGTGGCCGGCGATCCATTCGGGCGCGAAGGGTTTCATTACGAAATAAGCTTCCGTTACGCCGTTCGTATCGATGGTGACGGTCCTCCATTTAGGCATTATCTTGTCTTCATCGCCCGTTTCGGTGCCGGTGAAACCCCATCTCACGTTACAAACTTTATAGATGCCGCCGCTTTTATTAATGAGGGCCGCGATGCGCTGTCTTTTTTTCCATACTATATCGTTCGTAAAAAGGTCCTTGTCTGATTTATCATCGGCGGCTATTTTGAAGCCGTTCTTGAAAAGATCCGTAACAAGTGTTTTAGTTACGCCGATAAATCCGGCGTCGCCGTCTTTGGCCTGTTCGCGGAGGCCGGCAAGCGATCTTTTATATTTAAAGGCGGATGTCACCTGCGAAATTTTAGCCAAAACTTTAGTAAAAGGCGAGCGCCATGAGAGTTTTTCATAGGCCGCCGCTTTTTCGATAGCCGTGTTTTTAGCGGTTTGGACCGCCGCGGCGAGCACGGTTTTTGTTTTGAGATAATTCAGCGTTTCAAGGGCTTTTTCGGCGTTAGCAGCCGTAGCGTCTTTATTACCGGCCAGACCTTTATAGAGCGCTTCCGCTTTAGTAAAATCGTTCTTCGTCATGTAAGCGTTGGCAAGCTCATATTTAGCGCGGTTTACTTCAGCCGCGTTCTTCGAGGTATTGATGGCGTTTTGAAAAACTTTCATGGCCTGGTCTATTTTAGCCTTATCTCCCGAATGAAGGTCGATAACGGCTTTTTCAAAAGGAGTTTCGCTTTTTCTTATCGCTTCGGACGCGCCTTCGGCGGCGGCTGTCACAGAAGCTTCTTCGGATATGCGGCTTGAACTTGCGGGGGCTTTTGAACCGGCAGGTTCGAGCTTTTCGCCGCCAACTATGCCTTTATAATTTTCGAGGTCCTCTTTATATTTTTCGGCGTACAGCTTTATGGTGTCGGCGTCCAGATTCTGATCGATAGCGCCTTTAAAGTCATTGTAGCTTTTAAGATATTTCTCGTATGCCGCGCGGACGCTGTTATCGCAAAAAGCCGGCGTCGTCGAAAAAACGACCATAAATAAAACAGCCGTTAAAAGTACGAAGCGCTTCATCATTAAATTTTTCATAGCGTCATTCTCCTTTATAAATTAATTAATAATCACATGAAAATAAATTGATATATCAATTATAAGGGATGAAAAACCGGTTGTCAATAAAACCGGATATTATTTTCCCGATTAAAATATGGCTGATATATTTTTTGGATTGGAAATGCCTTTTCATGCCGCAAAATGTGATCTAAAAGCTTGCATCCGGCTTTTAGCCAGCAGTTGCCTGTTTTTCCCGACAATAACTCCGGCTGTTAGCTATGCGGCTTTCTTAAGCTTTCTTTTTTTTGAAACAAGAGGATAAGCTTTTGGATTTTCAATAGATCCGATCTCAAGATCGACATCAAGATCAGGCCAATAAATATGTGTTTCACCAGCAAGCTCAACGTTAAAAACCGACGATAAATTGGCGTCTTCGAACCATGGAAATTCGCTAAACGGCAAAAAATATTCTTTTTCTAAAACTATGATCCATATTCCATTCCTGGATATTCCAAGGACCTCAATTTTTGAAATGCTCTTTCCAGCTTTTTTCGATATCATTTATTCTTTCCTCGATCGTTGAATGTATTTCTTTTAATTCTTTTGATGACAACCCGCAATTATAGGCAAGACCTACTATCGGTTTCAGCCAGAATTTCGCTTCACCTTTGCTGGATGAAACATGAATATGTATACGCATTTCTTCTCTTGAAAAAAAGAAGAAGCGATAACCCTTGTACCTGAATACAGTCGGACTCATTAAATAACCTCAATAAAGCATTAAAAATATTATACTCTTTTTTAAAAACTTTTGCAAGCTGCCCAAATTCTATATTTCGTTTTTCAATTTTAAACAAAATTTGCCAAAAGCTTAAAAATTTGGTATAATTAATTCACATTAATTTAAAATACCAAAAAATCAATAAAGGGGGAAACATCAATAATGAAAAAACTTCTTGCTATCGCCCTTGCCTTAGGCCTTACCGCGGGTTTTACGACGGCTTACGCCGCAAACGACCTTAAAATGCCCGCTTCAAAAGAAACCACTTCCAAACACTGGGACCCGTCCCATCCCGGCCACTCGCACCAGACCCCGGACGGCACTACATACAACCAGCCCGGCGATCTCTATCCCGGCTCACCCGGCACGAACCCAGGCGGCCAGCCCCTTCCTCCGACGCCTCCCGGCCCCCATCATCCGCCCATGCCTCCCGTACCGCCGGTTCCTCCCGTAAACCCTAACCAGCCCGGCGACCCTAACGATCCTAACAGCCCGAACTACGACTACCACAACGATCCTAACTATCGTATGGGCTATCAGCAGGGATACAACGAAGGCTATCGCAATGAATACCAGAACGGTTTCAATATAGGCCTCCGCCAGGGCGAAGATGAAGGCCGCAGAAACGGCGAAAGCGAAGGCTATTCAAAATTCATATCCAGATTCCAGAACTACGCCTACACCCAGGAAAAACTCGCCGACCTCATAAACAAGCTTAATTTCCCCGCCGGCGTAAGATCTCTCTCAGTCGATCTCGGAACGGCCGCCAGCGCGAAAACGGGCAGCCGTCTTCCTAATTATTTCTCGACCGGCTACAACGACGGCCTCATGAACGGCAGAACCACCGGCAGAAACGAAGGTATCCGCGACGGCAGCAGAAAAACTTATCCCGCCGCTTATCAGGCCGGATTCCAGGAAGGCCAGAGAAAAGGCGATATGGTCATCCACTACAATAACGGAAACCACATGCTCTCTATCGAAGAACAGTTCGCCACAGGCCTCGACGCGTTGAACCGCGGCGACTACACAACGGCCCTTTTAAGATTCAACGTAGTAATGATAGAAGAACCGGTCGGAGTTCCGAACGGCTTCAGAAACAAGGCTTTCTGGTATGCCGGCCACTCATTCATGAAAAAAGGCGATTACGAAACATCGCTCGGCATTTTCATAATCCACTATCTTAATAATCCCGAAACCATGAAAGAAGAAACGGTTCTTAACATGGCCTCGATGCTGCTTGAGATCAAGACTGGCGGGTTCATAGGCATCGGCGCAAAAAAATACTACGACAAAGCAATGGATATGTTGAACTTCTGGGTTGCCAGCTTCCCGAGAAGCCCGCGCATGCCTGAAGCCCTCTACAAACAGGGCGAATGCTTCGAAAAAATGAAGAACAAAGAAGCAGCCAAAGCAGCTTACCAGAAAGTCGTCGACAATTTCCCCAACACATCGATCGCCGAAGACGCTAAAAAAAGAATAAAGAAACTCAATTCATTCTGGGGCAATTTCTAATAGTTGACCGGACCTGAATAAAAGTAAATAACCGAATAAAAAACATCCCTGAGCCCAAAAAGCCCGGGGATGTTTTTTATTGGCGAATAACTTCGTTAGAACTTTCCGAATTCGTGGTCGTCGAGAGATATTATGTCCTCGGGGTTGACCTTGCCCGTATTTCCGCCAGATCCGGGAGATCTTTTAATATTGCCCGGTTTATTATCTGGCTTTTTACCCGATGCCTGAGGCGGCTGGATCTGTTTTATAGTTATGGTCGTTCTCTGATTTTTCACTGGTTGGGGCCCCTTAAGATAAGCATTTACTGTCGATTTCCCGGTTTGGTCCCTGAGCCTGAATTTTTCAAGCATGCTTTTCAGCTCGACCGCCTGCGCCGAAAGCTCCTCGCTTGCGGCCGCAGCTTCTTCGGCCGTCGCGGTATTCTGCTGGGTGACCTGATCGACCTGGCCGAGTCCCTGATTGATCTGCTGGATGCCGAGAGCTTCTTCCTTCGACGCCGCGGCGATCTCGCCTATAATGTCGCCGACCCTGGCCACGCCCGTCACTATCTCATTGAGCGATCTGGCTGTTTCGTCCGCGATCTTGGTTCCGTCTTCGGCCTTTTTCTTGGAGTTTTCGATCATATCGGCCGTTTCCTTGGCGGCTTTCGCGCTTCGCTGAGCGAGGTTTCGAACTTCCTCGGCGACGACGGTGAAGCCTTTTCCGTGTTTTCCGGCGCGGGCGGCTTCGACGGCGGCGTTCAACGCAAGAAGGTTCGTCTGGAATGCTATTTCGTCTATCGCTTTAATTATCTTTGAAATGTTCGAGGAAGCTTCGTTGATCTCGTTCATCGCGGTCATCATCTGGTTCATCTTGCCGCTGCCGCTTTCAGCCGAGGTCCTCACGGCTCCCGCAAGATTATTGGCTTCCATCGAATTAGCTGCCGTTTTTTCTATCTGCGAATTAATTTCCTGCATCGAGGAACTGATCTCCTCGAGCGAACTCGCCGTTTCGGTCGCGCCCTGCGAAAGCGACTGACTGGCGTCGGATACCTGTCTCGCTCCGGTATTTACCTGATCGACCGAAATAGATACGTGGCCGAGAATTTCATTCATGGAATTTATCGTGGCGTTGAGCGAATTCTTTAAAACCGCGTGTTCACCTTTATATTCGCCGCTCATTTCAACCGCGAGGTTTCCCTCCGCGAGCTGGGCGAGGCACTTCACCGCTTCCTGAACGGGTTTAATGACCGCGTCAAGAGTATCGTTAACGCCTTTTACTATCTTTTTAAAATCGCCGTCGTGTTTCGCGGCGTCGGCCCTTTTATCAAGTTCACCTTCCACGCCTGCTTTCGCGAGGTCCACGGCGTCTTTTACAAGATTTTCAACGGCGTCTATGCACTGATTCAGGTTATTTTTGATCTCGTTGAAATCGCCGCTGTAGTTATCGGTTATCTTCGGAGGTATATCGCCCTTGGATATTCTGTCAACATACTCGGCCGCCACGTTAAGCGGGCCTATTATCGCATCGAGCGTACCATTAAAACCTTTTATTATCTTTTTAAAATCGCCGTTATGTTTTGTAGCGTCAGCCCTGTCGCCGAGTTTTCCGGCGGTAGCCGAAACCGCGAGCGCGTTGGCGTCGGTTATAAGCTTCGTCACGGCGTCTATGCACTGGTTGAGATTGTTTTTGATCTCGTTGAAATCGCCCTTATATTCATCGGTTATCTTCGGAGGCATATCGCCCTTGGATATTCTGTCAACGTATTCGGCCGTGACGTTAAGCGGTTTAACGAAAGCGTCCATTATATCGTTCATGCCCTTGATCAATCCCCGGAACTCGAAATTGGTTTTTTCAGCGTCGCCGCGGATATCGAGTTTTCCATTGTTTACGGCGTTCATAAGTTTTTGCGCTTCCGCCTGCATAAATTTCAAAATATTGGCGATATTGAAGTTGAAATAGAAACCGAGCACTATCATAAAACCCAGCATAGCTATGAAAACGATCGTCATCATTTTTATAGTCTGGTTTATACCTGTATCGAATTCGGCATCGGCGTCTTTTGCCTCTTTTTCAATAGAAACATAAACAGCCTCGAGCGGCACGTCCATTTTCGCGAAAGTTTCATCGATCTTTCCGTCGAGTACCTTTATTTCCTCCGTCATCTCTTTAGTGGCTAAAAGGACCGGCATCATTTTCTGTTCGAAAAGAGCCGCCGCCTCGTCAAAGGCCGCGCGGGCAAGATCGACGTTCTTCTTTTCATCTTCCGTATCCATCCTTGATTTTATTTCTTCGAGCTCTTTAATACTTTTGGCCTTGATCTCATTCCAGTCCTTTTGGGACGATTCCATGTCACGATTTATGACAGCGTCGGCGATGACGGTATAAACTCTTCCGTATATATTTTTGGCTCCCATGACCAGTGACTGGTCGCTGGCTCTTTTCGCGCCTTCATCCTGAAGTTTTTGAAGCGATCTGAGTTCCTGGTTAGTATAATATGAAGAAAACGCTATCATGGCGAGTATCAATAAGAAACTTAATATCACTTTCATTCCTATGGCCAATCTCATAAAAATTCCTTCCTTTCACTTAATTTTTAAAATTTTTATTTTAAACCTTTTTGAAATTCGGCTTTATAGGTTTTAAACGCCGCGTTCAGTTTCTGAACGATCTGTCTTACTTCATCGCTGTCCATTGAAAAAGAACGGCTTTCAAGATCGTTCAAAAGCTCCAGAATAACTCCGGCGCAGGCCGCTTCGGCTTCTTTTTTCAGATTTTTGAGAAGAGCCGCAAAAACTTTTCTATTTCCCGACGAAAGCGCCGCGAAAATTTCGAAAAGTTCAAACTCCCAGTTTTCTAAAAATTGATGAATGTAATTTTGCATTTTGACACCTGCAGCTTTCTTTTAACAAAATGTTTAAATCAAAACCAGATGTTTTTTGTTGCATTTTATGTGCCAAAACATACCAAAATAATCCATTATTTGAAACCAATTGATTTTATTAACAAGTGACCGAATTATGGCTTTTAAGAACCGATAATAATGTTACCTTTTAAGTAATCTTTTTCGCAATATTACTATAAAAGTAACACGAATAAGGGTTTAATAAGATCTTCAGATAAGTTTGTGTTTTTTCATTTTACGCCAGAGCTCGACCCTGCTGATGTTCAGAAATTTTGACGCTTCTTTTCTGCTGCCGTCAAATTTATTGAGGACGCCAACAAGATAAACCCGCTCGGAAAAAATTTTGACGCTTTTAAGTTCGTTCGTTTCGTCCCCACAAACCTTTTCATTGGTGTTACCTTTTAAGTAACGCGTGTTCTTGTTTTTATACTCTTCCGGAAAGTGATCCGCTTCTATAACGCCGCCTTCGCAGAAAATAGCGGCGTGTTCGATAATATTCTGGAGTTCCCGGACGTTTCCGGGAAACTCATAACTTAAAAGATAAGCATGAGCGGCGTTTGAGAGCGCAGTTATCGATTTTGAATATTTGCCGTTCATTATATCGATAAAATGCTGTATCAAAAGCTCGATATCCTCGAATCTTTCGCAAAGCGGAGGAACCTTTAAACTGACTATTTTAAGCCTGTAATAAAGATCGCTTCTGAAATTGTTTTCCCGCACGAGGTTTAAAAGGTCCCTGTTGGTGGACGCTATTATTCTGACGTCGGCTTTTAAAGGCTTATTCGACCCGAGAGGCTCGTAAGTTTTTTCCTCGATAAAATGAAGTATCTTCACCTGTAGCCCGAGCGGCATTTCCCCGATCTCGTCCAGAAATATTATTCCGCCGTCAGCCGCCGCTATCTTTCCGGGCTTATCGCTCTTCGCGTCGGTAAAAGCCCCCTTCGCGTAACCAAACAGCTCCGATTCAAGAAGCGTTTCAGGTATGGCGCCGCAGTTGACCGTTACGAACGGCCCCGTTCTTCTTAAAGATAAGCTGTGGATCGCCTTAGCTATAAGATTTTTACCGGTACCGGAAGGCCCCTCTATCAAAATATTACAATCGCTCGCGGAAATGGCCGGAAGAATGTCCTTTATTTTTCTTATAGCCGCGCTTTTACCTATAATATCGCGGTAGGAATATTTTTCAAGGAGTTCTTTTTGTACTATCCTTACCTTTTCCTCCGCTCTTTTCCTCTGAGTATCGTCAAATATCACGCCGTCTATATATTCAAGGCCGCCCTCGCCGTTTAAAACCGGCCGGCCGTGTTCCGCGAAGTAGCGGATATCACCGGTCTTATGCGTGATACGATATTCCGCGCGGAAAGCCTTACCCATTAAAACGGCCGTTGAAATGGTTTTTTTAAAATTTTCAAGGTCCTGCTTAAAAATTATTCGATCAAAATCCTCTTCAAGCTCATCCGCGTCGTAACCGGTCATGGTCTTTAACATGTCGTTAAAAACAAGCATTTTATTATCTTTTGAAATATATCTGCGATAGACGATCGCCGGAATGTTTTCAGCCAGGGTCCTATACGCGGTCTCTCTTTTTTTCAAAGCCTCTTCCATTTCAAAGCGGACGCTGATGTCGCGTATCATCGATATCACGGTCGGCCTGCCGTTTAAAACGAGAGTCCCGGTAGTTATCTCAACGGGAAAAACCGTGCCGTCTTTTTTTTTATGGTAGCGGAGGGGAACGTAAAGATAAGGGTCCTGGATGGATCTTATGGTTTTTTCGGGCTCGGCGGAAAGTTCCAGCGCGTTCATGCCTTTAAATTCTTCAAAGCTGTAACCGTATAAAGCGGCAGCAGTTTTATTCGCCTCGACTATCTTAAGTTCTGCCTGGTCGACAATAAGGGCTGCGTCTAACATCGAATCAAAAAGAAGGCTGTATTTATTCCTGCTTTCAACGATGTCGTCCTGTATAATATCAGAGGCTGAAAAATCTTTATCGCCTTTATTTTTCAAGATCATAAAAATATTGTATCATTTTTAATTTTATAATTCCATATTTTTTTGCGACATATTTTTTTGCGGTAATTTTCCGCGAAACATCTCAGCCGGCCGGCCCGTGAAAAAATATGACGCGTTACCGCCGATGTCAAATTTTTGTGATAATGTACTGTTGTTACCGCCGATTGACTTTAATCTAAAATTATTGTATAATCAGCCAAAAATTCCATGAGGTGAAAATTATTATGAAAAAGATCCAGGCAACTATATTAGCTTTTATCATCGCAGTATTATTAATGGCTCCGACCGCCGCATTCTCTCAGGACGACATGCAGGACGCCAAGGCTTCGTTCTTCGGTTCCGGAATGAGATTTAACATGGACAAGCCTTCGACCAGGGCCAGAAACCTCGAAAGCCAGCAATCCGAAACCGTAAAGGAAGCCACGAACTTCAAAAATATGGAAGGCGGCATGATCAACGAGCTGCTCGACAACAAACTCGGCTCAAATTCAGGCTCGAGCTCCGGCATGAGATCAAGGCCGATAAAAGACACCAAACTTTTATGCGAGGTCTGTAAAGCCAAAGCCATCATCCACTCGAACGAGAACTGCGAATACTGCAAAGACAAATCATACGCGAATCTTTGCGACAAGTGCATCGCATCCTCCATCCTCAACGCCTGCGACGAATGCAAGGCCAAAATAGCCGGTAAAAAAGCCGAAGCCAAAAAAACCGAGACCGCTAAAAAAGAAGAAGTAAATGAAGAAAAAGCGGCTGAAGAAAAGATGGTCAAAGAAACCGAAAAAGAAAAGATCGAAGAGATCGTTCCCGACGAAGCTGAAAAAGCCGTTGAAAAACCGAAGAAAGTAAAAAAAGCCGTCAAGAAAACAAAAAAAGTTAAAAAGACCGAACCCGCGTTGGAAAAACCCGTTGAAAACGGCGTTGAAAACGGCGTTGAAAACAAATAGTCGCGGCTTAATTCAACATAAAACGAAAACTACTGAAAAAATAAAATAAAAGTGTCAAAAAAAAACATTAAAACAACAGGATCGAATTTTTACCAGAATTTTATCCTGTTGTTTTTTTTGATCGCGATAGCCGTCTTTCTGCCCGATAACAAGAACGCATTCAACCTCCCGAAATTTTTCACGGTCAAAATTTTTAATATCGCGCTATTATTTTTTATCTGTCTCGATCACATAAGATCCGCCGGTTCCGCATTGAATGCCGGCGCGCGGCGGGCGGGTTCTTCCGCAGGTTCAACATCGGCTCGCATAGATCCCGAAGGCTTTTCATCGAAAGACCCTTCATCACAATTTTTTTTATCGCCGGGCTTCGCGGCCTTAAAACCCGGCCGCCTGATCACGGCATCGATATTTCTCATACTGTCGGTCGCCGTATCATCAATAAATTCGCCCTGTCCCCAGCTTTTCAATGAAAAATTCTCCGATATCTTCGCCGTATTCGTTTCTTCTTTTTTTATGGCACTTTTGGCCCGATCGCGATCGCTTGACGGCGAAAAACTTCTTTTCGTCCTTCCGGTCCTATCGGCCGTCCCTCTGTTTTACGCCGGTCTTCAACTCGCAGGGGCCGATCCCGTCAACTGGAACCTCGAAAATAACGCCATAAACCCGATTTTCTCAACATTCGGAAACGTGAATATATTCGCGGTATTTCTAAATTTCTGCCTGCCTATAAATATCTACACGGCGTTCATCGAAGACCACGGGCCGGTGAAAAAAAACCTTTCACGCTTCATTCTTTTCGCGAATCTTTTTTTCACTTATCAGACCTTCAACAAATTCCCCATATTCATCGCCGCGCTAACGATAGCCGCAATACTTGCCGTCCTTTATTTCAAAGGCGGACCCAAAACCTGCGGCGCAAAACTTGAAACCCGAAACAATGACGAACCTGAGTCACGAATGAAAACCGGGGCCGCAGATAATATGGAAAGTCGCCGAATGTTAAAAAGCGATACAGCCGGGTTGGAAGTGCCGAACCGACGCATATTTAAAACGACGGCCATATCGCTTATCGCGATAATTATTTTCATATCAGCTATAGATATTATCAACCACCGGCGCGGCGCGTATTCGTTCTACGCGTGGACCAAAGACACCATGGCGGCATCTTTCGAATCGAGGATACTCATGTATAAAGCCGCCGTTTCTATATTTTCAGACCACCCTCTGACCGGTGCCGGACTCGGATCGTTCCGGTTCCTGTCGCCCAAAGCCATGGCGGATATCTTTTCAGAGCCCGGAAATACCCGGCTCGCGGCTTATTCCGGCATAGCCGCCGACGTTCACAACGACTATCTTCAGATACTCTGCGAGTGCGGCGTCATTTCTCTCGCGCTTTTTTTATTTATATGCGGTTCAGCCTGCGTGAACTTATTAAAGGCCGCCGACCGCGAAGGAAACCGTTTCACCCAAAAAGCTTTTTTCGCGCTTATCGCTTTCATATCGCTTCTTATGAACGCGGCCGTCAGTTTTCCTTTTTCAAACCCGCTCCTGCTGCTGCTTTTTACCGTGACGATAATTTATTCGGCCGGCGATAAAAACATGGCGGCAGCAAATAGTGATAATTATAATAAAAATACGGGTTCAGAGACCGCTTATATACCGGAACCCCCGGCAAGTTCTGAAAAAGCTGGAATTGATATAAATAATTCGCCGGAATTTAAAATTTCAAAAAGCCAACCGCTGGAAAACGAAAATGCCCAAAACAGCATTTCAGACGAAATTTACGATATCAGCCGGAACAAGGGCGCCTTCCCGCTATCCATGGCACATGCGCAAATTCAGGCCCGGCACACGCAAATTCCGGCATCCTCTCCATCACGATCCACTGTCATTCACTCTCCGCTGTTCCGATATTCCGCGGCGGCGTTTATAATGGCGGTCCTTCTGTTCTCGTTTTATTTCGAGGCGCTCCCAAGGCTCATGTCGGACCGGTATATGAAGGCGGGCGGGGATCTTTTAGCGTCAGGCGACACGAAAAACGCGTTCAAAAGCCTTGTAAACTCCCTTACCTGGCACGAACATAACGGCGAGGCGCTTTTTCTTTTAAGCTCGGTCTATTTTATAACCGGATTTGACGCCGACGGCATGAAATATTTAAATGACGCGGCGAGATATATGGACGACGCCGTGATCTATCAGAACCGCGCCTATTATTATTTCAGAGCTGGCGATATCGAAAACAGCGAACGCAATATCGGCACGGCGTATGCGTATAACCCTTACAGGATCAATTCTTCAACTGCTCTCAACCTCATGGGAAAACTGAAATTCATCTCCGGCGATATCAACGAAGCGATGGCATACTTCAAAAAAAGCATTCATAAAAACGAATATATGATCGAAAGCCGGTTCAATATGACGGACCTCTATGTTTTAGCCGGGGACATGGTTTCAGCCGGCAGATCGAACGAATGGATCGATGACGCGGCTCTTTCGGCCGCTCTTTCATACAACCGGCAAAACCATATTTTCCAGTACAATGAAAAACTCATCGAAGCCTTCCGGGTAAAGGCCGCCATCAAAAAAGCCCTTATAACGACGGTCAATAAAAATTCACCCTGGGTTCGCGGCTGTTTTTCAGCCGATATAGCCGCGGGCGTCGAGACCGAATTATTTAAACTGGCAATAAATAGATTTAACAAGGCTTTTACCCTTCCGGGCCTTAATTTATTTTCGAAAACTATTTTAAAAAACAACTTTTTAGTTTATAATATAAGAGGGTATAGTTCGATGCAATAACGCGCCGAATTTTTTTATGATCTTTTTTCGACTCAATTTATCCAGTTTTTTATGATCTTTATGAAACGATCCTCATGCTTATATTCAAACAATAGATCGATCATTTGAAATTACGGAGGCTGCCCGGTCTATTTTTTCACGCATGATACGGCAGGCATTTAAACCATATAATTATTTATGAAACTTGAAAAGGACACATTTATGAAAGAACGAATTAAAGCCAATTTAGACAAGCCCGAATATTCATCGGCGCTGAACCGGTCCGTCGAATACCTCGAATCCGAAGGCGCTTTAAAGAGCATAAAGACCGATC
Organism: uncultured bacterium; assembly: GCA_964551445.1. GTDB lineage: Bacteria > Muiribacteriota > UBA9980 > UBA9980 > UBA9980 > DAOPXV01. Next base: position 44,568 of record CAZKCG010000016.1, on the reverse strand, counting down.
CCTACTGGCCGAAATGGAATTCGCCCTGGTGGCACATGGCGCTGCTGCATGAAATGGGGCTCTCCGAAATGATACCGCAGAAGATCGCGCACACCATGCTCGAAGCCATCGACAAACACTATCTTCACTTTTTTCCGTTCACCGAAAAAGACGCGCCGGCCGGGACCGATTTCAGAACGGTCATGTGCCATTGCGGCCTCGCCTCGATGTATAAGATATTCTACTCATGCGACATCGAGGTCGATGAAGCTCTTCCGTGGGCCCGCGAGTGGTTCCTGAAATATCAGCTGTCCGACGGCGGATTGAACTGCGACGAAACGGCATATACAAAAGACGCGCCTAAAAGTTCTATGATCTCAACGCTTCCGGCGCTCGAAGCCATCATGACCTGTTCCCGGCGCAAATTCAGCGAAGAAGAAATTAATTTTCTGGACAATGGCGCGAAATATTTGATCAACCATAAATTAATCCGTTCGACCGCGGGCAAAGTCATTGATGAATCATGGAAAGAACTTTGTTTTCCGAGATTTTATGAATACGACGTACTCAGGGGGCTTTCGTTTTTAGCGAAATGGTCGGCGGTGCGCGGCAGAGAGCTTCCGGAAGAAGCCGTAGCCGAAGGCGTTAAAATAATAAAGGGCCATCTCGATGAAAAAGACGAATTCATAATCGTTAAGCGCAGATCTTACGAAGGCGCCAAAACTTTCGTGTTCTCCGACGACGGCTCATTTACGCCGAAAAAACCCGCCACGACCTTCCCGCTGCTTGAACTCGTAAGCAAAAAAGGTGAACTGTCGCCTTATCTGACCAACGACTGGAACGAGATAAAAAGGCTTTTAAATATTAGTTAATAGTGAAAAGCGAATAGAGAATAGTAAAGGCCGCGGCCTTCAGCCGCCTTTAAATAAATAAAAAAACAGGCGTTTTGATAATTCAAAACGCCTGTTTTTTTATCCACAACTATTCTCTATTCTCTATTATTTATTCTCTATTCTCGCGTCTCCCGTTTTCCTATTCTTCATCCGCCGTCGCCGAATCGTCAGCCGCATCAGTTTTCACGCTGGCGCTCGCCTGCATTTTATCCGTTTTGACTTCGGGTTTCGCGGGCGCGGCTTTTGTAGAAGACGGCGCCACAGGGGCGGTCGGATCGAAAGCTCCGTCGTCCTCGACACTCACCGTATCTTCAGCTGAAGCGTCCGCGGTTTCCGTTCCGGTATCGGCGACTATGTCATCCTCGGATTCGCTGTAATCGACGGACTTTTTCGAAGCGATCTCGCTGCTGTCGCGCTCGAAGTAATTATCGATATTTTCATCGTCCCCGCCGTGATTACACATGGATTCGGGCTCGGTGCCGCGCCTGAAGGATTGTTCGCCACGGCTTTTACAGGTTTCGCAGGCGATAAGGCCCGTTTCTTTACATATCCATTTTTTCAAAATATTTTTAGGTTCCTTGAAATCCAGCACAGGCGTATCTTTTACGACCGCAGCCATATATTCGCGCCAGATCGGGCCGACGACGCGGCCGCCGGCTTTTCCGTGGCCGAGCGTTTTACGATCGTCGTTTCCGACGTAAATCGCCGTGACGAGATTCGGGACGAATCCTATGAACCAGGCGTCGATATAATTATTGGTCGTTCCGGTTTTAGCGGCCGCCGGCCTTCCTATTTTAGCCGAGGAACCGGTTCCATGCTCGATAACGCCTCTCATGATATCAACCATGACGAAAGCCGAATCGGCGTCCATAACTTCTTCGCCCTTGTAAGTGTTCTCAAAGATTATATTGCCGTCATTATCGGTCACCTTGATTATCGAGACCGGCGGAACGCGGACGCCGCCGTTGGCTATAACGCCGTAAGCCGAAGCTATATCCAGAGGCGTGACGTCGCACGCGCCGAGCGCCAGAGACATATTCGCACCGAGCGTCGTTCTTATGCCCATTTTATGCGAGAGGGCTATAACCCTCGGGATCCCGGCTTTCTGTAAAAGCTTAACGGCTATCGAGTTAAGAGATTTTTCAAACGCGGTCCTGAGAGTTACCTCGCCGAAGTATTTACCTTCATAATTACTCGGACGCCATACTTTTCCGGTGTAAGGGTTCGTGAATTCGATAGGTTCGTCTTCCATTACGGTGTTCGGCGACATGCCCATCTGCATGGCCGCGGCGTAAATGAATGTTTTGAAAGTTGAACCCGGCTGTCTTTTAGCCTGTACCGCCCTGTTGAATTCGCTCTGTTCATAAGATCTGCCGCCCACCATGGCTTTTATATAGCCTGTCTGCGGTTCGATCGAAATAAGCGCGCCCTGAAGCGTAGGGCTTTTTTCAAGAGGATTGTCTTTATAGATCTGCGCGTTCAAAAAAGCTGTCTCGGCGTCTTTCTGAAACTTCATATCTATCGTCGTATAAACTTTCATGCCGGATGTATAAACTTTTTTCGGCCCGAATTTATTTATAAGCTGAGTTCTTACGTGTTCCACGAAATAAGGCGCGGACGCGATCTCTTTCTTAGTGGTCTTGAGATGGATCGGCGAATCCTTGGCGGCCGTAGCCTGCGCCGCGGTGACGAAGTTATGGTCGGCCATTTTATTTAAAACGAGTATCTGTCTTTCCTTGGATTTTTGAGGGTTCACGAAAGGATCATATTTTGAAGGGTTTTTAGGCATACCGGCAAGGATGGCCGCTTCCGCGAGCGATAGATCCGCGGGTTTTTTGCCGAAATATATCTCCGACGCCGAGGCCACGCCCCACGCGCCGTGTCCGAAATAGATCTCATTGAGATAAAGCTCGAAAATTTCCTGTTTCGAGAATTTCTGTTCGATTTTAAATGAAAGCAGTATTTCCTTGATCTTACGCGCGAAGGTCTGTTCCTGCGTCAAGAAGGCGTTCCTGGCGAGCTGCTGCGTGATGGTTGACGCGCCCTGTCTGACGCCGCCGCTTTTCCAGTTTGCGACCATAGCGCCGACTATACGGACGAAATCGATACCGTAGTGATCGTAAAAACGGGCGTCCTCGATAGCGAGAAATGCCTGCTGAAGCTTCATGCTTACTTCGGCGAGGGGAACTTTCTCCGAGCGGTTCTCGACCTCGTGGAATTCGGCTATCTGGTTATTGTTGGAATCGTAAACTTTGGTGTTAAGCTTCGGCTTATAAGTATGGTAGCCTACTTCGGGAAGCTGGTCTGAAAAGGTTTTCACCACGCCGATCACGACTCCCGCCACAACAACGGAAAGCATCAGAAATATAAAAAAGAAGAATTTTATGAATGAAAAGATCAACGATCTTTTAGGTTTTGGTTTTATCGTCTGAACAGTTTGCACTGATCTCACTCTCCTAAGCTTAACAAATGGTCTGCTGATACATTATAGAGTGTTATCGGCTATATTTTATTTTTCATTAATGAGCGGCTGCTATTCGATATACATGTTGTGGGATTTTTCAGATCCGATCGTCGTATGCGGCCCGTGTCCCGGCAATACCGTCATTTTATCATCGAGAATAAAAAGCTTTTCCTTTATGGCGGAAATTATATTTTCGATGCTCCCTCCATAGAGGTCCGTCCTTCCTATCGACTGGTTAAAAAGCGTGTCTCCTGAAAATAAGACCTTATCTTCAAATTTGAAACAGCATCCGCCGAAAGTATGTCCCGGCGTGTGGATGACCTCGAGTTTGACGCTCTCTCCTATTTTTATAACATCGCCTTCCATGAGTTTCAGGTCCGGTTCGGGTAAGGCACACGGTATTCCAAGCATTTCTGAATAATTAAGTTTGGGATCCATAATTGAAGCAGTTTCTTCCGCGTGGCAGGCGAGCTTGATGCCGTAGTTTTTATAAAGTTCTAAAAGATATTTCACTCCGCCGATATGATCATAATGGCCGTGCGTTAGAAGGATATATTCAGGTATAAGCCTTAACGAGTCTATTTTTCTGGCGAGTTTTTCAGGCTCGGCGCCCGGATCTATTATGGCGCATTTTTTTGTCTGTTCGCAATAAATTATGTAGCAGTTGGTCTGAAGTTCGCCCAGCTGCGTGATCAGAATATTTTTTAAAAGCATTTTATACCCCTCGTGGCTCAATCAATTTTAACGGACGCGATGTATGGAAGATTTCTCAGATATTGTTCGTAATCGAGGCCGTAGCCGATGACGAATTCGTTGGCTATCTCGAAACCGACATATTCTACGACGACATCCGTCTTTCTGCATTCGGTCTTTGAAAGCAGCGAGCAAATTCTGACGGCTTTCGGTTTTCTGGTTCTCATATATTCTTTTAAAAAGTTGAGCGTTATGCCGGTATCGACGATGTCCTCAACTATTATAACGTTCTTCCCCTCGATATCTTCATCCAGATCTTTTGTGATGCGCACGTTCCCGCTTGAAACTCTGGCGTTGCCGTAACTCGACACGCCCATGAAGCCGCATTCGCAGGGGACGGTTATATATTTGGCCAGATCGGACAATAGAACGAAGGCGCCTTTCAATATGGCGACAAGATAAATGGACTCGCCCTGAAAATCTATGCTGATGCGGGTGGCGAGCTCTCTAACTCTATTTTGTATCTGCATTTCCGATATTATTTTTTTAAACTTTATCTCTTTGTTTTTGAGATTATATGAAATATATTTATCCATAGCGGAGCTTTAAACTCTCCTTTTCTTTTGCCTATACTATAAATTCTACTACAAAATGACTGAAAAGTAAATAAATATTCGGCTTTAAATGATTGATTTTTAGAACAATAGAGAGTATAATTTAACGCGATAATCAAAGAAACAATATAGCGCGCGATCAATGAGGACCTTATTAAATGCTGAAAATACCTGAAAAACTAAAGAACGAGATACTCGAAAACAAAAGAAATTATAGAAAAGGCGAGAGCCTTGAAACGCGGTCTCTTTTAGAGGAGCTCAATTTAAATACTGTCTGCGAGAGCGCCCTGTGCCCGAACCGCGGAAAATGCTTCAAGGATAAGGTGGCGACATTTCTCATTCTCGGGCGAAACTGCACCCGCGGCTGTTCTTTCTGCGCCGTCGGCCGTGAAAAACCCCTGCCACCGGATGATCTTGAAATTGAAAACATAACCGAAGCCGTAACAAGGCTCGAGCTGAAATACGCGGTCCTCACTTCCCCCACCCGCGACGATCTTTCCGACGGCGGAGCGGACCACTACCGCCGCGTCATAACTAAAATTCACGAAACCAGGCCGGAAATTAAAATAGAGGCGCTCATCCCCGATCTCGCAGGCAGCGAGGAAAGTTTAAAAACAATACTTTCAGCTCCGGGCCTTACGGTTCTATCTCATAACCTCGAAACCGTCCCGTCGTTATACGAAAGGGTCAGACGCGGGTCCGATTACGGCCGCTCGCTGAAAGTCATTAAAAACGTAAAGCGCTTCTCATCCGGAATATATTCAAAATCCGGAATAATGGCCGGCATGGGCGAATCGTTAGACGAAGTGGTATCGCTTATGAAAGACCTGCGCTCGGCCGATTGCGACATAATAACTATCGGCCAGTATATCGCGCCTTCGATCCATAATTATCCCGTGGCCGAATATATCTCCGAAGAAAAATTCACTGAATATAAAAACATCGCTTACGAACTGGGGTTTAAAGCCGCGGCTTCATCTGCTCTCGTAAGAAGCTCTTATCTGGCCGAGACCACTTTTAACGAAATAATAAACTGAAAATGGCTGTCCGAAGGAGTAGTACACCGCTATCATGAACATACTTAAAGGAACCGACGACAAATCGAGCGCTTTCGATAAAACTAAACCGGAGCCGGCTATAGCCGAAAGCGGGGAGCTTTTTCGCGGCATGTTCGAACGGCACAACGCGGTCATGCTCCTGATATCCCCCGATGACGGAACGATAGTCGACGCCAATTCGGCCGCGGCCGGGTATTATGGCTATTCCGCCGAAACTCTTAGAGCCATGAACATCAACCAGATCAATCAATTATCCGATGATGAAATACTTCATGAAATGAATTCCGCGAAGAACGAACGCAGAAATTTTTTTATATTCCGCCACAGGCTCGCTGGCGGCGATATCAGAACGGTCGAGGTCCATTCCACTCCGATCGTCATAAAAGGCGAAACCATCCTTTTTTCGATAATCCATGACATAACGGAGCGCAGGTTGGCCGAGGAAAAGCTGAAAGAAAATCAGGCCGAACTTTTAAAAGCCAAAGAAACAGCTGAAGCCGCAAGCGCCGCCAAAAGCAATTTCATGGCGAATATGAGCCATGAACTGCGCACGCCGATGAATGGCATAATGGGGTTCTCAAAACTGCTTTCGCTCTCCGGGCTTAATAAGAGCCAGCTCGAATTCACGGAAATGATTAACGCTTCTTCGGAACACCTCCTTGAACTTATCAACGATATACTTGATTTTTCAAAACTCGAGGCTAAAAAATTAAAACTCTACAAAAAGCCTTTCGATATAAAACAGACCGTTAAAAACTCGATCGGGATAATATCGGAACTGGCCAAATCCAGAGGACTTTATACCATTTGCGAAATAGCCCCCGAAATAGATCACGAAATGAACGGCGACGAACTGAGAATAAAACAGATACTTATAAACATTCTCTCAAACGCCGTTAAATTTTCCTACAAGGGCGGCATAACCGTAAAAGTATCGGAGAGCGGGCGGACGGAAAATATTTCAATGATCTCGATCTCGATTTCAGATACCGGTATCGGAATACCTCCGGAAAAAACCGGCGAAATTTTTGAAATGTTCCACCAGCTCGACGATTCCAGCACCAGACGCCAGGGGGGCGCGGGCCTCGGCCTTTCGATAGTAAGAGGGCTCCTGGAAATAATGGGAGGAAGCGTCTCGGTCGCAAGCAATATAGGCGAAGGCAGCACATTCACCGTCACGATACCGCTGGAAATAAGCGATGAAACGGTCGATCGATCCGATGCCGGTCACGAAGGAATGTCCTCCAAAAATTTCGTCACCCCATTTAAAAAATTAAGGATACTCGTGACCGAAGACGATGAGCTGTGCCTCAAACTCACTACCCTCACGCTCGAAAGCTACGGCTGGGAAGTCGTAACCGCCGTTAACGGCCTGCAGGCCCTGAGCGCTTACACGAAAGAAAAATTCGACGCCATAATAATGGACGGCCGAATGCCGGAAATGGACGGATACGAGGCTGCGCAAAAGATAAGGAAACTCGAAATCGGAACAGGCGAGCGGATCCCGATAATAGCTCTCACGGCATACGCCATGGAGGGCGACCGCCAGAAATTCATGGACTCCGGAATGGACGATTATATAACCAAACCTGTTGAAAAAGAAGATATTTTAGCCGAAACAATATTAAAACTGATCTCGAAATTTTAATATTTCAGTCGGCGCGGCGGTTCGTTAAAAATAAGGAGCTCTGGTATGAACCAAAAAAATAAAAACGGCTGGGTCTCCGAACATATTTTTCTCGTAATATTCATTCTTCTCGCTTCGGGCATTATGGCGGCGGGCTATTTTTACTATAAAAATTACGAAAAGAGTTTTCGGACCGGACTTGAACACCAGCTTTCCTCGATAGCCGAACTCAAGGTCAGCCAGCTCGAACAATGGCGCAGCGAAAGGATGGGCGACGCCGGGATCTTTTTTAACAACCATAACTTCTTCGACCTTGTATCACGCTTCTATAAAGAACCGGATAATGCTTACATTAAAGAAGATCTTAACGATTGGTTAAATAAATACAAGGTCTGCTATCAATACGACCGCATATCTTTGATCGACACGGGAGAAGTCGAACGCATGACCGTCCCGGCGAGCCAGAAACCTGCGACTCCCAACACAAAAAAACTCGCTTCAGAAACATTACGAAAAGCTCAAATAAAATTCCGGGATTTTTATCGAAACGAGATCGATAAAAAAATATACATGGCTATTTTCATACCTATCCTGGACCCGCGCAATAAAGATCTCCCGCTCGGCGTCCTTATTCTCAGGATCGATCCGGAGACCTATCTTTATCCCTTCATTCAAAAGTGGCCGACGCCGAGTATATCCGCTGAAACATTGCTGATCCGCAGCGACGGATGCGATGTTTTGTTTTTAAACGATCTTAAATTTAAAAAAGACGCCGCGTTAAATCTACGGATCCCGCTTACAAGAACGGAAGTACCATCCGTAAAAGCCGTCCTTGGTGAAATTGGAATAATTGAAGGCGTCGACTATAGAGGTATAAATACAATCGCCGACATTCGCCCGATTCCTGATTCGCCATGGTTCATCGTATCTAAAATGGATATTTCTGAAGTTTATGAACCGCTCAGAGAAAGGTTGTGGATATTGATAGCTTTTGTCGGCGTTCTTCTTTTCGGCGCGAGAATAAGCCTGAGTTTCGCGCTGCGGCAGCGGGACATCCGCTTTTACATGGAAAAATATGAAGCGGAACGCGAACGCTCATGGCTGCAGGATGTTATATCCAGAAGTCTTAACGAGATCTACGTATTCGACACGGAAACGCTCCTTTTCAAGTTCGTTAATACCGGCGCTCAGCAGAACATCGGCTATAACATGGAAGAAATGGCTAAAATGACGCCGATCGACATAAAACCGGAATATACCGAAGAATCGTTCAGACGGGCCATCGAGCCGCTTATAAAAAAAGAAGAAGACATTCTTATCTTCGAAACCATACACCGCCGGAAGAACGGAACCGGCTATAACGTCGAGGTCCATCTTCAGCTCGTCGATACCGCTAACGGACCTGTTTTTCTGGCAGTGATAAACGATATCACGATCAGAAAAAAAGCCGAAGAAGAGATCAAAAAATTCAACGCCACGCTTGAAAAGAGGGTCGCCGAAAGGACAGCCCAGCTCAACGCTTCGAACAAAGAACTGGAGGCTTTCGCGTATTCGGTCTCACACGATCTGCGATCGCCGCTGCGCGCCATCGAAGGTTTTTCCGGATTTTTAATAGAAGATTATTACGACAAGCTCGACGATGAGGGAAAACGCCTTTTAAACGTTATCCGGACCAACACAAAAAAAATGGACCAGCTTATCACTGACCTGCTGCTGCTTTCAAAGGTCATCAGAAGCGAAATTGATTTTTTCGAAATCGATATGAAAAATCTCGTAAATATGGTATACTCTGAATCGGCGGCGCCGGAAATTCTTCAGCAATTTAATTTTTCGATAGGACCGATAAAGAACACGGTTGGTGATATAAACCTTATGCGGCAGGTCTGGTTCAATTTGATATCGAACGCCATAAAATATACGATGAAATCCGCGATAAAAAAGATCGAGGTCGGCGGATATGATGATGATGAAAATAAAAGCTATGTCTATTTCATAAAAGATACTGGCGCAGGATTTAACCCCAAGTATATCAGTAAACTCTTCGGAGTCTTTCAAAGGCTTCACAAATCGGAAGAATTCGAGGGCAACGGCGTTGGACTGGCACTTGTACAGCGAGTGATAAGCCGCCATGGCGGGCGCGTATGGGCTGAAGGAAAACCGGGCGAGGGCGCCGCATTTTATTTTTCAATACCAAACAAGGAGACGGATCAATGAACGGTAATGATAAAGCTGTCGAAATACTTTTAGTCGAAGACAATATGAACGACGCCGAAATGGCGCTTAGAGCCTTTAAAAAAAGCAATTTTTCGAATAAGATCGTCCATGTCCAGGACGGCGCGGAGGCGCTGGATTTTATTTACGCCCGCGGACAGTTCAGCGGATTGGAAGGCCAGAACAGGCCGAAACTTATTCTGCTGGATCTGAAACTTCCAAAGGTCAGCGGCCTTGAGGTTTTAAAAGTCATTAAAACCGATCCAGTCACTAAGATAATTCCGGTCGTCGTGCTCACCTCTTCAAAAGAAGAAAAAGATATGATCGAAAGTTATCAGCTCGGAGTGAACAGTTATCTCGTAAAACCCGTCAATTTCGAAAAATTCGTCGAATCGATAAAGGATATCGGGCTATACTGGCTGCTGCTCAATCAGCTGCCGGGAAAATAAAAAATGGAAAACGCCATTCACTCTTTATCAATGCAAAAAATACGAAACGGATCACGAAATTGAACGGCTGCCGGGTTAAAGCATAAAAGGTCCCTTATAACCAAACGGGAGAATTAATATGAGATCAGAAAATCATATAAAAATACTATTCGTTGAAGATATGCCTTCCGACAACGAACTTGCCGTTCGTGAATTAAAAAAAGCCGGAATGCTTTTTTCACACATGATCGTCGAAACGGCCGAAACTTTTCTGGCCGCGCTCGATGATTTCAAGCCGGATATAGTCATTTCCGATTATTCAATGCCTGCATTTGACGGCATGAGCGCGTTAAAACTTTCTTTAAAACACGACCCATTCCTTCCCTTTATTATTTTAACCGGAGCCATGAACGAAGACGTCGCCGTCGAATGCATGAAAGCCGGAGCGAGCGATTATCTTATCAAAGGCCATATTTCACGATTATCTTTCGCCGTATCCGAAGCCATCGAAAAGAAAAAAATGCAAAAAGATAAGGAGCGCGCGTTCGAACAACTTCTTATCGCAAAGGAAAAGGCCGAGGAAGCGAGCATGGCTAAAAGCAGGTTCGTGGCGAATATGAGCCATGAGCTTCGAACGCCGATGAACGGAATAATGGGCTTTTCAGGCCTTTTATCAACCACCGGCCTTGATGAGAACCAAATGGAATTCAACGAAATGATAAAAACTTCGTCCGAACACCTTCTGGAAGTTATTAACGACATCCTTGATTTTTCAAAGATCGAGGCGAAGAAATTACAGCTTGATAATAAAGCTTTCGATATAACCGAAACGGTTAAAAGCTCCCTGAAAATAATAGGCGAAGAAGCTAAAAGGAAAGGGCTTTCCATTTCTTATGAAATAGATCCGGCGATAAATTATAAAATATCCGGCGACGAATTAAGAGTTAAACAGATCCTTATAAACCTTCTGGCGAACGCCGTAAAATTCACTATTGCCGGCGGGGTCAAGGTTAAAATATCCTGTATCGAAAGAACTTTAGAAAATTCGATAATATCACTCGAGGTCTCCGACACGGGGATCGGGATCCATCCCGATAAGACCGAAGAAATATTTCAAATGTTCCATCAGCTGGATGATTCGAACACCCGCAGATACGGCGGCACCGGACTCGGCCTTTCAATAGTCAAAGGGCTCGCGGAAATGATGGGCGGGAGCGTTTCGGTAAAAAGCGAGATAGGAAAAGGAAGTTCGTTCACCGTCACGGTACCGTTCGCGATCGGTCTTGAAGATCTTGAAAACGGGCCGTTTGAGATACCTTTAAAAAAGATCACGGCGCCAGCCGGAAAATTGAAAATACTCGTGGCCGAAGACGACGAGATAAATCTGAAACTTGTAGTGATGCTTCTGAAAAAATACGGCTGGCACATATCGACCGCGTCTAACGGCCGTGAAGCTTTGAAACTTTATGAAGCGGAAAGATTCGACGCTATCATAATGGACGGACAGATGCCGGAAATGGACGGTTTTGAGGCGGCGCGCAAGATAAGAGAAATCGAGGTCAGAACGGGGGAACATACCCCTATAATAGCGCTAACGGCATACGCAATGGCCAACGACCGTGAAAAATTCATAGCTGCCGGAATGGACGATTACATATCGAAACCCTTAATTAATGACAGCATTATCGCTGAAACAATATTGAAGATGGTTTCGAGATCATTAAGCTGAAAACAGGGTGATTTTCAATAAAAATCATTCCCTTGACTTTATCCTGTTTGTTATGTATTATACTTGTATGTGCTAAATAGTCGCGTAATTTTACTAAAGACCATTAGTATCATAAATATTGTTATTTAAAGAATAATGTTGTAAATGCTGTTATGATAAACTGCGATGAAAAAATCGATAATATATTAAGCATTGCCGTATTCAAATCAATTGAGGACGCCGTCATTATTTGCGATGCCGGCGGTTCTATTATCTTTGTTAACGAGTCTTTTTGTTCTATTTTTGGATATAGCGAGTCTGAAATAATAGGAACACCCTCCGAAATATTATTTAAAAACAATTTCAGCGAAGACGAAGAGTCTAATATTTTTCTCAGTTCTTCAGGAAGCGGCCTGACGGGTGAGGATTATGCCTATAAAAAGGACGGCAGCCAATTTCCGATATCTTTCAGGGTCAACTTTATAAAAGGCGAAGATAACGATGTAGTAAATTACATATTCGTTATAAAAACCATCGCCAAATTCAAAAAGATCGAAGACGAATTAAATAAACAGCAGATTCTTTATAAACAGGAATTCGAAAAAGGGTCGATACCTAAATTATACATTGACCCTGAAACCGGCATGATAATAGACATAAATAAAAAGGCAATCGATTTTTACGGTTATGAACCCGGCATATATAAGAATATGTCAATTTATGATCTGGATGTCGCCGATAAAAAAGAAGTGATGAAAGAGATCGAACGGGTGATGTTCGGAGAAAAAAATGTATTTCAATGCAGCCACCGTATAAGTTCAGGTGAAATCAGAGATGTCGAGATACACGCTGACATTATAAATTATCGTGCTATAAGCTTTATATACCTTGCGGTCATCGATATAACCGAGAAAAAAATCATTGAAACTGCTCTGAAAGACTCTGAAAGCAGATATAAAGCGATATTCGAATCAACAGGCTCTTCCCTCTTGATAGTGGAATCAGATTTTACGATCACTCTGGTCAATAAAGAATTTGAATTCTTTTCAGGTTACGACGGTGATGAACTGAAAAACCAGAAAAATCTTTTCGAATTTTTATTGAAAGAAGGTGATACAGGCCATTTAACTTACGACGATATCGATCTGAATACATCACCCGGCAGCCTTCAGAGTTTTAAATTAAAATTCAGGAACAGATTCGGTGAAATTCTCGACGTGATAATGAATATCGGCCTTATCGAAGAGACTTTTCAGGCGGTATGTTCGATCACCGACATAAGCGAACAGAAAAAAATCGAAAAAGAACTTAAAGAAAATGAATCCAAATACAGGCAGCTTTTTGAAAATATGTTCGACAACTTTATAGTCGGCGTTGCCTTGCCGCGCGGTCGCGATTATAACGATTCCTGCAATTTTATTTTTACCGAGGTGAACGCATCTTTTGAATCTTTAATAAATTTAAAAGCAAAAGATATTATCGGTCAGAATGCTTCGAAAATATTAGGCAAGTCAGCGGCGGCCAAAAATTTTATCACATCCTGCTCAGGGGTCGCAACATCCAGAATATCATTTCGCAACGAATTTTATTTTGAAGAATATCAAAGATGGTTCAACGCTTTTATTTACAGCCCCGCACCAGGGTTCTTCGCCGCAATTTTATCCGACGTTTCGTCATATCGCGAAACCGAGAACGCCATTAAACAATCTCACACGTTTCTTAAATCATCCATAGACTCCATAATCGAACCCACCGCAATAATCGACGAGAACGGCCAGATAATATTTACCAACGAGTCCTGGGCCATGAATGACGAGAACCCGTTTCACGGTGAAAAGCTTATATGCGGATCAAATTATTTCGATTATCTCGATAACATCGCTTTAGAATACAATGACATTTCAACGAAACTCAAAAGTAAATTATGCGCTTTGTTAACTCGAAAAGGCACAGATTATTCTTACGAATATTCGCTGCTTCGCAATGATCAATTTTATTGGTACGCGGTGACATTTTCAGGGTTTGATAACAATGACAGATCTTTTGTCGTTTTAAAGTACGAAAATATCACAAGGCTTAAACAGGACGAGCGCGAACTCGAAATAAATAACATTCAAATGGAATCGATGTTAAAATTGAGCCAGATGCATGAAAACATCTCATTTGAAAAATTAAGCGACTACGCCATGAGCGAAGTTATTAAACTGACCGGCAGCAAAATAGGATTTCTCGCATTCATGGACGAAACAGATTGCACTAAATTCAACGTGGCAGCCTGGTCCCATGAAGTTATGGAGCAATGCCAGATGCCGGACAAACCTTTAATGTTCGATCTTGAAAATACGAGTATATTATTTGAGGCCGTTAAAAGTTGCGGACCTTTCATTATTAACGATTACGAAAATTTTACCGCCATTCCAAAAAAATTACCTTTTGGCCATATTCCGATAAAAAAATATATGAGCATACCCATTATCGAAGGCGATACGATCGTCGCGGCGGCCGGCGTCGCCAACAAGCCCACTAATTATAACGAATCGGACCTGAAACAATTCAATATTTTGATGCACGGCATGTGGAAGATCATACAGAGGAAAAAATCGGAAGAAGAACTGAAAAAGGCCCACGAAAAACTTAAAGAACTGGACAAACTGAAAACCGACTTTTTATCGACAGTTTCACATGAGTTAAGAACGCCGCTCACATCCATCATGGGCTTTACCAAAATTATAAAGAAAAAAGCGAAGGGCGGTATCACCGAAGCGCTCGAGGCCAGCGACGAAAAAACCAAAAAAAATTTCAGGCAGATAATGGATAACCTGAACATAATCGATTCCGAAAGTGAAAGATTGACGGCGCTTATCAATGACGTTTTAGATATCGCGAAAATGGAGGCCGGAAAGATCAACTGGAACATACGGCTGTTCACCGTCGAATCGCTTATAGAAAGAGCCATGAGCGCCACAGAATCGCTGTTTTTAAAGAAAAATCTGGAACATGGCATCGAGATCGAAAAAGAGCTTGCCGAATTTAACGGAGATTTTGACCGGCTGCTGCAGGTTATTATAAATTTGATTTCAAACGCGGTTAAATTCACACCCGAAGGATGCGTTAAGGTATGCGCATTTAAAAAAGATGAGTCTATAGTTATAAGCGTATCGGACACCGGAATAGGCGTGCCAGAAGCCGAACACGAAGCCGTTTTCGACAAATTCAAACAGGTGTGCGATACGCTCTCGGATAAGCCTCAGGGAACGGGTCTCGGGCTTGCCATCTGTAAACAGATCGTTGAATATCACGGCGGCAGAATATGGGTAGAAAGCGAACCTGGAAAAGGAAGCGTTTTTTCTTTTTCGCTGCCTCTCGTGCACGACTTCGATAAAAAATCATAGCGTCAATTTACTACGACCGAATTTATCCGGAGGTCTTAAAATATGGTAGTCGATATTAAAAAAATACTGATCAAAAAAAGGGTCGCCCAATTGATCGACGATCTGGTCAAACTCACGGGAAGCCTTGTATCCATAAAGAACGCCGATGGCGAACTCATTTACGGCGACAAAGTTCACGATTCGGCCGCGAATTATCATGCGCTCCAAATTTCCGGCGAAGTCCAGTGCTGGCTGGTCGCCAACAAAAAAGTCGATATAATTATTCCGCTCGTAACTCATATTATCAACTCTGAAATTGAAAAAGTCAGACTTGCGGCTGAAACGCTCGACCGATACAGGGAGATCAACTTATTTTACGACATATCTGAAAAGATCGCCACCTCCGTCGATCTCAAAGAAATATCCGATTTCGTTCTGGAAAAAGCCCGAAGGATAATAAAATGTACCAGCGCCGCCGTTCTGCTTTTCAATGAAAACAAAGCCGCGCTTGAATGCGTTTCCAAATTCGGCACCGATTGCGCGTGGCAGGCAATGATCAAATATTATAGTGAATACGGCGAAATGGTTTTCGCTAAATCCGAAATAATAAACGATGTTTCCTCCGACAAGAGATTTGGCGAGTCATGCGACAAAATAAAATCCATAATGTATATTCCTTTAAAATTTATCGAGCACCCTCTGGGTGTGATATCGCTTACGAATTCGGGCGATCATGTTTATAACGCCGGCGATCTGAAACTTTTAAGATCGCTTGCGCTTCAGGCTTCATCAGTTATTAAAAACGCTCAGTTATTCGAGGATCTCCGCGATTCATTCGCCGAAACCGTCCACGCGCTTATAGAAACCGTCGAAAAAATGGAACACGGAAGCGAAGGACATTCCAGACGCGTAAGCGAATGCGCCGTCGAGATCGGAAAACAGCTCGGCCTTTCACGGAAAGACCTTCTTCTTTTGAAGATCACCGCCCTTTTACACGATATAGGTAAAATTAAAACCAATGAGTCCAACTATAAAGAACATCCCGCCAACTCGGTAAAAGTAGTTGAGCACGTTAAATACTTAAAACCTATAATACCCGGCATAAAACATCATCATGAAAATTTTAACGGCACCGGATTTCCGGACGGGCTGAAAGGCGCCGAAATACCATTGAATTCAAGGATCATAGCCGTAGCGGACGCGTTCGAACATTCATCCTCCGAATTCGGCCTTAACGTGAGCCGTTCGCTGGAGGATGTTCTTAAGAGCGCCAACACGCTTTACGACTCCGACGTGGTCATGGCATTATTTAAAGCATACGGTAAAAAAATATAGGTAAAATTAAAAATTGAAGGAGGTAAAATGTCAAAAAAAATTCTCATTGTCGATGATGAACCGCATCTAAGAATTTTGCTCGAACAGACCCTTGAAGAATTTGAAGAACAGGGCGTCGAGATACTTATGGCTGAAAATGGAGATAAGGCACTGGAAATAATAAAAGCGAAAAAACCGGATCTGGTATTTCTCGACGTAATGATGCCTACGCTCTCGGGTTATGAAGTTTGCGGTAAAAATAAAGAACTTAAAAACTTTGAAGAACCGAGACAGAAGAACGAATCCGGTTATGAAGTATGCCGGCAGGTAAAAAAAGAATGGCAGATGAAAGAAGTCTACATAGTAATGTTAACGGCAAAGGGACAGGAAATTGACCGGAAGAAGGGATTTGAAGCGGGAGTGGACGTCTATCTTAACAAACCTTTCGATCCGGACGTCATTGTCAAGTTGGCGGGTGAAATATTAAAAATATGAATGGAGCGTTAATAAAAATACTCGGGAAAAAAAGCGTATCGGCGTCGCTTAACGATCTTGCCTGTTCGACGGGTTCGCCTTTTGGCATATCGGCCTGTGAGCGGGACTTTATCTTTGGCGGACAAAGCCTTCAGGAATCATCATTCGAGGAAAGCGTCCATCTCACGGACGGATCGGCGTGCCGGATCTCGGGCGGCAAAACTTTGCCCGCGTTCGTTTCCGTTATAATTCATCTTTTAAATTCGGAAATAGAAAAAAGAAGCCTGGCGGATGAAATTTTGAAAAAATACAAAGAGATAAATCTGTTTTTCAAAGTATCCGAAAAATTAATGGCGGGGATCAATTTGAAAGAAGCGGCGGCTCTCGTATTCAAAGAAGCCGGGCAGATGATAAACTTCACTTCCGGCGCCATATTTTTACGCAACCCCGACGGCGGCGCCTTCCAAATGACTTTTGAGGTTGGAACCGACATAAATCAGGATGTGCTGGACCGGATCCTGGAAATATGGAAACTGACTGACTGTTTCAAAAAAAAGAACGAAAAAAAGGAACCATTAACCGATGAAAATTCATGCAAAACAAAATGGCTGGCGCTTAACGCTGAAACACTTCCGGAAACCGGGGAGAAAAACGAAAATAACTCTCCGCACGGAGAAATAATTAACGATATAGCCTCAGATAAAAGGTTTTCCGGACCGGACATCAAGATCAGATCCATCATTTTTTCACCCTTAAAAATTAAAAAAAATATCGTCGGCATTATAGTTCTCGGACACAGAGGCGATAAAAAATACAGCTCCGAAGAAGCTAAACTTTTAGGAACGCTCGCTGCATACGGGGCTATGGCAATAGAGAACGCGCGGCTTTACGACGAGGTCAAATCGTTTTTTTTACTCGAACAGTTTCATTTTTCTTAAAAACAGGCTTTGCCAGGGAGGTTTTGTGAAATCAATATTACTTGCCGACGACCAGCTTGCTATAAGGATCCTTTTGTCTCAAACCCTTGAGGATTTTGAAGATCTGGGCGTCGAGATAATTTTCGCCGGGGACGGGCGCGCGGCGTTCGAATTAATCAAAAAACACCGTCCGAATCTTGTTTTTCTCGATATCATGATGCCTTTTATGAACGGATATGAAGTATTCGAAAAAATGAAGATCGAATTACCTGAATTATTCGGTGAAAACAAAACGCATGTCGTCATGCTGACCGCTAAAGGCCAGGAAGCGGACAGGAAAAAGGGGTTTGAATCCGGCGTCGATATGTACGTCACCAAGCCTTTCGACCCGGATCTTATTGTGAGCATAGCTTCAAAGGTGCTTATGATCGATCTGAACAATAAAAATAACCGCGGCAATATGGTGAAAAACTAAAAATGTTAAATGGAATCGAATTAATCAAAAACATATTAACTACGCTCGGCCACACTTACGAACAGAATTCTTACGGATTCTGCGGCGCCGAACTTGTTTCACGCGACCATTGCGGACGATACTATGTTATCGACTTCAGAGACGCGATAACTAACTTGATTCTGACCGAAGGCGCCGTCAGGCAGTTTATTGAAAAACTTAAAACGAATGAGCCTAAAATAGACATGTATTTACTGGTGACGCCTCTTCCGCCGGCTCCCGGTCAGCGTGACGCTTTTTATAAGATCAATGAAAATAGTGTTTTTGATTTAAAATGGACCGATATAAATAATTTTTCAGCAACGCTTGAAGAATTCGTGGAAACCGTTTCAAAAAAAGAAGTCAAAGAGTTTATTACGGACGCGGATTCGAAGTTTAGCGAAGAAAAAAAACAGCCCGCCGATGATCAAAAAAGGATTTCGCCTGCAACTTCCATTGGCATCGATCTGTTTCTGGATGCGTTTGAAAAAATAGATGATGAAGAGCATAAAAAGCAATCGGAAGAACATAAGATCATAACTTACGAATGCAGGAAACTCAACCGGCAGTTTTCAGGCAAGTGTATTGAAAAATTATCGAATCAGAAGAGAAAATTGGAAGATATATTGAAAATAGGCGATAAAAGCGGCAACACTATAGTCGTTTTTTCCGACATCCAGAATTTTTCTTCGATAATAAGGGCCGCAGCGCCGGATATTTTCAAGGATTTCATGTCCATTTATTACAGCGAGGCGCGCAAGCTGGTCTGGAACACCGGGGGCACGCTCGATAAATTTATAGGAGATGCGGTGCTCGCTATATTTAATTATCCTTTCCACGACCCCATGGCCGTATTTAACGCCATAGAACTCGCGGAAGGGTTAATAGCGCTGGGCGATCGGGTCCTTACAAAACTGACTAAAACGCTGGATGAGGACATACCCACCGGAACGAGGGTCGGCATAGCGTTAGGCGACATATGGGTTTTAAATATAGGGAACGAAGACATCGAAGTATCTTTCGTCGGAAACACCATTAATTTAGCATCGAGGCTTGAGGGCGCGTCAGAGGTTAACGGCATCCTCATAAGCCACAACGTCCACGAAGCGATAATTAAAATAAATAAACAATATCTGGATAAATTTAAAATCACGGAAAAAACGCTGCGGAAAAACGAGGTCAAAGGCCTGCTTGCAGATATAAGGGCATTTCAGCTTAAGAGAATTTAAGATATTAGTGTATCAAACCAGGCCAAGCGTAAAATAGAAAATAGAGCCTTTACCTTCCGCGCTATTCACCCATATTTCACCTCCATGGCGTTTAACGATCCTGCTGACCGTAGCAAGGCCGATACCGTCGCCCTCAAAATCACTCTTAGAATGAAGTCTCTGAAACGGGATAAAGAGCTTGTCTACATACTTCATATTAAATCCGACGCCATCGTCTCTAACGAAATAGATGGAATTGCCATCTTTTTCAATCATTCCTAATTCCACGCAAGCCAGTTCCCTTTTGTTTGTATACTTCCAGGCGTTATTAAGCAAGTTACACAAAGCGGTTCGAATCAAGGCTTCATCAGCAAAAACAAAAACATCATCAACACATATAAAATTTACGTGGCGCTCCGGGTAATTAAATGCAAGTTCTTTAACAATTGCTTTAGCTGTTTTGCTTAGATTTATATTCACTTTTTTCATTTCACTGCGCGATAAATGAGAAAGCGTAAGCAGAGCGTCTATAAGCTGCGTCATGCGTTTCGTCGCAGCCGCGATGCGGTTTATATAATCTTTTCCTTTTTCATCTAATTTATCGGTGTAATCCTCGTATATTATTTCTAAAAAACCGCTGATTGCGCGAAGAGGAGCGTGAAGATCGTGCGAAATTGAATACGAAAAAGACTCCAGTTCCCTGTTAATATTTTCAAGTTCCATCGTACGCTCGATTACGCGTTTTTCGAGTTCCTCGTTAATTTGACGTATCCTGTCTTCACCGCGTTTACGCTCAATAGCATAGTTTATTAAACGCACGAACAGTTTCTCGCCGATCTGGCCTTTTACAAGGTAATCCTGCGCGCCTTCTTTTATCGCGGCGATTCCAGTTTGTTCATCGTCATTTCCGGTCAAAACGACAATGGGAATGTTGGCGGCCTGGCGGCGCATCGCCCGGACCGTATCAAGCCCCGCGCTGTCCGGCAGCCCGAGGTCCAGAAGGATTATGTCGAAGCGGCCCGATTTGACGCGTTCGAGCGCCGCCGCCAGACGAGACATACACTCGATCTCGTACCTTGCGGGGGTGCTGCATGATAATAGTTCCTTAATCAAATCGGCATCGCCCGGGTTATCTTCGACAAGTAAAACATGCAGCAATTCACTCATTTTTCAACTCCATCCGGCGGAAGAATAACTATACTCAACCAGAAATTCTCGATGGATTTGACGACATGAAGAAACTGATTCAGATCGATAGGTTTGGTTATATAGCAATTGGCATGAAGATTATAAGATTTGATGATATCTTCCTCAGCCTGCGAAGTCGTGAGAATAACAACCGGAATCCGTTTAAGATATTTATCAGTCTTTATTTCAGCCAATACTTCACGGCCGTCCTTCTTGGGAAGATTCAAATCAAGCAAAATAAGATCGGGATGCGGCGCATCTTTATATTCACCCAGATGGTGAAGGAACGCCATGGCTTTTTCGCCGTCGCCAACCACGTGCAGACGGTTTTTGAGCTTGCTGTTTTCAAGAGCTTCGCGGGCCAGGTCTGCATCGCCCGGATTGTCCTCCACTAGCAGGATGTCGATAGATTTGACCAGTTGGTTTGTACTCATTAAAATTTCTCCCTTCCCTTTGGCAATGTGAAATAAAATGTGGAACCCTTTTCGGGAGCTGATTCCACCCAGATTTTACCGCCGTGGCGTTCCACGATTCGTTTACATACGGCAAGCCCGATCCCGGTTCCTGGATATTCCTGATGCGTGTGCAACCGCTGAAAGATCATAAACAACCTGTTCGAATATTTCATATCGATACCAATGCCGTTATCATTGACGGAAAAAAGCCATTCATTTCCGGAGTCTTTTGCACATACATGAATGCGCGGCAGATTGGCGCCACGGAACTTGATGGCGTTGGCGATAATATTTTGAAACAAATGCAAAAGCTGAGATGCGTCAACTTTCACCACGGGCAGATCATCGTTTGCGACGATCGCCCTGCTTTCCTCGATGGCGGTAGACAGGTTTAGAAGCGCCATGCCGAGAACCGAGTGAGAGTCGGTCATTTCAGGCGGCCTGCCCTGAGTGCCGATACGGGAATAAACTAGAAGATCGTTGATGAGCCGCTGCATGCGCACAGCCCCATCCACGGCATAGTCTATATATTTTTTTGCCTTCTCATCAAGCATGCCTTCGTATTTTTGAGCCAGAAGCTGAGTATAACTGGAAACCATTCGTAGCGGCTCCTGTAAATCGTGCGATGCCACATATGCAAATTGTTCGAGCTCTTTATTGGAGCGTTCAAGGTTTGCCACCGCAGCCGCCAGGTCAATAGTACGCTCGTTGACAAGTATTTCGAGATGATCGCGATGTTTTTTCAACTCTTCTTCAGCGATCTTTAATGCGGTCATATCGCGCGCGGCGGCGAAAACGCCTACAACACGGCCTGAATCGTCACGATACACGCTGGCGTTGTATTGTACCGGCGTGACATGTCCGTCCTTATGCCTTAGAAACAATTCGTAGTCGCGAACCGATCCGTCTGAAAAAACACGCTGGTAGCCGGCGCGGGCCTTCTCCGGTTCCGTGAAATAATCCGAAAAATCCGTGCCTATAAGTTCCTGTCTCGTGCAACCTGTGATCGTCTCGGTCGCTTTGTTGACATCCGTTATCTTACCATCCGGGCCTTTTGTAACCAATGGATCGACGCTCGCCTCGATAAGGCTGCGGGTATAAGTAAAAGCAATACGGAGTTCCTCCGCCATTTTCTGTGTAAGTTTATGAATATTTTTAAAAGTGACGAACATATAACCAAGCATGATAATACATGCCGTCAGACGCAATAGATGCCATAACCACCATTCTGCAGACCAGACATCTCCAAACGCGAATAAAAACGATGCCGAAGCATTGAAAAAGCAAATCAGAGCGAATAAAACTTCTTCGACAGCCTCGTTGGTATTATAACGAACAAGGAATAATATCATGGCGATAGTAAAGAGTAACCCGCTTAGAACATTGATGGCTGATGCAGTGATTGTATAGATGCCATCCGATATCATTAATGGTAACATTTTCGGAAAAAAAAGTGAAATGATTCCGATAACAACAGAAGAAATTGCTATCAAAAATGGTAAATGCCTGATCATCGAAAAATTTTTATTGTCAAAAGTTGTCCATACCATGCTGAAAAAAAGGCCGCCAGTGAGAACGGCCAGACAGTGCAACCAAACAAAGGTATTGCCTGGCGCAACAATAGCATGGAAGCCGTCCAGAATCCCCATACCTATCAATGCAGCTGCGATTAAATAATAGTGATTTTTACCCTTTTTTTGATCATGCAGCCAAAGAATGATCAGGGCAAGTGAAAGGCTGGCAAAAAATCCAAGTGTTTCAAGAAAAGAGTGAAAAGGCTCATTCACTTCTTTCCAATCAGGTATCAATGTATGAAAAATATAGAATAAAATTAAAGATGAAAGTCCAATTGCGGATAAACTACAAAAGATGTTTACCTTAGATATTTTCAATTCGAACCTCCATTACTGCAGGTAAGAATGATACCGTCTGTGTCAAAAATTGATGTCGGAAGCGTAAAAACATCTTCCGTACTATCCAACAAATCTTGTAATCCGGATATATTCAAAATATCTTGCAGCTTATAATCCACGGTCAATCTCCTTTACGGGTACCTATTAACCAAACGAATATCATAAAAAAACAGTGACCCTATATAATTTTCATTTCCGCTATCTTCGATTTGAATTTATCATATTCCGAAAGCACTCTGTTGCATAAATGGTCTTTATCTTTTCCGGTCGTTTCTCCTTCCGAGAATTTTTGAAGTTCTTCAAGCGCAGAGGCCAGAGCTTCGGCATAAACGTTAAGCGCCATACCTTTCAGTCTTTGAGCGAAAAAATTTATTTTCGTGAGACTTCCGCTTTCAACGGCCGATTTGAGGTCGTCAATAAATTTCAAGCTCGATTCCATAAATGATTTTACGATTTCAGCGACGGTCTGTAAATTGTTGTCGGAAGCTTTACAAAACTCATCGTAGTTAAATACTGCCTTTAAACTTTCCGCTTTTTCTTCCGCGGCGGCGGACCCGCTAATTTTACATTTTTCAGGTTTTTCGCTCTTACGCATATTTTTTTCTATCAATGAAATAAGTTCATCCATTTTAAAAGGCTTGATCAGATATCCGTTCATGCCGGACAGAATGCTTTTTTTCAGTTCTTCAGCGGAACGATCTGCGCTTAAAGCGATTATAGGCATATCAAACCCTTCTTTTCTTATGTGATAGGTCGTCGTGATCCCGTCCATGACGGGCATATTTATATCCATCAATATGAAATCCGGATTTTCGGTTTTGCACTTTTCGATCGCTATTTTTCCCGACTCCGCTAAAATGACCGAATATCCCCTATTTTTAAGCATTCTCGATATCAATATCAAATTCATAGGAACATCGTCCACGGCGAGTATTTTGCAGGTCTTTTTATCGGAAACCGAAATTTGAGCCCCCGTTAATTCGGATCTTTCCTGGCCAGGAATATTTTTGAAGGTTTTGCCGTCTTTGGGAAGTCTCACGGTAAAATAGAAACAGCTTCCTTTTTGCGGCGTACCCTCTATCACAAGCTTTCCGCCCATTAATTTTATGAGCAAGTTGGCTATAGCCAGGCCGAGACCGATGCCGTTATACTTTCTCGTAGTTGAACTATCCGCCTGAAAAAATGGCGTGAAAATATTTTTAATGTCTTCAGATGTTATGCCTATTCCCTCATCGCTTACGGAAATTCTTATGTCGGCGGTTCCTTCGGCACGATAATCGGCTGAATTTATTATTTCAACCTTACCTTTTTCACTGAATTTGATCGAATTTCCAATAAGATTTGAAAGAATAGATCTAAACATGTCACTGTCGCCAAGCAGGATTTCTTCACATTTACTATTATTTACATAACTTATCTCAATATTTTTTCTTGCCGCCTCGGTTACATAATTTTTTATAACCTCACAAACAAGATCGTTCAGTTTGAACGGCGTTTTCTTTGGTTCGACCTTTTCGGCCTCGAGGTTGGAATAATCGAGAATGGATGTGATTATATCCAGAAGGTTGTTGCCGCAGACTTTTATAAACTCGGCCATTTCGATCGTTTGTTCGCGTTTCATCTCGCTTTGGATCAATATATTGGCAAAGCCTATTATGCCGTTCAAAGGAGTTCGAAGTTCATGGCTCATGGTGCCCAAAAACCGGCTCTTCGCGTAACTTGCGCTTTCGGCTTTATCCCTTGCTATTTTCAGTTCCTCCACCATTTCTTTTAATTTAACATCCGCTTCGCGCTTTTGAGAACGGACCACGGCTTCTCTGATCTCGCGCTCGATGGCATGCGGAAGACGTTTTATGCCGCTTTTGATTATATAATCGTTAGCGCCCGCTTTAATCAGTTCTACCGCGATATCTTCGCCGATCTTTCCGGAGACCACTATGAAAGGAATGTCGCTGCCAGATTTACGAAGAATATCAAGGGCGTCCGTACCGCTGAAATTTGGCAGCACATAATCCGATATTATAATATCCCACTTGTTCGTTTGAAGAGCCCGGATAAATTCTTCAGCGGTCTGAACCCGGACATGTGCCGCGTCGAGACCGCCATTTTTTATGGCGCGCAGGGCAAGTATTTCATCATCTTCGGAATCTTCAACTAAAAGTAAATTTATTTTTTCTTTAAGCAAGATCATTCCCCCTTTGGTATTTCGACGGATTCATTGACTAAAAGCCAGTATTGTCCGAGTTTGTTGACGGCTTCCATGAATTCCTTGAAATTAACCGGCTTTTTAACGTAACTGTTGGCACCGGACTCGTAACTTTTCGCTATATCGTTTTCCTCGTTGGAAGAGGATAATATTACAACCGGAATATATTTGGTTTTAGGGTTCGACCGCATCTGGTCAAGAATTTCAAACCCGTTCATCTTTGGAAGATTAATGTCTAAAAGTATAAGTCCGGGAAGAGGCTCCGGCGTTTTCGCCGAATATTTTCCGCGGCTGAAAACATAATCCAGCGCCTCGGCTCCATCGCTTATAACCACTATTTCGTTCGCCAGTTTGCTTTTATGGAATGCTCTCAGGGTCAGATCTATGTCGTCAACGTTATCTTCCACGAGAAGAATTTTTTTTGGTATCATTACATCATTCCTTTTTTAAGCCGTTGAAATTAAAGAAAAAAGTAGTTCCTTCTTTTTTTATGCTTTCGGCCCATATCTTTCCCAAATGTTTGGTTACGATCCGTTTTACAGTCGCAAGGCCTATTCCGTTGCCGGCAAACTCCTCTTCGGCGTGTAATCTTCGAAACGGAACGAAAAGCCTGTCATAGTATTTCATATTAAAACCTTCGCCGTTATCTTTAACGAAAAAAAACGAAACGCCGTCTATATCGGTTTTTCCGAATATTATTTCGGGGTGTTCTTTGTTCATTGAAAACTTGAACGCGTTGTCCAGAAGATTTTCAAGAACGATCCTGACCAGGCCCTGGTCGGCGAAAATTTTCATATCATGAAGTATGGAGACGTTATAACTATTGTGATCATATTTTTCTTTCAGTTTTTCTGATATTTCAAAAGCCATCCGGCTGATATCAAAATCGGTTTTCACGATCTCGGTTTGCGAGATCCTAGATAATTTCAGAAGATCTTCGATCAGCGCTTTCATCCTTACGCAGGATCGTTTAACTCTGGATATATAATCTTTCGCCCGATCATCAAATAAAATTCCGTAATCTTCGATCAGCGCTTCGGTAAAACCGTCTATGCTTCGAAGAGGCGCCATCAGATCGTGCGAGACCGAATAACAGAAGGCTTCGAGTTCAGTATTTTTAAATTCTAATTCCGCGGTTCGTAACGCGACGCGGGACTCGAGTTCGGCGTTCATTTGCTTGATTTGAAGGTCTGAAATTTTCCGTTCGGTTATGTCTTTAAAAAATATAGACATTCCCTCAGGAGTTGTAAAAGCTATAATTTCTATCCAGAGTTCGTTATCGCGAAGTTTTTCTTCGAAAGTCAAATTTTTGCGCGACTTCATTACATTCATCAAATTTTGATGCGTTTCAGCGCTTAAATTATCTTTGAACGCTTCCGAAAATTTTTTTGAGGCTATATCAGAAAAAAAAAGTTTAAACATGGTTTCGACGGCCGGATTAATGTAGCTGATGTTCCATTCGAAATCAAGAATGATAAACCCTTCAGGAATATTTTCAAGAATGCTTAAAATTCTCGATGAAGAGTTGATAAGGTAAGTTCTATAACTGTCTCTTTCCGCGATTATATTTTCTTTGTTAATCATCGACGCACCGGTAACCTCTTAATATACTACCAATGATAAATCTTTTTATAGCACTTGTCAAGTCTTTTTATGTTAACAAATGTAACAATTTCAAAAATTGTTTGCTTATCAATACAGAGTGTATCAATATAGAGTATTGACGATTATGTAATAATTTGT
The DNA here is from genome assembly GCA_964551445.1 of uncultured bacterium. Classification (GTDB taxonomy): domain Bacteria; phylum Muiribacteriota; class UBA9980; order UBA9980; family UBA9980; genus DAOPXV01. The sequence continues at coordinate 17,611 of CAZKCG010000016.1, read as the reverse complement.
TAGAATAAAATCAATAAACTGATATATAAACTTTTCGTAACATAACTTAGAGTAAAAAGTTATGAAGCAATAAACGATAATTTTTTTGACATTTCAACGGAGGAATTTTATGAAATTAACCAAATGAATAATTATCAGAAATTTTCTAAAATATCTTCTTTTATTTCCAGCGCATGCGGCCTTATCGTCACACTGACAGGAATTCTCGCCTTAGCAGGGTGGGTCTTCAAACTTTCACGCCTCGCAAGTTTTGGCGCCGACACGATTCCCATGGCGCCCAGCACGGCGGAATTATTTATTGTTTTTGGATTCGCCATATTTATACGCGAGACGCTTCCTATGAATCAAAAAGCTCAGAGAATAAGTATGGTTGCTATATCTATCGTAACGCTTTTATCTCTTATTTTATTTATAATGTCCTGCCTTGAGATTCGTCCCGGTATCGAACACTTTGGTTTTCAGATTGAAAATTACCGCGGCGGTGTCGCCATCGGACATATTTCACCGCTTACTGCATTTTGTTTTCTGCTTGCCGGAATTTCATTTTTAAGTTTAATACCGTCATCAAAATCAGCGGCTCAATATGTTCGTTTTGCGATTATATTGTATATGGCGGGGCTTCTTTGGGGAATATGTATTATATTTTTGTTGGTTTACGCGCTGGGGTCGCCCGTCCTATATAGCGGAATGATAATACCGCCAGCTATAAATACCGTTTTATGTCTCACGATGATCGGCATCACCCTTGCAACATCGATGACAAGGCAGATATGGACAAATAATCATCAGTCCGATGATGTTCCAACCATCCCTTTTTTCCCCTTCACTATTTTCGTTATACTTGTTGTGGGAATAGTGTCCTCGGGTTATCTGTATTATGTTAATTATGAAACACATTTCAGGACTGAACTGGAAAAACAGCTTTCGGCAATAGCCGAATTGAAAGTGGCCGGACTTACGCAGTGGCGATTGGAGCAGCTCGAATCCGGTTACCTTCTTTCAAAGAACCTTTTGTTCATAGATCTTGTGCGCCGCTTTCAAAAAAACTCCAACGACCGGGACGCCGGGCAGAAGCTTAGAACATGGATTAAAGAATATCAGACTCATAACCGGTATGATCTGATCCGCATTATTGATACAAGTGGAACGGCTATCTTATCGTCTCCCGCTGAAAGCACGCCGCCTTCCGAAATAATTATAAAAAGCATGTCGGATATTCTTAAGTCGGGTAAGATAACGCTGCAAGATTTTCACCGTCACGATCGAAATCAAAAAATATATTTAACAGTCATGGCGCCCATTATCGACATAGAAAACAATAACCTGCCTTTAGGCGTCGTTACTTTAAGGATCGACCCCGAAATCTACCTCTACCCCTACATTCAGCGCTGGCCGATACCGAGCAAATCGGCCGAAACGCTTATTGTCCGACGCGAAGAGAACGAAGTAATATTTTTAAATGAGCTTAAATTTAAAAAAAATGTCTCGTTAAACCTTCGAATTCCGCTTAACAAAACGGAAGTTCCGGCCGTAAGAGCGGCTCTTGGCGAAAGAGGAATAATTGAAGGTGTCGACTACAGGAACGTTAAAGTTATCGCCGATATCCGCCCGGTTCCCGACTCGCCCTGGTTCATTGTATCGAAAATGGATATTTCAGAAGTTTACGGTCCCATCAGAGAGCGTTTAGGGATAATGGTAATTCTTATAAGCGTTGTTTTATTTGGTACCAGCATAAGCTTTATAATTGTTTGGCGCCAGAGGGACGTTCGTTATTATATTGAAAAAAAAGAAGAAATCCAACAAATAAACGCCACTCTTGAAAAAAAAGTCGCTGAAAGAACGGCCCAATTAGAAGCGTTCGCGTATTCCGTTTCCCATGATCTGCGCACGCCGCTTCGGGCAATAAGCGGTTTTTCGGAAATAATAGTAGAAGATTATTATGATAAGTTAGACGAAAAAGGCAAAAATTATTTAAATAGGATCCAGCTTGCGACGGAGCGTATGTCTAAATTGATAGACGCCATGCTCAGGCTCTCAAAACTTTCCGTGGCCGAGATGATCAGAACAACCGTAAATCTTAGTGAAACAGCTCGAACGATAATCGGCGAAAGTTTTGGCGCTAACCCGGAGAGAAAGTTTGCTTTTACATGCGCGGATGAAATTAAAGTGATCGCCGATGAAGCCCTGATGAGGATCGCGTTATATAATCTTCTTGATAACGCCTGGAAATATACCGAAAAAAACGATGACACGCGAATAGAATTCGGCAGAAGCGAAATTGACGGGGAAATCGTTTATTTCGTAAAAGATAACGGCGCCGGATTTGACATGGCTTATAAAAACAAACTTTTCGTCGCGTTTCAAAGGCTTCATTTAGATGAAGAATTCAAAGGTTTCGGCATAGGCCTGACCACGGTTCATCGTATCATCAAGCGCCACGGCGGCCGGGTATGGGCCGAAAGCGAACCAGGAAAAGGCGCGACTTTCTATTTCACGCTGCCCCCGACAGAAACTGCTGATGAAAATAAAAAAGAAGTGAAAAAATTATGAAAATAAAAACTAACGCGCATGATCCAAAAACAATACTCATCGTCGAAGATGAAATTGCTATTTCTATAATTACATCCGAAGTCATAAAAAGTTTCGGCTATAATGTGCTCACGGCTGATTCCGGTGAAAAAGCTTTTGAAATAACTATCAGTAATGAAAAAATAGATCTCATTCTCATGGACATCGATCTCGGCAGCGGTATAGACGGCACCAAAGCGGCCCGGCAGATCCTCGAAAAACGGAATATTCCGATCGTTTTTTTATCGAGTCATACGGAATCTGAAACGGTAAATAAAACTGAAAATATCGCATCATACGGTTATGTGGTGAAAAATTCCGGAACCGCAGTTCTAGGCGCATCCATAAAAATGGCTTTCAGGCTTTTTGAGGAAGGCCGAATGCAGCAGAATGCCTTGATAAATCAGCGGGAAGCCGCGGCTAAATTGCGCAAAACGGCTGAAGATCTTATCAAAACTGGCGAGACTCATTTAAATGATCAGACGCACTTACTTGAAGTTCCCAACAAACTGGTTCATGAGTTGCGTGTAACCCAGATCGAGCTCGAAATGCAAAATGATGAATTACGCAGCACGCAGGAAAAACTGGAAATTTCACGAAAAAGGTATTTTGATCTGTATGATCTGGCGCCTATCGGATATTTAACGATCAACGAAAAAGGAATGATCACTGAAGCAAATCTCAAGGGCGGCGACTTACTTGGCGTAGACCGGAAAGATCTGATCAAACAACCGCTGTCACAATTCATTCTTTCAGCGGACCAGGACGTTTATTACTTGAATCGTAAAAAGCTTTTAGAAACTGGAGCACCCCGGACGAGCGAACTTCGAATACTTAACCGGAGCGGAAAATCTTTTCTGACGAAGTTTGAGATGAGCATTTTTAAAAGTAAAGCCGGCAATGAAACCATGTTAGGCGTCATAATAAGTGACATAACTGAGCAAAGACTGGCGGAAGAAAAGATCAAAGCTCTTCTCGCGGAAAAAGAACTTCTGCTCAAGGAAGTTCATCACCGCGTAAAAAATAACTTGAACACGGTTGCGGGCCTTCTGGAGATGCAGATAGACGCATTGAAAGAGTCCGCGGCCATCGACGCGCTTAAAAACGCCAGAAACCGTGTTTTAAGTATGATGTTAATGTATAAAAAGCTCTACTACTCTGAAAATTTCAGTGATCTATCATTCAAGGAATACCTTTCGCCGCTCGTGGACGAGATCATCGGGATCTTCCCCAACAATACGATTGTAAAAGTTGAAAAAAATATCGCTGATTTTATAATTGATTCTAAAAAGTTGTCCGATCTGGGGATCATCATTAACGAGGTTCTTACAAACACTATGAAATATGCGTTTAAAGCCCGGAACAACGGTTTGATAACGATATCCGCCATACATTCCGGTAATCATGTGACAATAACTTTATCAGACAACGGGATCGGAATACCTGAATCTTTTAGCATTAGGTCGGCTGGCACCGGCGGACTCCAGCTCGTTTATATGCTGGCACAGCTGATACACGCGGAAGTAAAGATCGAACGCGACAAAGGAACCAAATTCACTATGAAATTAGATCTGTAAGAACTTTACTGGCTGCTTGATCCGTAACGGCCCGTTTTTTTGCCGCCTCTATCACTTTTAATAAGAACGGCTTGACCTCTATGGGTTTTGAAATGAAGTCATTCATGCCCGAACCGAGACATTTTTCAATATCTTCCTTCATTGCCGAAGCGGTCATCGCGATCACCGGAATCGATATCCCGCGTTTTCGTATTTCCGCGGCCGCGAGGCATCCATCCAACTTGGGCATATTCATGTCCATGAGCACTATATCGAAATTCCCTCTGGAAACTTCTTCTATCGCGTCGATGCCGTTTTTCACGGTTGTTACGGCATGTCCGGCTTTTTCAAGTATCGCCCTGACAAGTTTTATATTCACCATACTGTCGTCGGCTACCAGAACATTGAGTCTGGAAGTTTCCCCGTCACTGACATTTGTTTCATTTTCATTTTTTTGAGGAATAAGGCTTTTCCCTTTTTTAAATCTTATCGTGAAATAAAATTCGCTGCCCGCGGACGGCGCGCTGTTCACGAATATCTTTTCGCCTCCGAGCAGGCGGACTATCTGGTTGGATATCGTAAGCCCGAGGCCGGTTCCGCCATATTGCCTTACGATCGAACCGTCGGCCTGCGTAAAAGGTTCGAAGATCCTGCCGAGTTTATCCGCCGCTATCCCTATGCCGCTGTCTTTAACAGAAGTTTCGATCGTATAATGGTCTTTTTCCTCGCTGACCTGACGGATAGTTATAAAAATCTTTCCGGCCGGCGTAAATTTTATAGCGTTACTTAAAAGGTTCGTCAAAACCTGTTTGTATTTGTGACGGTCCGTCATGACGAAGTTTCCTTTGACGTCATTTGTGACAAGACATATTTCAAGATCTTTTTTGATGGCGGCCGGCCTTACCATTCCAACGGTCTCGTAAACCATTTTTTCGATGTCGAATTCAGTTTCTTCGACCTCGAACTTTCCGGCCTCGATCCTGGAAAGGTCTAAAAGATCGTTTATCAGTTCAAGCAGATGTTTGCCGCTCGAATTGATGCATTCCAGCATATCTTCCTGCTCTTTATCGATCCTGGTATTAGAAAGTAATTCGGAAAAACCTATAACTCCGTTCAACGGCGTCCTGATCTCATGACTTACGTTGGCCAGAAACTGGCTTTTAATCCTGTTCAATGATTCGGCGACATCCCTGGCTGTTTTAAGTTCCTCCCGGCTTTTTCTCAAATCTTCTTCCATCTTCTGGCGTTCCGTGATATCAACCACGAAAAGCATAGTTTTGGGTCCGCCAAGGAAATTGATCTTCGTTGAATTTACGAGCACCGTAAGTTTTTTTCCGCTGCTTGTGATCACCGACCATTCGTGGCTGAGGGCTATATTTTCATTAATGAAATCCCTTGAATTTTCAAGTGACATGTTATAAAGATTATCAAAGACGACGGCTGAGATATGCTTTCCCGAAAGTTCGTCAGGGCCATATTCATAAAGCGCGTTAAAAGCGGAATTAGTATATTCAAACATTCCGCATTCGTCTATTATCGAGACTCCAACCGGCGTTTCTTCGATGATCATTCTAAAACCGTCTTCACTGTCCTTTATGATCTTTTTCGTTTTTTCTTCGACGTTCGTGAGCTTTAAATGAAAATATGAAGCCATTACGACCATCATCATAATGCTCATTATAAACATAATGAAAAACGCGATCAAAAAGTTGTTGATGTGAAAAACGAAAAAATGACTGCCGAATAATTTATCGCCGATCGCTAAGATCGCGATAGTATGTTTAAAAGCTATAAAAAAATAATAAATTATTATTATTATCGCTAAAAAGCCCGCCGCGATTTTCAAGAAAGTTTTTTTATTTATCGAAGTCATAAAAATCACATCAAGCCTTTTGAAAACAGTTTTGAATTGATCAAAAACGGTTTTGCGGGACGGCAAAACAGTTTGTTTGTTTTTATATTCTATATACATGATAATATATAAACGGCATTAAGTCAAGGATATTTGACATTGATATTGACAGAGAAACGGCGAAACGCAATGTATTACTTGAAAAAAGCAATTATGCGGCATCGAAGCCAACTTATAGCGAACGGCATAAACAACTTTACAAATGTAACCGAAACATAAACCGTCATTGAAAGCTATGTAGAGAAATTAAAGTCGTTCACTATATTTTTAAAAATAGATAAGAGCGAAAAGTTAATACAAGCCAGGCTCAGGCCTGTTGCAGATTTTTTTCTACAGCAGTCCGTTCTCAAAGTATATTATATTTTTTGAATTTATTTCTGATGCTTTTTTCGTCTATGCCGAAGAATCTGGCGATATCCGTTTTGACGCCGCCCGTTTTTTCGGCGGCCCATTTCATGGCTATCTTTTCCACGCCGTCCAAAAGATCGCCGATATCGACGGTTTCACCGGCCGCGTAGGCTTTTTCAAGGCTCGCTGAAACCATGCTTTCAAACGACGCGCCGCCGTCAACCGAAGACGCGGAGCCCGTCTTTCTTTCGCCGTCGATAATCTTTTCGGGAAGATTCCGCATGTATATGACCTCGTCATGATCGTTCATCAGAACCATTGTGTTTTCAATGATATTCTGAAGTTCGCGGATATTTCCGGGCCACGGATATTTAATTAAAATATCGAGCGCATCGCTCGAGACCTCGCGGATATTTCTTTTTAAAACCGCGTTATATTTATTTATGAAGAATTTTAAAAGGCTCGCTATATCGTCGCGCCTCTCGCGAAGCGGCGGAAGGTTAAGCGAAATGGTATTCACGCGGTAATAGAGGTCTTCGCGGAACTCCTTGTTTTTGATGGCTTTTTCAAGATCGCGGTTGGTCGCGAACAAAAGCCTGACGTTTATTTTTTTAACGGCGTTCGATCCTATCGGCTCGATCTCGCGCTCCTGTATCACCCTTAAAAGCTTGGCCTGAAGGTTTTGCGGGAGTTCGCCTATCTCGTCTAAAAAAAGCGTTCCGCCGTCGGCGGCCTCGAATTTTCCGATCTTATCGCTAAAAGCGCCAGTGAAAGACCCTTTCATGTGCCCGAACAATTCGCTTTCAATGAGATCGGCCGGAATTGCGGAGCAATTTATCTTTATAAAAGTTTTGTTTTTGCGCGAGCTGTTGTAGTGGACAAGATTCGCGAAAAGTTCTTTTCCGGTGCCGCTTTCGCCGTTTATCAAAACGTTGGAATCGGTAGGCGCGACCTTTATCGCCTTTCCGATCTCGGCCGTTAAGCGCTCATTCGTGCCGCAAATATTTCCCGCGCTGTACAAGGTCTCGACATCGCGGCGAAGCTGCGCCACCTCCTCGATAAGTATCTTATTCTGGAGGAGTTTGAAAATTATGCGCTCGAGTTCGTTAAGATCGATAGGTTTCGATAGAAAATCGCCCGCGCCGCTTTTAAGACACTTTACAGCGGTCTCGATATCGCCGAAAGCCGTCATGACGATGATCGGAACCTCGGGATTTAATTTTCTCACTTCGTTTATCACTTCAAGGCCGTTGCCGTCGGGAAGTTTGAAATCGGTGAGCACAAGATCGATCCGGCCCGCCGAGAACATCTTCAGCGCATCGGCTTTCGTATTGGCCGCGGCCGCGTTGAATCCCTTTTTCTGAAGGATCTTCGTGATAAGATCCGCCTGATTTTTTTCGTCCTCGACGATAAGAATATTATGTTTCAAAATTCACACCTCTGGAAATATTTCCGGCTGCGCCGCCGGCTGACACGCCCGGATGCAGCCATTTCGCAAGAAGCCGCGGCGGGATCGATCATATCAAACGGGTAATTTTATCGTAAAACAGGTCTTGCCCGGTCCGCTTACCGCGCCGATACTTCCGCCGTGGGCTTCCACGAATTTTTTAGTGACGGCCAGGCCGATCCCCGAGCCTTCTTTTTTTGTTGAAAAATAAAAATCGAATATTTTCGGCATATTCTCGGGTTTGATCCCTTCCCCGTTATCCTCGACAATAATTTCGGCGCCGGCCGGTGTTTTAGCGCACGAGATCCGGACCGATCCGCCAACCGGAACCGCTTCTACCGCGTTTTTAATAACGTTTATGAACCCCTGGTAAATAAGGTCGGAATCGATATCAGCCTCAAATTCGACGGTGGAAGCGATATCTATCTTTATGTTTTTTTCCGAAGCGATCGGCGTCAGAACCGAAACGGCTGAATTGACGAGTTTATTGACCGAGGTCCTGGCGCGCTTCAATTTTATTTCTTTTGAATATTCCATAAATCTTTTGACCAGTTCGTCCAGCCTTTTTATCTCGGAACCGATGATGTCCAGACATTCAACGCTCTCGCCTTTTTTCAGGCCTTCCGGATCGTCGATATTGCTTTTTAAAACTTCCAGCGACAGGTGCATCGCGTTAAGCGGGTTCCTTATTTCGTGAGCCAGGCCGAACGACATGCGTTTTACGGACTGATATTTCTGGTTCTCGTTCTGCGCCTCGATCGAGTGGCGGTATGACACGAATATGAAAAAGATCGCTATTCCGGCTATTACAAGCACCGACGAAAAGATTATCAGTTTTTTCGCATATATGATTCCGATAAAATTTCTCTCGAGGCCGCCCCTTTTCATTTCTATGATAACGCTCGTCCCGCCTGAGGTCCGGCCGTCAAGTTTTCTGAAAAATATCATCTGTTCGTCGCTTTCGCGAAAATAGGTCGCGCCGCCCGATAAAATATCGCGGGTTATGACATTTACGGCTTCAACGGTATCGAGTATGGTGTACGAACAATGCTCCGTCTCGTATTTTCCGGCTTTCTGATCTTTCGGGATCTCCTCGAGGATCTTTTCGATAAATTCTTCATGCGGAGGCCTCATTTTGCCCTGCCGTTTTTCGCGGCCGTTATCTTTTTTTTCAGATATCCCGACCTCCGAAGAATTATTAACCCCCGGAAGCGAAACTTCATTAGAATCGCCAGCCGTCTTGTTATGTCCGCGTTCTGCATGGGGCGGTTTAAACCCGAACGGCGGCTCGGAGCTCATCAGCAGGATGGTTATGAACAAGAGTATGAATATAAGTATCAGAAAAAATTTTTGTCTTTTAAAACTCATTATCTTAACGCCTTTCAGTTTTTATAATGTTACCATAAAATACGGCACGAATTCAACTGTTAAAAAATCAAAGCAATTAGTATGCCATACGGTTTTCTTTTGCCGCATTATATTCCGCCATCACCTTCGGACTTATTTCCGAAATTTCATCATTCGCCTCGGACAAATATCCGCGCGAGTATTAAATTAATTATCCGATAGGTAACGGTGAGGTGAAAAATAAAGGATGAATATAATCAGCATTTCAAACAAAAAATTACTTATCGCGCTTTTAACTCTGTCATGCCTGTTGTTTTTTTCAGGCCGCTCCATTTCATCTCCGGCGGTCATGGAAAGCGGCGGGCAATATTTAAACGGCGCGGGTCTTTTCGAAGAATTTTATCCCGGCCAGTGCGGCGGCCCGTCAAATTTCGAAGACTGCAAGCTTCAGTTGGGATCTTTCATTGATCTTGATACCAAAGACACCGGCGCCGTTTTATATAAAGACACGAAATACAATAAGGAACTTGGCGCGCTCATAGAAAAATATAAAGCCGAACACATGGCGAATTATCTTGCGGTCCTTGAAAGGTCCGGCATTAAAAGACAAAAAGGGACCGGTATGAAAGGCGTGCGCGGAAAAGGCGGAATGGATGTTTTGAGCGGGCTGATGCCCGGATCGGACGGGCCTATGCAAAATATGGGACCCGATATGGGCGGGCCTATGCCCGGCATGGGTGGCGGCGCGCCTGATATGAAAGGGCCCGGATCGGACCAGAGAAGAGGGAAAAAAGACACGCGGGTTTATAAATATATGCCTCCGGGCGAAAAAGTGGACGTGCTTTTCAGCGCGGAACAACCCAACCAGCCCGACGAACTTTTTTCATACGCCGGAAGCCTTCTGTTCGGAACGGTTATGAGGTATCAGTTTGAATACATCAAAAAATACGCAAGCAGATACGCCTATAAAAACTACGGAAAACAGATGGATAAAATAGACAGGACCAAAAAAATGGTCTCGAACACTTATCAAATGCCTGCCAAATCTCTTGAAAAAATGATATCAAGAGGCGTTTTTTCCGGCGGAACCGACGAGGTAAGCCTCAACTTCTTCTATATGCGTTCGATCATGGGAATGCGCGTCAATTATTAAATACCCCGGCTCATTGCGCAGCGGTGCGGAACCGCTTCGGAGTAAAATCCGAATTTTACGCGGAAAAGTATCATCGACAACGATATTACAGGTTTTTTCAGCAATGGCATAACTATTGCAATTGTAAAAATGAAAGGGTTTTCGAACCGCATCCCGGAATTTAACTTCACATAATTTTACAAACAGTTAAACCGTTTTATTTTCAACGCATTCGGCACAAAGGCAGGGGCGGTACTTAAATATCGCGGTAAAAGCTTTTTTATTAATTTCAAATTTATGTTATAATATTTAAAAAGCGCACGTTCGCACACTGCATACATTATCAAGCCGAAAGATCAGCCAAAGATCGCTGAAAAATCAAGGAGGGAAAAAATGAGAATACTCAAGATCGCAACTATCACTCTTATGACGGGATTTATGTTTTACTCGACGGCCGGAGCCGTTGAAAAAGGTCCCGGTGAGCACAAAGGCCATCGCGGCGACAAAATAATGAAGGTCACCGAAGAGATCGATAAGATCATAGGCCATTTCAGGGAAAAACTGGAGAACGAACCAAAATTCAAAGAACGCATATACGCCGGTTTCGATCTGGACAAAGATGGAAAGTTAAGCGACAGCGAGATCAAGAACGCGCTTATACTGGCGCCTTTTCACATGCGAGGCCCGATGATGCCGCCTCCTCCGCCCGGAATGCATGGATATATGCCGCAGCATCCCGGAATGAGAGGCAATTTTCCTCCTCCGCCGCCTGAAATGATGGGACATAATCAGCAGCCTTTTTGGGGCAACAATTTCCCGCCTCCTCCACCTCCCCCGTTTTGGGGCGAAGGTCCGCGCCGCGGAATGAACGGCGTTTTCCCCCAGCGCTTCGGAGCTTTTAAAGGCGGACCGGATGGATCTTTCAACCCGCCTAAAATAGAGAATATTATAAGCCGTATCAAAGAAAGAATGGAAAAAGACTCGAAATTTAAAGAACATATAACGGCGAAATTCGATACGAATAAAGACGGGATCTTAAGCGATGAAGAAATTAAAAACTCAATAAAATCAAGGCGCTTTGAAATGAAAAGGCGTATGATGCAGCGCTTCAGCCAGATAGGGCCGCCTCCCGGCATGGACCGTATGATGCCCCCGCCGCCTCCATTTTGGGGCGAAGGTCCGCGTCACGAAATGAACGGCGAACGCCCTCAGCGCTTCGGAACTTTTAAAGGCGGACCGGATGGAAAAGACATGAGGTGCCACTGCATGAGAGGCGAAATGAGGCCTCAACCCGGCATGAGAAACGCGATGCCTGGCCGTTTTGGCGGTCCCGGCCGCGGAGCGGAAGGCAGAGCATGGAACAAAAATAAAATGTTCGCAGGTTATAAAGAATTCAATAAATTTGAACCCGCAATAAAAAAAGAAGCGGGCGCGGCCCCCGTTTATACCGAAAGCACCCATAGCCCGTTCTTGAAATTCTCTGAAAAATAAGTTCTAATTCGCAAAACTGATCCAAACTGAAAATAAAATGGCCGTGAAAAATAACATTTGTTATTCTCACGGCCATTTTTCAGCTCTTTACTTAGCTTTTTTAACCTTTTTAACTTCTTTTTTGGGGCTTTTATCTTTAGACATGAATTTCACCCCCTCATCATTATTTCGGGCCGGGCCCGATCAAAATTTTTCTTATAAGAATGTATTATACCAACAAAAATTTAATTTTCAACATTTTTTTTGTGACTATAAAAGAAAAACGCGGTGGTTCGGAATTATGTCCGAAAAAAATCTGTTTCAAAAATTCAAAAACGCCGTTTTCATTACATTTTAAAAGTGGCACGCTTTATGCTTAATAAAAAGTATGCTACAGTCAATTTATATATTATGAAAACTGGAGGATAGAGTACGTTCTTAATAACATCAAATTTCATGAATATATTATTCACTGAATTTGAATATTAAATTAATATGGAGGAAAAATGAAATTTTACAAAGCATTAACTATCGGTATAACGACGGGTTCACTAATCTGTTCATTAGCATACGCTCAGGATCAGGCCGCCACGACGACCCAAACGGCTGACACAAGCGCGATATCAAAAATGTTTAAAAGCTTCGACACCGACGGTGACGGCAAAATAAGCGACGCCGAAAAAACCGCGGCAATAGCCGCCGCAACGACGCGCCTCAAAACGGAAATGGAAAAGAACTCCGAACTTAAAACACGCCTGGTCAATAAATTCGATACGGATAAAGACGGCGCCCTCAGCGAAACGGAGCTTAAAACCGCTATAGAGTCCCGCAAAATGGGCGGGCCCAAAGACGGAGGAATGAAGGACGGCGGAGAAGGAATGAAGGACGGAATGAAAGATAAAATGATGTCGAAGTTCGACACCGACGGCGACGGAGTATTAAGCGATACCGAAAAAGCCGCGGCTCTGACTCAGGCTACGACGCGCCTTAAAGCGGAAATGGAAAAAAATTCCGAACTCAAGGCCCGCTTTCTGACGAATTTCGACGCTAATAAAGACGGCGTCTTAAGCGACGACGAATTGAAAACAGCCATGCAGTCAAGATCCATGGGCAAAGGCATGAAAGGCCAGATGATGCCAAATATCGACGCCGACGCCGACGGAAAAATAAGTGACGCCGAAAAGGCAGCGGCCGTAACGCAGTTCACGGCAAAAATGAAGGAAGACCTCGAAAAAAATCCGGAAATGAAAGCCAAATTGCTTGAAAAATTCGACGCCGATAAAGACGGCGCCCTCAGCGACTCCGAATTAAAAACAGCCGCCGAATCGCGCCCGGCAAGGCCTGAAGGCATGGAAAAGGGCGGCATGAGAGGCCAGATGCCGAACATCGACACCGACGGCGACGGGGTAATAAGCGATACCGAAAAAACCGCGGCAACGACGCAGATGGTAACCAAAATGAAGACCGATCTTGAAACCAACACCGAAATGAAAACCAGGCTTATCGAAAAATTCGACGCCGATAAAGACGGCGCCCTCAGCGACTCCGAATTAAAAACAG
>CAZKCG010000016.1:0-4171 GCA_964551445.1 uncultured bacterium | reverse complement strand
CGGCCGAATCGCGCCCGCAGAGGCCACAGAGAGGCGAAGGCGGACCGGGCATGGGAAATCAGAATTCGAATAACGCCGCGAGCGGCGACATGAATATGAACCATGGCGGAAAAGGCCGCGGCGAAAGAGGCCCGAGAGGCGGCGGAATGAAAGGCTCCTGGAATAAATAAGTTTAAAATATACAAAAAAGATGGACGTCCCGGACGAGCGGCCCGCGTTGGCCGCTCGTCCGGCCTCCCGTATCCGGGGCACAGCTCCTCCGCTCTCAACCCGCAAGACTTGGCGGGAGGCGGCTTTGCGCGATCAGACGCTAAAATAAACCATTATGATTTTAAAGCAAAATAATAATAAAGGAATATAATAAATTCAAAATATATGATAAAGAAAGAAAACCGCATGATACGCAGCATTTTTAAATTCTCATATTTATTCCCGTTCGCTTTTTGTTTTATTTTCCAGATCATATTCTTTTACGGGCCTCCGCCCTGCTTCGCGCAGAACGATTATAACAACGACATAATCGAGATACGGAAAAGACTCAACGGCTTCGAATCGGCCAAAAGCGTTTCTTCGAGCGGCAACATGTCCGACGAGGAATTCCTAAGCACCATAGCGTCTATCGAAGAAACCGAAAAACTCATCAAAACAGGCGCTTTCAACAGCAAAACCGACACGATAAAATTTCACAACGAGTTTTACTCGTCGAACAGAAAGCCGGGTTATATGCTTTTCAATAACGACGGAGAGTATTCCTACGAAATGACGGGTTATGCTTCGAAATTAAAATATACACCCGGCAGGCGCACGGCTATCGAAGGCGGTTACACTAAAAATTTCATCTATGAGAACGGAACCAATCAGGTAGATATGCAGAAGTTCGACATTTCAATTACGGGCCCGCTTTTCTACGGCGTCATGATGAGCGGGAACGCGAGGCATATAAAACTTTCGACGGCTGACGAATTCGACGAATACGGAACCGAGTTTTCGAGGCGCTTCGGCACGATGGAGATAGGGTTAGGCATGTCGCGTAACGTTTATACCGGCGCGAGCTCTTCTTACGACGATCCTCCGGTATACAACAGATACACTACCAGGGCCGGTTTTGAAATATCCGGCGAGATGTATCTCGAGATACTTCCGGTTTTCGAAGACTACTTCAAGGACGGCAACTCGAAAAAAGAGATCACGGCCAGTATGCTTTATTTTCCGATGGACGGCGGCGGGTTATCGGCCAATCTGTATTACACATATACGGGATTTAAAAAAGAAACGGACGACGAGGGTTATAGTTTCGCCTATTTTTCGCCTGCTAAAAGCACCGCAACCGGACTCGGAATAAATTACACCATGCCGGTGCGTTCGGCCGCGATGAATTTCGGGCTGAATTTTGAAAAAGACAAATATTATTTCAACGATGTCCTCACCGAGTATTACGCGGCGTCGGCCATGACGGGACTCAATTATAGAATAAATAAATACTCGCTGATCAATATGTCATACGGCTTTTCCGTCACTCGCACGGACGGGTTTCCGTTCACGCAGAATCTCAAACTTAACACGGATATCAAATTCTGATCGAAGCTGGAAAATAAAACCGTATGCCTCGCAAAAACCGCGCAATTAATTCAAACTGATGCGGCCGTTAAAAAAAGCGGAAAAAAAAGAACTTCCGAAATCGTTTAAATTCCGGAAGTTCATCGCCTTTTATAGTATCCTTAAAACTACTAAAGACTTATTCGCGATCCGATCTTGTTTTACCAGTGCCGGATGTTTTTTCGCCCGCGCGTTTCGATAGATTTGATCTCTTTTTAGAATTTTTCGGAGATCCGGCGGCGGCCTTTTCAAGTTTGGCCAGCAGCGTATCCGTCAAAAACAAAGAAGACGCCGCCATTCCGAATGAGATATTGAGCATATTTAAAAAATTCATTTTGACCACCCCTGTATCAGCGATTGTTACTGGTTTGAATTATAATTAGCAAGAGGTATGCCAAAATCAAAAAATGAGACAAAACAAGCGTTTTCAAACTTTAAAATTCGCGGATCGGACCTTTTTTCACTGATGGCCGGTACCAATCGGATAAAAGTCCGATTGTTTTATTGAGATAAAATTTTCGCGTTACAATAATTTTTGAAATTTATAAAGGCGTCCTCAAATTCCGAAAGCGAACTTTCCGTCAACGCTAGATCCTTACTTCTGGCGTTTTTTTCCAGCTCCGAAGCGGCTTTATATAATATCAGCGCCGTTAAATTTCCCGCGCCGCCTTTTATTGAGTGGGCTTCATTCTGTATCGATTCAAGATCGTTCTCGCGCATTTTCATTTTCATGGACCCGATCTGTTTTTCTACGCCGGTTATAAAATCAGATATCAGCTCCATTACAAGCGCCCGGTCGCCGTTGAATTCGGATATCGCTTCGTCAAGGTCTATCGGAGCGTCTTCTTCACGGCAAAAATTTTCTAATTTGCCGGAAGCTCCCGCGGAAGCGGCGATTCTCGCGGCGGTTTTATCCTTAAGCCATTTCCCGAGCATTTCCGCCAGGCGTTTTCGCTTAACGGGTTTTAACAAAAAATCGTCCATCCCGACGGCGAAACATTTTTCGATATATTCTTTTATGGCGTGAGCGGTCATTGCTATTATCGCGGTCCTTCGAAACCCTTCGGGTTCGTTCTTCATCCTTATTTTTTCGAACTCGCGCATGGCCGCGGCCGCCTCGTACCCGTCCATTACGGGCATCTGTATATCCATAAGCACCAGATCGTAATCATTTTCAGCGAAGAGATCAAGCGCCCTCTGGCCGTTCTCGGCGATATCGACCGAGCAGCCCATTTTATCCAGATGCAGCGTCATTATCTTCTGGTTAGGCTTATAATCTTCGACGATCAGGACCTTCGAGCCTGATATATCGCTCGTGTCCTGCGACGGCTCGAATCTATCATCGTATGAATTTTCAGAGAAATTTAAGGCGGTTATCAAAGATTCGCCGAGTTCGTGAAGTTTGACGGGTTTTATGACGCATTCGCTCGCGCCGTCGTTTTTAAAACGGTTTATATAGCTTGAAAGGCCTATTGAAATAAGCATTATTACGGGGATATTTCCGAACCCTTCGCGCGATCTGACGCTTTTTATGAATTCGGAATGTCTTATGCCGTGAGCGTTGGCGTCGACAATTATAAGTTTTATCATACCGCTTCGCTCTTCGATGTGTTTACGGATATCCTCCGGATTTGAAGCGAGTATCGCCTCATAGCCTGAAGGCGCCAGATAATTTTTCAGCATCATCGAAACGGCTGAATTTTCAGAAACTATAAGAGCCAGGCGGTCGCCGGACGGTTTGACCTGTTTATCCGGGCCTTCATCCGCGACGGTCTGTTTTTTCAACTTTATCTCAAAACGGAAAGTGCTGCCGCGGCCGGGTTCGCTGTCAAGGCTGATCCTTCCGCCCATGAGATCGACCATTTTTTTCGATATCGTGGTGCCCAAACCGGTTCCGCCGTATTTTCTGGTCGTGGAACTATCCGCCTGAGTGAAACTTTCGAAGATCATGGCCTGCTTTTCCTCGGGAATGCCGATGCCTGTGTCCGTGACCGAAAACAAAAGCAATATCTCGGACGCGGTTTCCGCTTCTTTTTCGACCTTAATGAAGATCTCGCCCGTTTCGGTGAATTTAACGGCGTTTCCGACCAGATTAACGAGGACCTGCCTCAATTTGTATGAATCGCCGACCAGTTTCGTGAAAAGCTCGACCGGCACGAAAGACACCAGTTCAAGGCCTTTTCTTTCGACCTTCAGCGCGAACCCGGCGGCGACCTCCTCGATGAGGTCCCTTATGTCGAATTCTATGAGCTCGAGTTCGAATTTCCGCGCTTCGATCCTTGAAAGATCGAGTATCTGGCTGATAATGTTTAAAAGCGAGCCGGCTTCTTTATTTATGATATCCATGAAGCATGTCTGGCTCTCGTCAAGGTCCGTGTCCATGACGATCTCGGTCATGCCTATGATGGCGTTCAACGGCGTTCTTATTTCATGGCTCATATTGGCCAGAAATTCACTTTTGGCAAGATTCGCGGTTTCTGCTTTTTCTTTGGCTTTTTCCAGTTCTTCGGCGTGCCTCTGTTCGAGCGCGGCGCTCAGGATATCCGCCGCGATCCTGATGGCCTGCATGATCGGC